>NZ_JAYGHX010000006.1:0-2163 GCF_034931325.1 Cyanobium gracile UHCC 0139 | reverse complement strand
TTTCAGGCGGACCGCCAGGCTGACCCCTTGGATCTGGACGGAGACCAGATCAGTGCTGGTGTCGCGCAGCAGCTGAACCAAGCCGTTGGGATCCAACACAGCGATGGACATGACGGATCGCCAACCAGACGGAACATCTTGGTGAGCCTAGAGTGAATGGACGGTTTGCTCAGGAGGGGTGCTCGGGCTCCGGACCAGCGAGTAGGACTCCGATCCCATGCTCGGCCGGCAACCGATGCAATCAAGGCATCGATTCGCGGCGGAGACAAGCCAAGCTGATTTCCGCAGCAGCACAAACTCTCTCGACGGCGGGGGGCCGTTCATCAGCAACTTCAGCGGACGGCCGTCGCCAGCGCCTGACGCCCCTCCACCGGCGCCCGCAGCGCCTGATCCAACGGAGCCACCCCGTACTCGCGCTCGAGCAGGGCCATCACGGTGCGGCCGAAGTCGGCGGGGTTGCGCTCGAAGGCCTCCAGGCAGATGCGGCCGAACACCCTTCCCATCGGTTCCGGGTTCCAGAGCAGCTTGCGGGCTGTCCAGGGCATCAGGCTCATCGGGTCGTAGCCCGGCTTGAGCATCCCCTGGTCGAAGGCGTACTGCTCCAGGTGGGTGTGGGGCTGGAGGCCGATGAAGAAGATCGCCGGCTCCACCTTGTCGGCGCCGAAAATGCGCTCCAGTTCCCGGTGGTAGGCGATCGTCTGGCGGATGGTTTCGGGCCGTTCATCGATCACGTTGAACGAGTAGTTGACGGAGACATGCTCACGGAAGCCAGCCGCCGCCAGCAACCGGCAGTTCTCCAGCACCGTGCGCAGGTTGTAGCCCATGCGCATCTTGCGCACGAGCTCCTGGGAACCCGAGGTGATGCCGATCTCGAAGTAACTCATCCCGGTGGCCACCATCAGCTCGGCCAGCTCGGCATCGAGGTTGTCGGCACGGATGTAGGCCGCCCAGCGGATGTCCGTGAGGCCCTCTGCCTGAATCGCCCGCAGCAGCTCCTTGGCGTCGTCGATGTAGCGCCGGGCCGGGATGAACTGGGCATCGGTGAACCAGAAGCCCCGCACGCCCCGGTCGTAGAGCTGGCGCATCTCCCGCACCACCTCGGCGATCGGGTTGACGCGCACGGCCTTGCCCTCCACCACGGTGTAGACGCAGTAGCAGCAGTTGTGGGGGCAGCCGCGCTTGGTCTGGACCCCGACGTAGAAGTCGCCGCCGTCGAGGTACCAGTTCAACTGGGGCCAGATCGCTTCGATGTAGGCGTAGTCACAGGCGGTCTTCTCCAGGCCCGCGGGCTGCTCGTGGATGAGGCCAGGCCGGGGCGCCTCGCCCACCACGTAGCAGCGCTCCCCCGCCAGCGACTGGCCCCGGATCAGCTTCTCCAGCAACCCCTCCCCCTCCCCCACCGACACCACCGAGCCGGTGGGCAGGCCGCGGCCCAGCTGCTCGTAGAAGACGCTCACCGCCCCGCCACCGATCACCACCCGGGCCCCGGGGTTATGGCGGCGGGCGCGCCGCAGCCCCCGCCGCACCAGCCGCAGGTTGCGCCACAGCTCGCCGTAATAGGAGCCCATCAGCCGCAGACCCCCGATCGCCCCCCGCAGGCGCTTGAGGGGGTTGGCGGAATAGAACACCTCGAAGGAGTTCTGCAGGGGATTGCCGCCCCGGCCATCGACCGGCGCATAGATCTGGATGTCCCGCCAGGAGAACACCAGCAGGGTGGGCCGGAACTGGTCGATCACCTCCAGGAGCACGCGCTGCACGTCGAGCAGGGGCACGGCCGCCAGATCCAGGATCCGCTGAGGCAGGGCGGGGAAGCACTTGTGCAGGTGATCGGCCAGGTAGATCGGGCCGATCGGGAAGATCGGATTGCAGGGCAGCCGCACGAGCAGCACCCGTTGATCGCTCACGGCTGACGCGGCTCGAGGGGGTGGCCGGACGCTAACAAGCGCGCCCGGGCCGCCGGTGGGCGGCGGCCGTACCGATGGCGGCAGGACAGGGGATGGGGAGCAGGGGGGAGGGGCCGCCGCGAAGCAAAGCCTTTCTTCATGAAGGCGGCCCTCACACTCCGCAACACACTGTTACAGTGCTGCAGGGGACGGAATCCCGCCCCCATCTCCTTCCACCGACCCGGCGTTTCCACGCCAGTGCTCGGTGTCTTCCTTCTAC
>NZ_JAYGHX010000005.1:0-255790 GCF_034931325.1 Cyanobium gracile UHCC 0139 | reverse complement strand
CCCCGTGGAAACGCCCTTTAATTCCGGTCTCATCTCGGTCGGGGGCAAGGACCTCGACTCCACCGGCTATGCCTGGTGGGCGGGCAATGCCCGTCTGATCAACCTCTCCGGCCGTCTGCTGGGTGCCCACGTGGCGCACGCGGGCCTGATGGTCTTCTGGGCCGGCGCCATGATGTTGTTCGAGGTGAGCCACTTCACCTTCGACAAACCCATGTACGAGCAGGGCCTGATCCTGTTCCCCCACGTCGCCACCCTTGGCTACGGCGTGGGCCCCGGCGGTGAGGTCACCGATCTCTATCCCTTCTTCGTGGTCGGTGTTCTGCACCTGATCAGTTCCGCCGTGCTCGGCCTCGGCGGCCTGTACCACGCCCTGCGCGGTCCCGAGATTCTGGAGAACTACTCCGCGTTCTTCTCCCAGGACTGGCGCGACAAGAACCAGATGACCAACATCATCGGCTACCACCTCATCCTTCTCGGTGTGGGTGCCCTGCTGCTGGTGTTCAAGGCCATGTTCTTCGGTGGCGTCTACGACACCTGGGCCCCCGGTGGCGGTGATGTGCGCCTGATCAGCAACCCCACCCTCAGCCCTGGGGTGATCTTCGGCTACCTCACCCGCGCCCCCTTCGGTGGCGAGGGCTGGATCATCGGTGTCGACTCCATGGAGGACATCATCGGTGGCCACATCTGGATCGGCCTGATCTGCATCTTCGGCGGCATCTGGCACGTCATCACCAAGCCCTTCGGCTGGGTGCGCCGCGCCTTCATCTGGAACGGTGAGGCCTACCTGAGCTACAGCCTCGGCGCCCTGAGCTTCATGAGCTTCATCGCCTCGTCCTACATCTGGTTCAACAACACCGCCTATCCCTCGGAGTTCTACGGCCCCACCAACGCCGAAGCCTCCCAGGCCCAGAGCTTCACCTTCCTGGTGCGCGACCAGCGCATGGGCGCCAACATCGGTTCCGCCATGGGCCCCACGGGCCTGGGCAAATACCTGATGCGCTCCCCCACCGGCGAGATCATCTTCGGTGGCGAAACGATGCGCTTCTGGGACTTCCGCGGTCCCTGGCTGGAGCCCCTGCGCGGCCCCAACGGTCTGAGCCTCGACAAGCTCCAGAACGACATCCAGCCGTGGCAGGTGCGTCGGGCGGCTGAGTACATGACCCACGCCCCCAACGCCTCCCTCAACTCCGTGGGCGGCATCATCACCGAGCCCAACTCGGTGAACTTCGTCAACATCCGCCAGTGGCTGGCCTCCACGCAGTTCGTGCTGGCCTTCTTCTTCCTGGTCGGACACCTGTGGCATGCGGGCCGGGCCCGCGCTGCCGCCGCCGGTTTCGAGAAGGGCATCGACCGTCAGGCCGAGCCCACCCTGGCCATGCCGGACCTCGACTGATGGACCCCGGGCAACCGGTCTCCGGTTTCCCCTATCGGCCCCTGCACCAGCCTCCGCCCCCGGGCGGGGGCTTTTTGCTGCGGGGGCGTTCTGCAGCGCGGGTTCTCTGCTGCAGCTGTTTTGCTGCCGTATCTTGAATCCCGCCGCAGCCGTTGGGAGATCCGATGGGTGATCCTTCCGCCACGGACGCGGCGAGCCTTTGGCAGAGGCTGGGCGGCAAGATCCGGCGATCGCCGCACACCCTGAGGGTGCTGCTGGCCCCCCGGATCCGGCGTCGCACCCAGGCCATCGAAGGGCTCCTCAACCGGCGCCGGTTCTCCGCGACCCGTCGCTCCCTGCGCCGCCGCAACCCGGATGGGCACGGCCTGGTGCTCAACACGCGGCTGGTGGAGCCCACAATCCCCTCAATCGCCCACTGGGCCGACTGGAGCCTGACCCGCCACGGCTTCTTCGGCGATCTGCGCGCCCAGCCACGGCTCCTGTTCGTCAAGGCGGTGCCGGAGTGCCTGGAGCTGTTTCTGGACCGCTATCTCCCCCGCATCGCGGCCACATCACGCTTCGTTCTGGTCACCGGCGATGCCGACACCACCCTGCCCCGGCAGGTGGATCAGCGGTTCCCCGATTACCTCGCCTCCGGCCTGCAGCAGCGTCTGCTCGGCCTCCTGGACGACCCCAGACTGGTGAACTGGTACGCGGAGAATCTCGACACCCCGCTGCCCGGTGTCACCCCGATTCCGCTGGGCTGCATCAACAGTGATGGTCACATCATCTACCGCCGGACCCTGGCGCAGGACGCAGCAATCCCCCTCCGGCAGCGACCCCTCAAGGCCTTCTGCGCCCACTACGTCCGTGAGGGCCCGCAATGGGAGAACCGGCGCACGGTGATGCGGCTGGCGACCGGCGACTGGCAGGCGTTCGTCGAGGTGCACGAGCAGATTCCCTACGACGATTTCTTCCCGACCCTCCAGCGCTATCCCTTCGTGATCTGCGCCGGCGGCGGCGGCCTCGATCCCTGCCCGAAGGCGTTCACGGCCCTGCTGGCCGGGGCGATCCCGATCATCGAGCGCAACCCCACCACGGCCGCCTATGGCGACCTGCCGGTGGCCTATGTCGACCACTGGGACAGCGACAGCCTCTCCCCCGCGCGACTGGAGGCCTGGCGGGACACCCTGCATCCCCGCTTCGAAGATTCCGCCCAGCGCCGCGCCGTGCTCGAGAGGATGTCGATGGCCCACTGGCTGCGGCGGATCCGCGCCCATCACCCGGGCGCCTGACCCAGGGCCCCGGAGCCGAGCCAGCGCCGCAGCAGGGGCAGGCTGAGGCCGATCACATTGCTGAAGCAGCCTTCCAGCCGCTCCACCACCAGGCCGCCGCGGCCCTCAAGGGCGAAGCCGCCGGCACAGGCCAGGGGCTCACCGCTGGCCACATAGGCCTGGATGGCCGTCTCGTCGAGGGCGGCGAACTGCACCCGCGTGGTCACCACCGCCTGCAGGGGCGCCTCCGGCTCCCCGGAGGCGGGACACCGCAGCAGGCCATGGCCGGTGTGCAGGTCCCCCCAGCCGCCGGCCATGCGCCGCCAGCGTTCCACCGCCTCGGCGGCGTCGCGGGGCTTGCCCCACGCCTCCCCCTGCACCACGAGCAGGGAGTCGCAGCCCAGCACCCCAAAGGGCGGCCAGTCGGTTTCAGAGGCGAGCGTGGCGGCCACGGCCCGGGCCTTGGCCAGCGCCAGCGCCTGCACCAGCCGCCGGGGATCGGCCTCCCGGATCCCGTCCTCATCCACGCCGCTCACCTGGATGCGGTGGGGGAGGCCGGCCTGCTCCAGCAGGCGGCGCCGGGCCGGGGAAGCGGAAGCCAGCAGCAGCAAGGGGGATCTCCAGCGGGGTCTCCAGCCTGCCCGTCGATTGGGGAGAATGGGGCGATGGCACAGGCCGACACCGAGTCCCGTTCGCTGGCGCGGGCCGCCCTCTCCCTCCGCTGCCTGCCCTTCCGCCGCTGCTTTTACGAGACGGTGGGGGAGGAGCCCCTGAGCAGCACGGAACTGGCCGGCCGCACCGAAGTCCCTGCCCCGTTCACCTTCCTTCCCCTCAGCGGCGACCGGACCGAGGACCATTTCCTCTGGCTGATCCGGCTGGGGGTGCTGCGGCGGGAAGTGGACGGCCAGGGGCTCACCGAGCGGGTGCGGCTGACGCCGATGGGCCGGCAGTTGCTGCGGCGCTGGCCCGGCGAGATCCCCCGGGCGGGCCGGCGGGAGCGGATCCTGGAGGCGCTGCGCCGCCACCGCCCCCGCCTTTGAACCGCCCCCACCCCGTCTCCCCGCGGCCGCTGATGGTGCTGGGCACCAGCAGCGGCGCCGGCAAATCCCTGATGACCGCTGCCCTCTGCCGCGTGCTGCGGCGCCGGGGGGAGCAGCCCCTGCCCTTCAAGGGGCAGAACATGAGCCTCAACGCCTGGGTCGACCCGCAGGGCGGGGAAATGGCCTACTCCCAGGCCCTGCAGGCCTGGGCGGCGGGCCTGGAGCCCCGGGTGGCGATGAACCCGGTGCTGCTCAAGCCCCGGGGCGACAGCACCAGTGAGGTGATCCATCTGGGTCACTCGGTGGGCACGGCCCGCGCGGAGCACTACTACCGCGACTGGTTCCGGCCCGGCTGGGCAGCGATCCGGACGGGCCTGGCGGAGCTACAGGCCGCCCACCCCGGCGGCCGGCTGGTGCTGGAGGGGGCCGGCAGCCCGGTGGAGGTGAATCTGCAGGCCCGGGACCTCACCAACCTGCGGCTGGCCCAGTACTTGCGGGCCCGCTGCCTGCTGGTGGCGGACATTGAACGCGGCGGCGTCTTCGCCCAGATCGTCGGCACCCTGGCCTTGCTGCGGCCCGTGGAGCGGCCCCTGATCGGTGGACTGCTGATCAACCGCTTCCGCGGCCGCCGTTCCCTGTTCGATGCCGGCCGCGACTGGCTGGAGCAGCAGACCGGGGTGCCCGTGCTGGGGGTGATGCCCTGGCTCGACGAGCTCTTTCCCCCCGAGGACTCCCTCGACCTGCTGGAGCGGGGCAGTCGCAAGCCCCGCGCCGAGCTCAGCCTGGTGGTGGTGCGGCTGCCCTCCCTGAGCAACTTCTCCGACCTCGACCCGCTCGAGGCCGAGCCCAGCGTGCGGCTGCGCTGGCAGCGCCCGGGGGAGCCCCTGGAGCAGCCCGATGCCGTGATCCTGCCCGGCAGCAAGCAGACCCTGCGGGACCTGGCGGCGCTGCGCGGCAGCGGGATGGCGGAGCAGCTGCGGGCCTATGTGGCCCGGGGCGGACAGGTGTTCGCCCTCTGCGGCGGCCTGCAGATGCTGGGCGAGGAGCTGCACGACCCCGAAGGCCTCGAAGGCGGCCAGCCCGGGGAGCGGGTGAGCGGGCTGGGCCTGCTGCCCCTGCGCACCGTCTTCCATGGCGACAAGGCGCTGCGGCAACGGCAGAGCCGGGCCGTCTGGCCCCCCGGCCCGGGCGACCTGCCGGTGGTGGAGGGCTTCGAGCTCCACCACGGCCGCAGCGAGCGGACCGACCCGGCGGGCTGTGCGCCCCTGGCGCAGGACGGGGCCCTGGGCTGGTGGGCGGAGTCCGGCAGCCAGGGGGGGCTGGTGGCGGGGACCTACCTGCACGGCATCTTCGAGAACGGCCCCTGGCGGCGCCGCTGGCTCAACCAGCTGCGGCGACGGCGACGGCTGCCGCCCCTGGAGGAGCACCAGCCCCACCACGGCCGCCAGCGGGACGCCCTGCTCGATCGCCTGGCCGACGCCTTCGAAGCCCACATCGACCTGGGGCCCCTGCTGGCCCCGGGTCCTCTGCCCCGCACGCCGCGTCCCTGAACGGCCGGCACCCCCTAGATTTCCGCCAGCACGGCCCTCCCCCCATCGCCATCCCCCGTCCTGCCATCACCATCGCGTGGCCGGACGGGCGCACCACGACGGCCATCCCCGGCCAGGACTGGCTGGAGGCCGCCCGCCAGGCGTCGGTGCTGATCCCCACCGGCTGCCTGGGGGGCAGCTGCGGCGCCTGCGAGATCGAGGTCAACGGACGGGTGGTGCGGGCCTGTGTGGCCACCGTGCACTCCAGTCCCAGTGGCCGGCTGACCGTCAGCCTGGCCAGTGATCCCCACTGGTAGGTCGTGTGAGTTCCTCCCCCCGGTTCCACATCCTCTCGATCGATTTCCAGGATCTCGACGTGATCTGGAACGTGCGGCTGTTCTATCTGGCCGCGGGTTTCCGGTTCGTCCCTGGCCGGGTCGATCCGGACCTCGACCTGCTGGTGATCCTGCGCGGCGATCCCGGCCCCCCCCATCGGGACCACCGGGGGATCGTGCATGTGTACGACTACGTCAAGGAGCTCCAGGTGGACTGGCCCGAGCGCTTCCCCCGGGCCCGTGAAATCCGTCTCATCTCCCTGTTTCGGCCGGACCCGCTTCCCGAGGGGCTCCGCTGGGTGCCGGGGTACCTGCCGGTGGTTCCCGAGTTCTGGCAACAGAGCCCCTTCCGCAAACGGGCCGGCAGGCCGCTGCACATCGCCAACTTCAAGCCGATGGGCGACGACCCCTACCAGCAGGATCTGGCCCGCCTGGCCCGCCATGGGCTGGTGCGGGTGTACGGCGGCCGCTGGGACCGGCTGGGCCTGGCCACCCACGGCCTCAGCTACCTGGAGGCGAATCGACGGCTGGCGAGCGCCTGGTGCTGCTACGGGCTGATGTACCCCTACCAGCGGGGCCTCACCCTCTCGGGCCGCATGTGGCAGGCGCCCCTGCATGGCTGTCTGGTGATCAGCGAACAGGGCACCAACCCCCTGGGACTGCCCGGGATCCTCGAGGTGGAGCGCTTCTCCGCGGAGACGCTGCTGAGCGTGGGCTCGATCCGGGAGTGCTGGCAGATCCGACAGGAGGCCACCCGGTACTGGCGTGAGGCCACCGAGCGGCTGGCCCTGCAGCTGGACCTGCCGGCCTACCGGGGTCCCTCGGCCGCCCAGCTGGCCAGCTGCGGCCGGGAGCGGAGGGCCCAGCACCTGCGGGTGGCCTGGGGCAGGCGGCTGGCGCGGGCTGGACGCTGGCTGACCCCGCCCCCGATCAGTTGCTGGTGGCGGCGGCGGCAGCGGACGCTGCAGGGGCTGGGGCGCCTTCTCCAGGGGGCCTCCAGGCCGGACGGAGGGCCATCGAACCGCTGAGACGCCGCCTCAGCCAAAGTGATGCGCCGTCATCGTCGAATCGAAACCACAGGCGCTTCGATGTCAGCGGGCAGGGGCTACGATGCAATGACGCATGACGTTTTTGTAGGAATCTAGATGGCGCTGCCAACAGTCTTGAAGCGTGCCGTTCCAAAGAACGTGCAATCGGCTGTCAAGCGTTTTCTGTGGCCTGAATACTCCCCTGTCCCCCCCGGTCAGAAAGTCATTGAATTCTGGGTGGATGTGGTGAGTGGCTGCAATCTCCGCTGCACGGCCTGTCCCGTCGGCATGCCCGAGTACACCAACAGCATCGGCCAGAAACTGACCGAGATGCCGATCGAGCTGTTCGAGAAGATCTGCCTGAAGGCCAAGGCCGACACCAATGGCAACTGTCGCTTCGGCCTGTACAACTGGACCGAACCCACGCTCCATTCCAGGCTCCATGAACTGATTGCCTGTGCCGAGAGCCATGGCGTTCCCTGCGGCATCTCCTCCAATCTCAATTACGACTACGACTGGTCCCTGCTCAAGCCCCTGCGGCTCTGGAATTTCACGATCACGGTGTCGGGATTCACCCAACGCACCTACCAGATCAACCACAAGGGCGGCCGGATCGAACCGGTTCTCGCCAACCTGATCCGCATCTCCGAGACCCTGGGCGACTGGGAATGTTTCCAGAACATCGACGTTCGCTATCTGGTTCACAAGCAGAACCTGCATGAGGTGCATCTCTTCAAGCACTTCTGCGACAAGCTGGGGATGAAATTCAGCCCCTACCACGCCTATTACATGCCGATCGACAAGATGTTCGACGGACTCGAAACAATACCCCCGGAACTTGAGTACATCTACTACAGCCCCCAGCTGGTGCAGCAGGCCATCGGCAATCACCGCTCACAGAACTGCTTCATGCGCGAGTCGCAGGTGTGCCTCGACCACGAAGGCAACTTCTCCGTCTGCTGCGTGCAGTCCCCCTCCGCCCCATCGATCGCCAACTACCTGGATACCCCCTACCAGGTGATGCAGGCGAAGCGCTATGGCAGCGAACTCTGCAAGAAGTGCACCAGCACCGGCATCAACATCTTCGCCACCTATGGCATGCAGGAGCCCCCAGAGATCCAGCAATCGATCGAGAATCTTCTGCCCGTCGACCTCAAGGATTTTCACTGATCCGTGACCTCCCATGATGCAGCCTCGCCCAGCGATACGCACACCCCTGCCTACGACTATCTGATCGTCGGCAGCGGGCTGTTCGGTGCCACCTTTGCCCGACTCGCCACCGATGCCGGCAAGCGCTGTCTCATCGTCGAGCGCCGTCCGCACATCGGTGGCAACTGCTATACGGAGAAGCTGGAAGGCATCAACGTCCATCGCTACGGCGCCCATATCTTTCATACCAGCAACAGGGCCGTCTGGGCCTTCGTCAACAGGTTTGCGGAATTCAATAACTACATCAACTCGCCCAAGGCGATCTCCGGAGACAGGCTCTATTCCCTGCCCTTCAACATGAACACCTTCTACGAGCTCTGGCAGACGCGTACGCCCCAGGAAGCCCGCCAGAAGATCGCCTCCCAGCGCTTCACCGGCGAACCCACCAACCTGGAGGAGCAGGCCCTGTCGCTGGTGGGCAAGGACATCTACGAGACCCTGATCCGCGACTACACCCGCAAACAGTGGGGCAAGGATCCCCGTGAGTTGCCCGCCTTCATCATCAAGCGGCTGCCGCTGCGTTTCACCTACGACAACAACTATTTCTCCGACCGCTACCAGGGCATTCCGATCGGGGGGTACACGGCCCTGTTCGACGCCATGCTGGAGGGCATCGAGGTCCGCCTCAACGTCGACTACTTCGCCCACCGCACCCCCTTGGGGCGCCTGGCCCGCAAGGTGGTCTACACCGGCTGCATCGACCAGTACTTCGACTACGCGCTGGGTCGACTGGAGTACCGCTCCCTGGAGTTCGACAACGCCGTGCTGGAGACCGACAACTTTCAGGGCAATGCCGTGATCAACTACTGCGATACGAGCGAGCCCTTCACCCGGATCATCGAGCACAGGCACTTCGAAGGCTCCAGTTCGCCGCTCACCGTGATCACCAGGGAGTACCCCCGGCCCTGCAGCGGTGACGCCATCCCCTACTACCCGGTCAACGATGCCCAGAACCAGGGGCTGTACCGGCGCTACCAGGAGCTCGCCCAGGGCACGGAGAACGTGATCTTCGGGGGCCGTCTCTCCGAATACAAGTACATGGACATGCACGTGGTGATCGAATCGGCCATGAACCGGTTCCGCAGCGAGAGCCGTCAGGCGTCGGCCTGAATCAGGCCACCACCAAGCAGCACCTCGCCGCCATAGGCCACCGCCGCCTGTCCCGGAGCCACCGAGAACTGGGGCTCGGCGAAGTCGAGCCGGGCCCGATGGGGCCGTCCGGCGGCGTGGTCGGCGGCCGTTTCGGGCAGGGGCGTCAGCAGGGCCCGCTCCGGCAGGCTCCGGTAGCGCACCTGCACCTCCACCTCGATCGGCTCGCTGGGCGGCGCGATTGACACCCAGTTGATGGCGCCCACCACACAGGACTGGCGGGTCGCCTCCCGCCGGGGCGCCACCACCACTTGGTTCATGGCCCCATCCAGCCGCACCACATGGAGGGGCTCGCTCCAGGCCACCCCCAGTCCCTTGCGCTGGCCGATGGTGAAGTGCTCGATCCCGTCGTGCTGCCCGAGCACCGTGCCGTCCACCAGCACGATCTCACCCTGGCGGGGCGCCAGGTAGGCATCCAGAAACGCCCGCATCGAGCCGTGGTGGTCGGCCAGGCAGAGGTCCTGGCTTTCGGGCTTGGCGGCGGTGCGCAGGCCGAGGCGTGCGGCCTCGGCGCGGGTGGCCTCCTTGGTGAGTTCACCGAGGGGGAAGACCAACCGGCCCAGCACCGACTGGGGCAGGTCGTAGAGGAAGTAGCTCTGGTCCTTGTGGGAATCCAGGCCCCGCAGCAGCTGATGGCGACCGTCGTGCCGCAACCGGGCGTAGTGGCCCGTGGCGAGGCGGCCGATGCCGCGCTCCGCCTCGGCCCACGCCAGCATCGGGCCGAACTTCACGGCCCGGTTGCAGCGGGAGCAGGGCAGGGGGGTGAGGCCATCGCCGTACCCCTCCACCAGGAAATCGACGATCTGCTCCTGGAACCGGGCCCGGGAATCGACCACATGGTGGGGCACCCCCAGCTGGTCGCAGATGCCGGCCGCATCCACCAGACCCTCGGCGCAGCAGGAGCCCTTGCCGCTCATCAGCCACAGGGTGAGGCCCTCGACCTGCCAGCCGGCCGCCACCAGCAGGGCCGCGGTCAGGGAACTGTCGACGCCGCCGGAAAGGCCCACCGCCACCCGCCGTTCACCGGGCCCGTCACCCAGCCGTCCCAGCACCTCGGCCACCTCGGGGAGGATCCCGGGGGGCTGGGCGGTGGACGCAGGCGTAACGGAGACCGTGGCGGCGGTGGGGCTCAAGGATCCCGATGGGTGGAACGGGCGGACACCACCATCATGGGAGAGCACTGCTCGGGCCGCCGTGAACCTCGGGCCGATGCCCACCGCCTGGCCGCCGGCGGATGCCGATCACGTCCTGGTGAGCGGCGCCGCCATGGCCGCCATCGAGCAGGAGCTGTTCGCCAGCGGCCTGCCGGTGGAGGCCCTGATGGAGAAGGCCGCCCTGGCGGTGAGCCGCCGGCTGGCGGAGCGGCCGGGCCAGGACCGGCAGGACGGCCTGCTGGTGCTCGTGGGGCCGGGCCACAACGGCGGTGATGGGCTGGTGGTGGCCCGGGAATGGCATCTGGCCGGCGGCCGGGTGCGGATCTGGTGCCCCTTCGAGCGCCGCCGCCCCCTCACCGAGGCCCACCTGCGCCATGCCCGCTGGCTCGGGATTCCCCTGCTGGAGGCCCCGCCCGACCCGGACGATCCGGCCCTCTGGGTGGATGCCCTCTTCGGCATCGGCCAGCACCGGCCGGCCGGCCCGCTGATCGAAGCCCTGCTGGGGGATCGGCAGCGGCGGCGGCCCGGCGCCCTGGTGTCCATCGATGTCCCCACCGGGCTGGACGCCGATGACGGTGCCCTGCTCGGCGGCGTGGCCGCCACCGCCGCCACCACCTACACCATCGGCCTGGTCAAACGCGGGCTGGTCCAGGACGCGGCCCTGCGCTGGGTGGGACGGCTGGAGCGCATCGACCTCGGACTGCCGGGCGCGCTGCTGGGCCGGAGCCGCGGGCAGTCGCTGCTGGGCCTGGGGGCCGCCGACCAGCGGTCAGCTCCCTGGCCCCGCCCGGATCCGGCCGCCGGGAAATATGCCCGTGGACGCCTGCTGGTCGTCGCCGGCAGCCGCCGCTTCCGTGGCGCCGCCCACCTGGCCCTGGCCGGCGCCACGGCGTCCGGGTGCGGCAGCCTTCGGGCCGCCCCACCCCGGGAGATCTGCCCGCACCTCTGGCAGATCCACCCGCACGTGGTGCTGGAGCCCGGCCTGGGGGCCACCCCGGCCTGGGGCCTGGCCCTGGCGGGTCTGGCCGCGGGCTGGCTGGATCGGCTCGATGCGGTGCTGCTGGGTCCCGGCCTGGGCGGGGTCGTCCCCGCCGGTGAGCAGCCGGCGGCGGAGATCGCAGGCCCGGAACGGCAGCGCTGGCAGGAGCTGGCCGACTTCGTTGGTCTGCTGGTGCTCGATGCCGATGGCCTCAACCGCGTGGCGGCCATGGGCAGCGACTGGCTCCAGACCCGCCGGGGCCCCACCTGGATCACGCCCCACGCGAAGGAGTTCCGGAGGCTCTTCCCCGACCTGGCCCCGCTCCCTGCGCCGGAGGCGGCGGCGGCGGCGGCCCGCCGCACGGGCGCCAGTGTGCTGCTCAAGGGGGCCCGCAGCGTCGTGGCGGCCCCCGACGGACGCTGCTGGCAACTGCTGGAAGCCTGCCCGGAGGCGGCCAGGGCCGGACTCGGGGATGTGCTCGCCGGCTACGCGGCGGGACGGGGGGCCCTGGCGCTGGCCGCCGTGGGGGGGGCGCAGAGCGGGGCGCCGGCCGATGCCGCCTGGCTGGCCGCCGCCGCCCTCGACCACGCCCTGGCAGGAGTCCAGGCCCATCGCCGACACGGCGCCGGCGGGGTCACCCCCCTCGCCGTGGCCGAGTCCCTGGCATGGGGAGCGGTGGAACTGAAGACCTGGAAGGACCGCAATCGGGCGGGAACGGCCACTTCCCTATCTGGCGACTCTGGCGATGCTTCGTAGCGGCCACAGAAGATTTAGCCCTTTGCTCATCCAACCGGAGTCAATCACTAAAGAAATTCGATTGTGTGTGAGTTCGCATGCAATTCCTTAAAAGTTGTTCCAGACACTTTCTGCTCCTGCCGGTGGGTGGATAATCCATTCACACTTTCGAAGGCGCCATTACGCCCCCTCCTATGACCGTCTCCGCCGTCGCGACGAGAAGGGAGGGCTCCACCCGCAGAGGGAGTGATTCCATCACCTGGTATCTCACCTCCATCGGGAGAGAGCCTCTGTTGACCCCGGCCGAGGAGATCGAGCTCGGCAACCAGGTGCAGGCGATGATGCACTTGGTGGAGGAATCGAAAGACGGCTACTCCGTCCAGGAGAACAAGACGATCAAGGTGGGCCGCCGCTCCAAGGAGCGGATGATGCGCGCCAATCTTCGACTTGTGGTGAGCGTGGCCAAGAAGTATCAGGGCAAAGGCCTCGAACTGCTCGATCTGATCCAGGAGGGTTCCCTCGGCCTCGAGCGTGCCGTCGAAAAGTTCGACCCCACCCGGGGCTACAAGTTCTCCACCTATGCCTTCTGGTGGATCCGCCAGAGCATGACCCGGGCGATCGCCTGCCAGTCCCGGGCCATCCGCCTGCCGGTCCACCTCAGCGAACGGCTGACGACGGTCCGCAAGGTGAGCCTGGAGCTGGCCCACAAGCTCGGCGCGATGCCCAGCCGTCGGGAGATCTCCGAGGCCATGGCCATTCCCGTCGAGGAGCTCGATTCCCTCCTCCGCCAGGCGCTCACCATCTCCAGCCTGGATGCCCCCATCCACGCGGAGGACGGCCGCAGCTTCCTGGGGGACCTGATCGCCGATGGTTCCGCCGAGGAGCCGCTGGATCGCATCGAGCGGGGCATGCACCAGGAGCAGCTGGCCGAGCTGATGGGCCACCTCTCGGCCCAGGAGAAGGAGGTTCTGGCCCTCCGCTTCGGCCTCGACGGCATGGAGCGCCACACCCTGGCCGAAATCGGCCGGCAGCTGGATGTCTCCCGGGAGCGGGTACGACAGATCGAACTCAAGGCCCTGCGCAAGCTGCGCAGCCTCTCCACCCGTTCCACCGTTCCCTTGCCCTGATCGGCCGGCCCCTCAGCGGCGAGCCCCTCCGGCCAGAACCCGCTTCAACCAGCCCTTGGCCTGGAGCCCGGCGATCTTCAGCCGGCTCTCCCCCTTGAGGCCCCGGTCGCGGCGGATCTGAATCGGCGCATTGCCAACTCTCTCCCAGTCCGGCAGCCAGCAGTTGTCGGCGCGGGGAAACCAGAACTCGAACACGGATGTGGTCGAGATCGGCAGCAATTTTCCGAGGATCGAATAGATCGACTGATCATGACGATGCTCCTTGAACCCCTCCAGATTGGGGGAACGGGACGGACGGTCGTCGATCATCGAGAAATCCTCGCTGAACACCCTGATCCAGTGGCGCATGAAGTCCATGGCGGCGGGGCACTTGCGCACGAAGAAGGTGGTCGCCCCCAGTTGCTGGGTGCCTGTGATCTCCGGCCGGTCGCGCACCGCCAGGCGGTCGAGCAGATCGCCCTTCGTCCACCTGGCCTCCCCCTGATCGGGAAACTGACGGCCCTCGTAGACGAGAGATCCGTTGGGGGGCAGGCATTCGAAACCCTGAAGGCCCGAAGGGGCTGCCGCGGCCATGGAGAACAGCTCCAGCAGACGCTCCCGTCCGGCGGGGTTGAGGTGGCAACCGGAATCGATCCAATGGACCAGATCGCCATCCTGCAGACGCTCAAGGGTCTGGAGAACGATCTGCGGCTTCCAGGCGTAGTAGCCGAAGCCCCGGTGCTCTGGTGTCAGATACTCCTTGAATCGCTGGCGGAAAGCTGGATCAAGATCAAACTCCGAAGCGCCCAGGATGTCCGTATACGCCCCCATCTCTTTGGCCTGGCGACACAAGCGGCGACGGGCCACTTTCATGCGGTGATCCGTGAAAGTGACAAGTACACGCTTGGCCATCAGACCCGCTGCCGTCCAGGCGATTTCAGCGATTCTAACATCAATTCAAGGCCAGAAGATCGTCTGGTCGGCATGGCTGAAGACCAGAAGATACTGGGAGGACGGAACAAACCTGGCGACAGAAATCTGCCGCATTCCGGCTGCTCGATCCCTACCGGGGCGCTGTCCCGTCAGGAGCCGACCGTTCAGTCGTCGGCCCAGATGTAGCGGGTGAGTTCACTGCCATCGGGCTCGGGGGCCGCCAGGGCGAATTCCACGCAATCGGCCACAACAGCATCGATCTCCCTGTCGATCTCCTTGAGCTCCTCGGCCGCAGCCAGCTCCTGCTCGATCAGGCGACCGGCCAGTTGCTTGATGGGATCACGCTTGGCCCAGAACTCCTTCTCCGCCGCTTCGCGCAGTTCGTCGGGATCCGCCAGGGAATGGCCGCGGAATCGATAGGTGAGACATTCCAGCAGGGTGGGACCCTCGCCGGCCCTGGCCCGGGCGATGGCCCGCTGGGCCGCCGCCCGCACGGCCAGCACGTCCATGCCGTCGACCTCCTCGCCGACCATCCCGAAACCGGCCGCCTTGCGCCAGATCTCCGGCTCGCTGGTGGCCCGGTTGTGGTCCATGCCGATGGCCCAGCGGTTGTTCTCGACCACGAACAGGATCGGCAGTTTCCACAGCGTCGCCATGTTCAGGCATTCGTAGAACTGGCCGATGTTGCAGGTGCCGTCCCCGAAGAAGGCCGCGGTCACCGCGTCACTGTCGGCCTGGCCAAGGGCGTCACGCTTGTAGCGACTGGTGAAGGCCGCCCCCAGGGCCACCGGGATGCCCTCACCGATGAAGGCATAGCCGCCAAGCAGATGGTGCTCCCGGGAGAACAGGTGCATCGAGCCGCCCCGCCCCTTGCTGCATCCGGTGGCCTTGCCGAACAGCTCGCTCATCACCTCCCGGGCCGGCACACCGCAACTCAAGGCATGGACATGGTCGCGGTAGGTGCTGCAGAACCAGTCGTGCTGGAGGCGCATCGCCCGGATCACCCCGGTGGAGACGGCCTCCTGGCCGTTGTACAGATGCACGAAGCCGAACATCTTGCCGCGGTAGTACATCTCGGCGCACTTGTCCTCGAAGCGGCGTCCCAGGGTCATGTCCCGGAAGAGCATCAGCCCCTCCTCCCGGCTGACACTGGCCCGCTCGGCGGGGTACAGGCCCTCGAGCCGCACCGCATGGCTGCCGGCCTCCCCGGTCGAGGAGCTTGCCCCGACGATGCCGGGCTGCGCTGCCCGCGCCGCGGTCAGTTCCTGAGTCATGGCAGGAAGGCGATGCGATTCGTGGCCACGACTGTACGGGGTCCGTTCCCTGATGACAGTCAAAACCACTGCCTCTGACTACAGTCGCGCCCCAGCGGCCTCATGGGATTGGACCTGCCGATCGATCACTTCCGGTTGCTGGGCGTCTCCCCATCCGCCGACGCCCAGGGCGTCCTGCGCACCCTCCAGTCGCGGCTGGACCGGGTGCCCCACGGGGGCTTCACCCCGGAGACCCTGCAGGCACGGGCCGACCTGCTCCGCGCCAGCGCCGACCTGCTCTGCGACCACGATCGGCGCGCCGCCTACGAAGCGGAACTGACGGGCCTGGCCGACACCGATGGCTCCCTGCAGCCCGCCCTGGAGATCGCCACCACCCGCCAGGTGGGGGGTCTGCTGCTGCTGATGGAAGGGGGCCAGCCCCACGACGCCTTCGAGCTGGCCAGCCGCTGCCTGCAACTGCCCCAGGCGCCCACCCTCGGCAGTGGCCGTGAAACCGATCTGACCCTCCTGGCAGGACTGTCCTGCCTCGAGGCCGCCAGGGAGCTGGAGGAGCAGCGTCGCTTCGAAGCCGCCGCCCGCACCCTGCGACAGGGCCTGCAGCTGCTCCAGCGCCTCGGCAGACAACCCGAACTCAGGGAAACCATGAACGCCCGGCTGGACCGGCTCACCCCCTACCGGGTGCTCGATCTGCTCAGCCGGGATCTGGCCGCCGGCGCCGAGCGGCGTGAGGGTCTGGCACTGCTGGAGCAACTGGTGCAGCGGCGCGGGGGCCTCGAAGGGGACGGAGATCCCCATTTTCCCCCCCAGGACTTCCAGACCTTCTTCCACCAGATCCGCTCCTTCCTCACCGTTCAGGAACAGGTGGATCTGTTCAGCCGTTGGGCGGCCAGCGGATCGGAGGCCGCCGATTTCCTGGCCACCATCGCCCTCACCGCCTCGGGCTTCGCCCAGCGCAAGCCCGAACGCATCGCCGATGCCAGAAACCGGCTGCAGCGCAGCGGACGGGAGGGCGTGGAGCCCCTGCTCGCCAACCTGCACCTGCTGCTGGGGGAGGCCGACACGGCGAGGGCCTGTTTCGACAGCGGCGCCAGCCAGGACCTGAAGGCCTGGGCGGCCGGCAAGAGTGACGATCCCCTCGGCCAGCTCTGCGCCTACTGCAGTGACTGGCTGGTGCGGGACGTGCTGCCCGGCTACCGGGACCTGGAGGCCGAACCGGATCTGGTGGCCTACTTCAGTGACCGGGACGTGGTGGCCTATGTGGAGCGGGAGGACCAGCGGCGGGGCCGCGCCTACCTCTCGGCACCAGCACCGGCGGCGCCGGCCGCAGCGGCGCCTCCCCCTTTCCCGAGCTTCGAGACACCGGGGTTTCCCGCCGCGGAGTTCTTCTCTCCCGCCACCTCGGCCCCTGGGGGCTTCCCCCCCCTTCCGCCAACAGGCCCCGCAACGGATCCTGACGACGACGGGGAACCTGATGACGACGTGCCCCTGCGCTGGCCCGTCCCCCCCCGGCCCTGGCTGCTGGCGGGCGGCGCCGCCGTGCTGCTCCTGGCCGGCGCCTGGGTGGTGCGGCAGCGCCAGAGCGCACCCCCGCCGCCACCGCCACCCGCTCCGCTCCCGGCTCCAGCCGCCAAGCCCCCTGCAGCCGCCCCGGCTCCCTCCCCCGGGCCGGCGATCGGCCAGAGCCTCACCCCCCTCACCAGCCCGCGTCCCGATGCGGCCCAGGTCCGCCGGCTGCTGGAGAACTGGCTGACGATCAAGGGGGATGTGCTGGCGGGTGGGCCCATGCCCCAGGGCCTGGATCGCATCGCCCGGAAGGGGCCGGTGGATCTGCTCGCCAGCGAACGCCGCAGTGATGCGGCTCGGGGCCAGACCCAGCGGCTGGACGTGCGGATCTCCGACCTGACACTCTCGGAAAGCGGTCCCCGGCGCATCGTCGCCGTCGCCCGGCTTCGCTACAGCGACCGGCGCCTCGATGCCAACGGGACGGTGGTGGAGACAACGCCGCCGATGGAGCTGCGCAATGGTTATGTATTCGGACGCGACGGCGACAGCTGGCGCCTGGCGGCCACCCAATCCCTCAACTGATGTTCGACGAACTCTCCCAGCGCTTTGAAGACGCGGTCAAGGGACTGCGGGGCCAGGCGGCCATCTCGGAGACGAACGTCGATGGCGCCCTCCGGGACGTGAGGCGGGCCCTGCTGGAGGCCGATGTGAGCCTGCCGGTGGTGAAGGAATTCATCGAGGAGGTGCGGCGCAAGGCCGTCGGCGCCGAGGTGGTGCGTGGGGTGAGCCCGGACCAGCAGTTCATCCAGCTGGTGCACGCGCAGCTCGTCGAGACCATGGGCGGCGCCAACGCCCCCCTGGCGCGGGCCGCCGAAGGGCCCACCGTGATCCTGATGGCCGGCCTGCAGGGGGCTGGCAAGACCACCGCCACCGCCAAGCTGGGACTGCACCTCAAGGAGCAGGGCCGCCGTCCCCTGCTGGTGGCCGCGGACATCTACCGTCCGGCCGCCATCGACCAGCTCCAGACCCTGGGCCGCCAGATCGGCGTGGAGGTGTTCAGCCTCGGCAGCGAGACCAGCCCCGAGGCCATTGCCGCCGCGGGCGTGGCCAGGGGGCGGGAGGAGGGCTTCGACACCGTTCTGGTGGACACCGCCGGCCGCCTCCAGATCGACACCGCGATGATGGAGGAGATGGTCCGGATCCGGGAGGCCTCCCACCCGGATGAGGTGCTGCTGGTGGTGGATTCCATGATCGGCCAGGAGGCGGCCGACCTCACCAGAGCCTTCCACGAGCAGGTGGGCATCACCGGCGCCGTGCTCACCAAGCTGGACGGAGATTCCCGCGGCGGGGCGGCGCTCTCGATCCGCAAGGTGAGCGGTGCCCCGATCAAGTTCATCGGCACCGGCGAGAAGGTGGAGGCCCTGCAGCCGTTCCATCCGGAACGGATGGCCAGCCGGATCCTGGGTATGGGCGATGTGCTCACCCTGGTGGAGAAGGCCACCAAGGAGGTGGAGCTGGCCGATGTGGAGAAGATGCAGCGCAAGCTGCAGGAAGCCAGCTTCGATTTCTCCGATTTCGTGCAGCAGATGCGCCTGATCAAGCGCATGGGGTCGCTCGGCGGACTGATGAAGCTGATCCCCGGCATGAACAAGATCGATGACGGCATGCTCCGGCAGGGCGAGAGCCAGCTGAAGCGCATCGAGGCCATGATCGGCTCGATGACCGAGGCCGAGCGCCGGCAGCCCGAACTGCTCGCCGCCCAGCCCTCCCGCCGCCGCCGCATCGCCGCTGGCAGCGGCCACACCCCGGCGGATGTGGACAAGGTGCTCCAGGACTTCCAGAAGATGCGGGGCTTCATGCAGCAGATGACCCGCGGAGGGATGCCGGGGATGCCAGGAATGCCGGGGATGGGTGGCTTCCCCGCCATGCCGGGGATGGGTGGTGGCATGCCGGGGATGCCGGGAATGGGGGGCATGCCCGGGATGGGCGGCCCCGGTGGCCGTGGCGGCGGCCAGCCCCGCAAGCCCCCCAAGCCCGCCAAGAAGCGCAAGGGATTCGGTCAGCTCTGAGCCGGCCTGTAGGATTTGGGGCTGCATTTCGAGCACCCTTTTCCAGATGATCAAGCTCCGGCTGAAGCGGTTCGGCAAGAAACGGGAAGCGAGTTTCCGTCTGGTGGCCACCAACAGCACCTCCCGCCGCGATGGCCGTCCGCTCGAGGAACTGGGCTTCTACAACCCCCGCACCAAGGAAACCCGCCTCGACGCCGAGGCCATCCGTGTTCGCCTGGGCCAGGGAGCCCAGCCCACCGACACCGTGCGCAGCCTGCTTGAGAAGGGCGGCCTGATCGAGAAGACCACCCGCCCCGCCGAAACCGTCGGCAAGCTGCAGCAGGCCGCCGCCCGGGAGGCCGCCGCTGCCGCCGCGGTGAAGGAAGCGGCAGCCGCCGCCGAAGCCGCCAAGGAAGCCGCCGCCAAGCAGGCCGCTGAGGCTGCCGCTGCCGCCGAAGCGGCCACTGCCGCCGACGCTGAACCTGCCGCCGCCGAGGCCTGAGCGAGCTCTCCTCCACGTTCGCCCTGCCCGACAGCGCCGCCGCCATCGCCCTGGCCGGTTCCGATGGCACAGCGTTGCGTCGGCTTGAAGCGCTGACGGGTACCCAGATCGTTCTGAGGGGCCTCGATCTTCAGATCCGGGGCCGCAGCTCCCAGGTGGAGCGGCTGCAGGCCCTGATCCAGCTCCTCGAGCCCCTGTGGCAACGGGGCGAACCCATTGGCCCGGTGGACATCCAGGCGGCCCTGACAGCCCTGGACACCGGGCGCTCCGACCAGCACCGCAGCATGGGGCTGCAGGTGCTGGCCACGAGCGTCAGCGGCCGTCCCCTGCGTCCCCGCACCCTGCGGCAGAACAGTTACGTCGAGGCGATCGAACGCCACGACCTCACCTTGGCGATCGGCCCCGCCGGCACCGGCAAGACCTTCCTGGCCACGATCCTGGCCGTGCGGATGCTGCAGGAGCGCAAGGTGGAGCGGCTGGTGCTGACCCGGCCGGCGGTGGAGGCCGGCGAGCGGCTCGGCTTCCTGCCCGGCGATCTGCAGCAGAAGGTGGATCCCTACCTGCGTCCCCTCTACGACGCTCTCCACGGCCTGCTGGGTCAGGAGCGCACCAGCCAGCTGCTGGAGAAGGGGGTGATCGAGGTGGCCCCCCTGGCCTTCATGCGCGGCCGCACCCTGGCCGATGCCTTCGTGATCCTCGATGAGGCCCAGAACACCACCTGCGCCCAGATGCGCATGGTTCTCACCCGACTGGGGGAGAACTCCCGCATGGTCGTGACCGGTGACACCACCCAGATCGACCTGCCCCCGGGCCAGCTGAGCGGCCTGGTGGAGGCGGAACAGGTGCTGGCCGGGGTCGAAGGGGTGGCGATCTGCCGCTTCTCCGACGCCGACGTGGTGCGCCATCCGCTGGTGCAGCGCCTGGTACAGGCCTACGCCCGCCGCGATGCCCGCCCGCCGGCCCCCGCCGCCAGGAAACGGACGGATGGCACCACCGCCCGATCGGAACCATGAACGCGGACCCATGAACATGGCCGAACGGCTGCGCATCCCGGCCCAGATCGCGCTGGCCGCTCTGGTGGCCTACAGCCTGGGCTTCTGGTTCACGAGCCTGTTCCCCGGCTACCTGCCAAAGATCGGCGGCCTCTGGTCGGCGATCTCCGCCGTCATGGTGACCCAGATCACCCGCAAGGATGCGGCCTCCTCCGCCTCGCTGCGGATTCTGGGTTCCGGGATCGGCGCCATCACCAGCGCCGTGTACCTGACGCTGCTGCCCTTTCACCCCCTCGGCATGGCCGCGGCGATCTTCGCCACGGTGATGATCTGTGCGGCGATCAACGTGCCCAGCCACGGCCGACTGGCAGCGATCACGGTGATCGTCGTGATGGTCACCGGCAGCCTGGATCCGGCCCTGAGCCCCGGTGTGAACGCCCTGCTGCGTTTCCTGGAGTCCTGCATCGGCACGGCGGTGGCGCTGCTGGCGGTGTGGTTCTGGCCCGGATCGCGCCGCCAGCCCAGCGGCGATGCCTGAAGCGGGGCTGCTGACCTGCCCGCATGGGGAGATCCGAACCGGCGCCTCCGCCGCAACCCTGGGGCCGCTGGCAAGATGGACGGAGTTTGAAATGCCAGCACCATGCCGGCCAGCAGCAACTTTCAGGAAGCGATCCGCGAAGCCCAGTCCGGCGCGCTGATCGGGCCCAATGTGGTGAACAAGGCCCTGCCCTATGTGGGTGGCGGCATGGTGCTCACCGCCGGTGGTGTCCTCGGTGGCATGTCCCTCATGGCCAGTGCCCCGGCCCTGTTCATGCCCTTGTTCTGGGTGGCCCTGATCGGCAACTTCATCCTCTTCTTCGTGGCCCAGAACGCCGCCACCAAGGGCAACGCCGGAACCGCCTTGCCGATCCTGACGGCTTACAGCCTGATCACCGGCTTCACACTCAGCGGCATCGTCAGCTACGCCGTGACATCAGCTGGTGTCGGCGCCGTTGGCACCGCCGCCCTGGCCACGGGCATCACCTTCGTGATCGCCTCCTTTTTCGGCCGCCGGATGAGCGACAACGTCGGTCAGGCCCTCAGCGGAGTGGTGGGTCTCGGCATCATCGGCCTGTTGATCGCCATGGTGGTGCAACTGGTGGGTGGCCTGTTTGCCCCGGCCATCTTCACCGGAGGTAGTTTCGAGCTGATGATTGCCGGCTTCGGCACCGTGCTGTTCGTGGGAGCGGCCTTCGTCGACTTCTACACCATGCCCCGCACCTACAGCGACGACCAGTATCTGGCCGGCGCCCTGGGCATGTACCTCACCTACATCAACCTCTTCATCTTCATCCTGCGGCTGATCATCGCCCTGCAGGGTGGCGGTCGCCGCGACTGACGCCATGGCGGCTGCGCACTGATCATTCTTTTCAGCCAAGACGGCCATGGGACCCCTCCGTTGCGGAAGGGTCCTTCTTTTTTGATGGCGATGCCTCGGCGCCAATCAGCCCGATCTCCCGCCCTGGCCACCATCACAGCCAGCCGCACCACCTTGGTTCAGGCGCCGACGAGGCTCCCCCATCGGCGGACACCCTGCGAGCGCCCAGCTAAGCTCCCACCGACTCCAGCCGGAACCGGCAGGCATGGCGCAGCAGCAGGGGCAACCTGCACTCCTGTTCGGCAGGCGCGGCCCCTTCACCCTCTGAACACAACGGAAACCCCATGACCAAGACGGCTCTGATCACCGGGATCACCGGCCAGGACGGTTCCTATCTGGCGGAGTTGCTCCTGGAGAAAGGGTATGTGGTCCATGGAATCAAGCGCCGGGCCAGCAGCTTCAACACCGACAGGATCGACCACCTCTACCAGGATCCCCACGAACGAAATCCTCGCCTGGTTCTGCACTACGGCGATCTGACGGACTCCACCAATCTGATCAGGATCGTTCAACAGATTCAGCCGGACGAGATCTACAACCTCGGGGCCCAGAGTCACGTGGCCGTGAGCTTTGAAAGTCCCGAATACACCGCCAACTCCGATGCCCTTGGGACCTTGAGGATCCTCGAGGCCGTCCGCATCCTGGGGCTGACCGACAAGACCCGCATCTACCAAGCCAGCACCAGTGAACTCTATGGACTGGTGCAGGAGATTCCCCAGAAGGAAACCACCCCGTTCTATCCACGCAGTCCCTACGGCGTAGCCAAGCTCTACGCCTACTGGATCACGGTGAATTACCGGGAGGCCTACGGGATGTATGCCTGCAACGGCATCCTTTTCAATCACGAGAGTCCGAGGAGGGGGGAGACCTTCGTCACCCGGAAGATCACCCGGGGCCTGGCCCGCATCGATGCGGGTCTCGATCAGGGTCTGTTCATGGGCAACCTGGACTCCCTGCGGGACTGGGGTCACGCACGTGATTATGTGGAGATGCAGTGGCGGATGCTGCAACAGGAGCAGCCCGAGGATTTCGTGATCGCCACGGGACGGCAGGAGTCGGTGCGTCGGTTCATCGAGCTCACCGCCGAGGAACTCGGCTGGGGAGGCATCGTCTGGAGCGGCAGCGGCGTTGAGGAGACGGGCGCCCGGCGCGACACCGGCGCCACGGTGGTGCGGATCGATCGGCGCTACTTCCGGCCAGCGGAGGTGGAGACCCTGCTGGGAGATCCCACCCGGGCCAGGGAGCGACTGGGGTGGACCCCCACCACCACCCTGGAGGAACTGGTGGCGGAGATGGTCGCCACCGACAAGGAGGAGGCCGCCAAGGAGGCCACCCTGCGGCGCGAGGGATTCACCGTGGTCGGATCGATGGAGAATCCCCCCCAAGTCAGCATCACGGCTTCGCCGTGAAAAGGCTCGGCAAACGCCGCTATGGTCAAAGCTCTGCCCTGCTCCTCTTGAGGCGGACCTGCGCTCTAACGACGCTCTGGGCACCGGTCAGCACGACCGCGCTGGAGCGCGAGGCATTAATGACTCCCCCATGCTGATCTCCCCAAACGACCGGATCTTCGTCGCCGGCCATCGCGGCATGGCCGGATCGGCCATCGCCCGACGCCTGGAGGCGGAAGGCCACCGACATCTGCTCCGCGTCAGCCGGTCTGACCTTGACCTGACCGATGGTCCTGCGGTGGCGGCGTGGTTCGCCGACCAGCGGCCCGATGTGGTGGTGCTGGCGGCGGCCCGGGTGGGGGGAATACTGGCCAACTCCAGCTTCCCCGCTGACTTTCTGCTTGACAATCTCAAAATTCAGCAGAATGTGATCGAGAACGCCTGGCGGCACGGCACCCGCCGCCTGCTGTTCCTCGGCAGCAGCTGCATCTATCCCAAGCGGGCCGAGCAACCGATCCGGGAAGAAGCCCTGCTTGGGGGCCCCCTGGAGCCCACGAACGAGTGGTACGCGATCGCGAAGATCACCGGCATCCAGCTGTGTCGCGCCCTGCGGCTGCAGCACGGCTTCGACGCCATCAGCCTGATGCCAACCAATCTCTACGGCCCTGGCGACAACTACCACCCCACCAACAGCCATGTGCTGCCCGGCCTGATCCGCCGCTTCCAGGAGGCCCGGGAGACCGGCGCCGAGGAGGTGGTCTGCTGGGGGAGCGGCCGCCCGCTCAGGGAATTCCTCCATGCCGACGATCTGGCGGATGCGGCCCTGTTCTGCCTGCGCCACTGGTATCCGGCCGCCGACGAGCTCCAGCACATCAACGTGGGCACCGGATCGGAGGTGAGCATCAAGGAACTGGCCAGCATGGTGGCCGAAGCGGTCGGGTTCCGCGGACGGATCGCCTGGGACAGCTCCAAGCCGGACGGCACACCCCGCAAGCTCCTGGATGTGGGCCGCCTCGCCGCCCTGGGCTGGCGGGCGAGGATTCCCCTGCCGGACGGACTGCGCCGCACCGTGGCGGAATTCGTCAGCCAGCGGGCCAGCGGCGCCGAGGTGCGACTGTGAGGATCCTCGTCACCGGGGGAGCCGGCTACATCGGCAGCCATGCCGTCAGGGCCCTGACCAGGGCGGGGCACCAGCCGGTGGTGCTCGACAACCTGGTCTACGGCCATGCCGACATCGTCGAGAAGACCCTCAAGGTGCCGCTGGTGCTGGGCCAGGTGGGCGACCGTGAGGTGCTCGAACCCCTGCTGCGTGGCCGCCATCCCGCCCTGGACGGCACCGCCCTGGAGGGCAAGCCGATCGAGGCGGTGCTCCACTTCGCCGCCTACGCCTATGTGGGCGAATCGGTGACCGATCCCGCCAAGTACTACCGCAACAATCTGGGCGACACCCTCACCCTGCTTGAGGCCCTGGTGGCCACCGAGCGGCCGTTGCCGATCGTGTTCTCGTCCACCTGCGCCACCTACGGCATTCCCCAGCAGGTGCCGATCACCGAGGACCACCCCCAGGCCCCGATCAACCCGTACGGCCGCAGCAAGTGGATGGTGGAGCAACTGCTCACCGACTTTGCGGCGGCCTACGGCCTGCCCAGCGTGATCTTCCGCTACTTCAATGCCGCCGGTGCCGACCCCGACGGCGACCTGGGGGAGGACCACAACCCGGAAACCCACCTGATTCCGCGGGTGCTCGACACCATGAGCGGTCGGGAGCCCTACCTGCAGATCTTCGGCGACGACTACCCAACCCCGGACGGCACCTGCATCCGCGACTACATCCACGTGGCCGACCTGGCCGATGCCCACGTCCTGGGCCTGGAGCGGCTGTTGCGGCTGCGGGAACGGGAGGAGACCGAGCGCCGACCGCTGATCTACAACCTCGGCAACGGCACCGGCTACTCGGTCCAACAGGTGATCGAGACCGCCAAGGCCGTCACCGGCCGCGGCCTCCTGGCCCATGTGGCCAAGCGTCGGGACGGTGACCCACCCCAGCTGGTGGCCGGCGCCACCCGTGCCCACCAGGAACTCGGCTGGCGACCCCGCTTCCCGGAACTCGAAACGATCATCGAGCACGCCTGGACCTGGCACCAGCGACGTCATCAGGGCTGAGGCCAGCGTCCGCCGGCCAGGGCCTGGCCAAGGGTTCTCCGATGAAGACCCCCTGGCCGGGCATGGCCACGCTGCGCCAGTAGCTCTCGATCAGGGTGTCGCCGCGGAGGTAATAGGTGAGCAACAGTCCCGGATCGGGAAACTTGGCCGTGACATTGCACGGTTCCACCACGGTGCCGTAACTGCCGGTGGCGCCGGCCTCGAGCCAGCGGAGCGCGCTCATCTGCGGGCTGTCGGTCAGCTGCCCCCCAAAGGAGGTGAGGTGATCGGCGACGGCACCGGGGCGGAAGCGGTTGGTGCGCAGGCCCACGGGGAAGGCCAGCCCCGTGATGTAGGCCATCACGTCCTGGGCTCCCACCAGGGTGTCGCCCACGATGAACCGCACCCGCAGGCGGGAACCGATGGCGGCCTTGACTCGGGGGTAGCCGGCGGCCCGTCGGTTGCGCCTGGCATCGCTGGTGCTCAGCAGATAGGCCGTCCCGGGCGGTGCGGTGCCATCCGAGGCCACGCCCTGCTGGATCAGGCGCTTCGCCATCGCCGCGCTGGTGGCCGCCAGCATCATGCTGGGTCGCACCCGGAGCTGATCCCAGGGGCGGCGCACGTCACCGCGGGCGAACAGGGGACTCAGGGCGGTGGTGCGGCAGCCGCTGGCGCAGTAGCGCGGATCGAGGCCGAAGCTGAAGGCGCTGGTGATCGACTGGCATCCCACCCGGTACGGCGCCGCCCAGGCCAGCGCATACACCTGAACATGGGCAGGGGTCTGCCGGTCGACGCTGGACTTGATGCGGCGGAACAGGCCTGGATCCAGTGACGTCTTCCCAGGCGGGAAATGCACTCTGATCACCTGGTTCGGGGGGACCAGCCGGGCCGCCTGGTACAGCCCACCGATGCTCTCACTGAGCGGATCGGCGGCGTTGATGATGATCGCCAGATGGCGATGGTCGAGGGGGCCGTGGGAGGGCGACCCGGTGCCGGTCGAGCGTTTCCCGCTCCACGGGCTGCCACTGGACCCCAGGGCCAGCGGCAGCAGCAGCGCCAGGGCCAGGGGCAGCCGGCGACGCCACCCACTCCGCCACCCTCCTGGGGCGGGTCCCGACCAGGGCCAGGGCCGGCGATGTGACGGCCGTGGCGGAGGAGAAGCCATGGCGGAACCGGTGCGGCTGGAGGCTTGGCCGACGGAGGCGGTGCAAACCGTGATCGTTCCTGGAAGCGGGGCCTGGGGATGGCCGTCGTGGGGCCACCCGGCTCAGGCCCTTGATGGCGCCGATCGTAGGACCAGCCCAACTTCGTGCAGGCCCTCGGTGGCGGCCTAGATTTGGGTTCGCGGTGCTCCTCAACGTTGCCAACCCGATCCCTTGGTCCGGCGGGCTGATGCAAGCCTCAGACCCGACCTCCAGGCGCGTGGCTCGGAGGCGGTTTACCGACCGGAGACAGCACACCGTCGCCTCCCAGATTCACCACCGGCCGATTCCAGCTCCCTTTTCGCCTCGCCGTTGATGCCGCTTCTCCATCGCATCGCCAGACGACTCCCCACACCCCTGCTTGCTCCCCTCACTGACCAGAGACCAGCAGCTCGCCTGATCAGGCACTCGGCAAAGAAATACTGGAAGCTGCTGGCCGTCAACTTCTCCACCAGCCTGGCCGCCAGCCTCAGCGAGGGGGCCACCCTCGGGATCATCTTTCTTTCCGTCAGCCTGATCAGTGCTCCCGAGAACAGTGACTGGAGCAAGATCTCCGTCCTCGGATCCTTCAATCAGCTTCCCTGGCTGCAGGACTGGCTCAACAGTGCCCTCAGCACCCGCGCCGGTCGCGATGGCATCTTCGTACTGCTCCTGGCCACCGCCGTTGCCCTGCAGGGTCTGATGGCGGCGACCAGCTACATCAACAGCATCAGCACTGCCGTGATGGGGGCCCGGATGGGCACCGAAATCACCGGCAAGCTGAACGATCGGGTCCTCTCCCTGACCTTCGGCTGCGCCAGCCGTTACCGCGTCGGCGACCTGCTCAACTACGTCGGCTCCGGGGGCAGCACCGTTCAGAAGGAGATCAGCCTGGCCAACGGGCTGTTGATGAACAGTCTGCAGCTGATCATCTACCTGGCCATCCTCGTGGCCATCTCCCCCTGGCTGCTGCTGGTGGCCTTCGCCATGGCCGCCGTCATGCAGACGGTCCAGAAGGTGCTGCTGCCGCGGATCCGCAGAAATTCACGGGAGCAGCAGAAAGTGGGGGTCGAGCTGTCGAGCCATCAGAACGAGCAGATCCAGGGTCTGCGGCTGCTGCACAGCACCGGCCAGCTGGAAAGTTCCAGAAAGAAACTGAAGGCACTGCTCGGCGAAAGCAAACGGCTCTCGATCCGCCAGAGCAAGCTTTCCAACATCGTGCAGCCGATTTCGAACATGCTGCCAATCATCTCGATCGCCATCATCGCGGCGCTCAGCCTGTTGGTGTTCAAGGACCGCAGCAGCGGCGTCCTGCCGAGCCTGGTGACCTTCATCATCGCCCTCCAGAGACTCAACCAGCGGGTCGGCACGCTGACAGGACTGGCCACGGGCTATGCCGCCAACAGCGCCAACGTCGAGCGGCTCAACCAGATCCTGCGCGATGACGACAAGGACTTCATCCGCACCGGCGGTGTGCCGTTCACGGCCCTCCGCGAGGCGATCGAACTGGATGATGTCTCATTGCGCTACAGCCCCAATCTGCCGCAGGCCCTGTCCTCCATCCAGCTCACGATCGGCCGTGGTCAGACCGTGGCCCTGGTCGGCTCCAGTGGCGCCGGCAAGAGCTCCATCGCCGATCTGCTGGTGGGCCTCTACGAACCCACCGGCGGCCGGATCCTCGTCGACGGCGTCGACATCAGGACGATCAATCTGGCCAGCTGGCAGCAGCGCCTGGGGGTCGTCAGTCAGGACACCTTCCTGTTCAACGCCAGCATCGCCAACAACATCGGCTTCGGCGTCGAGAACGCCTCCATGGACGACATCATGGAGGCAGCCGCCAAGGCCCAGGCCTCCCGCTTCATCGCGGATCTTCCGGAGGGCTACGACACCAAGATCGGCGAACGGGGCTATCGGCTCAGCGGCGGCCAACGCCAGAGAATCTCTCTGGCCAGGGCGATTCTGCGCCGACCTGAGCTTCTGATCCTCGATGAGGCCACCAGCGCCCTCGACAGCCAGAGCGAACGGCTGGTGCAACAGGCGATCGAACAGTTTGAACGTCAGCACACCGTTCTGGTCATCGCCCACCGGCTCAGTACGATTGTCAATGCCGATGTGATCTGTGTCCTTTCCGAAGGCAGGATCGTGGAGCGGGGCCGCCACCATGAGCTGCTTGCCCAGGAGGGTATGTACGCCAAACTCTGGAGCGACCAGTCCAAGCATCCCCATCAGAAGCCGATGACGGCCGCCTCCCTCTGATGGGTTTTTCATGGCCCGGGGCAACCCTGCAGGAGCACGAATCTTTCCGATGATCATCGCCTGCACGATCGACAATAACTACATCCGGCACTGCGCCGTGATGCTGAAATCTCTGCAGCTTTCCAATCCAACCGACCGCCTGAGTGTTTACATTCTCCACGGTGTCATTGATGCCGCGGAACGAGCTCGGCTGGCGGCCTACCTGGGAGAGTTTCTCCCCTCGGTGTCCTTCCTGCAGCTCGATGAGCAGATGCTCGCGGGTTTTCCCGTCTTCGGGCACATCAGCCTGGCCACCTATTTCCGACTGCTGCTGCCGGCGGCCCTCCCCCATGCGGTGGAAAAGGTCCTCTACCTGGATTCCGACCTGATCGTGGTCGATTCGCTGCAGGACCTGTGGGAGTCGCCCCTGGAGGGGAACAGCATCGGCGCGGTGGAAGAACACAACCAGGAATTCGATCGCAACCGCCTCGGCCTCGCGGAAGGCTCCCTGGTCTTCAATGCCGGCGCGATGCTGATCGATCTGGGCCGCTGGCGCCGGGAGAACATCCTGGCCAACGGGCTGGAGTTCGCCCGCACCCATCCCGAACGCATCAAGCACTGGGACCAGGACGTGCTCAACTCCCTGCTGGAGGCCCGCTGGCGTCCCCTCGACTGGCGCTGGAACGCCCTGCCCCACCTCTGGATGCATCCGGAGTACACCGCCGCCGACACCGCCCTGGGGCGGCAGGCGGAGCTGGCCCGGGCAAGCCCCGCCGTGATCCACTTCGCCGGCTCGGGCGTGGCCAAGCCCTGGCACCATCGCTGCACCCACCCCTGGCGCCACCGCTACCTGGAGATCCGGCAGCAGACGCCCTGGGCGCATCTGCCCCTGGAGGGCACCCCCAGCACCACCCTGGGCGAGCGGCTGGGCCGCCTGCGGTTCCGGGTCAAACGGGCCGGCAAGGAGATGCTCGCCAGGCTGGCTCCCCGCAACCGATGACCATCCAGATCGGCGACCACCGGCTCACCTGCATCGGCTACGCCGACAGCACCGAGGCCGAACTGCTCGGACGCTTCCTGCGCCAGGGAAGCCGCGCCCTGGCCGAGACCCAGGGGGAGTACGCCCTTGTGATCGAGACCGACGCCGGCGACGTGACGGTGGTCACCTCCCCGGTGGGGGCGACCCATTACTACGTCCTGGAGCACGACGGTCGCCTCTTCCACGGCGACCGGGTGGCGGAGATCCTGCGCCGCAGTGGCCTGGCCTGGCGCTGGAACTGGCAGGCCCTCGGCGATCTCTGCCAGCTGGAGAACCTGACCGACAACCAGACCCTCCACCCGGCGATCCGCCGGGTGCCCCCCGGCAGCATCCTCCACTTCACCGAGGGCAGGGTCTCCCTCCATTCCGTCGCGGTCCTCGACGGCATTCCGCCGGCCCCCGCCGACCCCGACGCCGCCGTCGAGGCCCTCAATGCCGCGGTGCTGCGGCTGGCGGGGGACAACCCCTATCTGTCCCTGTCGGGCGGGTTCGATTCGCGGGTGATCCTGGCGTCGATGCTGCGTCAGGGCCTGCGGCCCCATCTGATCACGATGGGGCGGGAGGAGGCGACCGACGTCCAGGTGGCCCGCCGCATGGCCGAGCGCTTCGACCTGCCCCACCAGCTGATCAGCCTGGAGCTCGACGACGTCTTCGCCCACGCGCCCACCATCTCCAGCGTCACCAACGGCACCAAGACCGCCTGGCACTGGCACACCTACCTCTATCCCCTCAAGGCGGCGATCCCGGCCGACGCCACGTTCTTCGTCGGCACCCTGGGGGAGTTCGCCCGGTCCTACTACTTCGACCGCGGCTGGCTGGGCCGCTTCGCCTCCCTGGCCCCCGACGTGGCCCTGGGCCGGTTCTGGACCATGAAACTGAACCGGCACCCCAGTTTCTCCGCCGAGGAACTGCACCACCTGGCCCCGCCGCTGGCCGCCGAGCTGGTGGCGGAGGGCCGCGGCCGGCGGGCGGCCCGCCTGGCGGGCTTCTGCCGGGGTGGCTTCCTCGAAGGCCTCACCCGCTATTACTTTGAGCAGCGGGTACCGAACTTCTACGCCAACGGCATCCGCATGTACCGGGCCTCCAGTGCCTGGCGCTCCCCGTTCCACGACCGCCGCTGGATCGAAGCGATCTGGAACCTTCCGGATGGCTGGAAGCTGGGCTCCAACTGGCACCGCCATGCCATCGCCCGCAACTGCCCCGAACTGCTGACCTTTCCGGAGGAGAACGGCTTCGACCGGCGCCGCATGCTGCCCAAAGCCCCGCCCCTCTACTGGACGCCGCCGATGCGGCGGGCCCGCTATGTGAGCTACGACCTCAGCGCCGACTGGTACCGCGACCCGCGGATGCATGCCTTCCTGCTCGATCACGCCGGGCGCATCGACGACCTGGTGGATCCGGAGCTGGTCGGGCGGATCCTGGAGGCCCACCGCAGCGGCACCGACCGGACCCGAACCCTGGCCTTCCTGCTCACCCTGATCGTCTGGAAGCAGGTGATCGCCCCATGAGGGTGCTGTTCGTTTCCCACATGGCCACCCGCAGCGGTGCCCCGCTGCTGCTGCTCTGGCTGCTGCGCTGGCTGATGGCCCAGCGGCGCGGCATCGAACCGGCGGTGGTGCTGCTCAGCGATGGTCCCCTGCGCCCCGATTTCGAGGCCCTGGCGCCCACGGAGGCCTGGAGCCGGCCACTCTTCCAGCCCCTGCGCGAACGCGTCGCCTCCCGCCTCGGGCGGGGGAAGGCCGGCAGTCCGGCCGAGCTGCTGGAGGCGGCGGTGCAGCGGCACCGGCCCGAGCTGATCTACCTCAACACCCTGGTGCTGGGCCAGCACCTCGGAGGCCTGGCCGCGGATCCGGAGCGCCCGGCCTGCCTCAGCCATGTCCACGAACTGGAAACCACCCTGGCTGCCATGAGCAGCCCGGAGGCCGTGGCCCGTCAGCTGGCCCTCTCCAGCGTCGTGGTGGCCTGCGCCGAAGGGGTGAGGCAATCCCTGCACACCCGCCACGGGCTGCCCCTGAGGCGCTGCACCGTGATTCCTGGCTTCCTGCCCTTCGCCGCCCCCGGGCAGGGTCCGCCCGTGCCGGAGCCGCTGCCGGAGGAGCCCGCCCTGGAGCCCATGGAAGCCGCTCTGGCGGCGGGCACGTTCGTGTTCGGCTTCGCGGGCCAGGCAATCGCCCGCAAGGGTTTCGACCTCTTCCCCCTGCTGGTGCGCGAATGTGAGAAGGTCTTCGCCGGCCAGCCCTTCCTGGCCGTCTGGCTCGGAGCCTCTCCCGGGCAGGAGGAGGTGATGGTGGCCCGGCGCGATCTGCAGCTGCTGGGGCTCGAGCACCGGGTCCTGCTGCTGCCGCCGCTGCCCTCCGCCATCGGCGTCATCGGTCGCTTCGCCGTCCACGGCCTGCTGTCGCGGGAAGACCCCTATCCCCTGGTGGCCCTCGAGGCCGCCGCCGCGGCCGTGCCCACCATCTGCTTCGACGGCGGGGGCGGCATCGTCGACTTCGTGGCCGACGGCTGCGGTCTGGCCGTCCCCTACCTCGACCTGACCGCCTTTGCCGCGGCCCTGCACCAGCTCAGCAACGACCCGGAGGGCCGGCGCCGCCTGGGGGAACGCAGCCGGGCCAGGGTGTGGCGCGAGTCCGGCATCGACGACGTGGCGCCCCGTCTGCTGGCCTGCATGGAACGGGCCGTGGTGGCCGGACCCCAGCATGGCTGAGCTGCCCCTGCCCGCCACCCGTCCCCTCTATGGCTGGAGCGCAGAGGCTCCGCCCAGCCTGCCCGCACGGTTCAGCAGCGACCCTCGCCGGCCCCTGTTCTCGATCGTGATCCCCACCCTCAACCAGGGGGCCTTCATCGAGGACACCCTGCTGTCGATCCTCTGGCAGGGTTACGACAACGTCGAGGTCATCGTGGTGGACGGCGGCAGCACCGACGACACCCCGGCGGTGCTGGAGCGGTACCGCCCCTGGATCTCGGTGCTGATCAGCGAGCCCGACCGGGGCCAGTCGGAGGCCATCAACAAGGGATTCCGCCGGGCCACCGGATCGATCCTGGCCTGGCTCAACTCCGACGACCTCTATCTTCCCGGTGCCTTCCGCACCGTGCTGGAGGCCTTCGCCGCCCAGCCCGGCGGCCGCTGGGTGATCGGCAGCGGCGACATCATCAGCGCCGACCAGCAGTTCCTGCGCCACGTGCCCGCCCGGGAGGGATCGGCGCAGACCCTGCTGGCGATCGAGAACGACTGCTTCCTGCTGCAGCAGAGCTGCTTCTGGAGCTCCTCCCTCTGGCAGGAGGCCGGCGGCCAGGTGGACGAGTCCCTCAGCCTGCTGATGGACTACGACCTCTGGTGGCGCTTCTCCCAGCGCTGCACCGGCATCGTCACCCAGGAGAAACTGGGGGCCATGCGCTACTACGCCACCGTGAAGACGCGTCGCCAGGGGGAACGGTTTCCGGCCGAACTGGCCACCATCTACGCCCGCTACGGGGCGAGCGCCTCACTCGATCGGCTGGTGCAGCGACTGCTGGCGGAGAAGTCCGCCCTCGGCGAGCGGCTCTCGACCCTGGAGCGCCAGCTGCCGGTGCGGCTGCTGCGTCGCCTGCGGCTGCTCCCCCGACCATGACCACACCCGAACTCTTCGTCGGCATCACCAGCTGGAACAGCGAGCTGTTTCTGCCCCACTGCCTGGAGGCCCTCCAGGCCACCACCGCGGGCCTCCACAGCCGCGTCTGCGTGCTGGACAACGGCTCCACCGACCGCTCGGTGGCCATCGCCCGGCAGCGGGGGGCCGAGGTGCTGCAGCGCCGCTGCAGCCAGCCGGAGGCGCTCAATGCCCTGCTGAACCGATCGCGCTCCCCCTACACCCTGCTGCTGCATGCGGACGTGATCCTGCTCGCACCGGACTGGTTCGAGCTGTGCCGCTCCCGGTTGGTGGAGGGGGTGGCGCTGGTGTCACCGCAGGACATCGGCTGCGGACCCCTCACCCGCCCCTTCGGCGCCGGCATGCCGGAGAGCTCCTTCCTGCTGATGCACACCCGGCGGTTCCGCCGTTGCCGGCGCCTCCACTGGCGGCGCAAGGGGCGCCTGCCGCGGCCCCGCTACGAGGTCGACTTCCACGGCCCCCACATCACCCACCACCTGCCGCGGGAGCTCCAGCGGCAGAAGCTCGACTGGGTGCCCATGGACGTCTACGTGTCCAACCGGGCCAGCGAACCGCTGTTCACGCCGGCCTCGCCACCGGCGGTCTGGAGCGACGAACTCGCCTACCTGCGCTACGGCCTCGGCAACTTCTACGGACTCGACGGCACGATCACCCATTACCACAACTGGTACGACCGGATCGCCGCCCGGGAGAAGAGCGAAGCGGCGCCGAACCCCGCGCGCAAGGATTTTCCAGTGGACTTCATCCGCTCCTACACCCACCGGCTGCTGGAGGACTACGGCGCCGGCCGGCTGGAACTGCCCACCGACCTGAGCACCACCCGCACCCCCAGGGCGCTCTAGCCCCCTCATTTTCTCCATGACCGGTCCCTCGTCACCACGGCCGATCGCCGCCCACTTCCTGCTGGTGCCGGAGCTGCTGCACTCGCCCCCCAACGAGGCGATCATCTCCGCCCTGCTGGAGAACGGCTACGACGTCCACGTCTTCGCCCCCGGGCCCTGCGGCAGCACCGCCCCCTACGGCGAGCGGGTCAGCACCCATCCGGTGGCCTATTCGATGCGCTGGCTGCTGGCCCAGGCCTGGCGCCCCCACTGGCGCCGCTACGCCTGCTTTTCGGGCACCACGGAGGATCCGATCGCCCTGGTGGGAGTGCTGGCCCGTCTGCACCGCCGTCCCTCCTTCATCCTGGGGGACGAGATCCGCGCCGGCAGCTACCGGGGCCCCCGCTCGGAGCGCTGGAAACGGCTCTGCCTGCAGGCCTACCGGCGGGCGCACTTCACCATCGTCAACGACACCCACCGGGTGGATCTGGTGCGCGACTACGCCGGCCTGCCGCCGGCCCAGCCGGTGCTGGTCTACCCGGGCTGTTTCCGCCATCCGCCGGAGCGGGATCCACACCTGCGCCGGGAGCTCCGCCAGCGCTGGGGGCTGGCGCCGGACGCCCTCACCCTGGCCATCTCCGGGGGCTTCAACCTCACCGCCGGTGCCGACTGGCTGCTCGACGCCCTGCACGAGGATCCGGCCCTCTGCGCCGTGATCCAGCCCTTGGGCGTGGATCCCCTGGCCCTCTACCTGCTGCGGCGCCTGAGCCTGGGGGGCCGGCTCCACATCGAAACGGAACGGCTGTCCTGGCAGGAGGCCTGGCGATCGGCCGTCGGCTACGACATCGGCCTGGCCGTCTACACCAATCCGGCGCCCCAGTTCCAGGCCATGGGGGTCAGCTCCAACCGGCTGTGCATGTACCTGGCCATGGGGGTGCCGGTGATCTGCAGCCGCCAGCCCAGCTTCCAGTTCGTCGAGGACTTCGGCTGCGGGGTGATGGTCGACGATGGCGCCGGCTTCCTGGCGGCGGCCCATCACCTGGGCGCCGACCTGGAGGCCCGCCGGGAGGACTGTGCCCGCTGCTTCCACGACCACATCCGCCCCCGGGAGCGCTACCGCGGCCTGGTGGAGGCGATCGACGCCCTGGGCCGTCCCTGAGGGAGCACCCACCACCGCCGCCATGAACCGCTCCTCCCTCAACCTGCGCCTCTACCTCGCTGCCCGGGCCGTGGTGCACGGCGGCCGCCGCCGCATCCCGCGGGCGCTGCTGCCGCCGCGGCGGCCCCTGGGCAATCGCTTCACGATCGCGATCACCACCTTCGAGGCCCGCTACGCGAGCTACTTCCGTCCCCTCTACCGCTCGCTGCGACGCACGTTCCCCGAGGTGCCGATCCTGGTGGCCGTCAACGGCCACGGCGATCCCGCCAGCCAGAGCCGCTACCTGGAGCGGCTCTGCGCCGAGCTGGCCCGGGGCGAACCGCCCCATCGCCGCTTCCTGCTGCATGAGCGGGTGGTGGGGCTCTGCCAGATGTGGAACGAACTGCTCCAGGCCAGCCCCACGGCCACCACCCTGGTGCTCAACGACGATCTGCGCATTGACCCCTACCTGCGGCGCTGGGCCGAAGCCATGGCCTGGGAATCGGTGGATCTCAGCCTGCTCAACAACACCTGGTCCCATTTCGCCATCGGCCGGCGCTGCTGGGAGCGCATCGGCGCCTTCGACCAGAGCTTCAGCGGCATCGGCTTCGAGGACATGGACTACACCGCCCGGGCGAGCCTGGCCGGGGTTGAGATCGCAGGGGTGGCCTGTCCCTACCTGCACCATGCGAACGACCAGCCGGACACCACCTCCTTCGACGGCCAGTCGGAGCGCGTCTGGGGCAAGTACACCTCCGCCAACCAGGAGAGCTTCTTCCGCAAGTGGGAACGCTGTCCGGCACCGGAGGGCACCTACATCCGCCAGCTCGGTCACCACGTGCGGGCCGTCGCCCCCCTGCCGCACCTGGCCGTGCCGCCGTTGAACGCCGACGGACCGGGGATCGTCCACCTGGATCGAACGCCATGAGGGTGCTGGTGCTCGCCCCTTCCGCCTACCTGCTCGGCGGCGTCCAGGACTGGCTGGCCAACCTCGTGCCGGGCCTGCGGGGCGGCGGGCTGGAGGTGACCGTGGCGGTGCCCGACGGGGATCACCACCGCCATGGCCCCTATGCCCGGGCCTACCCGGCCCTGGCGGCCGAGGCGATCGCCAACCCGAGCGGCAGCGCCGAAGGCCGGATCCGTGCCATCGCCGCCCTGCTGGAGCGGTTGGACCCGGAGATCGTGCTCGGTGTGAATCTCGTCGATCTGTACCCGGCGGCCCGGCGGGCCCGGCGCCGGGGTCGCTTCCATGGACGGGTGGCGATGACGCTGCATGCGCTGCAGGCGGAGTACTTCGACGATCTGCGGCTGCACGGCGCCGGCATCGACGCGGTCATCGCCACCAATCGCCTGGCCTGCCGGCTGGCGAGCGGGCGGGCCCGGATCGATCCGGGCCGGGTGCTCTACGCCCCCTACGGCGTGCCGGTGCCGCCCTGGCAACTCCCCGGCGGCGATCCGGCCGCCACCCTGAACCTGGCCTGGGTGGGCCGGCTGGAGCAGGAGCAGAAACGGGTGCACGATCTGCCGCCGCTGCTGGAGGCGCTGGAGGCCCGGGGCATCGCGGTCCGGCTCAGCATCGCCGGCGACGGCGAGGAGCGTCCGGCCCTGGAGCGGTCCCTGGCCCCCTGGATCGGGCGGGGCCACGTGCGGATGCTCGGCCATGTCGACCAGGACCGGCTGGCGGCGGAGATCTACGGCCATCACCATGCCCTGGTGATCACCTCCTCCTGGGAGACCGGCCCGATCGTGGCCTGGCAGGCCATGGCCAGCGGCATGGCGGTGGTCAGCAGCCGCTACGTGGGAGCGGGCCTGGAGGGGGCCCTGGAGCACGGCGCCACGGCCCTGCTGTTCCCCTGCGGCGATACGGAGGCCGCGGCCGGCGAACTGGCGCGGCTGCGGGATCCGGCCCTGCTGGAGCGGCTGTCCAGGGCCGGCCACGCCCTGGTGGCCGGGCGCTACAGCGGGGCAGCCTCCCTGGCTGCCTGGCGGCAGGCGCTCGAGCGGGTGGCGGCCCTGCCCCCCTTGCCGCCGGTTCCGGAGGAGCCAGCGCCGGCCCCGGCCGGACGGCTGGACCGCTGGCTGGGCCGCCGGCGAGGCGAAGACCTGCGCCGGCTGCTGGGGCTTCGCTTCCGCCACGGGAGCGCCGGCAGCGAATGGCCCCATTCCGGCGGCGACGGGGCAGGCCATGCCGCAGGCACCGGGGCGAACGCCGAGGACCTGCTGGCGGCGGCGGCCCGCCTCGACGCCCCCGGTGCCTCCCATGGCTGAGGCGGTGGGGCCCACCCGGCGGGAGCGGCTGGGGGTGTGGCTGAAGGACCGGCTCCGCTACGAGTGGCTGCTGCGCCGTCCGGCACCGGCCCAGCTCGGCATCGCCAATCGCCGCGAGCGGCTGGAGGCCGCCCCCGATGGCCTTGGCCAGGCCTGTCTTTGGCGCTATACCTCCCGCCTGCACGCACCGGCGGTCCAGCCGGAGCTCGGCCGGCGCCTGCTGCGCCGCTGCCTGGCGGCGGCACCGATCCGGCGCCGGCCCACCCCTTGCTGGCCCGATGGGCCGCCGGAGCTGAGCGTGCTGATCGGCCACCGGGGCACCGAGCGGCTGCCCCTGCTGCTGGCCACCCTCGAGTCCCTCGCCGCCCAGGAGGGCGTCCGGCTCGAATGCCTGGTGATCGAGCAGGACAGCGAGCCCCGCATCGGCGACCGGCTGCCGGCCTGGGTGCGCCACATCCACGGGCCCCTGCCGGACTCCACCGCCCCCTACAACCGCTCCCACACCTTCAACCTCGGCGCCCGCGAGGCCCGCGCCCCGGTGCTGCTCCTGCACGACAACGACATGCTCGTGCCCACCGGCTATGCCCGTCGCCTGCTGGAGCGGATCGCCCGCGGCTACGCGGTGGTGAACCCGAAGCGGTTCGTCTTCTACCTCGATGAGACCCACAGCGCGGCGGTGCTGGCCGGCTCGGGTGCCTATGACGCCAGGCCGGCGGAGGCGATCGTGCAGAACCTGGAGGCCGGCGGCTCGATGGCGATCACCGCCGAGGCCTACGCCGCCATCGGTGGGATGGATGAGGGCTTCGTCGGCTGGGGCGGGGAGGACAACGAGTTCTGGGACCGCTGTCTCACCCGGCCCACCTGGATCTGGGGCTACGAGCCGATCGTGCACCTCTGGCACCGGGGCCAGCCCCTCAAGCACCAGAAGGACAACCCCAACCTGGAACGGGCCCGGGCCGTGATGCGGCGCCCCGCCCTCGAACGCATCGCCGCCCTGCGGCCCGCCCCGGTGAGCGGCCTGGTCAGCACGATCATCCCGGTGCACAACCGCGCCGCCCTGCTGCGCGAAGCGGTGGCCAGCGTGCTCGAGCAGGACCACCGGCCGATCGAGATCGTCATCGTCGACGACGGCTCCAGCGACGACACCGCCGCGGTGGCCGACGGGCTGGCCGCCGCCCATCCGCAGAGCATCCGGGTGATCCACCAGCCCAACGGCGGGCCCGGCGCCGCCCGCCAGCGGGGTCTGGACCACAGCCGCGGCGAGTTCGTGCAGTTTCTCGACAGCGACGACCTGCTGCTGCCCGGCAAGTTCAGCGCCCAGGTGGGGGCCCTGCAGCGCTCTCCCGGGGCCGGAATCGCCTACGGCCCCAGCCTGGAAGAGGACCATTCCCGGCGGCCCGTCGAACGGCGCGGCCCGATGCGGGCCACCGGGATCCCCCTGGAGCGGCTGTTCCCCCGCCTGTTGCTGGAGCGCTGGTGGACCACCAGCTGTCCCCTCTACCGGCGCGAGCTGCTCGATCGCATCGGCCCCTGGCAGCCCTGGATCAACGAGGAGGACTGGGAGTACGACGGCCGGGCCGGCGCAACCGGGACGCCCCTGGTGTGGGTGCCTGGCGAGGTGTCGGTGCGGCGGATCCACATGGGCGACGACCACCTCAGCGACCGGGGCCATCTGGACCCCCGCAAGCTGGCGGACCGTGCCCGCGCCCAGGAATCGCTGCTGCGCAGCGCCCTGGCCGCCGGCGTCGACCGCCGCAGCCCAGAGATGGCGCGCTTTTCCCGCTCCGCCTTCCTGCTCAGCCGCCAGTGCGGCGCCGCCGGCGCCGAGCACGCCGCCCGCCGACTGTTCCGGCTCGCCCGCCGCCACGGAGCCCGGCAGCCGCGACGGCAGCTGGAGTTCCTGCTCTACCGCCTGCTGGCCACGGCCCTGGGCTGGGGCCAGGCCGCCCGGCTGAGCATGGGAGTCCGGACACGGCTGCGGCCAGGACCCCGGCGAGGGGGGAACATGACCTGAGGTGATGCAGGAGCCTGTGGCGCACGAATCCGGCACGGCCCCGCTGGTGTCAGTGGTGATGGGGGTTCGCAACGGCGGGGCCAGCCTCGCCGCGACCCTCGATTCCCTGACCGGCCAGGAGGGGGTGGACCTGGAGATCGTGGTCATCAACGACGGCTCCAGCGACAACACCGGCGCCCTGCTCGCGGCCCGGGCCGCCGCCGAGCCGCGTCTGCGGGTGCTGGAGCGGCCGGGACGGGGGCTCACCCGCTCGCTGATCGAGGGCTGCCAGGTGGCCCGTGGCTCCTTCATCGCCCGCCAGGACGTCGGCGACATCTCCCTGCTGGGGCGGCTGCGGCGGCAGGTGCGCTGCCTCCAGGAGCACCCGGAAGCCAGCCTCTGCTCCACCCACGTGCGGTTGGTGGTGCCGGAAGGGGCGACCGTGCGGGTGAATGCGCCGGAGCCCGGGGAGCTGGCCGATGGCCTCACCGGTCCGGCCATCCACGGCTCGGTGATGATGCGGCGCAGCGCCTACGAGCGCGCCGGAGGCTATCGGCCGATGTTCTACTTCGCCCAGGACATCGATCTCTGGAGCCGCCTGGTGGAGCTCGGCAGCCACCTGGTGGTGCCGGAAGTGCTCTACGAGGCCACCCTCTCCCCCGGATCGATCAGCGGCTCCCGGCGCCGGGAACAGGAGGCCTTCCATGCCCTGATCGTGGCCGCCACCCGGGCCCGCCGCGGCGGGCAGCCGGAAGCGCCCGTCCTGGGAGAGGCCGAGGCCCTGAGCGAGCGCTGCCGCGGCCTGCCGGCCCAACCACGCCGGCAGGCCGATGGGGCCTATTTCATCGGTGCCTGCCTCAGCCAGGAGCGTCCGGACCTGGCTCGTCAGTACCTGCGCCAGGCCCTCACCCTCAACCCCTGGCACCTCAAGGCCCGGCTCAAGCTGGCCACCCTGCCATGACCCTCAGCGTCGCCATTCCCACCTTCGGCCGCGATCAGGTATTGATCGACAGCGTCGCCGCCCTGCTGGCGCTGGATCCACCCCCGTTCGAGCTGCTGGTCGTCGACCAGACGCCCCGCCACGACCCGGACAGTGAGGAACGGCTGGCTGCCTGGCAGGCGGAGGGTCGGATCCGCTGGCTGCGGCTGCCGACCCCCTCGATCACCGGCGCCATGAACGTGGCCCTGCAGGAGGCCCGCGGCGAGCGGGTGCTGTTCCTCGACGACGACATCCTGCCGGACCCGGAGCTGCTCAACGCCCACGAATGGGCCGGCAGGGCCGACCCCGACGCCATGCTCGCCGGCCGGGTGCTGCAGCCCTGGCACGGGGGCCAGAGCGATCCGGAAGACGGGCCATTCCTGTTCAACAGCCTGCGGCCCCGCTCCGTGGAGGAATTCATGGGGGGCAACGTGGCGATCCCGCGGCGGCTGGCCCTGGAGCTGGGGGGTTTCGACCAGAACTTCGTGCGGGTGGCCTATCGCTTCGAGGCGGAATTCGCCTTCCGCTGGCGCCAGGCCGGCCATCCGATCCAGTACGTGCCCGGTGCCCTGATCCACCACCTCCGGGCCGAGCGCGGCGGCACCCGCAGTTACGGCAAGCACCTCACCACCGTCAAGCCCGACCATGCGGTGGGGCGCTACTACTTCCAGCTGCGCACCCAGCCGCTGCCGGCGGCCCTGGCGGGGTGCCTGGGCGGCTGGCTGGGGTCGGTGCGCAGCCGCCACCACCTGCGCCATCCCTGGTGGATCCCCCCCACCCTCATCGCCGAAGGCCGCGGCCTGCTCTGGGCCCTGCGCCTGCAGAGGCGCGGGCCGGCCCTGCTGCCCAGCCGCCGGCGGCGGCTGCTGATCGCCGGCAGCCACCCGGTGCAGTACCAGACGCCCCTGTTCCAGGCCCTCGCCGCCGCCCCCGACGTGGCCACGGACGTGCTCTACCTCACCCTTCCGGATGCCCGCACCCAGGGCCTGGGGTTCGGGGTCTCCTTCGAATGGGACGTGCCGCTGCTGGAGGGCTACCCCTGGCACCGGGCCGCCAGTGGCCGGGGTCGCGGCATCACCTCCGGCTACCGGGGCGTCTGGCTGACCCGGCCCCTGGGGGAACTGGGGTTCGGTCCGGCCCGGCAGCGGCCCGATGCCCTGCTGCTCACCGGCTGGCACTTCCTGGGCATGGTGCAGCTGTTCATTGCCGCCCGGCTGCAGGGTCTGCCGGTGCTGCTGCGGATGGACTCCAACGCCTTCCGTCCCAGGCCCTGGCTCCTGAATCTCACCTATTGGATCCTGTTCCGGGGGGTGTCGGTGGGCCTTCCGGTGGGCACGGCCAATGCCCGCTGGTACCGCCAGTTCGGGGTCCCCCAGGAGCGGCTGGTGCCCTCGCCCCACTTCGTCGACAACGCCTACTTCGGCGAGCGGGCCGCGGCCCAGCGCCCCCATAGGACCGAGCTGCGCCAGGGCTGGGCCATCCCCGCGGAGGCCTTCTGCTTCCTGTTCGCCGGCAAGCTCCAGCCCAAGAAACGTCCCCTCGACCTGCTCGAAGCTCTGCGGCTGCTGCTGCTTGAACCCGTGCCCCCCCCGGTGCATCTGCTGATGGTGGGCAGCGGCCCCCTGGAGGAGGCCTGCAGGGCCCTGGTCCACCAGCACGCCCTGCCGGTGAGTTTCGCCGGCTTCGTCAATCAGTCGGGCATGCCTTCGGCCTATGCGGTGGCCGACGCGCTGGTGCTGCCCTCCGACCACGGCGAGACCTGGGGGCTGGTGGTCAACGAGGCCATGGCCTGCGGGCTGCCGGCGATCGTGAGCGATCAGGTGGGGTGCGCCGAGGATCTGGTGTTCGAGGGCCGCACGGGCCTGGTGAGCCCCGTCGGCCAGCCGGCGGCCCTGGCTGCGGCCATGGGTCGGATGGCCGCCGATCCGACCGCCGCCGCCCGGATGGGGGCAACGGCACGGGAGCTCGTCAACAGCCGTTTCAGCGTGCGGAACGCCGCCGAGGGGATCCTGGCGGGGCTGGCCCTGCTGGAGCGCCGCTGAGATGGCCAGGGCCCTGATCCTTTCCCTCCAGCCGCCGGGGGGCGGCGGCGTCCAGGCCCGCCGCTACGCCAAGCTTCTGCCCCATCTGCCGGCGGCCGGCTGGGAATTCCATGTCGTCGGCCCCGACCCCCGGCTCGATGCCGTCACCCCGGAACCCTTCCCCGACCAGGAGCGCTTCTGCCACTACAGCCGGCGGGTGTCCCGCTCCCAGCGCTGCGCCATCCGCAGGAACCGGCGCCGGCCCGGCAACCCGCTCCACCTCTGGTTCGGCCTGCGCCAGCTGATCCACCGTCGCCTGGAGCGGCTGGGCCGCCACGACCCCCAGGCCCATGCGCTCGAGGGCCTCAGGGTCACCGCCATGGAGACAGCGGCGCGGATCCCCTTCGATGTGGTGGCCGGCATCTGCCCGGACTTCCGCGTGCTCGAGGTGGCCCTGGAGGTGGCCGGCCAGCTCGGCAAGCCCTTCATCGCCATCTACGACGATCCCTTCGGCCACCGGGAGAAGGGCAGCTTCCACCCCGCCCACCCCGGGCGCCAGCGGGCCGTGCTGGCCGCCGCCGCCGGTGCCATGTTCGCCTCGCCCCTCACCCTGGAGCGCTACCGGGCGGCGGGGCTGCTGGGAGACACACCGGCCCGGTTCCTGCCGGACTGCTTCGAGACCTGCGAAGCTCCGCCCGCCGTCCCGACCGCTGCCACGGCCCCCTGCCCGACCCTGACGCTGTTCCACCCCGGCAACCTGGGCCCCTGGCGGCCGATTGAGCCGCTGCTGGAGGCCGTGCGGCGCTGGCGGCCCGAGGAACGGGGTGGGCTGCGGATCCTGCTCTATGGCTATCTCTACGGAGCGGCCCAGGCGGCCATCCGCAGCGACCCCCAGCTGCGCCAGTGCGTGCAGGTCCATGCCGCCGTCAGCAACGAACGCTCCCACCAGCTCGCGGCGGCGGCGGATGGCCTGCTGGTGCTGATCGGCCCCCGCCACACCGACAACCTGCCCTCCAAGTTCTTCGAATACCTGCCCCACGCCACACCGGTGCTGGTGGCCGGACCGACGGGCAACCCCCTGCAGGCGATCGTCGAAGACCTGGAGAAGGGGATCTACTGCGACATCGAGAGCAGCACGGCCATCTTCGAGGCCCTGGTGGAGCTGCAAGGCAGGGCCAGCTGGTTCCGGGAGCGCCATCGCCACAACCATGACGCCATCGCCGCCTACGCCGCCCCCTCCGTGGCCGGGGCCTGGGGGGCGGCCTTCGACGACGTCCTGGCGGCTTGCCCGGCGCCATGAGGGTGCTCCACGTCATCCCCTCGATCAGCCCGCTGCGGGGAGGCCCCAGCCGGGCCGTGATCGAGATGGTGGCAGCCCTGCGGCTCCAGGAGGTGGACGCGGCGATCCTCACCACCAACGACCATGGCCCCGGGCTGCACCCCGATCTGGTCACCGGCCGCTGGCGGGAGCACCAGGGGGTGCCGGTGCTGGCCTTTCGCCGCTGGAGTCCGCCCGTCGCCGCCCTGCGGGAGTTCGCCGTCAGTCCCGGGCTCAGCCTCTGGCTGTCCCGCCACCTGAAGGACTACGACCTGCTCCACATCCATGCCCTGTTCTCCTACCCCTCCACCAGCGCCATGGCCCAGGCCCGCTGGGCCGGCGTTCCCTACATCCTGCGCAGCATCGGCCAGCTGAGCCCGTGGAGCCTGTCCCAGAGCAGCGGCCGCAAACGCCTGATGCTGCGCCTGATCGAACGGCGCAACCTTCAGGGGGCGGCCGCCCTGCACTTCACCACCGGCGCCGAACGGGACGAGGCCACCGCCCTCGAGCTGGCGCCCCCCACCCTGGTGCTCCCCCTGGGGGTGCGCGGCCCTGAACCAGCGGCCGGGGCGGCGGGCGGCCGGGACTCCGCCGCGCCGGTCCGCTTCCTGTTCCTATCGCGGCTGCACCCCAAGAAGCGTCTGGAGAACCTGCTGGACGCCCTCGCTCTCCTGCTGCAGCGCCGGCCCGATGCCCCATGGGAGCTGGCCATCGCCGGCGACGGCGAGCCGCGGTACGTTGCCGGCCTGCAGGAGCGCAGTCGCCGGCTGGGGCTCGAAACCCGCTGCCGCTGGCTCGGATTCGTGGAGGGGGAAGCCAAATGGCAGCTGCTGCAGGTGGCCGACTGGTACGTGCTGCCGTCGGCGGCAGAGAACTTCGGCATCGCCGCCGTGGAGGCGCTCGCCGCCGGCACCCCGGTGATCCTGTCCCCCGAGGTGGCCGTGGCCGCCGATGTGGAGCGCTGCGGCGCGGGCCTGGTCAGTGGCAGCGACCCCGAAGCCCTTGCCCTGGCTCTGGGCCAAGCCCTGGAGCGACCGTCCCTGTCAATGCGGACTTCCGCCCTTAACCTGGCTCAGATGGAATTTTCCTGGAGCACGATCGCCCTCCAGCTGCGTGACGCTTACCGCCAGGTGCTGACCTCTTCCGCCGGCCGATGACCATCCTGTTGCTGATCGTGCTCTTCGGTGCCCTGGCCGCCGTGCTGCTCGACGGTGACTGGCGGGCCGGCCTGATGGTCACGCTCCTGATCGGCTTCGTGCAGGATCCCCTGCGCAAGATCACCCCGGGCCAGCCCGGCTACATGGTCGGCCTGGTGCTGGTCGGCTTTGCCCTCTGCGGCGTGGTGCTGCTCGAGAGGGCCGGCCGCTTCAATCTGCGGGCCATGTTCTGGACCGTGCCGCAGTTCGACGGCTGGGTAACGATCTACTTCAGCCTGATCGCGCTGCAGAGCCTCAACAGCTTCGCCCGCTTCTCCGACATCCGCCTCACCGCCATCGGGGCCGCCTTCTACCTGGCGCCGGCCTTCGGACTCTGGGTGGGCTTCCAGGTGGGCTGCTCGCTGCCGTTCCTCAAGCGCCTGCTGACGCTCTACCTGGTCGGCTCGACGGTGATGGCGTTCACGGTCTATCTCAGTTTCCAGGGGGTCGACCATCCCACCCTCCAGGAAGTGGGCGAGGGCCTGCTGATCACCTTCCGCCATGGCTTCTCCGCCCAGGGGGCCTCAGGTTTCTGGCGCACCAGTGAGATCGCCTCGTGGCAGCTTTCGGCGGCGGCCTGCATCGCCGCGTCGATGGGCATCGCCAGCCAGAAACCCACCAACCAGTTCGGACTGCTGCTGCTGGCGGCCGGCTTCGCCTTCCTGACCATCCTGACCGGCCGGCGCAAGGCCCAGGTGCTGATCCTGGCGTTCGTGGCGATCTACCTGCTCCTTTTCAGCCGCCGGGCCAGCCCCGCCTCCAAGGAACGGGTGATTTCAAGTGTGCTCGGGGTGGCAGGGATTGCCTATCCCCTCTACGCCTTCATCCTCTCGGAGAATCTGGGCGAGAACTTCGGCGAGTACACCAACCGCTCCCTGACCATCCAGCAGGACCTGGTCGAGCGTTTCGATTCCCAGGGCATCGGCGCCACCCTGAGGGCCATCGAGATCTCCGACGGCATCGGCATGGGTGTGGGTGCCGGCGCCAGCACGGGCGGCCTGATCAGGAATGCGGCCCGCGATGCCATCCAGAGCGTGGCCTTCGTCTCCGAAGGCGGCGGCGGCCGCCTCATCCTCGAGCTGGGCATTCCGGGCATCGTGGTGCTCGGAGTGATCCTGGTGCTGCTGGGCCTGGTACTGCTTCGAAACTTCCGACTGCTGAAGCAACTGCCCCAGTCCAGCTCCGCCCTGTTGATGGGGCTCATGTCGTTCGCCCTGGCCAACGTGCCGGCGTTCTTCTCGGCGGCCCAGCTCTACGGCGACCCCTTCGTGCTGATCCTGATGAGCCTGACGCTGGGCTCCTTCCTGGCCATTCCCACCCTGGTGTCCCAGCAGCAGGAGCAGTGGGCGCTGTGGCAGCAGCAGCAGCGCCAGCAGCAGATCCTCCTGGAACAGCACTCCCAGGCCCAGACATGAGTCGGATCGAGCCCCCTGCGCCGCTCCTCACCGCCCTGATCCTGACCTACAACGAAGAGGCCAACATCGGCCGCACCCTCGACCACCTGGGCTGGCTGGATTCCATCCTGGTGATCGACAGCGGCAGCAGCGACGCCACGCTCTCGATCCTCGCCGGCCATGCATCGGTGCGGGTGCTGCATCGGCCGTTCGACAGCTTCGCCGACCAGTGCAACTTCGGCCTCGACCGGATCACCTCCCCCTGGGTGCTGAGCCTGGATGCGGACTATCTGATCCCGCCGCCGCTGGCCGCCGAAATCCAGACGGTGATCAGGGATCCGGCCGCCACCGCGATGGCTGGCTTTGCCATCCCGTTCCGCTACTGCATCGGCGGTCGGCCCCTGCGCAGCGGCATGCTGCCCCCGCGCACCAGCCTCTATCGCCATGGCCGGGGCCGCTACCGCAACGACGGCCATGGCCACCGCATCGTCCTGTCGGGACCCGTCGGACGCCTGCGGCAGCCGATCCACCACGACGACCGCAAGCCCCTGCAGCGCTGGCTGGCCTCCCAGGGCTCGTACCTGGCGATCGAGGCGGCCAAGCTGCGAACCACCCCCTCCAGCCAGCTGACCGTGGCGGATCGGCTGCGCAAGCACACCCCCCTGGCCCCCTTCGCGGCCCTGGTGTTCTGCCTGGTCTGGAAGGGCGGGATGCTGGAGGGCTGGCGCGGCTGGGCCTACGCCCAGCAGCGCATGTATGCCGAACTGCTGCTCCATCTGATGCTCCTGGAGGATCGCTTCAGCCTCTCGACGCCCCCTTGAATGCCCACAGGACCCTGCAGGATCTGGAGGTTGCCCTAAGGTCCGCCCTGACCGCCGGTCTGCCCCCTTCGAGTCACCCGTCGATTCCCCCGTCTCGCTCTTCTCGATGCCCTCGATCCTGATCACCGGCGGCGCCGGTTTCATCGGCGTCAACGCCGCCCAGCACTTCGCTTCCCTGGGGTGGGAGGTGGCGATCCTCGACAACCTCTCCCGCCGGGGCACCGAGGACAACCTTCGCTGGCTGCTCGATCAGCATCCCGCCATCGCCTTCCACCGGGTCGACATCCGCCAGGCCGAGGCCCTTGCTGAGGTGGTGGCCGCCGTGCGTCCTTCGATGCTGCTGCATCTGGCCGCCCAGGTGGCAGTCACCACCTCCTACACCAACCCCCGGGAGGATTTCGAGATCAACGCCCTGGGCACGTTCAACGTGATGGAGGCCGTACGGCTCCATTCCCCCGAGAGCTTCGTGCTCTACGCCTCCACCAACAAGGTCTACGGCGGCATGGAATCGGTGCCGGTGGAGATGACCCCCCACGGCTATCGCTTCCGCGATCTCCCCGCCGGCGTGCCGGAAAGCCAGCCCCTCGATTTCCACTCCCCCTACGGCTGCTCCAAGGGGGTGGCCGACCAGTACACGATCGACTACGCCCGCATCTACGACCTGCACACCTGCGCCTTCCGCCAGTCCTGCATCTACGGCACCCGCCAGTTCGGCATCGAGGACCAGGGCTGGGTGGCCTGGTTCAGCATCGCCGCCCTGCTGGAGCGGCCGATCACCCTTTACGGCGACGGCTGGCAGACCCGCGACGTGCTCGACGTGCGCGACCTGGCCCGCGCCTACGAAGCGGCCTGGCACAGCCGCGACCGCATCAGCGGCCAGGCCTTCAACATCGGTGGCGGCCCCGTCAACACCCTCTGCCTGCGGGATCTGCTGCGCTTCCTGGAGGAGGAGCTGGCCATCACCCTCACGCCCCTCAGCGGCCAGTCAAGGCCGGGCGACCAGCCGGTGTTCATCTGCGATGTCACCAAGGCCGCCGAGCAGCTGGGCTGGGCACCCGAGATCAGCGTCGATGCCGGCGTGCGCCATCTCATCCGCTGGGTCCGTGACAACCGCGATCTGTTCGGCTGGCTCAGGCAATGAGGCGGCCCCGGGCCCTGGTCAGCACCATCGAGCCGGTGGATGGGGGGGTGCCCGCCATGACCACCGCCGTCACCCGGATGCTCGAGGAGCTCGACATCGAGCCCGTCTTCGCCTGGTACGCCCCCTGGAGCACCCATCCGCGTCTGTCGGTGCCGCTCCACGCGGTCCCCAGCGGCCGGCGGCCAGGCCGGATCGAGCGCCGCGTCTACGGCGACCATGAGGGCCATGGCCTGGGGGCCTGGCTGCCGGAGCTGGAGTTCACCCACTACCTGCCGCGGCGGGCCTGGCGGGAGCTCGTGGCCGGCTGCGACCTGCACCTGTCGGTGACGGGGAATCCCCTCTGTGCCACCCCCTTCGCCCGCCTGGGGATTCCCTTCCTGGCCTGGGTGGCCACCCCCTGGGAAGAGGATCGCGTCAACCGCGTCCGGGGCTTCTCCCGGCCGCGGCGGCTGCTCGATCGGATGCTCAACGGTCCGGTGCTGCAGCGGCTGGAGCGCCAGGTGCTGCGGGCCCCCCGGGGTCGGATCCTGGCGTTGAGCGGCTACACGGCCCGGGCCCTGGAGGCGCTGGCCCACCGGCCGATGGACGGGGTGATGCGGATGCCGGTGAATCCCGCCGTCTTCCGCCCCGCCCCTGAGCGGCTGGTGCCCTGGCGCGTCGGCTTCGCCGGGCGCTACGGCGATCCCCGTAAGCACATCACCCTGCTGCTGGAGGCCGTGGCCCGCCTCGTCGCCGCCGGCCACCCCGTCGAGCTCGTGCTGGCGGGCGAGCAGGACGTCGCTCGCCTGCGCGGCCCCCTGGTGGCGATGGGACTGGCCGAGCGGGTGCGCTGCCTCCCCTGTCTGGGCCCCGCCGCCCTGGCGGAGGTGCTGCAGACCCTGGATGTGTTCGTGATCCCCTCCCACCAGGAAGGGCTCTGCATCGCGGCCCTGGAGGCGATGGCCTGCGGCGTTCCGGTCGTGAGCACCCGCTGCGGCGGCCCGGAGGACTACGTGATCGACGGCCGCACCGGCCAGCTGGTGGCCAGCGATCCCGCCGCCATGGCGGCGGCCATCGCGGCGATCAGCGCCGATCGGGACTTGCGCGAACGCCTCTCCGCCGGGGCGCTCACGTGGGTGCGGGAGCAGGCGAGCCCCCAGGCGGCCCGGCGCACCTTCCGGGCCCACCTGGAGGCGATCGCCCCCGCGGCCAGGATTCCCTCCCTTCGGGAGGCCTAGGGCCGATGTGCGGCATCGCGGGCCAGCTGGGGAGGGACCCGGGCGCGTTCGCCGCCAGGGTCGGCCCCCGCCTCGCCCACCGCGGCCCGGATGACGCCGGCGTCTGGCAGGACGCCGGGGCCTGCCTGGTGCACCGGCGCCTGGCGATCCTGGATCTCTCCCCCCTGGGCCACCAGCCGATGGCCTCCGCCTGCGGCCGCTGGCAGCTGGTGTTCAACGGAGAGATCTACAACCATGGCGAGCTGCGTCGCCGGCTCGAGGCGGAGGGGCAGCGCTTTCGGGGCAGCGGCGACACGGAGGTGCTGCTGGCCTGGCTGGTGAGCCGGGGCCTGGACGGCCTGGGGGCGCTGCGGGGCATGTTCGCCTTCTGCCTCTACGACACCCTGGAGCGCAGCGCCCTGCTTGCCCGCGATCCCCACGGCATCAAGCCCCTCTACCTGCGCCGCGGGCCGGGGGGCAGCCTTGCCTTCGCCTCGGAACTGCGGGCGCTGCTGGCCGCCGACGGCGAGGCGCCCAGCCTGAACCGCCAGGCCCTGGGGCGCTACCTGGCCACCGGGTCGGTGCCGGAGCCCGACACCCTGGTGGAAGGGGTGCAGCGCCTTCCCTGCGGGCACGCCGCCAGCTGGCGCCAGGGTCGGCTGACGCTTCAGCCCTGGGGGGCCCTGCCGGAGAGCCTGGTGGGCGCCGCCGGCGTTGGCGCCATGCCTGCGGCCGAGGCGGTGGCCCTGGCCCGCTCGGCCCTTGAGGATTCGGTGGCGGCCCACATGGTCAGCGATGTGCCGGTGGGGCTGTTCCTCAGCGCCGGGCTCGATTCCGCCTCCCTGCTGGCGCTCGCCCCCCGGGGCCTGCACACCTTCACCATCGGCTTCCAGACCCCGGGAGCCGGCGGTTTCGATGAATCCGGGCCGGCGGCCCGCATCGCCGCCCACTTCGGGGCCCATCACACGCCCCTGAACCTCACGGCCGACCAGGCCCGCCAGTGGCTGCCGGCGTTTCTGGCCAGCCAGGACCAGCCCTCCATCGACGGCTACAACACCTGGTGCGTGGCCCGGCTGGCCACGGAACACGGGCTGAAGGTGGCCCTCTCCGGACTCGGCGGCGATGAGCTCTTCGGTGGCTATCCCAGCTTCCGGATGGTGCCGAAGCTGCGGCACTGGCGGCGCCTGATCGGTCCCGCCGGTCCGCCGGCGGCGTGGCTGTTGCAGCGGCTGCCCCAGGGGCGTCGCGCCAGGCTGCAGCGGATCACCGGACTCCTGGAGGCACCCCCCTCCCTGGCTGGGGCCTACGGCTGCTTCCGGGGCCTGTTCTCCCCCGCCGAGACCGGGCGCCTGCTGGCGCACTGGGGGCTCCGGCCCGATCCCGCTGCCGCAGCAACGGCGACGGATCGCGGCGGGGGTGACCATGGCGGCGACGGCGAAGCGCCGGGGGGCCGCGAAGGGGTGGCCTGGCTGGAGGGCACCCGCTACCTGCGCAACCAGCTGCTGCCGGACAGCGACGTGATGGCGATGGCCGCCGGGCTGGAGCTGCGCCTGCCCCTGGTGGATGCCCGGCTGCAGCGCCGGCTGGCCCCGATCCCCGCCGCCCTGCGGCTGGCGGAAGGCAAGCAGCTGCTGGCCCGCAGCGTGCCGGAACTGCCCGACTGGTTCCTGAACCGCCCCAAGCAGGGGTTCCGCTTCCCGTTCCAGCTGTGGCTGGACGACCCGGCCTCGCCCCTGGCCCTGCGGCTGCCCTCCACACCCCGGGGAATCGACCTGACGCCCTGGTACCGGCGCTGGAGCCTGATGGTGCTGCAGCACTGGCTCGAGGTGCACATCGGGCTCAGCCTCTCGCCGGCACCTCGCCCGTGAGCCGGTTCACGGCGTGGCCGACGACGATTGCCGGGGTGGCTCAGGAAAGGTCGCCTAGAATCCCGCCGCCGGCGGACGTCGTCTGCGCGGTGTCATCCGCTGCCCATCTCCATCTCTTGATCCGGTCCATCCCTTGATCCGGCCGTCCGACCGGGGATGTCGAGGCCGTCCGGATGGTGGGGACCATCGGAACAGCCCCAGCGCCTCTGGTCCGGACAGGGTTCCACTGCCCCCCCATCGCGGGACCGCTCCCCTCCAGACCGTCCTCCACCCGCCATCCGGTTCCGCAGCTCCATGACGCTCATCCTGGGGATCAATGCCTTCCACGCCGATGCGGCCGCCGCCCTGGTGCGAGACGGGGTGATCGTCGCCGCCGCCGAGGAGGAGCGGTTCCGCCGCATCAAGCACTGGGCCGGCTTTCCCAGCGAGGCCATCGCCTGGTGCCTGGCCGATGCCGGCGTCGGGCCGGCCGACCTCGACCACATCGCCATCAATTCCCAGCCGGGGGCCCACCGCTGGCGCAAGGTGGCCTACACCCTGGGGCACCGCCCGGATCCCCGTTTCCTGATCGCCCGCTGGCGCAACAAGCGGGAACGGGCCGATCTGGGCCAGCAGCTGGCCCAGGCGTTCCCCGGGGCGCCGATCCGGGCGCAGCTGCATTTCGTGGAGCACCACCGGGCCCACCTGGCCTCGGCCTTCTTCGCCTCGTCGTTCGAGGAAGCGGCGGTGATCTCGGTGGATGGCTTCGGCGACTTCGCCAGCGGTGCCTGGGGCCATGGCCAGGGCAACCGGCTCAGCCTCGATGGCCAGATCTGGTTCCCCCACTCGCTCGGCGCCTTCTACACGGCGATCACCCAGTACCTGGGCTTCCCCAACTACGGCGACGAGTACAAGGTGATGGGGCTGGCGCCCTACGGCCAGCCCACCCGGATGGAGGCGATGCGCCGCATCGTCCGGCTGCAGGATGACGGCACCTACCGCCTCGATCTGCGCTACTTCCTCCACGCCACCCAGAAGCTGCCGCACCAGTGGAGCAACGGCGCTCCTGTGGTGGGGAGCCACTGGAGTGCGGAGCTGGAAGCCCTGCTCGGGCCCGCCCGTCGGGCGGATCAGCCCCTCGAGCAGCAGCACATGGACATCGCCCGCTCGGCCCAGGCGATGTACGAGGAGGCCTTCTTCCACCTGCTGCAGGCCCTGCACCGCAGCCACCCCAGCGACCAGCTCTGCATCGCCGGGGGCTGTGGCGCCAACTCGGTGGCCAACGGCAAGGTGACCCTGGCCACCCCCTTCCGCCGCGTCTACGTCCAGGCGGCCGCGGGCGATGCGGGGGGCGCCCTCGGCGCCGCCCTCGAGGTCTGGCACGGCCTGGGCGGGCCCCGCTCCATGCCGATGCGCCATGCCTACCTGGGCAGCCAGCCGGCCCCCGGCGAGGTGGAGGATCTGCTGGCCAGAGCGGACACCCGCACGGCCCTGGAGCAGGCCGGATGCAGTCTGCAGCGGCCGGAGGAGGGGGACCTGTGCGAGCAGGTGGCGTTGGCGATCGCCGACGGCCTGGTGATCGGCTGGTTCGACGGCCGCATGGAATGGGGCCCCAGGGCCCTGGGCCACCGCTCGATCCTCGGCGACCCCCGACGCGCCGACATGAAGGACATCCTCAACCTCAAGATCAAGCGCCGGGAATCGTTCCGCCCCTTCGCCCCTTCGGTGCTCGCCGAGGCCGTGGGCGAGTGGTTCAGCCTCGACGGGGAGGTCCCCTTCATGATGCAGGTGTACCCGATCCGCGAGGAGCAGCGGTCCCGCATCCCGGCCGTCACCCACGTGGACGGCAGCGGCCGGCTCCAGACCGTCAATGCCGCCGACAACGGCCGCTACTACCGCCTGATCCGCGCCTTCGCCGACCTCACCGGGGTGCCGATGGTGCTGAACACCTCGTTCAACGAGAACGAACCGATCGTCTGCACCCCCGCCCAGGCCCTCGACTGCTTCCTGCGCACCCGCATGGACCTGCTCGTGCTCGGCGACGTGCTGATCCGCCGGCAGGGGTGAACGCCACGCCGCCACCCGGCCCCGCCAGCGGCGTCCCCGGGCTCAGCCTGATCGTTCCCACCCTCGATTCCCACCACCTGCTGCCGCGGCTGGTGAACTCCCTGCAGCGCCAGAGCTGGCCCCACTGGAAGGTGCTGTTCATCGACGGGCCCAGCGGAGCGGAGCACCGGGCCTGGCTGGAAGCCCTCTGTCACCGGGACCATCGCTTCCGCTGGCAACCCCAGGACCCGGCCCTTCCCGGCATCTTCGGGGCGATGAACCATGGCTTCCGCGCCGCACCCCCGGAGGACTGGCTGCTGTTCTGGGGCAGCGACGACTGGGCGCCCTCCCGCACCGTGTTCGAAGAGGCCATGGAGGCGACGCAGCGGGGACTCCGTGGGGGCCCGCCTCCGGATCTGGTGGTCTGCAGCGGTCGCTATGCGGGCAAGGGGCCGGACGGGGCCACGCGGCTGGGACGGCGCACCGCCTTCTCCAGCTGCAGGGCCTTCCGCCTCAGCCTGTTCCTGGGGTCCACCCCCCCTCACCAGGCCACCCTGATCGGCCCCGGGGCCCGGCGGCGACTCGATCAGTACGCCGAACCGTTCCGGCTCTCCGCCGACCTCGACTACTTCCTGCGCCTCAGCACCAGCCGGGACCTGGCGGCCCGGGGCCTGGATCTGGAGCTGGTCCACATGGGGGAAGATGGGGCCAGTGGCCAGCAGACCGGCCGGCGCCTGAAGGAGGTCGTCCTGGCCTATCGCCGGGCCTTCGGGTGGCTCTGGGGCCTCCCCTTCGGCCTTCGCTACGTCCGGCGGCTCTGGAGTCGGCGGCCCTGGGCTGAGCAGGGGCGGAAGCCCGCCAGACGGGACCGATAAGCTTGTCCAGGCCTGCGCAGCGATTCCCTTGCCCGAGGAGGAAAGGCCGCCTGGGGCCGAGCGGGAACCGCGGCGGCAACGGGTCCGAAAGAAAAAAAACCGGCAGCGGGAAGGGAGCCTGCTGCAGCGGCTCTGGTGGAACCGGAAGACCCGGCTGGGGATCCTGGCCCTGGGGGTCGGCGGCGGCCTCGCCTGGTTCTTCGCACCCGCGTGGCAGGGGACGCGGGGCACCTCGCCCCGGCCCTCGCGGCAGGCCGTGACGAACGTCCCGAGGGGCCCCACCACGGGCCCGGACGTCATCTCCGTCTTCATCGAGGATCCCTGGCGCAGCCAGTCCGCCCTGCTGCTCTGGCGCGACCGGCCCGGGGCCTATCTGGTGCTGCAGGGCAACGCCGAGTACCAGGCCATCACCACCAACCATCTCAGGAACCGCCAGCTCTGGCCCCGGGACACCTCCAGGGTCGTGCGGCTGCTGCCGGGCTGCGACACGGTGGGACAGGTCACCCACCTGGCCAGACTGCTGCAGACATGGCCCCAGCAGGGCCGCATCACGATCGTGACCGCCCCGACCCACCTCGATCGAACCCTGGCGATCTCCCGGATCGTCTACGCGGGCACCGGCTGGCAGGTGGATGGCTCCGACGCCGAGACCGGCGATCTGCGGCCCGAATCCCAGCTGCGCCTCTGGCGCGATCAGCTGCGCGCCTCCCTCTGGCGTCTGACCGGATGGGACGGGCGCCTCGACGGCAACGACTGCGTCTGATCCCCTTGGCCATGCCCGCGCCCGCTCCGATCACGCTCTTCGGGGCCACCAGCCCGAGCGGTCAGGCCCTGATCGCTCTCGCCGCAGGGCGGGAGCTGGTCGTGGCGGGCCGACGGGCGCCGCTGCCGTCGGCCGGAAGCGGCGAGGCACCGCCGTTCCTGCGCTGCGACCTGGAGGACACCGGCGCCGGGGCTGAGGTGCCGGCAGGGTTGCTGGTGAGCTTTGCCCCGATCTGGTCGTTCGCCCCCTGGCTGGACCGCTGGGCCCGCCGCGATCCGGCCGGCTTCGCCCGGCTGCAGGGGGTGGTCGCCTGCTCCTCGTCCTCGGTGATCACCAAGCGCTTCGCCACCAATCGCTTCGACCGGGATCTGGTGCAGCGGCTGCGGCAGGCGGAGGAATCGCTGGCCCAGACGTGCGCTGCCCACGCCCGGCCCCTGCGGATCCTGGCCCCCACCCTCATCTACGGCCAGGCCGGCCCCCTGGGCGATCGCAACCTCAGCCGGCTGCGCCAGCTGCTGCGCCGCCTGCCCCTGCTGCCCCTGCCCGGCCAGGGGGGCCTGCGGCAGCCCATCCACTGCCGCCAGCTGGCCGCCGTGGCCCTGCACCTGGCCGACCGCCTGGCCGAGGACGGCTTCCACCCGTCCCAGCCGGTGCACCTCCCCCTCGGCGGCGACGACACCCTGACCTACGCCGCCATGCTCCGGCGCCTGCAGGAGGCGACCGACCCGGGGGATCGGGCCCGCCACTGCCGCCTGCTGGCCCTGCCGCCGCGCCTGTTCCTGGCCCTCGCCTCGCCGCTGCTGCTGCTCTCCCCGAAGCGCTTCGAGGCGGTGCTGCGCATGGGCGCCGACCTGGCCGGCTTCACGCCGGCCCACCGCCTCCTGGGGGCCTCTCCGGAACCCTTCCCCGTGCTCCCCCTGGTGCCATGAACGTCCTGCACGGCCCGGCCTTCCTGCTGCTGGGCGCCGGCCTCGGGGCGCTGCTGCTGCTCCGGCTGCTGCCCCTGCTGCGGCACCGGCTGGTGGATCAGCCCAACGCCCGCAGCTCCCACCAGCGGCCCACCCCCAGGGGCGGGGGGGTGGCCTTCGTGGTCGTCGGCAGCGCACTGGCTCCCCTGGCGGGGGAGGGCTGGCCGGCCTGGGTTCCCCTGATCTGTCTGCCGCTGGCCCTGGTGGGCCTGCTGGACGACCGCTTCAACCTGCCGGCCGCCTGGCGCTACGGCGTGCAGATCGCCACGGCCCTGGCCCTGGTGGCGATCACCCCCCTGGCCCTGCCCTGGTGGCTGGTGCCGCCGGCGGTGTTCGCCGCCACGGCGGTGATCAACTTCGTCAACTTCAGCGACGGGCTCGACGGGCTCGTCGCCGGCTGCGCCGCGGTGCTGCTGGTGGTGGCCGCTCTGGCCATGCCCCCCGATGGTGGTCACGCCCTGCTGCCGCTGATCGGGGCCCTGCTGAGCTTCCTGGCCTGGAACTGGAGCCCGGCACGGGTGTTCATGGGGGATGTGGGCAGCACCTTTCTGGGGGCGGTGATCGCCGGGATGGTGCTGCAGCAGGCCACGCCGGCCCTGGCCCTGGGCCTGTTGCTGGCGGGCTTCCCGCTGCTGGGGGACGCCTGCCTCTGCGTGCTGCGCCGGCTGGCCGCCGGCCAGCCGATCTTCCAGGCCCATCGCCTGCACCTCTACCAGCGCCTGCATCAGGCCGGGTGGCCCCATGCCCGGGTGGCCCTGCTCTACATCGGCGCCACCACCCTGCTGGGGGCGGCCCTGCTCCTTGGGGGCCTGCCCCTGGAGCTCGGCCTGCTGCTGCTGGAGCTGGCCGTTGGCCTGTGGCTCGATCGGCACCAGGCGGTCCCCTTCTCACCTTGAACGGGCAGTAACCTCGAAGGGAGCAGGGATTGCCAGGGCCATGATCCATTCCGCCATCACACTATTGCTGTGTGAGAACGACAATCTCCAGCGGATTGCCTAGTCGCGGTCGGTCCAGCCGGCGGCAATCCCTCCGGCCGTTCCTACCCCGGGCTGTCCTTCCACGGACCCGAAACCGCATCCAGCCCCTTCATTGATGCCTGAGGACTCCGCTCGCCGTCATCCAGACGTCGGTTCCTTCCCCTTTCTCCACCTGACTTTTCGCACGTTCATCTCCTGATTCGTCGATCACCGCCGAACTGAACGATTGATCCCCCAGCTCTCATTTCTTCGTTACGTGCAGAAGCAGCTGCTGGCCCGCAGGCTGCTGCTGGTGGTCTTCGATGGCCTGATGATCATCACGGCCTATCTCGGGGCCTTCATCCTGCGCCTGCCGGACGCCACCTCCCTGAGAGGATTTCTGCCCTCCACGATCCTGCTGCTGCCCCTGGCCGTGATCACTGGCCTGCCGGTGCTGGTGGTCTCGGGCTGGTACCGCGGGCTCACCCGCTACGCCGGCAGCCATTCCCTCTACGGCCTGGTGCCCCGCTCCGGCGCGATGGTGCTGATCCTGCTGCTGATCAGCACCCTCATCGGCGGTGCCCAGCCACCACGCTCCTTCTGGATTCTCTACTGGCTGCTGTTCACTGGCGGGGCCATCGCCAGCCGCATCGTGTTGCGCGACGTCCTGGTCCATCACCTCGACCAACGGGAGAACCACTCTCCCGGGGGCTTCCAGGGTGACGGCACCTTGATCTACGGCGCCGGTGCCTCCGGCATGGGTCTGCTGCTGGCCCTGCGCAACGATCCCCGCTTCCGCATCGTCGGCTTCCTCGATGACGATGAGGCCCTCCAGGGCCGCACCCTCCAGAACATGGCGATCCACTCGCCCCTTCGACTGCCGCGTCTGATCGAGCGCCACGGCGTGCGCAAGGTCCTGCTTGCCATGCCGACCATGTCGCGGCGTCGCAAACGGCTGCTGGTGGATCAGCTCACCCACCGGGGCCTGGAGGTGCTTTCGATCCCTTCCCTGGCCCAGATGGCCACGGGCCAGAGGATCGTCTCCGACCTGCAGCCGGTGGCGATCGAGGATCTCCTCGGCCGTGAACCCTCCAACCCCGACCCGGTGCTTCTCAAGGCCGGCGTCGAGGGAAAGGTGGTGATGGTGACGGGCGCCGGTGGCTCGATCGGCAGCGAGCTGTGCCGGCAGGTCGTGGGCCTGGGCGCCTCCCGGCTGCTGCTCGTCGAGCGCAATGAATTCGCCCTCTACGCCATCGAGCGGGAGCTGGGCTCCCATCCCTGTGGCGTCGAACTCCATGCCGTCCTGGGCGATGCCTGTGACGCGGCCCGCCTCACCCTCATCTGCCGTCAGCATGGGGTCGACACGATCTTCCATGCCGCCGCTTATAAGCACGTTCCCCTCGTTGAGGCCAACCTCTGCGCCGGCATCGCCAACAACATCGGCGCCACCGAGGCCGTGATCGCCGCCACCCGGGCCTCGGGCGTGAGCCGGCTCACCCTGATCTCCACCGACAAAGCCGTTCGCCCCACCAATGTCATGGGGGCCAGCAAGCGCATCTGTGAACTGCTGATCCAGGCCGCAGCCGCCGAGATCGGGTCGGGTGGTCCGATCCTTTCGATGGTCCGGTTCGGCAACGTCCTGGGCTCCTCCGGCTCTGTGATCCCCCTGTTCCACCAGCAGATCTCCAGGGGCGGGCCGGTGACCGTCACCCATCCGGCCATCACCCGCTACTTCATGACCATCCCGGAGGCCGTCCAGCTGGTCCTCCAATCCACGGGGATGGCCATCGGCGGCGATCTCTTCCTGCTCGACATGGGCGAGCCGGTCAGGATCGCCGACCTGGCCCGCCAGATGATCGAGCTCTCCGGCCTGCGGGTGCGCGACGAGCACAACAGCGACGGGGACATCGCCATCCAGTACACCGGTCTGAGGCCGGGTGAAAAGCTCTACGAGGAGCTCCTGATCAGCGCCGCCGACCAGCCCACCCAGCATCCGCTGATCCGCAGGGCCACCGAACCCCATCGGGACAGCGAACAGCTCAGCCCATTGATCCAGCAGCTGCATGAGGCGCTCGCCCACTGGGACGAAGCCACCAGCAGCGAGCTGCTGCGCCGCCTCGTCCCGGAATACGATCCTGAAGAGGGTGCTCCGGTGCCCCCCCTGGTCGACGCCCTGGCCCGATGAGCAACACCATCGAGCGACTGTCCAGCGGCCTCCTTCAGCGGATTCCCCCGGCCTGGCGGGCCGCGATCCCTGCCGTTCCCCCGCCCACGCCCCGCAACCTCTGGCTGGCCCTGGCCGCCGCCGTGGCGATCCAGAACATCGCCGTCTTCCAGAGCAGCCAGAGCGAGCACATCACCGTGTTCTCCGTGCTCGTGTGGGGGGGGGCAGTGATCTGCATGGAGGACCAGTTCGAGGACCTCCGGCCCAGGCCGGCCGCCTGGGGACTGGTCATCGGCAGCCTGCTGCTGATCTGGGTTCTGGCCCGCTCGGCGCTGATCCTCCATTGGGACGGTCTGCTGTTCGCCCTGGCGCCGATCGGCGGCCTCGGCCTTGGTCTGATGGCCGAAAAACCCGCCAGCCTGGGGCGCTTCCGTGATCCCCTGCTCTGCTTGATGCTGCTTCCCGGATTCGCCCTGCTGATGCGCACCCTGCCGGAAGAGCCCATCAGCCTCCTCACCGCGAGCCTGTCGGGGCTCTGGCTGAGCGTGCTGGGACTCGACGTGACCGTGAACGCCCGCAGCGTGCTGCTGCCCGGCGGCGGGGTACGGGTGCTGGGCCCGTGCAACGGGGTGGACCTGATGGCCCAGATCCTCTGCGTGGGCGTCATCTTTCTGCTGGCCTTCCCGATCCGCTCCCGGAGCAGTCGGACCGTGGTGCTGCTGGCAGCGCCGGTGATCGGGCTGGTCTGCAACACCTTCCGCATCGCGCTGCTGGCCGTGTTCGCGGGCAACGGCCACTCCAAGGGCAGCTGGCTGTTCGATTTCTTCCACGAGAGCACCGGCTCCCTCGTCTTTTCCGGGGTGGCGGTCCTGATCTTCGGCATGGTCTACATGCGGCTGCTGGAACGGGAGCTTCCCCCCCTGCCCGCACCACCGCAACCGGGGGAGGGAGCATGATCACTCCTCCCCTTCTGGTGCGTTGGTACGGCACCCTCGCCACCGTCGCCGCCCTTCTGGCGGCCCAGGCCATCGTCCTGCCACGCTGGCCCGCCGCTCCTCGCCCCCTGCCGGCTGAGCAGCTGGAGGAGGCGCTGCGCGGGGCCGAGTTGCTGCCGGAGGCGGGCCGGCCCAGCCTCACATCCCCCTGGCCGGCAAAGCGCAGCTACGAGCTGGCAACCTCGGCACCGGTGGTCCTGCCCCTGCGGGAGGGGTTTGAGCTGACCATGATGGCCGGCGCGGTGCGGCAGCGGTTCAACTTCCAGGCCGGGACCATCGGCCGGAATCACGCCAGCCTGAAACTCCGCCAGCGTCGCCTGATCGGCACGCCGGTTCCGACCGCACGGGGCCTGGCCCAGGATCGTCCCACCCTCCAGACGTGTCTGGTGGCTGTCCCAGGCCTGCATCGGCCTTTCGGTGTCACCCGGGAGCAGCTCAGCACCATCGCCGATCGTCGGGCGGTCGGCAGGCAGGCTGCCGTTGAGCGCGTGATCGGGCTCCAGCCCAATCGCACCTACGCCTGCACCCTGATCAGCCTGCGCGGGCCCAGAGGGGAGCCCCCTTCCGAGCGCCTATGGCAGCAGGTGCTGGCCCTGGTGGAGCCGGTGTTGCGAACCCACACGTGAGCGGAGTCGACGTCCGCCACCCGTGGAGGACACGCTGATGGTGGGCCCCCTGCGGCGGCTGTTCCAGGGCCTGAGGCCGGTCGATCGACCCCTGCCGCCCATGGCGGAGCGCTCCTTGCCCTGCAGCTGGGTGCTGACGGGTCAGCTGGCGATCGGGCCCATGCCCCGCAGCGACAGGCACTGGCAGCAGCTGGAAGACGCCGGGATCCACAGCCGCTTCAGCTGCTGCTATCCGGACGAGGAAAGCGCCCTGGTCCTTCCCCCCGGCTGGACGAGCGACCGTGTCTCCCTGCCCGACCACAGGCAGCAGGAACCGCTGCAGCAGGAGAGACTGGCCCTGGCGCTGGCGAGGGCGGAAACGCTGGTCAACCAGGCCGCTCCCATCTATCTGCACTGCATGGCGGGGTACGAACGCTCCCCCCTTCTGGCCGTTGGCCTGACGGCCCGACTACGGGGAATCGACCCGTTGGCCGCCCTGGCCTGGGTGCGCCGCTGCCACCCGATGGCCATGCCGATCTATGACCACCTGGTGATCCTCGAGACCCTGCTTTCCAGCCAACCAGCGCCAGTCGACGGTCAGGGGGCTGGGCGCGTGGAACCCTTTCTGGGCGGTGGAAAACGCCCCTGAGCCAGGGCCTCAGCCCCTGTTGCCGAAACGCCGGCGCAGCCAGCCCATGGGGCCGCCACCGCCTGCACTGGAGGAGCGGTGGCGGCGGGAGGGAACTTTCTCGGCGGGAGGAAGGGAGCCGGGGGAACCGGCGCTGGGGCCGATGCCGCCATTGTTGGCGACGGGCACGGAAGCATGGCCCTCATCCTCCCGGAAGTAGGTCTTCACATCGGATTCACCCTCGTTGTAACGGGCAGTGATGTAGGAATTGGTGGCGGCACCCTTCATGTAGCTGTCGCGATAACGTTGCACATAACTGCCGAATCCGCCCGTGGAGGGCTCGCTGGCACTCTTGGCGTAACCCGACGCCGAGGCGTAGGCGTAGTGGTAGTAGTAGCCGTATTCATAGCCGTAATCGTTGAGGCGGCTGGGGAAGTTGACCTGGTTGCAGATGATGCCCAGCACGTCCACGCCGGATGCTCTGATCCGACGGCTGGCCTGGGGAGCCAGCTCGCGACTCACCTTGCCGAGACCCACGAGGAAGAGGATGCCGTCAAGCTTTTCTCCCAGAAGAATCGGATCGGCCAGCATCAGGCAGGGAGGCGCATCCACGACGATGATGTCGTAGCCGGGGAGGGCACGGATCTCGTCCATGATTTCCTTGCAACGGCTGGAGTTCAGCAATTTCGCCGGATCGGGAGGCTTTGGACCGGCCGGGAGAACATCCATGTTCTCGGCGATGGAGTGGATGAAATCCGTCGGTTTGCGCGTCGAATCCGACAACAGCGTGGAGAGGCCATCGCCCTGCTCGACACCCAGGTAACGGGCCTGCATCGGCAGACGCATGTCGGAGTCGATGACCAGCACCTTGAGGCCAAGGTCCGCGAGGGTGCGGGAAAACACCGCGACCGCGGTGGATTTGCCCTCCCCCTGGGTGGAGGAGGTGATCCCCACCATGCGGATGTTGCTGTCGGCACGGAGCAGACGGAACGTGGTGAAGAGGCTGCGCAGCGACTCCTTGATGGCGAAGCGCTCGCTGGAGGACATCTTGGAGATGCTGGTGGCGATGTCGACACCCGGCTCCAGGGGCAGGTAGGGGATCAGACCCAGGACCGGGAGCTGAAGGTCCTTCTCCACCTCCATCGGGGTGTGGAAGACGTTGTCGGTCCGCTCGCGAAGAATGGCGGCGCCGAGACCGGCCAGCAGGCCGATCATGATGGCTCTCAGCAGGTTGCGCTGAATGTCGGGCTCCACCGGGCTGCTGCCGAAATCCGGTGGTCCGATCACTTCCCAGGGGGAGATGGAGCGGGCCATCTCAAGCCGGTAGCGCTCCCTGGCCTGGATGTAGGAGGAGTACTGCTCCCTGGCGATCGAGAGACGTTGGTTGATGTTCTCGAACTCCGACATCTTCTGAGGATTGTTCCGGAAGTTCTCGCTCAGCAGAAGGATCTGGCGGTTGATCTCGTCCTGCTGGGCCACGTTGGCGAGCAGACGGGCCTTGACGGCATCGGCGGCCTGCCGCTGCACAACAGGCAGCAGCTGGTTGCGCCGGGCCAGCAGGGACTGAACGATCGGAGAGTTCTCCTTGAAGGTGCCCTTGGCGGTGGCCAGCTCCTGCTCGAACTGGTTGAGAAGGTCGAGGGGCGTTTTGGTGCCGCTGGCGGCCTCGGCTCCGGATGACTCCCTACCGGGCACCAGAACACTGTTACGACCCAGCTGCTCAAGGGCGGTGGGGGCCCCGCTGGGGGTGAACTGCAGCTTGCCGGTCTGGATGGATTTCAGTTGGCTGTCCAGCTGAACCTGCTCGTTCTGGAGGGTGCGGAGTTGGTTGACGAGCCCTTCGCGGGCCCCGAGGATCTGGCCAGCGGCCGTGGCCGGGTCGACGAAATTGTTGCGTTCGCGGAACTTGAGCATCTCCTGGGAGAGCTTGCGAACCCGTTCCTCGATCGCGGGGGCCTGCTCATCCAGGAAGCGGACACCGGAGTTGACGGCGGCCTGGCGCTGGGTGAGGGAGAAGGCGGTGTAGTCCTTGGCAAGCTGGCGCAGGATGGCCTTGCCCTTGGCAGGATCGGGCCAGCGCAGGGACACATTGAGAACGTTGTCGACCCGGGCCGACTCCTGGTTGATCGACAGGTTGCTCTCGAGGGCCCGCAGTGGCACGCCCTGACGCTGGGCGACCGGACCCAGCAAAAGTGGGCTCCTCATCAGAACGATGAGGCTGGGCACATCGGTCTTGATCTCGCTGCGGGCGATTCGTTCCACAGATCCCCCGCCGCCGCCGCCACCCGGGTTGTCGAAGGGGTTGCTGATCTGCATCTGGAACCCCCCCCGGTAGACGGGGGAGAAGATGCGCTGCCGGAGGGTGTTGATCGCCAGCGCACCGGTCACGACAGCGAAGGTGATCAGGAAGATGGACTGGCGTCGCTTGACCGTCCGCACGAGTCCCCCCAGGCCTCCGCCGCCGGACTGGGCCTCACCCATGGGGCTGAGGGGGCTCTGGGGCGACGCATCGAACGCGGTCGGACCGGGACCACCCGCGGCGGGAAGCGACAGGGGGCGCGCCGTTCCACCCGAAAAGGTCTCAGGAGGAGCACCCGTCGTTGTCACGTTATGAACCGCAGGGAGAGATAGGTGGATGATAATGGCACTTGGCAAAGAATGCCCCCTTGACTCGGGCGTCTATGGTGGTAATCCGATTTATGTCCTTCGGTGGCTTCTCCTCCAAGAACATCTGTACGCCAGGGATCTACTCGCCAATTGGCACGCCCGGACTGTGCGGCGGCGGGTCCGGGATCTGCACCATCTGACGAAGCCTCCGGTCGGAACAGCCCTCGGCGCTCGATCCGTCGCCGCCTTTCCGACATGGGCATGCTGGCCCTGGCCGGTGTGATGGTGGCCCCGACGGGTCTGAAGGCCTCGGTGCCCCAGGGGGTCGCCCCCCATTCACCCTGGCGGGGGGCTGCGGCCGTGAGTGCCGCCCCCCTCGCCGGCCCCCCCTCCTCGGCGCCGCTTCCCCTCACCGTCACCGAGGTCTACAACGATCTATACGTTCTCGGCCCCGGGGATGGTCTCCAGCTGACCTTCACCGACCCTTCCGCCTCCGCCATCGGCGGAGCGGTCGTCATCCTTCCCGATGGCACCTCGACCCTGTCGCTCCTGGGATCGGTGCAGCTCACGGGCCTCACGATCGGCCAGGCCACGCGCTGGCTCACCTCCCTCTACGCCAAGCAGCTGGTGCGCCCGGAGCTGATCCTCAGCCTCACCTCGCCCCGCCCTGTCAAGGTGACCCTCATCGGCGAGGTGGGCCGTCCCGGCCTCTATCCCCTGCCCTCCTTTTCCACACCGGTCTCCGCCATCCAGACGGCGGGCGGTGTCACCCTCAACGCCGACATCCGCAAGGTGCTGCTGCGGCGTCTGGCCGGGCCCGACGGCAGCCAGAAGCAGACCGTGCTTGACCTGGCCCAGGTCTTCCAGGTCGGCAACCAACGCCAGAACCCGATCCTGTTCGACGGCGACACGATCGTCGTCGCCCGCACGGAGGATCTGATCCCTGAGGAAATCCTCCAGATCGGAGCCAGCAACCTGGCCCCGGCCACCATCACCGTGTCGGTGATCGGTGAGGTCCGCAGCCCCGGCACCCTCAGCCTGCCCGCCAACACCCCCCTGGCCGAAGCCATCTTCCGGGCCGGCGGGGCGGAGAACTGGCGGGCCAACAAGAACGACATCGAACTCGTCCGCCTCAACCGCAACGGCACCACCACCCGTGAGGTTTACAGCTATCGGGATGGGATCGGCGTCTCCAAGGGTCTGAACCCCCCGCTCCGGGACAGGGACACGATCATCGTCAACCGCACCTTCTACGCCGAGGCCCTCGACGTCATCAATCAGGTCATCGTTCCCCTCAGTCAGGCCGCCAGCTCCTATTATTTCTTCCGAGATACATTCAACGGCAACAGAAACAACAACTTCCGCTGACAACCGCTTCTTCAGGTCTCCCATGTACCGCGAACCCACCATCAGCCCCAAAGCCATCGCCTGGGCCCTGCTGAGCCAGTCCATCTGGCTGCCTCTGCTGGCCATTGATGCCCACGACCGCTGGCAGTCGCGGGTCAAGGACATGACGATCCCCCAGCCGGCCGATCCGAAGGGCACCGACGAAGCGATCGCCTCCGTGCCGGAAGCACCGGCCGCCACCCCGGCCCCCGAGACGTCCTCGCCCCTCAACGACCTGGGCACCACCACCGGCCACGTGCTGAGTTCGGCCTCCGACAAGATCGGTTCGCTGCTGGACGCTCCACTGGCGCGCAGTCTCGATCTCAGCGGCCCTTCCAACTCCTCGCGAGCCCGCCCCGATCCTGGTCGGCGTCCGGCGGTCGCCCTCCGGAGCACCCCCCCGGCCCGGGTGGCCAAGGCCCCTGCGCGCCCGGCGTCCTTCCGCATCGATGGCCCTCCCCTGGGTACCACTGGCCTGGGCAGTGCCCAGACCCTGCTGCAGCGCAACTTCTCCAACTCCGAACTGCTCGGCGGGGTGCTCACCATCCAGGACCTTGGTGCCCCCACCATGCCCACGGTGGCCCGGGCGGAGCGGGCCCGGTGGGCCAGCAGCGGGGACCCGATGGCCCCCCTGCCCCAGAACCTCAGGGAACCGATGCGCCAGGCGATCCGCACCCTGCCGGCCCCCACTGCCACCAAGACCGCCAAGCTCCAACAGGCCCGGGTCATCCACGTCCCCTCGACCAGGGTCAGCAGGCCCACCCAGGTGCCCCTCGCCGTTCAGGCGGACGGCAGCGTCGATGTGCTGAGCCAGCCGGATGATCCCGCTGTGATCGAGGACATCAAGGAGTGGTCCAGCCGCCAGCCGGCCCAAGCCCCCGGCACCGTCACCCCTACGGTCGTCAACCTGCAGCCACTCCCGGATGAGGTCAGGTCGACTCCCGCCCCCGTCCGGGTCTCGCCGGTGGCCAGCAGCGCCCCGGTCGCTCCGCCGCCGGTGCCGGCAGCCGTCACGGTGGCCCCTGTGGCGGAAGCACCTGCCGCCACCCCGGCTCCGGCCGGTTCCACCGGCGCGGCGGTGTCCCCCCAGTGACGCGGACCCGGCTCCACCGCCGCACCATCCCCCTGGTCGGTCTGGCCTGCCTGGCTTTCGCTGCCGATCCGGGCCAGGCCCAGTCGCTTCCGGCACCGCCGGCTCCCTGGGTTCCGGTCGCGCCGGAACCTGCGGCGGCCGGCTGGGAGCCCGTCACTGACGCGGCCACCCTGCCGCCGGACTACCTGCCGCCTCCGGCCAACCGTGATCCCGCCGAGCTGGCGATCGTGCCGCGTCAGGGCAAACCGATCGAGAATGTCGGCATCTACGGCATCGGCGGTGGTGTCAACTTCGGCAGCGATCTTCCCAACAGCGGCGTGTTCACCGGTCGTATCGGGTACAAACTCAACGAAACCCTCGCGGTTTCCCTGCGTCCCAGTGTGATCTTCGGGAACCGGGATGTGCTGGGCCGCTACAACGGCCAGACCTCCTTCCAGCTTCCCCTCACCCTGGATCTGTTCCGCCGCTCCGTGGTCTCCCCCTACCTGGGGGGTGGTATTGCCACGAACACCTATTCCACCGGCCAGACCAACGCCATGCTCACCGGAGGTGTGGATCTGAACATCACCCAGAACGTGACCCTGGGGTTCAACGTCAACTATGTCTTCCTGCCCGATGGCGTCACCTTCGATGCCCTTCAGGCCATGACCCTGCTCTACCTGAAGTTTTGAGGCCTCAGCGGATGTTTTGGGTTGGGTGGGTGGTGGCTCAGTCGGCCACCGACTCAATCGCGGCAGCGATGGCCTGACGCTGTTCGGCGTCGTATCCCCAGCGGTCGAGGAAGGCTCTGTCTTCCGCCCCAGCCCCGTCGGTTCCGCCGTCGGTCCCCGCAGCCCCAGCCGCCACCGCAGCCGCCAGCAGGGTTTCCAGCCGCTTCTTCACGGCCACGGGCTCCAGCTGGCGCAGCAGCTCGGTGCTGCGCAGCTGCACCCGCTCCGAACCCGCCTGGTGCTCAAGATCCCCCGCACGCCGATGGTGCAGCACCATGGCCGTGCTCATGGCCAGGTTGCGGGCGGTGAGATCCACCACCCCCGGACCCGCCTGGCGCAGGGCGGCCACCAGGGGTTCCGGCAGCCGGTCGAGCAGGGGCGCCTCACCGGTGAGGCCGACCACGAAGAACCCGCGGGCCCCGTCCCGGCTCGCCACCAGCTCCCCCACCCGATCGGCCAGCACCTCATCGCTGAGTTCCCCGGCTTCCCAGAGGCCGATCCACTGGGCCGCGATCTCCATGGCCTGGGGGAAGCTCGGCGCCAGCGGGGTCCCGTTCAGGGGGGTCTCGGTCAGCGGGGCGTCATCGGTCATGGCGGCGGACGGGCGGCGGGGCCCACGGACTGGCAGTGTTGAGGCTATGGACCCGAGCGCCCCGACCGCCAGCCCCGGCGATGCCCAACCCGACGAGGGCAGCCCCGAAGCGCCTGTCTTCCGCTCCGGCTTCGTGGCCCTGATCGGACGGCCGAACGTGGGCAAATCCACCCTGCTGAATCAGCTGGTGGGCCAGAAGGTGGCGATCACCTCCCCCGTGGCCCAGACCACCCGCAACCGGCTGCGGGCCATCCTCACCACCCCCGCCGCCCAGCTGATCCTGCTGGACACGCCCGGGATCCACAAACCCCACCACCTGCTGGGGGAACGCCTCGTCCAGAGTGCCCGGGGGGCCATCGGCGAGGTGGATGTGGTGCTGTTGCTGGTGGATGCCAGCCAGCCGGCCGGCCGTGGGGACGGCTTCATCGTCGACCTGCTGCGCCACAGCCGGGTGCCGGTGCATGTGGCCCTCAACAAGAGCGACCGGGTCGGCGCCGACGCCGAGGATCTGGCCGCCACCTACCGGGAGTTGCTGGCGGACGGTGGCGATCCCCCCGTGGCCTGGCCCCTGCACCCCTGCAGCGCCCTCAACGGCGATGGCTGCCAGGAGCTGGTGGAGGCCCTGGCCGCCGACCTGCCGCCGGGTCCCCTGCTCTACCCGGCCGACACGGTCAGCGACCAGCCCGAGCAGCTGCTACTGGCGGAGCTGATCCGGGAGCAGGTGCTGAGCCTCACCCGGGAGGAGGTGCCCCACTCGGTGGCGGTGCGGATCGAGCGGATCGTGGAGGAGGAGGCGAAGGGCAAGGTGCGCACGGCCGTGCTCGCCACCGTGCTGGTGGAGCGCAGCAGCCAGAAGGGCATCCTGATCGGCAAGGGGGGCCAGATGCTCAAGGCGATCGGCCAGGGGGCGCGGCTGCAGATGCAGAAGGTGTTCGACGGTCCGGTGTACCTGGAGCTGTTCGTCAAGGTGGTGCCCAACTGGCGCAGCCATCCTGGCCGGCTGGCTGAGCTGGGCTACCGGGGCGACTGAGACCGCCGGCACCCCGCAGCCCCCACGCCGCTCCCCTGCAGCGGGGGGTTTGCGAGGATCCCAACCGGGGTTCATCCGCCCCGATCTCCCGCCACCCCCGCCGTGACCAGCGCGACCGAGCCGCCCAGCGCCGCCCCCTTCCCGCCCGAGACGATCGCGGCGTTTCTGGCCTTCTGCGCCGGCGACTGGCTCTCCCTGCGCAGCCGCTTCAGCCTCGAGGAGGCGACCGAAGCGGCCCGGGAGGCCGAGGCGGACGGGGTCAGCTGGCACAGCTCCGAGCGGGGGGAGCTGACGGTGACCTACCTGGACCCTGAGCAGAACGGCGAGCCCGGAGGACTGGAGATCACCCCACCCGGCGGCGGGCGCCACCGCCTCCTGTTCGACCCCGAGGGCGGCTTCCAGGGCAGCGGCCCGGACGGGGCCGCCAGCACGGGGCGCTGGCAGCTCTGGCCGGACGGCAGCCTGGAGCTGACCAGCGAGCGGGCCGGGGCGTCGGTGCGCGAAAGGATCTGGTTCACCAAGGCCAACCTGCGCCTGCGCAGCAGCGTGGAGCACCACCCCGACGGCCGCCCGGGCCGGGCCAGCTTCAGCTCCGAGATCCGGCGGGTCAGCCGGCCCTCCGGCTGAGGCCCCCATGCGCTTCGACGTGGTGAGCCTGGTGCCGGATGCCTTCACGCCCCTGCTGGGGCTGGGGGTGATCGGCCGTGCCTTCGCCGCCGGCATCGCCGAGGTTCACACCCACAACCCCCGCGACCACGCCACGGACCGCTACCGCAAGGTGGACGACGTGCCCTACGGGGGCGGTGCCGGCATGGTGCTCAAGCCCGAGCCGGTCTACGCCGCCTTCGAGGCGATCCCGGTGCTGCCGCGGCGCCGCGTGCTGCTGATGAGCCCCCAGGGCCAGCCCCTGCACCAGCGCGACCTGCGCCGCTGGGCGACGGAGCACGACCAGCTGGTGCTGCTCTGCGGCCACTACGAGGGCTTCGATGAACGCATCCGGCCCCTGGCGGACGAGGAGGTGTCCCTGGGGGATTTCGTGCTCACCGGCGGCGAGCTGCCGGCCCTGGTGGTGATCAGCGGCGTGGTGCGGCTGCTGCCCGGCACCGTGGGTTCACCGGACTGCCTCGAGGCCGAAAGCCACAGCGGTCTGCTGCTGGAGCACCCCCACTACACCCGGCCGGCGGAGTTCCGCGGCATGGCGGTGCCGGAGGTGCTGCGCAGCGGCGACCACGGCGCCATCGCCCGCTGGCGGCTGGAACAGCAGGTGGTCCGCACCCGCGAGCGCCGCGCCGACCTGCTGGCCCTGTGGCAGGCGCAGCAGGGGACCTGAAGCGCTCCCCCTGAAGCGCGCCATCGCCCCGCACCGGCGACACTGGAACCGCCCCCAACGCCCCCCATGCAGCTGCGCATCGGCAACGGCTACGACATCCACCGGCTCGTGCCGGGCCGTCCCCTGATCCTGGGCGGTGTGCGCCTGGAGCACCCCGACGGCCTGGGGCTGGACGGCCACAGCGACGCCGACGTGCTCGTCCATGCCCTGATGGATGCCCTGCTGGGGGCCCTCAGCCTCGGGGACATCGGCACCCATTTCCCGCCGGAGGACGAGCGCTGGCGCGGCGCCGACAGCCTGGTGCTGCTGGAGCAGGTGGTGGCGCTGGTGGCGGAGAGGGGCTGGCAGGTGCTCAACATCGACACGGTGGTGGTGGCGGAACGGCCCCGTCTCAAGCCCCACATCGCCGCCATGCGGGACGCGATCGCCAGCCGCATGGGCCTGGCCCCCGAGCAGGTGGGGGTCAAGGCCACCACCAATGAGGGTCTCGGCCCCACGGGCCGCCAGGAGGGCATCGCCTGCCATGCGGTGGCGCTGCTGCATCGCCCGTGAGCCGTCGATCGTCGCGGAGACCGGCTACCTTGCTCGCCGCCCTCTGTCTGATCTGTCTGGTGCTGGTCGGCCTGCCCTCCATGGCCCTGGGCGCCACCGTGCTGCCCCAGGGGCCGGTGGTGGAGCACCTCAGGGTGAAGGTGCCCGCGGACGCCCGGAGGGCCTGGCTGCAGGCGGAAGAGGCGAGCTGGGGGCCCTGGCTGCGGCGCCAGGACGGCTTTCTGGGCCGGGACCTGCTCTGGGATGCGGAGCGGGAGGAGGGCCTGCTGCTGATCCGCTGGCGCAGCCGCCGCCAGTGGCTGGCCATCCCGGCCAGCGAGATCGAGACGGTACAGGGCCGATTCGAGGCCGCGGCCCGGCGGGCCCTAGCCCACGACCCAGAGGCCCGGGGGCCGGCCGGGGCCGCCAACCCCTTTCCCCTGGTCCACGCCGGCGAACTGGAGTGGCTGGCACTGACACCACCGGTGGAGGAGGAGGGGCGTTGAGCGAGGACGCCCGGCTCGACCTGGGCCGCCGCGGGCGGCTCGGCATGGTGGAGGCGGTCTGGGGCGAGCACAAGAGCGTCGAGCAGATCGCCGCCGTGATGCTGGAGATGCGCCGGGCCGGGGAACTGGCCCTGGTGACCCGGGTGTCGGCGGAGAAGGCCGCGGCGGTGGAGCGGCAGCTGGCGGACCCCATCGGCGCCCCCGGGGCCGAGGACGAACCCGTCCACCATCCCCTGGCCCGCTGCCTCACCTGGCCCGCGCCGCCGCCGGCCGACCCGGCCCTCGGGCGGGTGGCGGTGCTCGGCGGCGGCAGCAGCGACCTCACGGTGGCGTCCGAGGCGCGCCTGGCCCTGGCCTGCCACGGGGTGGCCAGCGACCTGGTGCTCGATGTGGGCGTGGCCGGTCTGCACCGGCTCCTGGGGCAGCTGGAGGGTCTGCGCCAGGCCCGGGTGCTGATCGCCTGCGCCGGCATGGAGGGGGCCCTGCCGACCGTGCTGGCCGGCCTGCTGCCCCAGCCGGTGATCGGCGTGCCGGTGGCCGTGGGCTACGGGGTGAGCGCCGGCGGCCAGGCAGCCCTGATGGGCATGCTGGCCAGCTGCGCCCCCGGGCTCACGGTGGTGAACATCGACAACGGCTACGGGGCCGCCATGGCGGCCCTGCGGATCCTGCAGCTGGGAAGGGCCGGCTGATCAGCCGCCGGGCAGCAGGGGACCCGCCGGAGGGGCCTCGATCTCCAGCACGGTCTGGAGCCAGAGGGCCAGGGGACGCGCCAGCCGGCCCTGCTCATAGCGCTCGATGGCCTCGAGCAGGACCGGGGAGTTGATCCAGCTGATCCGATGGGGAGGCATCGGCGCCTGCGGCTTCTGAGGCGCAGTGTGGGGGAGCGCAGGCCAGCCGGCAAGGCCGCCGGCTCAGAGATGCTGGAGGTCGGGGTAGGCCGTGATCACCTGCTCGGTGCTGAGCACCTCGCCGGCCCCTTCCGGCTGCCAGATCACCTCGATGGCCAGCAGATCATCCGCACCGACGGCACCGAGCTTCTGGAGTGAATCGCGCAGGTCGTCGGCAGTGCCGGCCCCCTTGATCGCCAGGTTGCGACGGCTGGCCACCAGCAGGGTGACGACGATGAAGTCACTGGCGGCGTCGCTGGCACCGGGGGCCACGGGGGCGGGCTCGCTGAAGCGGCGGCCGGACACGTTGGCGGTGAGTTCGCGCTCCAGCTTGCTGCGCTCCTGCATGGAGAGCCGATTGAAGGTGGATTCGGCGCTGGCGAAGGGCACCTGGCCCACCTCGCCGTTGGCATACACCCAGAGATCGGGATGGCGCAGCAGGGAGAGGCTGGTTTCCTGCAGCACCCGCTGCAGGCCGCTGCTGCTGGAGGTGTCCGAAGAACCGGCCAGTCGCCGCAGATCGTCCTGGAGATCGCGGGCGGACGCCAGCAGACCCACCTGGACCTGGGCGATCGAGACCGGCCCGTCCGGGCGTGGCCTGTAGGCCAGGTCGGAGCCGGAACCGGCCAGGGCCGGACCGCCGCCGCCGCCGCGCAGAGCGTTGACCACCACGCCGGCCACGGCCATCAGGATCAGGAAACCGAACAGGCCACCGCCCCCGAAACCGAAGATCGGCACGATGAAGGGGAAGCCGATGCCCCCGCCCCGGTAACCGCCGCCGCTGAAGCCACCCCCGTAGCCACCACCACCGCCATAACTGCGGGGCATGGAGGGGGCCGAGCGGAAGCTGCCCCCCCCGATGCGGCCGCCGCTGGCGGCCTGGGCCGGCGGCGGGGACGCGATCAGGAGGCCCGCCACCAGCACGGGCACGACCATCAGACCGGCCAGTCGCCGGAGCAAGCGGGAACCCATGGCGTATGACGTTGCGATGGCAGGAATCTAGGAACCGCCCCCCACGATGGTGACCACTTCCAGCACATCGGATTCCACCACAGGCTGGTCGGGCCAGCGATCCCTGGGCAGGATCTCACCGTTGAACTCCACCACCACCAGGCGCGGCTGGTAGCCGAGTACCACGAGCACGGCATCGAGGCACAGGCCCGCCGGGCAGCGGAGCGCTTCCCCGTTGACCCGCAGCAGCAGGTCTGCCGTCCTGCCACCGGTCATGCCTCCGCCTCCAGCCCCGCCAGCAGGGCGGCAACCGCGGCGCCGGGGTCGGCGGCGGCCGTGATGGCCCGCACCACCGCCACCCGATCGGCGCCGGCGCTGCGCACGGCCGCCAGGTTGCCCGCATCGATGCCACCGATGGCGAAGAAGGGCAGGGGACATTCCGCCGTCGCCTGGGTCACGTAGGCCAGGCCCACCGGCTCGCGGCCGGGCTTGGTGGGGGTGGCGTTGACAGGCCCCACCCCGACATAGTCGCAGCCGTCGGCGACCGCCTGGCGCAGGTCCTCGATCCGGTGGGTGCTGCGGCCGATCAGGCGATCGGGCCCCAGCAGGCGGCGGGCCACGGCCGGCGGCAGGTCGCCCTGGCCGAGGTGGACGCCGTCGGCCCCCACCGCCAGGGCCAGGTCGATGCGGTCATTGACCAGGAACAGGGCGCCATGGCGGTGGCAGAGCTGGCGCAGGGCGCTCGCCTGCTCGAAGCGGTGTCGGTCCTCCAGGTCGGGGTCGGGTTTGGCGCGGTACTGCACCAGCCGTACCCCCGCCGCCAGGGCCGCGGCCACCACCGCCTCCAGGCCGTTCACCGGACTGGTGACCAGGTACAGATGGCAGCGGCGCAGCAGGGCACGGCGCCCGTCGCCGTCGCGGCCGGCCTGGAGCAGGTCCACCTCCAGGTCGTAGAGGGCGTAGCGGATCGTCGCCGCCTCGGCCGCCAGCTCCGGGTCCTCAAGCCGGCCGAACTCCTCCAGCACCCGCAGGGCCTCCTGCACCCGGCCGGCGTTGGCGGCCAGGACGGCGGCGGCGTCGTGGCGTTCGGCCTGGGCCGGATGGGCCAGGCCCGCCGCCGGGTCGCTGGCGGTGTGCCGCGCCAGCTTGTAGGAACTGCGGTGCAGCCGCCCCAGACGCTGGCGCAGGTCCTTGGTGCGGGCCACCAGGTCGGGCCGGTCCAGGGCGAAGCGGGCCCAGTCCTCCAGCACCCGCAGCCCCTCCCGGGCCCGATCGAGGTTGGCATCGAGCAGCCGCTCGATGGCGGCCCGCTCGACGGCACCCTGGCCTGGGCCGGACAGCGACGGGGGCGCAACGGGAGGCTGCGACGGGACGGAAGACAGCGGCGTCACCGGACCGGGGCGGGTGAGCCCTCCAGGGTATGGGAGGGTGACCTCAGGCGGATGGCGGGGCAGCGGCGGGGTCCGGCCCCAGGGCCAGGGCCACCAGGGCCAGCAGCACCTCGACCAGCAGATAGACGACGCGGTGCACGGCCACCACCACCAGGGAGGTGTCAGCCGCGATGAAGGGGTCCAGGGCCAGGGCCAGCACCACCTCCCGCACCCCCAGCCCCGCCGGGGCGAAGGGCACCAGGTAGCCGGCCACCCAGGCAAGGCAGTAGACGCCGATCACCGCCGGCCAGGCCGGGCCCCCAGCCAGGAACGGCCGAAGACACAGCCAGAAGGAGGCCCCGAGCGCGAACCAGCCCAGCAGCAGGCTGAAACTGGCCGCCCCGGGGGGGCGCAGCCGGATCAGCCAGCTCACCAGGCGGGAGGAGCGGCGGCGCAGCCGCGGCAGGGCCACCGTCAGGGCCCCTGCCAGGGCCAGCAGCACCGCCCCCAGCGGCACCGCCAGGGCGGGCGGGACCCGGCGCACGGCCTCCAGGAGCCTCAGGTAGAAGGCGGGCTGGGCCAGCCCCAGCAGAACGACGCCGATCACCAGGGCCGATCCGACCACCCAGGCGTTTTCGGCCAGGATCGAATCGCGGATGGCAACGGCCGGGGCCTGGCGGGCCCGAAGCATGGCGATGCGACTCACGAACTGCCAGATGGACCCCGGCACGTACTTGGCCAGCTGGGCCAGGTTGTACATGTAGAAGCCATCGCGGCGGCTCACCGGGATGGCGCAGTGGCGCGTCGCCAGCAGCATGGCGACGTTCATCCCCAGCTTGCCGAGCAGCAGCAGGACCGCCACGGCGGCCAGCTCCGGGGGGGAGAACCGGGCCAGGTCCTGGACGATCACCTGCCGCCGAGTGATGGCGAAGGCGACCACGGCGACCACGACCAGGCCGATCCAGATCCACTTCACCAGGACACCCAGGGGGCTGGAGGGCCACTTCAAGGGGTGAGCAGCGGCAGCACCGCATCGAACTGACGGGAGGCCAGAGCCTGCACCTCCGGCAGCGCGGCGACGATGCGGTCGCGGCGCGCCGCCCGCTCACTGATCAGCCGTTGGATCAGGGCCACCGAGCGGGGCCGGTCAAGGTCGGCGCCATCGAACACCATGTCGGCCTGTCCGAAGCGCTCCATCACCTCCAGATACTTGTGGCTCCAGCCCATCACCAGCACCGGCACGCCCACCACCAGGGCGCCCACCATGGCGTGGAAGCGGGACACCGCATGGACATCACAGGCCGCAAGGATGCGATGGATCTGGGCGGCGTTCCAGCCGTCCTCGAACCCCACCACGGAGCCGGCCACGGCCGGGTCGAGGTGGGACAGCGTGGCCCGCAGCAGGGGCAGATCGTTGTTGTGGAGACGGGTTTCCTCCGGGCCCCGGGTGGCGTTGGGATAGAGGGCGACCCCATGGCCCAGGCCCACCAGGTCGGTGATCAGACCCGCCAGCCAGCGGGGGTAGTCGTGGCCCGCCGCCTCCGCCCGGCGGGCGATCACGGCGCTGGGGCAGACGCCGACGATCAGGCGGCCCCGTTCCCGCAGCGCCTGCAGGGCCGCCAGCCGCCCGTTGAGGCCGGGGGCGGGGGTGCTCAGGCAGAAGCGGCCCTCGAACAGAAAGGCCACATCGTCGCTGCGGCCATAGCGGCCGCCGGTTCCCAGCAGGCCGGCCACCTGTCGCTGGGTCACCTCACCGCGGGTGTGGAGGCGGTGGCAGCGGGACAGGAACCATTGGGCCAGCGGGCGGTTGGGCCAGGTGCGGAACGGCCCCATCGCCTGGGACAGCTTCACGACGGGGACCCCGAGGATCATCGCCGGCCAGATGGTGGCGATGTTGAAGGGCAGGAACTTGGCCCGGCCATCGATGAAGGACACCCCGGCGAGGCAGAGCAGGGCCCGCGAGCGGGCCAGCGCCCGCACCGACGGCGGCAGCAGCCCCTGGAGGCGATGGAGCCGCAGGCCGCCAAGGAGCCGGTGCAGCGCGGCCCCCGGCAGCAGCACCAGCACCAGATGGGCGGGGGTGGAGGAGAAGATCCGCACCCGGGGGTCGTTGACCAGCTGGCGGTCGACCGTCGGGTAATAGCTGAACACCTCAAAGCGGAGCTGGGGCCCGCCGCGCTCCGAAAGCACCCCGATGGCGGTGCTCAGCATCGCCTCCGCACCGCGGTTGCCGTGGAAGGTGGCCGCGATGATCGCCACGGAGCTCATCGGATCCCCCGCGTCATTTCACCGACTCCAGACCCTTCTTGAGATACAGCAGCCCCCGGATCACGGGTCGGGGCAGGGCGAAGATCAGACGGCGGCCCCAGGCGGACTCACTCAGGCGCACGTTGGCCAGGGTCCAGAAAGCATTGAGCTGGTCGTGCCAGGTGACCTCCGCCTGGACGCGATCGGGAATCCTCAGCCCCAGCCAGCGACCGGCCCGGGCCCGGGCCGTGACGTTGTAGTGGGCCGGACCGATGCGGGCCTGGCCGTCCATGATGTCGCGGATGTCGAGGGCGGAGGCCGCCACGGCACCGGATCGGGTGGCGGCGTCGAAGAGGGCCTGGCCCACCGCGGTGCGGGTGATCACGGCGGTGTGCTTGATCGGGTCGTCCTTGAGCCGGAACAGCCAGATGTCCCCCATCGTGAGATCGGCGGCATAGCCGTAGTGGTCATGGCAGGAGAGACATTTCCGCTCGCAGAAGAAGAACATGTTCTGGTAATCGTTGAATGTCTTCGTGGGCCGGCGCAGCAGGGAACCGTCGGCGAATTCCGCCTCCAGATGGCCGCGCCAGTGGCCGATGCGGAACCGGTAGGCGCGCAACGGCTGGCCGGCCTGCTTCTCCAGCCGGCGTGTGACGGCATCGATGAGGGCGGTGCGGGAGTTGTGGCCGCAGACCAGGGCGATGGTCAGCGCCAGCTTGGCCGCCAGTCCGGGGTCCGTCCCGCACCGCTGCCGCAGGGCGGCGATGTCGCAGGGAAGGCCCACCACCGCCACCCGCCCCTCGAAGCTGCGCAGCAGGGGCAGCACCGACGGCAGGAAGCGGGATTCCACGTACTTGCTGCCCCGGGCCGCCAGGATCTGATCGGGATCGGTGGCGATCCGGAAGCGGGGTCGCACCTTGCCCTCCTCCACCACCGCCTCGCAGACCACGGCGCCCTCGAACAGGCCCTGGCGCAGCCCCTCGATCAGCACGGCGCTGGTGGTGCCCCCCGAGGCGGCCCGCTCCCGGATGGCGCCGTCGGTGGCATGGGTGAGCCACGCCTCCCGGTAGGTGCCCACATAGCGATCGATATCCGCCGGGCTCCAGCGCTTCTTGAGAAAGCGATCGAGAACGCTGCCGAAGGTGCGCTGCTCCGCCATGGTCAGGAGCGGCTGCGGCGGGACTCGAAGCGCAGATCCTCGAGCAGCTTGCGATTGGCCGCGATCACATCGGTGACGAAGGCGATCAGCAGGGACTGGAAGCCACCGACCAGCAGCACGGCCGCCAGGATCAGCGACTGGATGTGGCCGCCACCGCGGCCGATCGACACCATGAAGAGATAGCGGAAGCCGATCACCGTGCCGATGCCGAAGAGCAGGGTTCCCAGCAGCGCAAAGAACCGAAACGGCCGGTAGATCACAAAGATCCGCACGATCGTGACGATGCTGCGCTGGATGTAGGAGGGAATGCTCTTGACCAGGCGGGACGGCCGCTGGTAACCATTCACTCGCACCGGCACCGAAGTGATGCCGATGTTCTTCTGGCCCGCCTGGATGATCGTCTCAAGGGTGTAGGTGTAATCGCTGAACACCATCAGCTGCTGGGCCGCCCGGCGGCTCATGGCACGGAATCCGCTCGGGGCATCGGGAATCTCCGCACCGCTCAGGCTGCGCACCACCCCGCTGCCGAGTTTCTGGAGCAGTTTCTTGGTGGGGGAGAAGTGCTGGATCTGGCTGATGGGACGCTCCCCCACCACGATCTCGGCCTGCTGATCGAGAATCGGGGCCACCAGCCTGGGGATGTCACGGGCGTCGTACTGGTTGTCGGCGTCGGTGTTGACGATCACGTCCGCACCCCTAGCCAGGCAGGCATCCAGGCCGGTCATGAAGCCACGGGCCAGGCCGCGGTTGTGGAAATGACGCACCACATGGTCGACACCATGGGCGAGGGCAACCCCAGCCGTGTCGTCGTGGCTGCCGTCATCGATGACCAGCCATTCCACCTGGTCAAAACCCTCGACGTGTCGAGGCAACGCCGCCAGCGCCACCGGAAGGGTGGCGGCCTCGTTGAAGCAGGGGATCTGGATGATGAGCTTCATGGGCCCACCCCCAGCCATGGGGTACCACCCCAGAACGGTCGCCGGGGGGACGACCTCGCGCCGGTCGTGAACCGATGGCGGCGCCAGGGCATGGCCCTCATGGACGGGAACGCCATGATCACATGCCGGCTCCGGACTCGGGCCCCGTCCGCTCGTGGGGGCCAGCAACCTCGGGAGAAGGACGGCCCACGAGCATCACCAGGGAAAGGATCATCAGGGGGATCGCCGGTGCCGAATAGCGCGGAATGTTGTGGCTGAGCAGCCCGTAGGCCAGCAGCATGCCAACCGGCAGCACGGTGACGGCCAGAAAGGCCCCATTCCTGCGGATCACGCCCAGCAGGAACACCACCACCAGGGCCCCATACGAAAGCAGCGCCAGCAGATCCTTGGCGACGACGTAGAGCGAACTGGCCTTGAAGTTGACACCCTCATTGGGCCAGGACCAGAGGCCCCGCCAGAGGAACAGGGGCGTCATCATCAGATGGCGGCCGGGATCGGCAAGAATCATCCGTTTCGCTTGTTCACCCACCTGTTTCTCGGCCTTTCGATTCGCATCGGGCACCCCCTGCGCCGCCGCCACGAAGATCAACCGGTTCACTTCCGCCCCCACCCTGCGGTGATAGCTGATCACATCCTGCGGGCGACCCGCCATCGCGGCCCGAAGATCGGCCTGCTGGAAGTCGGAGCCATAGCGGTTGATCCGCTGGTACCGGCCGCCGGCCTGGAAATCGGCGGGGGTGGCAGCGAAGCCCAGCAGGCGGGAGCCGTGCTGATAGAAGGACGGACCCCAGAAGTGGAGGGCCCCCTGCACCTCGGAGGCCGTCATCCCATTCTTGATGGCCCGGGCGTACAGCACACGGCCACCCCTCTGGGTGAGCTGAAAGGTGCCCAGCTGCACCTGGTTGCGGATCATCCACGGCAGCACGGCTGCGATGAACCCCAGCAGCAGCGCCGCCCCCGCCGCCAGGGGCCTCCGCCGGGGGCCCCTGGCGGCGGCCCAGAGCGCTTGCAGCAGCAGGCCGATGATGACCAGCAGGCAGACATAGAAGAAGATCGCCTTGGTCAGGCTCAGCAGGCCGAAGCACAGTCCCGCGGCCAGATACCAGCGGCACCGAGAGGTGCGGACGGCCAGCAGCAGGAACAGACTCGACCAGAGCAGCATCACACTGGCCTGCAGCTCCGTGTAGAGCGTGTCGACGAATATCGGCACAGCAAAGAAGAAATACCCCACCAGCACCGTGGCGATCACAACCAGCAGAAGCCGGCCCGTCAGGGCCTGGCAAAGCAGGGCTGTGGCCACCAGACCCAGCAATGCCCAGTAGAGATTGGCCACCTTCACAGCGCGGGCGCCAGGCCCCTCCACCAGCTCCCGATAGGAAGGCACTTGACCGGTGATGGCCATCAGCTTCAGGTGGCCGGCGGTGACCAGATTCGGGACCGGCTCCCTCGCATTGGAGGCGGAAAAGGGTGCCCGTTCGGCCGTGGAAAGCACACCATGGCCGGCAAGATTATGGGCCAGGCGCAGATTCACCAGGGCGTCCTTCTGACTGCCGGCCTCGGTGATCTGCGTGGCGCCGAGGGCCAGCATCGCCAGGATGGTCAGCCCGACGATCAGCACCCTGATGCGGCCGGCACGACATCCAAACCGTCGCGACTGGCTGTCGATCCATCCATCGAATCGAGCCGAGCACGTTGTGACGAAGCTGGAAAAGATTCCGCCCATCACCCGACGCCTGTCCAGCCCAGACAGTATCAGCAGTGAACCGGAACCGCCACGGCGACACTTCAGCCGTCGGCGCGCAACTGGATGTCCCCACCGGCGCTGCGACACGCCTGAAGCGCCAGATCGGCATCCAGCTGGATCTGCCGGCTGAGGGCCTCGAGGCTGGCGAACGTCTGCTGGCGGCGCAGCAGCCGCAGGGGCTGCACGGTCAGCCGGGCCCCCGCCAGCTCCAGCCGGCGCTCCAGCAGGTGCACCTCCACCGCCGACGGGGCCAGGGGATCCACCGTGGGCTGGGGCCCCAGGTTCATGACGGCCGCCATCGGCCCCTCACCACCCTCCCCCTCGCGCCAGGCCAGGGCCGCATAGACCCCTTCCTGCGGCAGGAACTTGCGGCCGTCCACCGCCAGGTTGGCGGTGGGCCAACCCAACTGGCGCCCCAGGCCCCGGCCACTCACCACCTGGCCGCTGAAGCGGTAGGGGCGCTCCAGCAAGCGGGCCGCCTCGTCGATGTCACCGGCCGCCAGGGCCCGCCGGATGCGGCTGCTGCTCACCCGTTCGGCCCCATCCCACAGCATCGGCACCACCTGCACATCGATGCCGAGGCTGGCGCCGATGCGGGCCAGGTCGTCCACGTCCCCGCGGCGGTCGACCCCGAAACGGAAGTTGGTGCCCACCGCGATCCGGCGGGCCTGGAGCCGTTCGGCCAGCACCTGGCGCACGAAGGGCTCCGGGGTCAGCGCCGCCAGCTCGCGGGTGAAGGGCACCAGCACCAGCTGCGCGATGCCGAGGGGTTCGAGCAGCTCCAGCTTCTCCTCCGGCAGATCGAGCCGCAGCCGCGTCTCGCCATGGAGCACCTCGCGGGGATGGGGCCAGAAACTGACCACCGTGGGAACGACCCGCCCCAGGGCGACGGGCATAGGCGCGGTGACGGCGGCGATCACGCGGCGGTGGCCCCGATGCAGACCATCGAAGCTGCCCAGGGCGACGGCGGTGGGGCGCTGGGCGCTGGGGGGGTCGTGAAGCGGGATCAACGGCCTCGGCCCTCGCCGGCTGGATCCTCCCATGCCAAGTTTGGGAGCACCGATCCCGTCTCCATGGCCGACCAGCTGGACCTGCAGCGCATGGCCGACGCCCTACGCCGCACGGGCTGGGTGCGCTTCTGGATCCAGCTGGCCCTCGGGGTGGTGGTGGTGGTGGTCCTGATGTTCAACAACATCGGCGGCCGGCTGGCGGCCAACTCCTCCCGTGCCCTGGGGCTGGGCCCCGGCCTTTCGCTCACCACCCTTTCGTTCCTGGTTCTGCTCTGGAGTCTGTGGCAATCCTGGCTGGTGGTGCGCTGCGGCCGGGCCCTGGCCAGCCCGGTGCGTCCCACTCGTGGGGAGACCTCCAGACTGGTGAAGCGGGGCCTGGTGGCCGATGTGGCCGGTCTGACCCTGGCCTCCGTGGGCTACCAGGCCCTGGCCGGCAGCCTGTTCGTGCAGGCCTCCCAGCAGGTGCCCGGCTTCCTCGGGGCCCAGCTGCAGGCGACGCCGGGAAGCGGCGGCCGGGTGGTGGGGCTGCCGATCACCTCGATCGAGATGCTCTCGGTGCTCAGCAACACCCAGGTGCTGTTCGCCCACGTTCTCGCCCTGATCCTCAGCCTCTGGCTGCTGCAGCGGATCTACCGCAGGAGCTGATCCAGGCGCCCCAGCGCCTCCACCGACGGCAGCGACGCCACCGGACCGCGCCAGAACAGCTCGGGCTGCAGGGGCGTCAGGGACGATCCGCCCTGCTGCACCCAGGCCACATCGGTGGGCCAATCGGCCGGGCCGGCGCCGGTGCCCTCCAGATCGTCGACCACCTCGCCGGCCAGCCAGTAGTAGGTGCGACCGCGGGGGTCGGTGCGTTTCTCGAACTGATCGATGTAACGCCGCACGGCCGTGCGGCACCAGCGCAGTGGCGCGAGCGACTCGGCGGGCCGCGGCGGCACGTTGAGATTGAGCAACAGCCCCTCGGGCCAGCCGGCGGCGTGCATGCGCTCGGCCACATCGAGGGCGAGGACCGCCGCCACCTCGAAGCGACGCCAGTGGAAGTCGGCGCTGCTCACCGCCAGGGCCGGCAGGCCCTCGATCGTGCCCTCCATCGCCGCCGAGACGGTGCCCGAATAGAGCACGTCAGTGCCGAGGTTGGGGCCGTGGTTGATGCCGGAGAGCACCAGGTCCGGCGCCTGCTCCAGCAGTCGGAACAGGGCCAGCTTGACGCAGTCGGAGGGGGTACCGCTGCAGGCCCAGGCGGTGACCCCGTCGGCGAAGAGTTCGTCGGCCCGCTCCGCCCGCAGCGGGGTCTGGAGGGTGAGTCCGTGGCCGGTGGCGGAGCGCTCCCGGTCCGGGCAGACCACGGTGACCGCGTGACCGCGGCCGGCCGCCTCGGCCGCCAGGGCCTGGATGCCGTCGGCGAAGACCCCGTCGTCGTTGCTGATCAGGATCCGGAGCGGTGCCATCGACCCTGAACAGGGGACTGCCGGCAAGCTAGACGCTGCTGCCTACAGTCGCTTCCTCCCCCCGATCCGTGCCGTGAGCGCCACCGTCAGCCTGCAGCAGCTCACCGACCAGCTGGAGAGCCTGGAGGCGGAGGCCGCCGCCGCCATCGCCGCCGCCGAGGACGCCGCGGCCCTCGAGGACCTGCGGGTGGGCCTGCTGGGCAAGAAAGGGCGCCTCTCCGGGGTGCTCGGCGCCATGGGCCGGCTCCCCGGCGACGAGCGCCCCCTGGTGGGCCAGCGGGCCAACCGCCTCAAGGACCAGGTGCAGCAGCTGCTGGGCGCCCGGCTCGAGGCCGTGCGCAGCGCCGCCATGGCGGAGCGGCTGGAGCGGGAGCGGATCGACGTGACGGCGGCCTGCAGCTACGTGCCGCCGGGCCACCGCCATCCGCTGCAGAGCACGATCGAGGAGATCGTCGACATCTTCGCCGGCCTCGGCTACCGGGTCTCGGAGGGGCCGGAGATCGAGACCGACCACTACAACTTCAGCGCCCTCAACATCCCGGAACACCATCCGGCCCGGGACATGCAGGACACCTTCTACCTGGGGGGGGATCGGCTGCTGCGCACCCACACCTCGCCGGTGCAGATCCGCCACCTCGAGGCCAACCCGCCGCCGGTGCGGGTGATCGCCCCCGGCCGGGTGTATCGCCGCGATGCGGTGGATGCCACCCACTCGCCGGTGTTCCACCAGGTGGAGGTGCTCGCCCTCGACGAGGGGCTGGATTTCAGTCACCTGCGCGGCACGGTCACCACCTTCCTGCAGCAGTTCTTCGGCGACCTGCCGGTGCGCTTCCGGGCCAGCTACTTCCCCTTCACCGAGCCCTCCGCCGAGGTGGACGTGCAGTGGCGGGGCCGCTGGCTGGAGGTGATGGGCTGCGGCATGGTGGATCCGGCGGTGCTCGAGGGGCTGGGCATCGATCCGGAGCGCTGGAGCGGTTTCGCCGCCGGTCTGGGGGTGGAGCGCTTCTGCATGGTGCGCCACGGCATCGACGACATCCGCCGGCTGTTCCACAGCGATCTGCGCTTCCTGGAGCAGTTCTGATCTCCCCCCATAAACTCGATGGACCCCCACGAGAGCGATCGGTGCCCCGGGTCGGACTGATCGTCAACGACGGAAAGGATCTGGCGATCAGCACCGCCGACCTGATCGAGCACCGGCTGACCGCCGCCGGACTGGAGGTGATGCGGGTGAGCAGCTCCGGTGGCGTGGTGGGCTTCGCCAATCCCGACCAGCACCTGCGCTCCCGCGGTTACGCCGCCTGCGTGCCCGCCAGCTTCGACGAGGAGATGGCCCTGGCACTGGTGCTGGGGGGGGACGGCACCGTCCTCTCCGCCGCCCGCCAGACCGCCCCGATCGGGGTGCCGATCCTGACGATCAACACCGGGCACCTGGGCTTCCTGGCCGAGGCCTACCTCAAGGACCTGGACCAGGCCCTGGCCCAGGTGGTGGCCGGGGAATGGACCGTGGAGGAGCGCTCCATGCTCGTGGTGAGCGTGATGCGGGGGGAGCAGCGCCGCTGGGAGGTGCTCTGTCTCAACGAGATGGCCCTGCACCGGGAGCCGCTCACCAGCATGTGCCACTTCGAGATCGCCATCGGCCGCCACGCCCCCGTCGATATCGCCGCCGATGGAGTGATCCTCTCCTCTCCCACCGGCTCCACCGCCTACGCCCTCAGCGCCGGCGGGCCGGTGATCACCCCCGACTGTCCGGTGCTGCAGCTGACGCCGATCGCCGCCCATTCCCTCGCGTCCCGGGCCCTGGTGTTCAGCGACCAGGAGCCGGTGACCGTGTTCCCCGCCACCCCGGAACGGCTGATGATGGTGGTGGACGGAAGCGCCGGCTGCTACGTCTGGCCCGAGGACCGGGTGCTGGTGCGGCGCAGCGAGCATCCGGTGCGCTTCGTGCGGCTGGCCGACCACGAATTCTTCCAGGTGCTGCGCAACAAGCTGGGCTGGGGCCTGCCCCACGTGGCCAAGCCCTCCAGCAGTCACGCCGACGCCCCCCTGTGACCAGGCCCTTGCCGACCTCGCCCCTGCCCCCGACCGTGGTGCTGCTGGTGGGCCCGGAGGCCGCCGGCCTCGCCCCGCGGCTGGAGGTCTCCGGCTACCGGACCGTGCTGGAGGAGTCCGGGGAGGACCTGCCGGCGGCGGTGGTCCTCTCGCCCGGCAGCGAAGAGCGGATTCCGGAGCTGCGCCGCCGGCTGGGGGCCCGCCCGCTGCTGCTCGGCATCACCAGCGACAGCGTCGAGAGCCGCAGCCGCTGCCTGGAGTGGGGCGCGGATGACTTCTGGCTGCCCAGCCAGGGCACGAGCGATCTGCTCACCCGGCTGCGGCTGCACCTGGGCTTCGCCCGGCGCCAGGCCCCCACGCCGGTGTCCACGCTGCTGAAGGTGGCGGATCTGCGCGTCGACCCGGTGGCCTGCCAGGGGTGGCGAGGCCAGCGCCAGCTCAGCCTGACCGCCCGGGAATACCAGCTGCTGCTGCTGCTGCTGCACCACAGGGGCACGGTGGTGAGCCGGGAGCTGATCCTCGAGCAGATCTGGGCCGACCAGGGCGGGGGCGCCAGCAACGTGATCGAGGTGTACGTGCGCTACCTGCGCCAGAAACTGGAGCAGGGCGGGGAACCGCGGCTGATCCACACCGTGCGGGGGCGGGGCTATTGCCTCAGCGATGGCCGGCCGCCGGCGGGGACGGGGCCATGAACCGTTCGATGCTGCCGCGCTGGGCTCCCGCCCTTGCGGTCGGGCTGCTGGGCTGCGGACCTGGCCTGAGTCAGGGCCCACCGCAGTTCCTGCCGATCACGGCCCAATGGTGCCTGGAGGGCTCGCCGCCGGAGCGCTGCATCCAGCTGGAGGTGCCCCGGGGCGAGCGCCAGTACGCCTTGGGGCTGCAGCTGCGGCCGCCCCTGCCCCACCTTCGCGGCATGTGGTTCCCCTACGCCCCCCCCGCGGTGGCCCGGTTCTGGATGCATCGCACGCCCGAACCCCTGGACATGCTGTTCATCCGCGACGGTCGCGTGGCCGCCCTGGAGACGGACGTGCCCCCCTGCATGAACCTGCCCTGCCGCAGCTACGGCCCCGACACGCCGGTGGATGGGGTGCTGGAACTGGCCGCCGGCCAGGCCGCCGTCCTCGGCATCACCGTGGGCACCCCGGTGCGGATCACCCCGCTGCCGGGCGCGCCCCCTTCAGGACCAGCACCGGATTGAGGGGCGCCAGGCGGGTGCCCTCCGCCAGGGGGGCACCGCGCCAGGCCTGGATCTGGCTGACCGTCACCCCCAGACCGGCCTGCTCCAGCTGGGGCCTGAGCTGGGCCAGGGCTTCGACCGTAGCCAGGGGCAGAACCACCACCCCGCCGGGCCGCAGCCGGCCCAGCACCGCCTCCAGCACCTCGCGCCGGTCCCGGCCGCCGCCGCCGATCAGCACCCGGTCGGGATCGGGCAGCGACCCCAGGGCCGCCGGGGCCTGCCCCTCGAGCACCGCCGCCGGCCGCACCCCCAGCCGGTCCGCATTGGCACCGATCAGGGCGGTCGCCCCGGGCCGACGCTCCACGGCCCACAGCTCCAGGGCGGGCCGCAGCCGCAGGGCCTCCAGCCCCACCGATCCCACGCCGGCGCCGATGTCCCACAACACCCCGTGCTCGGGGAGCTCCAGATCGGCCAGCAGCTGGATCCGCACCTCCCGTTTGGTCATCAGCCCGGGCTGATCGGGGTGCTGCAGCCAGAGCCCGTCAGGCAGGCCGAACAGGGGCAGGGCCTGGGGCGAGACAGCGGCCGGCTCGGCGGCGATCAGCAGCACGATGTGCAAGGGATCGAGATCCGGCGGCAGGGGGTCGGCGGGGGCCAGCCGCTGCAGCCGCTCCGCCGGATGGCCCAGGCGCTCCCCCAGCCAGAGCTCGTAGGCGGCCTCCAGCCCCGACGCCCGCAGGATCCGGCGCACGGCGTCGGCGCCGCCGCGGGCCGGATCGGTGAGCACCGCCAGGGCGGCGGGGCGCTGCTGCAGCCGCGCCGCCAGCGGCTCGGGATCGCGCCCGTGCAGGCTGATCCAGGAGGCGTCCTGCCAGGGCCGGCCCAGACGGGCGAAGGCCAGCTGCAGGGAGGTGGGGGCCGGATGAAAACGGAGCCGTTCGGCGGGAAGGTGCTGGAGCAGCAGGCGGCCGATGCCGAACCAGAGGGGGTCGCCGCTGGCCAGCAGCACCACCCGCTGACCGGCGGCGAGGGCCCGCTCCAGCCGCGGCAGCAGGTCGGCGGGCTTGTCGCTGGCGATCAGATCCGGTGCGGGGGCGTCGCCGCGCCAGGCCTCGAGGTCGGCCAGGAGCCGCCGCGGGGCCGCCACCAGATCGGCCTGCCGGATCCGGTCCTGCCAGGGGCGGGAGAGACCCGCCAGGCCGGCGGCATCGGTGCCGAGCACCTCCAGCAGCGAACCCTCCAGCCGTGCCCCTGAACCACTTCTGGCCATGATGCTCCCGACTGTGCCGGTCCCACCCCTGACCATGAGCGATCGACGCCAGAGGATCCACACCCTGGTGCTGGCCCTGCTGGCCCACCAGAGTGACCTTGAGCTGCTCGATGACGACCGCTCCGGTCCCGGCGGCCATCCCCTGGGGGGCGGCGGGGACGCCGGCAGCTGGCTGGAGCGCAACCGTCGTGTGGTGCAGCGCTACCAGTCGCTGGTGCGCAGCGCGGTGACCCTCGATGCCCTGATCGAGCAGGAACTGGGCAGTGATCAGCTGGGTGGCGGCGACACCCCCGGCTGAGTCTCGAGAAAAGCCATCAGACGCGGATAGAGCAGCAGGGCGCCCGCGTTGGTGAGGTGGGTCTCGTCGCTGTAGAGCAGGGTGCCGGCGCGGACGCTGGAGCAGACCGCCTGCGACGGCGGGCAGATGCTGTCGAAGGGGCTGAACAGGCGCGCGCCGGCCAGATCGCGGATGGTGCGCTCCTGCAGCCGCTGGGCCGGGGCGATGGCGGCCAGCTCCTGCCGGCGGGACCGCAGCACCGGCTGGCACTGGGGACCCAGGGACCAGGCGGGACGGAACCATTCCGCCTGGCAGAGGGTGAGCGGGCCGCCGATCTTCTCCTGGGGGAAGGTGGGCAGGGGGCCGAACACCACCAGTTCCCCGCCGCGGCGGCTCACCTCGGCATCGAAGCGGCGCAGGGCGGCGGCATAGGAGGCCTCGGCGCTGGGAAGGGCCGCCCCCCGGGCGCCCTGGAGGTAGCCGGCCAGATTCGACACCAGCACGATTCGGTCCCCGGGCCGCAGGCGGGCCAGCACCCGGCGCTCCTCGTTGTCGGCGTAGGGCCGGCAGCGGCGGTAGCGGGCCGGCACCGGGGCACCCGCCCCCCAGCGGGAGAAGAAGGGCACCGGGCAGCCTCCGCGGGCCATGAAGGCCACGTTGAAACGGCCGCTGGCGAGCAGCTTCTCCCCCAGGGGAATCAGCACATGGGTGTGGCTGTCCCCCAGGAAGAAGAGGGTGGGGAGGTCCTCCCTCGCGAGGGCCAGGCAGGGGTCGGGCCCATCGCCCCCGGCGACCGGATCGTTGGGCTCCTGGAAGCAGTGGACCGTGTCGACGGTCGTGCCGCCGATGCGCTTCATGTTGGCCGTGGTGCCGACGGTGTGGCGGCGCTCACCGAGGAAGAGCCGTCCCAGCAGGGGCCCCTGCAGGCCCGCACTGAAGGCGGCGACCAGCACAGTCATGGCCGGGTAGGCGAGGCCGGGGCGAGTCAGGCCGGCGAAGGAGGGATGGCCGTAGCGGAACAGACACTCCAGCCGGTAGGAGAGGGCCGTGCACAGGGTGATGAGCACGAGCACCGGAGCCAGGGTGACGGCGTTGAACCCCACCGTCCAGCGGGCCAGCACGATCACGGGCCAGTGCCACAGATAGAGCGAGTAGGACACCATGCCGATGGCCAGGCCAACGGGATGGCACAGCCAGCGGCCGACGCCCCCGGAGGGCCGGAGCAGAAGCAGCAGCAGCGCCGTCAGTGCCGTGATGCCCAGGGTGGTGCCCAGTCGCCAGGCCTCCGGCAGCAGCAGCAGGGCCAGCAACGCCACCAGGGCCACGGTGGCCAGGGGCTGGCGCCAGCGGGGCAGCGCCAGCCGCTGGCCCAGATCGCGGGCACTGCCGCTGCCGCGATGGAGCAGGTAGGCCGCGCAGCCCGCCGTCAGTTCCCAGAACCGGGCGGTGGTGAGGAAGAAGGCCCGCTCGGCGTTACCGCCGAGGCTCAGGCCCAGATAGAGCGCCAGGGACAGGGCCAGCAGCAGCAGGCTGCCGACCTTGAGCCGCCGCAGGGCGCCGCCACCGGCGCCCACCACCCCCAGACCGCAGAGCAGCAGCACCGCCGGCCAGACCAGATAGAACTGCTCCTCCACCCCCAGCGACCAGGTGTGCATGAAGGCGTTGAAATGGTTGTCGGTGGCGAAGTAGTTCGAGCCCTGCCGGAGCAGGTAGAGATTGGAGACCCCGAACAGGGCGGCCAGGCCGGTCCGCATCACCGGCGCGAAGAAATCATCGAGCGGCGAAACCAGCATCGAGAACAGGGCCGAGACGACGGCGATGTTCACCACCAGCGCCGGCATCAGGCGCCGGATGCGGCGTCCGTAGAAACGGCGCAGGAACTGCCAGCGGCTGCCGTCCCGCCGCGCCAGCAGCGAGGACGTCACCACGTAGCCCGAGATCACGAAGAAGATGTCCACCCCGAGGAAGCCCCCCGGCAGCCAGCGGGGATCGAGGTGGTTGACCAGCACCGCGATCACGGCCACGGCCCGCAGGCCGTCGATCTCAGGCCGGTAGGCCCTTGAGCGCTGCGGCGGCAGAATGCCCGCACCGAAAAGCCCCACCAGCGCTTTCACGCCATCCCGACGATTGCAGGCAGGGTAATGGCGTTCTGGCCGGGCCCTCGCCAAGCGGCCAGCTCTGACAAGCTGGGCCCACCTCGTCAGGCCCCATGGCGCCCTTCGGCCTCTCCGCTCTCCACAACCTGCGGCGCGGCAGGAGTCCCTGGCAGCCCCCCGAGGCCAGCTGGTCGCGGCCCTTCGGCCAGGGCTGGGACAAGCCCTACACGGTGCGCTACGCCAGCAACCTCGACGACGGCCCCAACCACGGCATGCCCCTGGGGGGCTTCGGCGCCGGCTGCCTGGGGCGGGGCACCGATGGCGCCTTCAACCTCTGGCACCTCGACGGAGGGGAGCACTGGTTCGGCGTGCTGCCCGACTGCCAGTTCGCCCTCTTCGAGCGGGACGGCGAGGGGCGGCGGGCCCATGCCCTGGCGACCACACCTGAGGCCGACGCTTCCCGTCCAGACTCAGGCACACCGCTGGCCGCCTGGAGCTGGTATCCCGCCGCCACGCCGGAGCAGCCGAGCGGCACCGTGGCGGTGCGCTACCCGATCAGCTCCCACCACTACGCCGCGGTGTACAGCGCCGACGTGCGCTGCGAAGCCTTCAGTCCGATCCTCCCGGGCGACTACCGGCGCACCAGCTACCCCGTCGCCGTGTTCGCCTGGACGTTCACCAATCCAACGAATCAGCCGCTGGAGCTGTCGCTGCTGCTGAGCTGGCGCAACACCGTCGGCTGGTTCACCAACACCGACCCGGCGGCGGAGGTCCACTTCCGCGACGACGGCAGCCCCGAGCACAACTACGTGCCGGCGATCGGCCGCGGCAAGGGGCAGCGCAACCGCTGGGTCGATGCCGCCGGCCTCAAGGGCCTGCTGCTGGAGGGGGAGCGCTCCCAGCCCCTGGCCGAAGGGGAGGGCCAGTGGTGTCTGGCGGTGCCCGACGAGGCGGCGCTGAACCACCCCGGGGCGCAGGTGTTCCGCTGCAGCCGCTGGGATTCCAGCGGCGACGGGGCGGAACTCTGGGAGCCCTTCAGCCGCGACGGCACGATCCCCGACAGTGACAACGACCGCCGCAGCACCGGCGACGATGCCCTCAGTGCCGCCCTGGCGGTGCGCTTCCGCCTGGAGCCCGGGGCCTCGCTCGAGATCCCTGTGGTGATCAGCTGGGACCTGCCGGTGACGGCCTTCGCCACCGGCACCCGAGCCCTGCGCCGCTACACCGACTTCTTCGGCACCGATGGCGAGAGCGCCGCCGCCATCGCCGGCGAAGCCCTGGCCGAATGGCGCGACTGGCACGCCGCGATCGAGGCCTGGCAGGCGCCGGTGGTGCAACGGCACGATCTGGCGGAGCCCCTGCGCATGGCGCTGCTCAACGAGCTCTACGACCTGGCCAGCGGCGGCAGCCTCTGGACGGCCGCCAGCCCCGGCGATCCGGTGGGCCGCTTCGGGGTGCTCGAGTGCCTCGACTACGCCTGGTACGAAAGCCTCGACGTACGGCTGTACGGCTCCTTCGCCCTGCTGCAGCTCTGGCCCGAACTGGACAAGGCCGTGCTGCGCAGCTTCGCCCGCGCCATCCCCGCCGCCGATGCGACCCCGCGGCCGATCGGCTGGTACTTCACCCAGGGGCGGGGCCGGGTGGAGGCCCCCCGCAAGGTGGCCGGCGCCACCCCCCACGACCTCGGGGCCCCCAACGAACGCCCCTTCGACGCCACCAACTACACCGCTTACCAGGACTGCAACCTCTGGAAGGACCTGGCCAGCGATTTCGTGCTGCAGGTCTGGCGCACCTACCGCATGGCCCCCAGCGGCCCCGACATCGGCTTCCTGGCGGACTGCTGGCCGGCGGCGGTGATCGCCCTTGACTACCTCAAGCAGTTCGACGTCAACGACGACGGGCTGCCCGACAACGGCGGCGCCCCGGACCAGACCTTCGACGACTGGCCCCTGCAGGGGGTGAGCGCCTACTGCGGTGCCCTCTGGATCGCCGCCCTGGAGGCGGCCCTGGCCATCGGCCAGCGGCTGCAGCTGGAGCTGGGGCTCGACACCGCCGAGGAGCAGCGGCGCTTCGGCGGCTGGCTGGAGCAGTCCCGAAGCCACTTCGATGCCCTGCTCTGGAATGGCGAGTACTACGCCATCGATGCCGGTAGCGGCACCCCGGTGGTGATGGCCGACCAGCTCTGCGGCGACTTCTACGCCCGCCTGCTGGGGCTGCCGCCGGTGGTGACCGACGAACGGGCCCGCTCGGCCCTGAACGCGATCCGCCAGGCCTGCTTCGAGTCCTTTGAGGGGGGACGCCTCGGGGTGGCCAACGGCCTGCGCCGCGACGGCACCCCCCTCGACCCAAACGGCACCCACCCGCTGGAGGTGTGGACCGGCATCAACTTCGGTCTGGCCGCCTATTACCGGCTGATGGGCCAGAGCGGCACCGCCTTCGCCATCACCGGCGCCGTCGTGCGCCAGGTGTACGAGGGGGGTCTGCAGTTCCGCACCCCGGAGGCGATCACCGCCGCCGGCACCTTCCGCGCCTGCCACTACCTGCGGGCCATGGCGATCTGGGCCCTGTGGGCCACCCACACGGGCTGGCAGACGATCCCCGGCGCGGACAGCCAGCCATGAGCCTGCAGATCTGCGGGCGGATCGGGGTTCTGCTGCTCGCGCCCCTGCTGGCCCTGATCCTGGCCATCGCCCCGGCACCGGCCCTGGCCCAGGTCCATGCCCACCCGGATGCCGAAGGCACCCCGGTGGTGCGCAGCCTCGAGAGCCTGCGCGACCTCGACGATCAGAGCTGGCAGGTGGTGGCCTACCGGGAGGGACCGCCGGGGGGGCCGCTGCGGCTGCGGATCGTGGGCTACCCCGGCAAGGTGCGCCTCGACCATCCCACCGCCCTGGAGGTGCGCAGCGGCCGTCAGCGCTGGGCCCTCGAGGATGTGACCCTCAGCAGCGCCGCCCTGGCCGGCGACACGCGTTCGGCCGCGGCCGAGTTCGATCTGGCACCGCTGCTGGCCGATCTGGAGCAGAACCGCCCCCTGCGGCTGCGGCTGCCGCAGGTGTTCAGTGAACTGGCGGTGCCCCCCTACGTGGTGGCGGAATGGCGCAGCCTGCCGGACGCGCCCGCCCCATGAGCCCCGGCTGCCCCTGGCGCCGGTGGATGGCCCGGGCCCTGCAGCTGGCCGCCCTCGCCGAGGGCCGCACCAGCCCCAATCCCCTGGTGGGCGCCCTTGTGCTCGACACAGGCGGACAGCTGGTGGGGGAGGGATTCCATGCCCGTGCCGGCGAAGCCCACGCGGAGGTGGGGGCCCTGGCCCAGGCGGGCGAGCGGGCCCGGGGCGGCACCCTGATCGTCACCCTGGAGCCCTGCTGCCACCACGGCCGCACCCCCCCCTGCAGTGAGGCGGTGCTCGCCGCCGGCATCGCCCGGGTGGTGCTGGCCATGGCCGACCCCAACCCCCGGGTGGCCGGCGGCGGCATCGCCCGCCTCCGGGCCGCGGGCCTGGAGGTGATCGAGGGGGTGATGGAAGCCGAGGCGCGGCGGCTCAACCGGCCCTTTCTGCACCGGATCGCCACCGGCCGGCCCCTGGGGATCCTCAAATGGGCCATGAGTCTGGATGGCCGCACGGCGCTCCCGAACGGCGTCAGCCAGTGGATCAGCGGGCCGGGGGCCCGGGAGTGGGTGCACCGCCTGCGGGCCCGCTGCGATGCGGTGATCGTCGGTGGCGGCACGGTGCGGGCCGACGACCCCCTGCTCACCAGCCGGGGGCGACGCAGCCCCGAACCACTGCGGGTGGTGCTCAGCCGCGGCCTGGATCTGCCGGAGAAGGCCCGGCTCTGGGATCCGGCCCCGGCGCCGACGCTGCTGGTCCATGGGCCGGAGGCGCCGCAGGATCGCCGCGAGCGGTTCGATCGGCTGGGGGTGGAGCGCCTGGCTCTGCAGGCCTGCGAGCCGGCGGCCCTGGCGATCGCCCTGGCCGAGCGGGGCTGCAACCGGGTGCTGTGGGAGTGCGGGCCGGAGCTGGCGGCGGCGGCCCTGCGCCAGGACTGCGTGCAGCAGCTGGCCGCGGTGATCGCCCCGAAACTGCTCGGCGGCCACGCGGCCCGCACCGCCCTGGCGGACCTGGGTCTGGAGAGCCTGGAGGGAGGCTGGTCCCTGCGGGACGCGGCCATCGGCTGGCTGGGCCCGGACCTCCTCTGGCAGGGCGCGGTGGATCGTGGCCCCGCGCTCAGCGCAGCTCCGGATGCCGCGGATCCCCCTTGAACGGGCCCTCCACGGCGCTGGTGATCCAGCCGCCGTAGAAGCCGCCGGGCTGGGGGATGACCCGCTCCCCGTCCACCCAGCAGCCGTCCATCAGCGCCGGGTAGCAGGCCAGCCAGCCAGCCAGGGCCTCGAAGGCCGGGGTGGGTGAGGGGTAACTCCACAGCGCCCTTCGCAGGCGGCGCTCGCCACCCGCGCCGTCCGGGGCCACCAGGTCGAAGTAGCGGGCCACACCCTTCCACTCGCAGAAGCTGGAGCCGGCCGCGGGCTCCAGCAGGCTCAGGTCCACATCCTCCGGAGAGAGATAGAAGACGGGGGGATGGAAGGTTTCGAGCACCCGCAGGCTGCGGTGGGTGTCGCACAGCACCCGGCCCAGGGCCTCCACCCGCACGTGCTGGCTGCAGGGCAGCAGCGCCGGGGGTCGGGGAAAACTGGCGACGCGCTCGGCCATGGGGATCAGCCGGGGATGAAATGACGCAGGCGCCGCGCCTCGGCCCCTGCCCGGGCCTGCAGCTCCTCATCGCTGAGGCCGGCCTCGGCCCGCTGCTGGGCGGCGATCACATCGGCCTCGTCGACGGCGTAACCGGCGCCGCGGGCCAGGGCCAGAAAGGCCGCCAGATCGGGGGGGTCGGCCGGGTCGTGGAGGCGGCGATCAAGGGCGGCATCGGCGCGGGCGTGGGCCAGAAAGGCATCCAGCTGGTCGAGGCTCATGGGACCGGCATCAGGGCCATCCCTCTCTAGCCGCCCGGCCGGTCGTCCGCCGGGTCGTCCGTCGTGGCGGCCAGCAGATCGAGCTGAACGGCGGCCGGCGGCCTCGCCTCCAGCTTCACCGCCTCCCACGGCGCCGGGTCCCAGGGGGCCGTCAGGGGTTCCAGGGCCCGCAGGGCCGGACCATCGACGGGCTCCAGCCAGGCCTCCTCGAGCCCGTCGGGGATCACCACCGGCATGCGGTCGTGCACCCGGGCCAGCAGGTCGTTGGGGGCGGTGGTGAGCACGACGCAGGTCTCGAGCTCACCACCGTCCGCCCCCAGCCAGCGGTCCCAGAGCCCGCCGAGCCAGAAGGGTCGCCGGTCCCGCCGCCGGAACAGCCAGGGCTGCTTGACGGCACGGCCGTCCACCGTCTTCGCCTGCCATTCGTAGAAGCCATCGGCGGGGATCAGGGCCCGGCGGTGGCGCCAGGCGCCGCGGAAGAAGGGTTTCTCCCCCACCGTCTCGCTGCGGGCGTTGATGGGTCGGCGGCGGGCGCCGGGGTCAGGGCACCAGTCCGGCACCAGCCCCCACAGGGCCAGGGCCACCTCCAGGCGGCCGTGCTCCTGGCGCTGCAACAGCAGCGGCTCCCCTGGCCGCACCTGGGGGCGGGGGGCGTAATGGGCCTCCAGCCCAGACGGCAGCGGGCCCTTCAGCCGGGGCAGCAGCCGGTCGAGGCTGGTGGCCAATGAGTAGCGGCCGCACATGGGGGGTGGGAAGCCGAGGGGGCGGGGCGTTCGGTTCTCCCGACCGGGGGTGGGAACGGCGGGTGACGACCAGACCTAGCTTGGGCCCATTCGACGTTGCGCGCAGCATGGCCATCCGTCAGGACGACAACCGCCCCACCCGGCGTTTCGGACTCGTCAACCTGCTCCTGATCGGCTTCGGTGTGCTGCTGCTGTTCAGCAACTTCCTGCCCAACCCCGCCACCCAGGTGCCCCGGGTGCCCTACTCCCTGTTCATCGACCAGGTGAACGACGACAACGTCAAGCGGGCCTACATCACCCAGGACCAGATCCGCTACGAGCTCACCAAACCCCCGGAGGAGGGCGCCCCCACGGTGCTCTCCACCACGCCGATCTTCGACATGGACCTGCCCCAGCGGCTGGAGCAGCACGGGGTCGAGTTCGCCGCGGCGCCGCCGAAGCGGCCCAGCTTCATCACCACCGCCCTGAGCTGGGTGGTGCCGCCGCTGATCTTCATCCTGGTGCTGCAGTTCTTCGCCCGCCGCAGCGGCATGGGCGGCGGCGCCCAGGGGGCCCTCAGCTTCACCAAGTCGAAGGCCAAGGTCTACGTGCCCGATGAGGAGTCGCGCGTCACCTTCGCCGATGTGGCCGGCGTCGACGAGGCCAAGACCGAGCTCACCGAGATCGTCGACTTCCTCAAGACGCCCCAGCGCTACATGGACATCGGCGCCCGCATCCCGAAAGGTGTGCTGCTGGTGGGCCCTCCGGGTACCGGCAAGACCCTGCTGTCCAAGGCCGTGGCCGGGGAAGCCAGCGTGCCCTTCTTCATCATCTCCGGCTCCGAATTCGTGGAGCTGTTCGTGGGGGCCGGCGCCGCCCGGGTGCGCGACCTGTTCGAGGAGGCCAAGAAGAAGGCGCCGTGCATCATCTTCATCGACGAACTCGACGCCATCGGCAAGAGCCGCTCGGGTTCGATGGGCGTCGTGGGCGGCAATGACGAGCGGGAGCAGACCCTGAACCAGCTGCTCACCGAGATGGACGGCTTCACCGCCCAGGACAAGCCGGTGATCGTGCTGGCGGCCACCAACCAGCCCGAAACCCTCGATGCCGCCCTGTTGCGTCCCGGCCGCTTCGACCGCCAGGTGCTGGTGGACCGTCCGGACCTCTCGGGCCGCAAGATGATCCTCGACATCTACGGCAAGAAGGTGAAGCTGGCTGAAGGCGTGGATCTCGACAAGATCGCCCAGGCCACCAGCGGCTTCGCCGGCGCCGACCTGGCCAACCTGGTGAATGAAGCGGCCCTGCTGGCCGCCCGGGCCTATCGCACCACCGTGGAGCAGGCCGACCTCAACGAAGCGATCGAACGGGTGGTGGCGGGTCTGGAGAAGAAGAGCCGGGTGTTGCAGCCCGACGAGAAGAAGGTGGTGGCCTACCACGAGGTGGGTCACGCGATCGTCGGGCACCTGATGCCCGGCGGCAGCAAGGTGGCCAAGATCTCAATCGTGCCCCGCGGCATGGCGGCCCTCGGCTACACCCTGCAGCTGCCCACCGAGGAGCGCTTCCTCAATTCCAAGGAGGATCTCGAAGGCCAGATCGCCACGCTGCTGGGCGGGCGGTCCGCCGAGGAGGTGGTCTTCGGTGAGGTCACCACCGGCGCCGCCAACGACCTGCAGCGGGCCACCGACATCGCCGAGCAGATGATCGGCACCTATGGCATGAGCGAGACCCTCGGCCCCCTCGCCTACGACAAGCAGGGCGGCAGCCGCTTCCTGGGGGGCAACTCCAACCCCCGCCGGGCCGTGAGCGATGCCACCGCCCTGGAGATCGACAAGGAGGTGCGCGGTCTGGTGGATCGGGCCCACGAGCGGGCCCTGGCGATCCTGAACCACAACCGCGAGCTGCTGGAGACCATCTCCCACAAGATCCTCGAGAAGGAGGTGATCGAAGGCGAGGAGCTCAAGGAGCTGCTGGCCTCCAGCCAGCTGCCTGATGCGTCGGTGCTCGAGGGAGCCGCCGTTTGAGGGGGAATCGGGGAGGGAATGCGACCTAGATTCCCTCCCAAAGTTTCAACGTTTCCAGGTGATGGCCGACCCGACAGATCCGTCGGACCCGACACACCTGAAGCACCTGTCCTCGCGCTGGTTGCCGCCGGCGCTGAGCGCTCTGCTGATCCTGTTCTGTCTCTGGCAGGCGGGCCATGGCCTTGGAGAGGCCTACTCCTACTGGTCCGATGAGCTCTGGTCCGTGGCCGCAAGCCGCAGCGACTGGGGCATTCTGGTGCGGGACTGGCTGCTCCCCGACGTCCATCCGCCCCTGTACCAGATCCTGCTGAAGCTCTGGATCGGGGCGTTCGGTGACGGGGAGCCCGCCACCCGCAGCCTCAGCTTTCTGATCGCCGCCCTGGGCCTGGTGGCGGCGGCCGTGTGCAGTTCAGGGCGCGGTGCGGGCCGGCGCCTGTTCACGGTGGCCTTCCTGGGCACCAGCCCTTCCTTTCTCTTCTATGCCCAGGAGACCCGCAGCTATGCCCTGTCGCTGACCCTGTCGACGCTGATGCTGGGCACGGCCCTGCTGCTGCGCCAGCGAACAGGACGCCACGAAGCCACCCTGCGCTGGGGGTTCGGGATCTCCTGCCTGCTCCTGTCCCTCACCCACTACTTCTCGCTGATCTTCGTGGTGGTGGTCCTGGCGGTGGCCACCGCCGAGGGAACGGTCTTCCGATCGCGGACCGATGCGATCCCCCTGCTGCTGCTCGTGATGCTGTGGCCGCTCCTCCACGCCCTGCTGAGCCCCCCCGCGCAGAATCTCACCCGCATCGACTGGATTGGGGTCACGCCCATCAGCGGCACGATCACGCAGTTCCTTGCCGGAACGCTGCCGCTGCTCGATCCACGACAGGGTCCGCGAGGCCTGCTGATCCTGATCGGCCTCGTCGGCGGCATCGGGGCCGCCACCTTCCCCCTGCTCAAGCCCGGAGCCTGGAGCCGAAGGGCACCCGCCACAGGGGAAGCCCGCTTCCTTCTGACGCTAATCATCACCTTCGTGGCACTCATTCTGGCGATCGATCCGGTCCGGCCGCTGTCCCAGAGCCGCTACTACATCGTGGTGCTGCCGGCCCTGGCCTACCTGGTCGGAATCGGCTGGGACATCAGCGTCGGTCTCGGCCGCGTTCGCCGCATCGCCCTGGCCAGCCTGCTCTGCGCCGCGCTGCTGCTGCAGCTGCGCATCGGCACCCAGCACCTGGCCGTCAAGCAAGGCCCCCTGGAGAACCACAAGCTCCTGGCCAGCTTCGTGGCCGAACGAGATCTCTGCCGGAAGGGCGAGGGGTGCTGGTCCAGCGGATGGTTCCTGGCGGCGCTGACGAACACCTATTTCAGTTCCCGCGAGCTGATGGCGTTCGATCCCGGTACGCCGCTGGCCGAGACGCGACTGGATCGTCCGCTGCTCGGCTTCCGCAGGGCCTACCCGAAGCTGAAGGGCCTCATGGCCAACAACCCCACCATGGCCTGCTGGGAAGCCCCAGGGTCCTGGAAGGCCACCTCCTTCATCCTGTTGCCCCGCACCAGCCCGGCGCAGCCGGCGCGCCACGGCCTGCGCCCCTGCCCTTGATGCGAAAGGCGTGAATCAGGCCTAGGGTCCCGCCACGGGTCTCAGTTCAGCCGTGTGATGGTGGTCGGGACAGAGGCTTCGGCGCCCCCACCCGCCAGCCGATCGCTGCAGCGGCCTCCCCGCCGGCTTCTGACCGCCGTCCTGATCCTGTGTTGTCTCGGGTTCGCCGGGCAGGGGCTGACCACGCCCTATTCCTACTGGTCCGATGAGATCTGGTCGGTGGCCGCCAGCAGCGCCGACTGGAGCGTGCTGTTCCGGGACTGGCTGATCCCCGACACCCATCCCCCCCTGTACCAGGTCCTGCTGAAGCTCTGGATCGGGGTCTTCGGCCGCGGGGAGACCGCCACCCGTGGCCTCAGCTTTCTGATCGCGGCCCTCGGCCTGGGGGTCGCGGCCCTGGGCAGTTCCGGGCGCGGCAGCGGTCGCCGTCTGGCCACGGTGGCCTTCCTGGGCACGAGCCCCTCCTTTCTCTTCTATGCCCAGGAGACACGCAGCTACGCCCTCTCGCTGACACTCTCGACGCTGATGCTGGGCACGGCCCTGCTGCTGCGTCAGCGCACGGGACACCACGAGGCCGCCCTGCGCTGGGGATACCTGCTCGCCTGTGTTCTGCTGTCCCTGACGCACTACTTCTCGCTGCTGTTCGTGCTGGTGGTGCTGGCGGTGAGCGCCGTCGATGGACGGGTGCTGCGGCGACGGCGGGACGCGGCCGTCCTGGGGCTGCTGCTGCTGCTGCCGCCCCTCGCCCATGGCCTGGTGAGCCCGGTGGGCGCCAAGTTCAAACGGATCGACTGGATCGAGGTGGAGCCGATCATCGGCACCCTGATGCAGTTCAGCCGCGGCCTGCTTCCCCTGCTGGACCTGCACCAGGGACAGCTGGCCCAACTGGGCCTGATCGGACTGGTGGTGGGGATCGGCTGCGCCTTCGGCTCCTGGCGGAACCTGCGCCGCTTTCTGGTGGGGCCCACCCGGCAGCTGCCCAAGGCCCTGGGGGAGGCCCGCTACCTGCTGCTGGTGATCGGCCTGTTCCTGGCGCTGATGCTGGTGATCGATCCGATCAAGCCCATGAGCCAGGCCAGGTACACCATCGTGGTGCTGCCGGCCGTGGCCTATCTGGTGGGGACGGGCTGGGAGCTGGCTGCCGGTCTGGGCCGCTTCCGTCGCAGCTCCCTGGCCGTTCTGCTGGTCGCCGTGCTGCTGCTGCAGCTGCAGATCGGCCAGCGGATGCTGGCGGACAAACGGGCACCACTGGAGAACTATCGGGCCATGGCGGCCTTCGTGAACAGCACCGGCGTCTGTGAGGGCGGCTGCTGGAGCACGGGCTGGCGCCCCGATGCCCTGATGGGCGCCTACTTCCGGCCCGGCCAGCTGCGGGATCTCGAGGAGCGCGACCCAGCGGACCCCGGGCCCCTGCAGCAGCCGCTGCTGGCGTTCCACGGCAGCCGGGAACGGATGAAGGAGCTGGGCGGCGCCAACCCGCAGCTGGCCTGCTGGGAAGCGCCGGGAGCCTGGCAGGCCAAGTCGTTCATCCTGCTGCCCCGCACCAGAGCGGAGCAGCCGGCACGCCACGGCCTGCGGCCCTGCCCTTGACGTGGGGGGGGTCGATCTCGCATAAGGGTTCTTTGGGACGTGGGCCATGGTGTCCCCCTCAGCCCCGCTCGCCGCCCTCAGGGGCCGCGATCTGCTCTCCTCGGCCGACCTCGACGGCCCCCAGACCCTCGCCCTGCTGGAGCTGGCCCGCCAGCTGAAGGTGGGTGAGCGGCGCATCGACCTGGCCGGCCGGGTGCTGGGGCTGATCTTCTCCAAGGCCTCCACCCGCACCCGGGTGAGCTTCATCGTCGCCATGGCCCGGCTCGGCGGTCAGACGATCGACCTCAACCCGGCCGTCACCCAGGTGGGCCGGGGCGAGCCGATCGCCGACACCGCTCGGGTGCTGAGCCGCTACTGCGATGCCCTGGCGATCCGCACCTTCGCCCAGGAGGACCTGGTCGACTACGCCCACTGGGCCTCGATCCCGGTGATCAACGCCCTCACCGACCTGGAGCACCCCTGCCAGGCCCTGGCCGATGCCCTGACAATCCAGGAACGCTTCGGCCATGGCCCCACCGACCTGCACGGCCTCACCCTGGCCTACGTGGGTGACGGCAACAACATGGCCCACTCGCTGATGCTCGTCGGGGCCCTGCTGGGGATGGATGTGCGCATCGGCAGCCCCGACGGTTTCGCCCCCAGACCTGCCGTGGTGGAGCAGGCCCGGGCCCTCGCCGGCGGGCGGAGCGCGATCACGGTGCTGCAGGACCCGGTGGCGACGGCCCTGGGCGCCCACGTGCTGTACACCGACGTGTGGGCCTCCATGGGCCAGGAGGAGGAGCAGGCCCAGCGGGAACGGGCCTTCGCCGGCTGGTGCCTCGACGAGAACTTGCTGGCCGAGGCCGATCCGCGGGCGATCGTGCTGCACTGTCTCCCCGCCCACCGGGGCGAAGAGATCAGCGCCGGCGTGATCGAGGGGGACGCCAGCCGGGTGTTCGACCAGGCGGAGAACCGCCTGCACGTGCAGCAGGCCCTGCTCGCCACCCTGCTGGGGGGCGTCAGCGACTGAGGGTGCCACCGGCAGGCGCAGACCCGGCTCTGGACAAACCGCCCGCGGGATGGCAGAAAGGGACTGGTTCATCCGTACTGCCCGTGGTCGCCACCCACCAGGAGCTCACCGAGGCCCAGCGGGAGCTCTATGCCTGGCTCGCCGACTACATCGGCAGCCACCGCCACAGCCCGTCGATCCGCCAGATGATGGAGGCCATGGGCCTGCGTTCGCCGGCGCCGATCCAGAGCCGCCTGCGCCATCTGCAGCAGAAGGGCTGGATCACCTGGCAGGAGGGCCAGGCCCGCACGCTGCAGCTGCTCGGCGAAAGCCGCCCCGGCATCCCGGTGCTCGGGGCCGTGGCCGCCGGCGGCCTGGTGGAAACCTTCGACGACGTGCAGGAGCACCTCGATCTGGCCCCGGTGCTCGACACCCGCGGCCTGTTCGCCCTCACCGTCAACGGTGACTCGATGGTGGACGCCCACATCGCCCATGGCGACGTGGTGCTGATGGAGCCCGTGGCCGACCCCTCCCGGCTGCGGGAGGGCACGATCGTGAGCGCCCTGGTGCCAGGCAGCGGCACCACCCTCAAGCACTTCCACCGCCAGGGGGCCCAGGTGCGGCTGGAGGCCGCCAACCCCGCCTATGCCCCGATCCTGGTGCCCGCCGACCAGGTGAGCGTGCAGGGCCGCCTGGTGGCGGTCTGGCGTCAGGTGTGAAGGGATCGGGCCCGCACCACCACGTTGTAAGCTCCTCAAGCACCGGTTCACCGGCGCATCAATGGGGCCATAGCTCAGCTGGTAGAGCACCTGCATGGCATGCAGGGGGTCAGCGGTTCGAGTCCGCTTGGCTCCATTTCATTGGTACGGGGTCTCCCTGGAGTCCCTCGATTGGCTCCACGGCGGTCCTTGGTGCTGTGCTCAAGCTGGCAGGGCAGGAATCGGCTGGTGCCCATGCGGCCGACAGGATGGCCGGATTCCCTGCCCGTTGCCCCTTGGCCACCCGACCCCTCCGAGCCCCATCGCGACGATGTCGGGCCGCCGGCTTCGCGACGGCCCTGGCCCTGCTCGTCCCGTCCATCCTTCCGTCCATCGGCCGGGCGCAGGGGATCGTGGAACCCAACAACAGCTCCCTGGCACCGATCGATCGGGAGGCCTTCCGCCAGCAGTACGGCCAGGAAGGCCTGTTCCGGCTGCGGCTGGGGGTGGATGCGGCCGAACAGCTGCCCAAGGCTGGAGCCGATCCCCAGCCCTGCCCCGCCGCCACCTGGGCCGGCTCGCCGCAGAAGCAGCGCTACGACGCGGCGATGGGCCTGCGGAAGTTCTACGCCGCCGGAGAAGCCTTGGGGGAATGGCGGCGACTCTGTCCCACCAGGCCCTGAGTCACTCACTGGCCGCCTTGGTGCGCATGGCCGCCTCCAGGTTCCTGATCTCTTCCGGCGACAGCTTGGGCCGATCCAGCTTGATCGTGAGCTTGTTGAGCGTGCCGGTGAAGCGGAACGGCGGCTGGTAGTCGGCGTCGTTGACGCCGGTGAGGGTGTCGGAGCCGATGTCGAAGCTTTCGTCCCACTGCAGGATCATCGGCAGGGTCTTGGCCATGGTTTTGGTGGCCACCGCCTTGCCATCCACCTTGAGGGTGCCGGTGCCAGGGCGGCCGACGCCGCTGAAGTCGTTGAAGGCAAGGGTGCCGGCCCCCTTGCCGTCGTAGACGAAATCGAATTCAACCTTGTGCTTGCCGGGGGTGAGGGGCTCGGTGCCCTCCCACTTGAGGCGCTCCAGATCCACCATGTTCCAGACCCAGACGGGCTTGCTGTTCTTCAGGTAGAAGCCGTAGCCGCCGAAGCGGCCGCCGGAGGTGAGCAGCATGCCCTCGGCGCCGCCGGCCGGCACATCGATATCGGCGGTGACGCTGTAGGAGGTGTTGAGCAGCAGGGGCGAAGCGCCCTGGGGCAGGCCCACCATCGGATGGGTGTAGACGAACTCGGTGCGTCCGGCGGTGATGTTGGGCCTGGGGGCCACGATCCGCGCCGCCACCGAGGCATCGAGCGGGAACACCTGGTATTTGTTCGCTTCGGCGATGAAGGCCTGCTTCATCTCCTTCACCTTCTGCGGATTCCGGGCCGCCAGGTCGGTGGTCTGGCTGAAATCCTCGTTGAGGTTGTAGAGCTCCAGCACCTGGTTGTTGAGCGGGTCGGGATTGGCCGGGCCGAAGGCGTCCCACGGTGCCCGGTTCACCTTGGTGCTCAGCAGCCAGCCCCTGTCGTAGAGGGCCCACTGACCCATCATCTCGAAGTACTGCCGCTCGTGCCGCGAGGGAACCTTGGCATTCTTGCTGTCGAACGTGTACACGAAGCTGGTGCCCTCGATCGGCTTCTGGGGGATGCCATCCACCACCTCGGGGGCCTGGAGGCCGGCCGCCTCGAGGATCGTGGGCACCACGTCGATCACGTGCACGAACTGCTCCCGCAGGCCGCCCTTGTCCTTGATCCGCGCCGGCCACGACACCACCATGTTCTGGTTCACGCCACCCAGACGGGAGGCGTTCTGCTTGAACCAGCTGAACGGGGTGTCGAAGGCCCAGCTCCAGCCCGCCGACATGTGGTTGTAGGTGAGATCGGTGCCCCAGACGTCGTAGAACTTCATCTGCACCTCGACCGGCAGCTTGTTGAGGCCGTTGAAGAAGGCCACCTCGTTGGGGGTGCCCAGGGGCCCGCCCTCGGCGCTGGTGCCGTTATCGCCGTTGATGTAGACGATCAGCGTGTTGTCGAGCCTGCCGAGGTCCTCGAACTGCTGGATCACCCGGCCGATTTCGTCATCGCTGTAGGCCGCATAGGCGGCGAACACCTCCACCTGGCGGATGAACAGTTTCTGGGCCTCCGGGCTCAGCTGGTCCCAGGGAGTGATCACATCGGCGGGCCAGGGGTCCAGCTTGGCGTCTTTGGAGATCACGCCGAGTTTCTTCTGATTGGCGAAGATGCGCTCCCTCAGCTTCTCGTAGCCGTCATCGAACAGATGCATGGCATGAATCTTCTCCACCCACTCCTTGGTGGGGTGGTGGGGCGCGTGGGTGGCGCCGGGGGCGTACTTGATGAACAGCGGCTTGCTGGGGTTGATCTGGTGCATCCGCGCCATGTAGTCGATGGCGTCATCGGCCATCGCCGTCACCAGGTTCCAGCTGCCGGGATCCTTGCCTTCGAAGGGATAGATCTGGGTGGTGTTGCGGAACAGGTTGGGCTGCCACTGGTTGGCGTCCCCACCCACGAAGCCGTAGAAGTAGTCGAAGCCCATGCCGGTGGGCCACTGGTCGAACGGCCCGCTCTGGCTGGCCTGGAAGGCGGGCACGTTGTGATCCTTGCCGAACCACGCCGTCGAATAGCCGTTGTCCTTGAGCAGGCGGCCGATCGTGGCCTTGTCCCGCTCGATGATGCTGTTGTAGCCGGGGAAGCCCGTCGACTGTTCCGCGATCACCCCGAAGCCGGCGGAGTGGTGGTTGCGGCCAGTGATCAGGGCGGCACGGGTGGGGGAGCACAACGCCGTCGAGAACATGCGGTTGTAGCGGAGTCCCTCACGGGCGATGCGGTCCATCGCCGGCGTGGGGATCACGCCGCCGAAGGTGCTAGGCACGCCAAAACCGGCGTCGTCGGTGATGATCAGCAGCACGTTGGGGGCGCTCTGCGGTGGCACGATCCGCGACGCCCACCACGGCTTGGACTGCAGGGCACCATCCCTGATCACCCCGCCGAAAGGGGGCGCCGGGGCCGGCAGCTGGGTGCCGGGAATCGTGGTGGTGGCATTGGGGGATCCCGGGGTGCCGGTGATGCGCTGGGCCACCGCCGGCATCCAGCCCGCCTGCCAGCCCACCAGAGCCAGGGCCAGGGCCACCAGGAGCAGCCGCCGGCCGAGGCCCGAGGGGCCGGCGACGCCGAAGAAGCGGGCCAGACGAGCGGTCGCGGCGGAAAGGGCCTGGATCAGTCGTTCAGCCATGGGTGGTCAGCAGAGGGGAAGCGAGACGGAAGCCGATGTGGGAAGTGCCGGTGTCGGGGCTTTCGGCCTCCCGCGCCGCCGGCCGGTAGCGGCTGCAGTAGTTCGGGGCGCACAGGAAGGAGCCCCCCTTGATGACGTGCTTGGCCACCCCGGGCTCCCGCGGATCGCTGCTGGCGGCGCGGTCGGCCAGCAGAGGATCGTCCTGGCCGGCGAGGCGATCGTGACCAGGGAGATACCAGTCCGCCGTCCACTCCCAGACATTGCCGGTCATGTCCTGGAGTCCATAGCCGTTGGCGGGAAAGCGGCCCACCGGGGCGGTGCCGGTGTAGCCGTCCTCAGCGGTGTTGCTGAGCGGGAAGTCCCCCTGCCAGGTGTTGGCCTGGCCGGGCTTCCAGGTGTCGCCCCAGCTGAAGGCCCGATCCTTCAGCCCGCCCCGGGCGGCGAACTCCCACTGGGCCTCACTGGGCACGGCCGCGCCGGCCCAGGCCGCGTAGGCCTCGGCATCCGCCAGCGACACCTGCACCACCGGATGGTCGAGCCGGTCGTCGATGGAACTGCCTGGGCCCTCGGGATGGCGCCAGTCGGCGCCGGGCACCCAGTGCCACCAGCCGAGCTCCTCCAGGGGCTCTCCGGGTGAGGGGGGCAGGAACACCACCGACCCCGGGCGGCGCTCGGCGGCGGAGAGTTCCGGGAACTGCTCCCGGGGCAGGGGCTGCTCCGCCTGGGTCCGGTATCCGGTGGCGGCCACGAAGGTGGCGAAGGCGCGGTTGGTCACCTCCGTGCGGCCGATGCAGAAGGGCTGCAGCCGTACGGTCGCCTCCGCCTCCTCCGGCAGGCGGCCCGCCGCCCCGATCCGGTAGCGGCCGCCGGGGATCGGCGCCATCGACGGCGGACAGCGGTCTGCCGCCCGGGCGGGGGCAGACCAGAGCAGCACCACGCCCATCCCCAGGGCCAGGATCAGCAGGCCGGCCAGCACCGGCAAGCCCCAGGCCTCAGGACGATGCACGGGCAACGATTTGAACAAACACAGATCGGAAGAGCACGATTCGCTGGGCCCTGCGGATGGCTCATGGTCCGCATTTTGGGGGCGAGAAAGAGCGGTTCGGGGTCGCATCGATCACCTTCGACACACTCGTTGGCACAACGGATTCGCCCAACGCATCGTCGCCACCATCGGCCCTGGGGCCGCCGTTGAACGCAGGACGGCAAGACTGTCGCAGTGGCGCAAATGTGCGGCGCCAATCCTGTCAGGAATGGCGGGCCACGTGGCACGGTGGCGCGTCAGACGATCGGAAACCCGCCCATGGCCTCCCCCCTTCGCCGCCATGCCAGCCCGGCATTGCTCGCCACCGTGGGCCTCGGCCTCGCCATGGTCTGCCCCGGGGCCGGGGCGCAGCCGCAGGCCAGCCCTGATCAGGCGGCGGCGCTGAACGCCGTGGCCCGGATGATGGAGGCACAGCGCACCTACTACCAGAAGAACGGTGCCTTCCGGGCCACGGTCGCGAACATCCAGCAGGATTTCGGCATCACCCTGCCGGCCTCCTTCAACTACGCCGTCCGCACCACCACCGAAGCGGCCTACAGCTATGTGATTCCGGCCCAGTCGCCCAAGGTGGGGCAGCTGAATGCCTATGTGGGGGTCGCCTTCCTCACCCCCACCCAGAATCCCAGGATCACCACGATCATCTGCATGAACCTCCAGCCGGGCCAGATCCGTCCGTCGGATCCCCAGCTCGTGCTCGGCAGCCTGGTGGCCAATCCCACCGGCCGGATCGTGCAGTGCGGCGATGCCTCGGTCGAGGTCACGGCCTCGATCGTCAACGAGTGACGGCCGAGGCGGTCCTCCTTCGACGCCTGGCCGGCCTTAACCTTGGGCCATGGTGTTCACGGCGCCGTGATCCAGCCCGCTGAAACCACGAGCAAATCCACCAGAAAATCCACCAGTGATCCCACCAGCACGATCCCGCTGACCCTGCTGGAGTCCCGGGCGGTGGACGTGAGGGACCCCGACGCCCTGCTGGGCCGGGTGGCTCAGACCTTCCCCCTCAACGCCTTCCTGGAGGGACCCCAGGCCCACGGCTTCTTCCATCGCAGCGGGGTGATCCATGTCGGCGGCGTGGCGGTGTCCTGCAGCCGCCACTCCCCCCTCGAGATCGGCTTCGACGACGCCGACCTCGCCACCCTGACCCTGCCGCTGTCGGGGGAGGCCCGGGTGGAAACGGATGGGCAGACGCTGCGGCTGCAGGGGGGGCCGATGGCGGCCTACCTGCCCGGCGCGGCCTTCACGGCCAGCACCGGAACCTTCGAGGAGGTGATGATCTGCCTCGATCGTGGGCGTCTGGCCGCCACGGCTTCCCTGCTCGAGGGCACCGCTCGGGATCCCCGCCGGCACCTGCCCCGCTTCGAATCCGCCCAGGTGGTGGATGGCAGCCCCTCGGGCCGGCAGGCCGAGCTCCTCCGCCACCTCCACCTTGCGCTGCAGATGCTGGACGCGCCGCTGCTGGGGCCGGTGGGTGGACTCGCGGCCCCCCAGCTCGAGGATCTGCTCTACCGCCTGGTGGCCGCCCTGGTCTGCCCGGAAACGATCCGGGGGATCGACGGCGCTCTCCCTGAGGCCCATCGGGATCGCCCCTTCGACGAACTCCTGGAATGGATCCGGGCCCATCTGCACGTCCCGATCACCGTGTCCGAGCTCAGTCGGCGCAGTGCCTACTCCCTGCGCAACCTGCAGTATCTGTTCCAGAGGCGGTTCGGCTGCAGCCCCATGCAGTGGGTGAAGCGGCAGCGACTGGAGGCGGTGCACCGCGATCTGCAGCGGGCCCAGCCCGGCGAAACCGTGGCCACCATCGCCCGCCGCCATGGCTTCGTGCAGATGTCCTCGTTCGCCGCCAGCTTTCGACGCCACTACGGCATCGCGCCTTCGTTGCTGCTGCGCCGTTCCCGCATCGACGCCGGCTGAGGCGAGCGGCTCCCCACCGGGGGTGGAGCGCTTCGCTACCGACAGGCCGCCCCGCGCAGACTTAGAGCAAAGCCAGCGTCCTTCCCCCCGCACGCCGATGTCATCCTCCTTCAACCAGGCGGTCGAGGCCCTCACCGCCCAGGCCCAGAGCCTGATCGCCACCACCACGGGCGAACTTGACGCCCTGCGCGAGGAGCTGGAGCAGGAGCGCCGCTTCCGCCGCCACCTGGAGGCCGCTGCCGCCGCCAAGGCCCATGAGGTGGCAGCCGAGCGGCAGGAGGCCCGGCTGGAACGGGAACGGCTCGAAGCCGAGCTTGCTGAAGCCCTCGAGGGCCGGCGCCAGGCCGAAGCGGAGCTGGTGCGCTTCCACGAAGCCATCCGTCAGCAGCTGGCCATCGCCGAAGCGGAGCAGGCCGCCCTGGAGGAGGCTGAGCGGGAGCGGGACCGGCTGCGCGAGGAGGCCCTGGCGCAGCGCCTGCAGGAGGCCGCCCAGGCCGCTGCTGCCCGGGAAGCCGAGCTCCAGGAAGCCGCCGAACGGCAGCGTCTGTCGCTGCTGCAGGACCTGGAGCAGGAGCGGCTGGCACGCCAGAAGCTGGAGCGTCGCCTCTCGGGGGTGCGCCAGGCCGTGCTTGATCTGCTCGAACCCCTGGACGATGTGGAGGATGGCGGCGGCACGGTCCTCGAGCGGAACGGGGCCGGCCTGGAGGCCTGGGGAGAGTTCGCCGACGGGACGGGGCGTGCGGGCCTTCGCAAGATCCTGGTGCCCCGTACGGTCGGCCAGAGCTCCCAGCCGGCCCTCACCTGACGTCCTACCGCCCGCCTGACGGGCAGGCCGCCACCCGGCACGACGGGTGAACGGATCGGCGTCAAGCTGGTCGCAACCCCCGCCCCCATGCCCATCCAGCCCATCCTGTCGACACGCCGATGGCCACGGGTCGGCCTCGGCGTTCGCTCCCGAGGCCGCCTGTTGGTTCTGGCGGCCCTGGCGATCCTGCTGGTGGTATTACCGCTCCACGGCGCCAGGGCCCAGGCCAGGCCGGAGATTCCGGCGACAGTGGAGCTGGATGGCCACCGGCTGTTCGAGGTCACCGCCTCGAAGGACTACACGGCCAGGCAGCGGGTGGAGCGGGCCAACCGGCTGCTGCAGGACGTGGTGGCGTCGACGCAGCCGGGAACGATCGGCGTCAGGGAGCTGAACAACCTGCCCGTGATCACCCTCGATGGCGACGTGATCCTCACGGTCACCCGCCGCGACACACCCGAGAGCATGGCCGTCGGGCAACAGGCCGAACTGTGGCGCCGGACCATCGCGTCGGCCATCGCCCGTGGACGGGCCCAGCGTCAGCCCGCCTACGTGGCCCGGATGATTCCCGTGTCCCTTGGCATCCTGGGGCTGGCGTTCCTTGTGCAGCGGCTGCTGCTGCGGCTGTGGCAACGGTTCCTGCCTTCGGCCCTGACCCAGCCGCTGGCCAGCGAGCCCGGCACTGTCCGGCCGCTGCGGGGCATGGACTGGCTGCTGCATGGGGTGCTGGTGGTGCTGCGGTTCGGGATCTGGGTGGCGGCGGTCCGGGTGATCGCCGGCTTCTTCCCCGTCACCCGGTTGCTGATCGGCCGCCTGTTCGATGCGGTCACCGAGAGCCTGGGATCCCCGTTCCTGCCCCTGGGGGGACGCAGCTATTCGGTGCTGGACGCCGTCATCCTGGTGGCGCTCTTCCTGGTGCTGGTGCGCTTGGTGGCGTTCCTGACGGGGATGCTCCGCATCCGCGTGCTGCAGCGCACGGGCATCGAGCCCGGTTCCCAGGAAGCGATCGCCTTCATCCTTCAGTACGGACTGCTGTTCCTCGGCACGCTCGTCCTGCTGCAGCTGTGGGGCCTCAATCTCACCTCCCTCGCCCTCTTCGCCAGCGTCCTGGGGGTGGGGGTCGGCCTGGGGCTGCAGGGCATCGCCAAGAATCTGATCAGCGGCCTGATCATCATGTTCGAGCGGCCCATCCAGGTGAATGATTTCGTCGAGGTGGGCGACCTTCAGGGCACCGTGACTCGTGTCAATCTGCGCAGCACCGAGGTGGTGACCCTCGACCGCATTTCGATCATTGTTCCCAATGCGGAGTTTCTCGAATCCCGCGTTGTCAACTGGAGCCACGGCAGTCCGATCTCGCGCCTCAGGATTCCTGTGGGAGTGGCCTACGGCTCCGATTGCCAGCTGGTGCGCCAGGCCCTGCTGGACGCCTGCGAGGGCTTCCCCGACATCCTCGCGGCACCGCCCCCGTGGGTGTTCTTCACCGGCTTCGGAGAGAGTTCCCTGGACTTTCTGCTGCTGGTCTGGATCAGCCAGCCCCGGCGTCAGTACGAGATCCGCAGTGAACTCAACTTCCGCATCGAAGCGATGCTGCGCCGTCACGAGCTGACGATCCCGTTCCCGCAGCGGGATCTGCACCTGCGCAACGAACGGATCGAGGTGGCCCTTCCCGCCGAGATCACCGCCGCCCTGATCGCGCGCCTGTCCCCACCACCACAGGACGAGGACGCCTGAGGCGCGTCGGTACACCGACCGCCTGTGCAATGGTGTTCCGAGCCGCTCAAGAACCCATGACGAGCCTCGGCGTCACGTTCCTCACGGCCACGATCCAGTTCCTGGCGGGATCAGCCGCCGTCTGGCTGGCCACGTCGCTGCTGGGGCGCATCCTGTCGCGGATCACCCGCCGCACCGCCAGCAGCACCGACGACACCCTGCTGCGGCTGGTGCTCGGCACCGTCGCCCCCCTCGGGTATCTGGCCATGTTCTTCTGGGGCTGGCAGACCGTCGTCAGGGGCTGGGACGGCCTGTCGTTCGAGCAGGGACCGCACCGATTCGTGAGCGCTGCCGTTTTTCTGGTAGCGCTCCTGCTGGTGGTGCGGCTGGTCAACAGAACGCTTCTGCTGCTGCTCAACCGGACCATGCATCGGCTGGGCCGCGATGAACAGCTGGCCACCCTCGATGGGCTGGCCCCCATGATCCGCACGATCCTCTGGATCATCGGCGCCCTGGTGTTCCTCCAGAACCAGGGGGTGGAACTGGGCGCGGTCTACGCCTCCCTGGCCGGTGCCGGCATCGGCCTCGGCCTGGCGCTGCGGGGCCCGTTCACCAACTTCATCAACTACATCACGATCCTGCTGGACGAGCCCTTCCGCATCGGCGACTTCATCGTGTTCGGCGACGTGCTCGGGCCGGTGGAACGGGTGGGGCTGCGCTCCTCGATCATCCGCAGCCTGAGCGGTGAGCGGATCGTGATCAGCAACGAGGAGTTGCTTGTCCAGACCATCCGCAACTTCGGAGACCTGCCGCGGCGGCGCGTGGCCCATACCATCGGCGTGGTCTACCAGACACCCGTGGAGAAGGTGGCCGCCATCCCCGAGCTCGTGGCCAGGGTCATCGCCGAGCATCCCCCCGCCGAATTCGACCGCTGCCACTTCACCGGCTTCGCCGACAGCGCCCTGGAATTCGAGTTCGTGTTCTTCGTCCCCGATGGCGACATGGAGCTGTATCTCGACCTGCAGCAGAAGATCAACCTCGGCATCCTGCGGCGGTTCGAGGAGCAGGCCATCGCCTTCGCCTATCCCACCCAGACCCTCTATCTGGAGCGCGCCGCCGCCCAGGCGGCCTGAATTCAGCGGCAGGCCGGAGGCCCTCAGGCCTGCCAGCGCCGGAGGCCGGCCAAGGCCGCGATCCCCAGCAGCGGTGCCTCCCCCCAGCGGTCATAGGGGGTGAGGACCGAGCGCTGCCGCACCGGGAGAACGGCAGCGATCGCACGTCCCGGCGGCAACTGCCGCACCAGCCGGCCGCGGGCATCCACCACCAGGCTGGGGCCGGTATTCGCCGCACTGATCAGCCAGCGGCCGGTCTCGATCGCCCGCAGCTGGGCCAGCGCCCGGAACTGCCCCTGAAGCAGCAACGGGTAGGGATCCAGATTGGCCGTCGCCAGCAGCCAGCTGGCCCCCTCCCGGCTGGCGGCGGCCAGGGCGACGCCATCGGAGATCTCGTAGCAGATGGCCACCCCCACCGGCCCGCCCGGCCGCTCCAGCAGCCGGGACGCCGCACCGGGTTCGATCCCCCCGACCGCCGACAGTCCGCTCCAGCGCCACAGACCGGCCAGCGGCACCCACTCCCCGAGCGGCACCACCCGGTGCTTGTCGATCCAGCTGCTGGGCCTCTGCTCGTCCGGGGCGAACCGCAGGACGCTGCTGCGCTGCTCGAGGCCCTCGACGCGGAAGCCTCCACTGAGGACCTCCACGGTCGCCGGCTGGGGCAGGGGCTGGCCCAGGGCCAGCGCCCCCTCAGGCAGCAACAGCCCCGTGACCTCTGCCGGCGTAGCAGCGGAAAGCCGGGCCTGTTCCTGGGCAGCGGCCAGCTGGCGCAGCAGCCGCTGCCGTTGCTCGGGCAGGAACTTCTGGCGGGTGGGTGTGGCCGGCTGCAGCACCAGCCAGCGCTCCATCGGCCCGTCCGCGCTGGGGCCGTCGGCCAGCCGTGCCATCCCGAACAGATGGGCGGCCAGCACCAGGGCCAGGGTGACGCCGAGGGCGCGCCCTCGCCGGGCGGATGTCGTGAGGCTGCGCCACAGCCCCCAACCGATCAGGAGCTGAACGGCGGCCAGCATCCCCGCCCCCCCGATCGTGGCCAGACCGGCCAGGGCCCGGTCGCCGGGCAGGGCGGAAACACCCAGCCCCATCCAGAACAGGGGGCCCCGCGACAGCGTCACCTCGACGATCCCCCACAACGCCGCCATGAGCACGGCCGTGCTGGGGCGACGGCCATCCAGGCGCCACACCAGCCAGCCCCAGGTCCCCACCAGGGCTCCGCCCGCCAGGCCACAGGCCAGCCACAGGGCCAGACAGATCGGCAGGCTCAGGGGACCCGGCACTCCGATCCAGTCGAGGGGATGGAGCCAGAGCAGCCAGCGGTGGCTCACCAGCACCGCGCTCAGGCCCCACCAGCCGCCGGCCCTGGCGGCGCCCCATCCCGACCCGGCCGTCGGCGCCACCAGCCCCCAGAGCACGGCCACGGCGGGCCAGAGCAGCCACGGCCAGCCCAGCGGCGGCAGGGCCGCCCCTGCCAGCAGTCCAGCGGCGGCGGCGGCGACCCAACCGGCACGCCGGTCATTGCCCATGGTCGCCGGGCCCGGGAGGCGCCAAGGTCAGGGAAGAGTGACGCCGTTTCCCCAAGGAAACCTCTTTCATGGACCAGGGCAATCTGCTGCAGATGCTGCTGCTGCGCGGCCTCGGCACCACCTCGCTGGTGGCCGACCGGCTCAAGTACGTCAGCCAGGAATGGGTGAGCAGCGGCCGCCTCGACCCCAGCCACGCCTCCGCCCTGGTGGAGGACGTCATGCGCGCCCTGCGGGGTGAGACGCCGGAGGTGGAGCAGCAGGCGGAACGCCAACTGGAGCGCAACCGCGACCAGCTGCTGCAGGACCTGGGCCTGGCCCGGCAGCGGGAACTGGACGAGCTGCGCGGCCGCATCGATCGGCTTGAGCAGTCCCTGCGCCAGCGCCAGAACAGCGGCGAAGGGAACGACTGATCGCACTGGCAGAATCCCCCCATCCGGGTCCTTCCGCATGCGCGACATCCTGATCAGCTCGATGGTCTGCGTGGCCTGTCTGATGCTGGCCTTCGTCAGCCAGCTGGTGGCGCCCTCCCAGGTGGAGGCCGCCGCACCGGCCCCCGCCGAGGCCGGCGTTCAGCAGGCCCTGGCCCGTTCCGGCCCGGCCACCGCGCCACAGGCCAATCCCGCCACCGCACCGGTGGCCAGACAGGCCGTGGCGGCCCCCCTCGAACTGGACCCCGACGTCCCCAACCCCACCCTGTTCACCATGGCCCCCGATTCCTCCAGTGCCGACCTGGCCTCCAGCGGTGCTGCGGCCCTGGGCGGCGAGCTCGTCTCCCCCACCGAGCGCACCACCCCCAGCGGCCTGCGCATCACCGACCTGGCCCTGGGGGAAGGCGACGAAGCCAGGAGCGGCCAGACCGTGGTGGTCAACTACCGCGGCACCCTCACCAACGGCAAGGAATTCGACAGCAGCTACGGCCGCGGCCCCTTCTCCTTCCCCCTCGGCGCCGGCCGGGTGATCCGGGGCTGGGACGAGGGCGTGGCGGGGATGAAGGTGGGGGGCAAGCGCAAGCTGGTCATCCCACCCGATCTGGCTTACGGCGAACGTGGCGCCGGCGGGGTGATCCCCCCAAACGCCACCCTGGTGTTCGAGGTGGAGCTGCTGCAGATCAAGGGCTGAGGCCGGGCCCCGGGAAGCCAGGATTCGGGTGACGATCGTTACAATGCCGCGTAACCCGAACCGTTTCCCATGGCTCACCAGCTGCCCGAACTGCCCTTCGGCCTCGACGCACTCGAGCCCCACATCTCCCGCCAGACCCTGGAGTTCCACCACGGCAAGCACCACGCCGCCTACGTCACCAACCTGAACAAGGCGATCGAGGGCGGCGACCTCGAGGGCAAGAGCCTCGAAGAGGTGATCCTGGCGGTGGCCGGTGACGCCTCCAAGGCGGGCGTCTTCAACAACGCCGCCCAGGTCTGGAACCACAGCTTTTACTGGCAGTGCATGAAGCCCGGCGGCGGCGGCGCCCCCACCGGTGCCCTGGCCGAAAAGATCACCGCCGACTTCGGCAGCTACGAGGCCTTCGTGGAGCAGTTCAAGGCCGCCGGTGCCACCCAGTTCGGCAGCGGCTGGGCCTGGCTCGTGCTCGATGGCGGCACCCTGAAGATCACCAAGACCGCCAACGCCGATCTGCCCCTGGCCCATGGTCAGAAGGCCCTGCTCACCATGGATGTGTGGGAGCACGCCTACTACCTCGACTACCAGAACCGCCGTCCCGACTACATGACCACCTACCTCGACAAGCTGGTCAACTGGGACTTCGTGGCCGCCAACCTGGCCGCCGCCTGATCAGGCTCCGGCTCCAAGCACCAGCCCCCGGGGATCCCCGGGGGCTTTTTTTTTTCAGGCTGGCCTGGCCGCTGGCAGCACCGCCTCCGGAGCGATCCACATGGCATCGCCGTAGGAGAAGAAGCGGTACTGGCGCTCGATCGCCTCGGCGTAGAGAGCCAGCAGGCGTTCGCGGCCGATCAGGGCACTCACCAGCAGCAGCAGCGAGCTCCTGGGGAGGTGGAAGTTGGTGAGCAGGCCCTGCACCACGGCGAAGCGGTAGCCGGGCTGGATCACCAGGTTCACCGGGCCGGTGTGGGGGCGGAGCTCGCCGCCATGCAGCTGGGCCACGGCCTCCAGGCTGCGCACCGAGGTGGTGCCGATGGCGATCACCCGGCCGCCGGCCGCCCGGCAGGCCGCCACCGCCTCCACCAGCGCCGGGCTCACGTCCACCCATTCGCTGTGGAGCTCCAGAGCGCCCAGGTCTTCCGTTTCGATCGGCCGGAACGTGCCCAGGCCCACATGCAGGGTGGTGGTGGCCACCCCGACACCCCGCTCCCGGATCGCAGAGAGCAGCTCATCGCTGAGGTGCAGGCCGGCGGTGGGGGCGGCCACGGCGCCGGGACGGGCGGCGTAGCGGGTCTGGTAGCGCTCGTTGTCGCTGGCGTCGTGTTCGTGGATGTAGGGCGGCAGGGGAATGGCGCCGTACTGCACCAGCAGGGGCTCGAGGGCGGCCGCATCGGCGCAGTCCGGCGGGAACTGCACGATGCGGCCGCCGGTGGAGGCATCGCTGCCCACCACCGCAACGGCCAGGGGCGGCTGGCCCTCGGCCACCACCTCCAGGCGGTCACCGGGCCGCAGCTTCTTGGCGGGCCTCGCCAGGCACAGCCACTGGCCCGACCCGCCCGGCCAGGGCTCAAGCACCAGCAACTCCACCGCACCGCCGCCGGGCCGCCGCGCCTTCAGCCGGGCCCGCAGCACCCGGGTGTCGTTCACCACCAGCAGGTCGCCGGGCCTGAGCTCGTGCTGCAGATCCCAGGCGCTGAGATGGCGGGCCTGGGGGGAAGGCCCGGCCCCCGCCGGATCCACCACCAGCAGCCGCGCGGCATGACGGGGCTCCACAGGCCGCTGGGCGATCCGCTCCTGCGGCAGGGCGAAGTCGTAGCTGGACAGACGCAGGTCGGCGGGATCCGGCACGGCGGAGGTAGCCAAGCGAAAGGGAGGCGCCCTAGAGGGCCAGGCTTTCGGGCCGGTTCTCGATCAGGTCGGCGAGATCCTTGAGGAAGGCGGCGGCGTGGGTGCCGTAGATGACCCGGTGATCGGCGGTGAGGTTCACCTGCATCTGGCGCCGCACGGCGATCGAACCGTCCTTGAGGGCGGCCACCACGGGCCTGGAGGCGGCGACCGCCAGGATCGCACCGGTGCCCGGGGGCAGGATCGCGTCGAAGCGATCGACACCGAACATGCCCAGGTTGGAGAGGGTGAAGGTGCCGGTGGTGTACTCCTCCGGCTTGAGCTGCTTGGAGCGGGAGCGGGCCACCAGATCGGCCCAGTTGCGCGAAAGGGAGTAGAGATCGGTGCGGTCGGCGGCGGCCAGCACCGGGGTGATCAGGCCGCCGTCGTCCATGGCGACGGCCACGGCCACGTTGACGGAGGCCGGGTAGGCCATGCCCGCGTCGCTGGCGGAAGCATTCACCTGGGGGTGGCGGGCCAGGGTGACGCCCACGGCCTTGGCCAGCAGGGCCGTCATCGTGACGCCCTTGGCCTTCACCTGCTTGTAGAAGGCGTCGAGCCGGTCGGTGGTGATCGTGTAGCCGACGTGGAAGCAGGGGACCGCCAGGCTGGCGTTCATGTTGCGGACAACCGCCTGCTGCAGGGTGTTGAAGGCCACCGTCTCACCGGCGCGGCCGAAGGCCTGGCCAGCGGGGGCGGCGGGGGCGACGGCCGCCCCGTTGCCGGCGGGGGCGGCCATGGCCGGGGCGGTGCCTTCGGCCACCCGGGGCACGCTCACCGGCTGGCCGGTGGCCTGCTCCACGTCCTCGGCCTGGATACGGCCGTTGGGGCCGCTGCCCCGCACGGAGGCCAGGGCCACACCCAGCTGGGCCGCCAGCTTGCGGGCCCGGGGGGTGGCCACCACCCGGCCGTCAGTGGCGGCAGCGGTAACCGCCACCGGCGCCGGGGCAGGTGCGGCCACGGGGGCCGGGGCGGGCGCGGCCGTAGCTGGGGTGGGGGCCGCCGCAGCTGGAGCGGGTGCGGGCGCCGCAGGGGCCGCCGGAGCGGGGGCCGCCGCAGCTGGAGCCGGTGCCGCGGCCCTGGCCGCCGCGATTTCCGCCTCGCTCTCCACGATCAGGCCGATCGTCTCACCCACCGGAGCGGTGCTGCCCGCCTCCATCAGCACGGCGGCCAGGAAGCCCTCCTGAAAGGCCTCCACATCCATGTCCGCCTTGTCGGACTCGACCACGAGCACCGACTCGCCCCGCTCGACCCGCTCGCCGGGTTTCTTGAGCCACTCCACGATCTTGCCCTCCGTCATGGTGGAGCTGAGGGCCGGCATGAAGATTTCGTGGGTGGCCAACGGGGGACTGCCTCTGTGATGGGGGGGATTTTAGGCGGCGGGAGGCTCAGCCCCCCTCGATCGCCTCAATCACCCCGTCCCTCACCAGCACCGCCACCTGCAGCTTCTGCACCAGGTTGTCGCCCACCTGGACATCGCAGAAGCTTTCGATCTGCCCCTGCTCCACCACCTGCTCCATCTCCAGTTCCCGCACCTGGCGCTGCTGCTCCAGCACCTGGCGTTTCTGCTCCTCGAACTCAGCGCGCTTGGCGGCCACCTGCTGCTGGACCGAACCCACCTGCTCCTGCACCCGGGGATCCAGGGGGTTGATGCTCTGACGGCGGATCTCCTCGATCAGCCGCTGGCCCTCCTGCTCCAGTTGGGCCAGCTGCTGGTCGAAGTTGGTGAGTGCATTGCTGAGCTCCCGCTCGGCATCCTCCTTCCAGCGCGGCGTCACAACGGCACGCACCGTGATCGATCGCTTGATGTTGAGGCTGTTGCCGTCGGCCATGGGACTTCAGGTGCAGGGATCAGGCTGTCAGGCGACGGGGGATCCGGTCAACCATGGGTTCAGCTCTCGCCGTAGAGCGCGGCAATGACGCTGCGGTCACGGTCGGCGATGCGATCGCGGCGCTGCTTGAGGGTCTGGGTGAGCAGGCCGTTGTCGATGCTGAAGGGCTCCACCAGGGCAACGCCACCGAGCCGCTCATCGGCCCTGGAGCCCGGCCGGGCCGCCAGCAGGCGATTGCACTCGCGGCAGAGGGCCCGCAGCAGGGCCGGATCGGCGTCGGAAAGCGGGTCTCCGGGCTCGAGGCAGGGGAGATTCGCCGCCGCAGCGAACCCCTGGAGCGCCTCCGGCTTGGGCACCACCAGGGCTCCGAGCTGCTTGCGGTCCTGGCCCACCAGCATCACCTGCTCCACCAGCGGTGAGGCCACCAGGGCCTCCTCCAGGGGACCGGGCTCGATGTTCTCGCCGCTGCTGAGCACGATCGTGTCCTTGGCGCGGCCGGTCAGCACCAGGGTTCCATCGGCCAGCAGCAGGCCCAGGTCACCGGTGTCGAACCATCCCTCGCCATCCAGCACCTTCGCCGTGGCCTCCGGCTTGTTGTGGTATCCCCCCATCACCTGGGGCCCCCGGGCCAGCACCAGCCCCCGCTCACCGACCGGGAGCGGGGTCCTGGTGGCGGGGTCCACCACCTTCAGGGCGGTGTCCGGCAGGGGCTGGCCGGCACTGCCGCGGCGGTTGCTCCAGGGCCGGCGGCAGGCCAGCACCGGGCTGGTCTCGGTGAGGCCGTACCCCACCAGCAGCTCGATGCCGACGGCCTCGAAGAAGCCGTCCACGTGAATGGCCAGGGCCCCGCCGCCGCTGATGGCGGTGCGCAGACGCCCCCCCACCAGCTGGGCGCGCACCTTCGGCCACAGCAGGGCGCCGGCCGCCCCATGCAGCGGCCAGAGCAGCAGGGCGCCGCCGGCGGCCAGGAGCCGGTCGGCCGCCCCTACCGGCTTGAGCGTGAGATCCAGGGCCGTCCGCCGCCGCCGGTGGAAGGCCCGGCTGACGCCGAGGGCCCGGCGCAGCAGCCGCTGGCGGGAGGCGGGCATGGCCGCCAGGGCATCCTCGAAGCCGGAGAGCAGCGCCTCCCACAGCCGCGGCACGCTGATCAGGTACTGGGGCCGGACGTTCTGCAGGTCGGAGCGCAGCTGCTTGAGGGTGGTGTAGGTCTGGCGGCAGCCGCAGCTGAGCAGGAAGTACTCGGCGGTGCGTTCGTAGGCATGCCAGATCGGCAGCACGGAGAGCACGTGATCGCCGGGGCTCGGCGACACCGCCACCCCCAGCGTGCGCAGCTGGTGCAGCAAGTTGGCGTGGCTGAGCGGCACCCCCTTGGGCTGGCCGGTCGTGCCGGAGGTGTAGAGCAGCGTGGCCAACCGACCGGGTCCGCCCGCGGGGACGGGCGGCAGGGGGCTGGCGGCGCCACGCTGCAGCAGATCGTCCCAGGTGAGGCAGGGCATCGGCAGCGGAATGGCCGGGGCCTGCCCCTCCAGCAGCACGATGAAGCGCAGCCGCCGCAGCGCTGGCCCGTCGAGGGACAGCCGCTCCAGCAGGGCGGCCGACTCCAGCACCGCCCCCACCGCGCCGGCGTCCTCGAGGATGTAGCGCAGCTCCTCGGCCGGTGCGGCACTGCCACGCACGGCATCGGCCGCCCCGGCCCGCATCAGTCCCTGGTCGGCCACCAGCCAGCGGGGACCGTTCTCCGCGAACAGGGCCACCACATCACCGGCCCCCACCCCCAGGTCGGCGAAGGCCGCCGCCGCCCGGTCGATCGCCTGGCGCAGTTCGGTGTAGCGCAGCGTCTCCGGATGGCGGCCGTGGGGGGCTTCCAGCGCCACCCGGGGGCCATGCAGGCGCTCCAGTTCCGGCCAGAGACCCTCGATCCCCTCGAGCCGGCTCCAGTCGGCGCGACCGTCGAGGGCACGGCGGTCGCGGGGGCTGCCGCCCCAGTGGATCTCAGCTCTGGCGTTCATGGGCGGCCGGCGTGGCGAACGGGAGATCAGGATTCTCCCAGTCCCGACCGGCCTTCCCCCTCCCCCAGGCCAGCCAGTCCCTCCTGTGGCCCCGGCGGCCGCAGGGCCAGTCCGAAGCGGCGGGCGAAGGCCGCCAGCAGCAGCGGCGCCACCTGGGCGGCGGTGAGGGCGGGTCGCCAGTCCACCAGCCGACCCACCGGCCGGTCGGCGAGCCCGCAGGGGACGATCGCTCCGAAGCCCTCCAGGGAGCAGTCGACGTTCAGGGCCAGGCCGTGCTGGCTGATCCAGCGCCGGGCTCCGACCCCGATCGCCGCCAGCTTGCGGCCCTCGAGCCAGACCCCGGTGAGGCCTTCGATCCGCTCCCCCTCCAGCCCCAGCTCCTGCAACACGGCCAGCACCACGTCCTCGAGGGCCCGCAGATAGAGGTGCAGATCGCCGCCGTGGCGCTGCAGGTCGAGCACCGGGTAGAGCACCAGCTGGCCGGGCAGGTGGTGGGTCACCTCGCCGCCCCGGTCGATGCGGTGCAACGGCAGGGGCGGGTGGGCCGGATCGAAGCCGAGGTGCTCCAGGCTGGCCCCCCGGCCCAGGGTGTAGCAGGGGGTGTGCTGCAGCAGCAGCAGGGCATCCGGCGCGGCGGGATCGTCGAGGCGGCGCCGCTGCAGACGGCGCTGCCACTCCCAGGCCAGCGGGAAGGGCACCGGGGAACGGGCTTCAAAAAGAATTGCGGGAGTGTTGGGGGCCATGCAGGGGCGTTCCTAGCTTGAGGTTGTCCCAGAGCCAGAATTCCTCTGGAGGCGCGCACCCGCATGAAACTGCTGATCCACGGCCGCAATCTCGACGTCACACCGGCGATCAGGGAGTACACCGAAACCAAGCTCAATCGCGCCATCAGCCATTTCGATGGCATCGTCAAGGAAGCCGACGTGCATCTGTCGGTGGCCCGCAATCCCCGTGTGCCGCAGCAGACGGCGGAAGTCACGGTCTTCGCCAACGGGGTGGTGATCCGGGCCCAGGAACGCAGCGAGAACCTTTACGCCAGCATCGATCTGGTGGCCACCAAGCTGAGCCGCCAGCTGACCCGCTACAAGGACCGGCTCCAGGAGCGCAGCCAGGGTCCGGTGCACCGCTCCGCCGCCGCCGAGGAAGCCGGAGCCGCCACCCTGCCCGACCCCGGGGGCTCCCTCACCGATGGCCTCGAACCCGCTGTGCCCCACCGCGGCGTGCGTCGCAAATACTTCGCCATGCCGGCGATGGACCTGGAGGAGGCCCTGCATCAGCTGGATCTGATCGATCACGACTTCTACATGTTCCGCGATGCGGCCACCGGCCAGATCCAGGTGGTCTACCGCCGCAACCATGGCGGATTCGGCGTCATCCAGGCCCGTGACACCTGAGCGGGAGACCGAACGGCCCGACCTCGCCCCGCTGATCGACCACGCCCTGCTGGACCCTCACCAGGGCCGGGAGGCGATCCTCCGCTGCTGTGATGAGGCCCGCCACTTCGGCTTCGCCGGGGTGTGCCTGGCCTCCCGCTGGCTGCCGGTGGCCCGCGAGCGTCTGCCGGTCGACGGGCCGGTGAAGCTGATCACCGTGGTGGGGTTCCCCTTCGGGGCCATCCCCGCGGCGATCAAGCGGGCCGAGGCGGAGTGGGCCGCCGCCGCCGGTGCCGACGAACTCGACGTGGTCCCGGACTTCGGCGCCCTGGCCGATGGCGACGGCAGCGCCGTGCTCGACGATCTGGCGGCCATCACCGACCTGGGCCTGCCGGTCAAGGTGATCCTGGAGATGGGCCGCCTCGCCCCCGAGGCCCTGGACCTGCTGGTGGAGATCAGCATCGATGCCGGTGTGCGCCATCTCAAGACCGGCAGCGGCTTTGGCCCACCGGTGACGCCGGAGCAGGTGGCCCGGCTGGTGGCCCTGGCCAGGGGCCGGGCGGCGGTGAAGGCCGCTGGTGGCATCGCCGATCTCGACCAGGCGCTGGCGCTGGTGGCGGCCGGTGCCGGCCGGCTGGGCACGAGCCGGGGCGTGGCCCTGATGCAGGCGCTGCGCACCGGTGCCTGAACAGCACCTGGAGGGCCTGGCCCTCACCTGCCGCCCCCTGGGGGAGCACGACCGGCTGCTCACCCTGCTGAGCGAGAGCGAAGGCCTGACCCGGCTGGCGGTGCCGGGGGCGCGGCGGCCGAAGAGCAGCCTGGCGGCGGCGGTGCCCCTGGCCCATCTGGTGCTGCAGGTGGGGGGCCGCAGCGGCCTGCGGCGGGTGCGGCAGCTGCGGGTGCTGCGCAACTACAGCGGCCTGGCCCAGCGTCTGGAGACCCTGGCTGCCGCCCAGGCGCTGGCCGAGCTCTGCCTGAAACTTGTGCCCGCCGAGACGCCCGCCCCGGGGGTGCTCGCCGATCTGCTTCTCCAGCTCGGGCGCCTGGAGGCGGTGGTGACGGAGCGTGCCGAGCGGGTGGAGGCCCTGGCGGTGGCCGTGCAGGGCAGCGTCCACCTGCTGGCCCTGGGCGGTTTCGCCCTGCCCCTGCAGGAGTGCGTCCGCAGCGGCGACCCGCTGCTGCCGCCGATCGGCGACTGGGCCTGGCGCTGCAGCCTGCTGCCGGGGGAGGGGCTGGCAATCGGTGCGGTGCCCGGAGCCCGGGTGATGCTCAATCCCTCCGAGCTGGCCCTGCTGCAGCGGCTGACGCGCCCCGCCCCACCCCGCTGCCGGGACGGCCGGCTGATGGGGCCGGAAGCGGTGTGGCTGCACCTGCTCGACCTGGTGGAGGCCTGGTGCGGCGAGCACCTCGGTCAGAGACCGCGAGCCTTCAGACTGCTGCGGACCGCTTGCGACCCCATGCCCTCCCAACCGTCCGAGCCAGCATGAGCCCGAGCGGCAAGACCGAGAGGGGAGTGGCCGGGGTGCTGGCCCTGCCGGGATTCCGGCGACTCTGGATCGGCCAGGTGTTCTCCCAGCTGGCGGACAAGTTCTACATCGTGCTGATGGTGTTTCTGATCGCCCAGTACTGGGTGACGGACACCCCGCAGAACAACGCGGCCCTGGCCGAGGCGGCCGCGGCCTTCCGGATGGGCTTCGAGACCCGAGCCCAGATGATCACCCTGCTGGCCACCGGCATCTACGTGGCCAACACGGTCCCGGCGATGCTGCTGGGGACGGTGGCGGGCGTCTGGGCCGACCGCTGGCCGAAGCGCACCGTGATGGTGGCCTCCAATGGCCTGAGGGCCGCCCTGGTGATGCTGGCCCCCCTGTGCCTGCTGCCCGGACCGATGTGGCTGGGGCTGAGCTGGGGCTACTGGGCCCTGGTGGCCATGACCTTCTGCGAGTCGGTGCTCACCCAGTTCTTCGCCCCGGCGGAGCAGGCGGCCATCCCGCTGCTGGTGAGCAACCCGCAGCTGCTCGCCGCCAATTCGGTGTACCAGGCCACCAGCATGGCCGCCACGATCGTCGGTTTCGCCCTCGGCGACCCGATCCTGCGGCTGCTGCGCACGCTTCTGGCCCAGGTGGGGATCCCCGGGGGGGAGTTCGTGCTGCTGCCGCTCTGCTACGGCGCAGCGGCCGTGGCCATCGCCGGAATCGTGATCCCCGAACCGCCGCGGGTGCCGCGCTCGATCTCCGTCTGGGAGGAGATCGGAGAAGGGGTGCAGGTGCTGCGGGAGCGGCCCAACGTGCGCAGCGCCATGCTCCAGCTGGTCCTGCTCTACAGCCTGCTGGCGGCCCTCTACGTGCTGGCCATCAGCCTGGCGGCGGCGATCGGCGGGCTCGGTCCCACCCGCTTCGGCGTGCTGCTGGCGATGAGCGGGCTGGGGCTGGCCCTGGGGGCCCTGGCCATGGCCCAGCTGGGTGAACGCTTCAGCCGCCGCGGGCTGGCCAGCGCAGGCCTCGGGACCATCGCCTGGTGCCTGGTGCTGCTGGGCCAGCTGCGGGGCAACCTGGTGTTCACCCTGCTGCTCTGCGGCCTGCTTGGGGTGGGCGCCGCCCTGCTGGCGATCCCCGCCCAGACCACCATCCAGGAGGACACCCCGGAAAACCAGCGCGGACGGGTGTTCGGCCTGCAGAACAACCTGATCAACATCGCCCTCAGCCTGCCCCTGGTGCTGGCGGGCACCGTGGTGAGCCGCTACGGGCTGCTGCCGGTGCTCTGGGGGCTGGCGGCGATCGCGGCGATCGCCGCCCTGAGTGAACGCCCCTGGCGCCGCAGCTGAGCGTCCGCCCAGCGCTGCTACATTCCGCTGTTGCGTGGGGCCATACAGGTGATGCACATTGCCTGGCTGGGCAAGAAATCTCCGTTCTGCGGCAACGTCACCTACGGCCTTAGCACCACCGAAGCCCTGCGGCAGCGCGGCCACGCGGTGAGTTTCATTCACTTCGACACGCCCACCCCCTCCCTGGGCCGGCCGGAAGCAGGGGCCGGCGAACTGGATCCGCCGGGGGGGCCGGAGGCCAACCCCGAGGTGGCCCTGCCCTATCTGGTGAAGTCGCAGGTGTACACGATCCCCTCCCCGGGGGCCCAGCGGGAATTGCGGGAGTCCCTGGAGCGGCTGCGCCCCGACCTGGTGCACGCCAGCCTCACCCTCTCTCCCCTTGACTTCCGGCTGCCCGACCTCTGCCAGCAGCTGGGGCTGCCCCTGGTCGCCACCTTCCATCCCCCCTTCGACGCCGGGCTGCGGAACCTCACCGCCGGCACCCAGCAGCTCACCTACCAGCTCTACGCCCCCTCCCTGGCGAAATTCGACCGGGTGATCGTGTTCTCCGAGCTGCAGGCCGAGGTGCTGGTGCGCCTGGGGGTGCGGCGCGAGCGGCTGGCGGTGATCCCCAACGGGGTCGACACCGACACCTGGGCGCCGGCCGCCCCTGGCCGCGAGCCCGATCTGGCCCAGCTGCGGCTCCGGGTGGGCGGCCGGCGCGTCTTCCTCTACATGGGGCGGGTGGCCACCGAGAAGAACGTCGAGGCCCTGCTGAAGGCCTGGCGGCTGGTGCGTCCCCAGGGCTGCGTGCTGGTGATCGTGGGAGACGGGCCGCTGCGCTCCTCGCTGCAGAGCGGCACGGAGTCTGATGTGATCTGGTGGGGCTACGAGGCCAGCCGGGCCCGTCGGGTGGCGCTGCTGCAGCTGGCCGAGGTGTTCCTGCTGCCGTCCCTGGTGGAGGGGCTCTCCCTGGCCCTGCTGGAGGCCATGGCCTGCGGCACCGCCTGCGTGGCCACCGATGCCGGTGCCGACGGGGAGGTGCTGGAGGGGGGGGCCGGCATCGTGATCAGCACCCAGGGCGTCACCACCCAGCTGCGCACCCTCCTGCCGGTGCTGCGGGACCAGCCGGTGCTCACGGCCGAGCTGGGACGCCGGGCCCGCCAACGGGCCCTGGAGCGTTACACCCTCACCGGCAACATCGACGCCCTGGAGCGGCTCTACGGCGAACTCAGTCCGCAGCCGGTGGCGGTCTGACCGCAGGCTCCGGCTCCCTCCCGGCACTGCCGATCGGCGCGGATCGCGTCAAGATGAGGCCAGGTTCCAGGTGCGATGAACTCCCCCCTCCCCCTCCAGGGACGTTCGGTACAGCAGGCGGTCGTCCCCATCGCCACCCAGGTCGTGAGCGGCTCTGACGGGCCCATCACCGCGCGGCCCACCGTCTCGATCGTCGATGATGACCCCCACATCCGGGCCATGGTGGCCGAGGAGCTGGCGGACTCCGGCTGCGAGGTGGTGGCGCTGACCAACGGCCATGGCCTTGAGACGATGCTGGCCGAGGGGGGGATCGATCTTGTCATCCTCGACGTGCAGATGCCCGACTGCGACGGCATCGAATGCCTGCGGCTGCTGCGCAGCCGGGGCTGCACCGTGCCGGTGGTCATCTTCACCTCCCTGAACGACCCGGAGCGGCGCCGCCAGGCGCAGGAGGCCGGCGCCGACGACTACGTGCTCAAGCACGAACTTCTCGACAGGCTGCCCGACCTGCTGGAACGGCTCCTGCCCATGAGGAGCGAGAACCGCCACCTGTGACGACCAACCCACCGATGGCCCCCCTGCCCGGGGCCCCTCCCCGTGGCTGGCGTCACCAGCTCTTCGGCAGCCTTCTGGGCCAGCTCCGGCTCGCGGCCTTCACCTCGGTCTTCCTGGGGTTCAGCGCCGCCTCCGCCTTCACCCTCGCCATCAACCGGGACTGCCTGCTGCATCACCAGAACCATGATCAACGGCTGGAGGCGGGTTCCCTGGCCGACGCGCTCGATCGGCTCGTCGCCGATCCGTCCGCCACCCACGCCGCCCAGCTCCGCGGGGAGCTGGAGCGCCGCAGTGGCCGGGAGCGATTCTTCTGGGTGCAGCGCGGGGATGGCGCCCTGCTGCTGCCCGGGCCGGTCGTCGGCGAGCTGGTGGCCCTTCCCCGCCTGGTCGGACAGGCGATGACGGCGCACGGCAACGCCTGGTCGCTCCGATCCTTCACGCCCCTGCTGATCGGCACGGATCGCCGCCTGGTCAAGGATCCGGAGGGCAACAGCTACCTCACCTACACCCTGCACCGTTCCCCCGAGGGCAGCCAGCTCTGGGTCGCCGAGGACATCAGCACCAATGTCGCCAGCCTGCGCAGCATGCTGCTGGGGCTGGCCGTGGTGTGGATCCTGAGCCTGGTGCTCACCCTGGTGGCGATCTCGGTGTTCACCCGCCGGCTGCTCCAGCCGCTGCGGGATCTCCATCGCATGGCGGCCGGCGTCACCAGCGAAAGCCTGGCCAGCAGCCATCTCAAGCTGGAGAAGGCGCCCCTGGAGGTGGAGGAGCTGGCCCAGTCCTTCAACGGCCTGCTCGACCGGCTGGCCCTGGCCTGGAGCCAGCAGCGGCACTTCGTGGGGCTCGTCTCCCATGAACTGCGCAACCCATTGATGATCATCGGCGGCTACCTGCGCCGCCTGCAGCGCCGCGGCCAGAACCTGGACCCCGAGCAGATGCGCGCCCTCGCCACCACCGAGGCCGAGACCCATCGCATCACCCGCATGCTCAACGATCTGCTGGATCTTTCCCGCAGCGAGTCGGGCCAGCTGCAGATGGTGCTGGCCCCGGTGGCGGTGGATGAGGTGCTCACCACCGCCTGCGACCTCGCCCGCAGTCAGTTGTCACGCCCCCTGCTGCTCACCCTTCCCGAGGAGGCTGCTGAGGGGCCGATCCGGGCGGTGGCCGAAACCGATCGCCTCCAGCAGGTGCTGCTCAACCTGATCGAGAACGCCGACAAATACTCCCCGCCGGGTCGACCGATCAGCCTGGAGCTCACCAGGAACGACGCCGAACTCTGCATCAGCGTCCGTGACCAGGGGATCGGCATCCCCCCGGAGGACATCCCCAAGGTGTTCGATCGCTTCCACCGGGGCCGCAACGCCATCGAGCACGAACGGGGCTCGGGCCTCGGCCTGTCGGTGGTGAAGCTGCTGGTGGAAGCGATGGGGGGCTCCATCGACGTCGACAGCGAGATCGCGGTGGGGAGCCGCTTCCACATCCACCTGCCGGCAGCTCAGTAACGCTCCGGCCGGGGGTCCTGCCAGTCGGGCGCGAAGCCCTTGAGGCGCAGCACGGCCACGGCCTCTTCGAGGCGGCGGCGGTCGAGGCGCCACAGCCGGTAGACACCGGCGTTGTCGAGTTCGCTGGCACCCAGATGGCGCCAGAACGGGGCACGGGCGGTGGTCTGATCGATCACCACCAGCACGCTGGGCTGCTCCTCCGGCGTGCTGGGCCGCTGGCCCGCCCGGCGCTCCCGCCTCAGGCGCTCCGCCAGGTTGAGGGGACCCTCCACGCCGATGCCCTCGTAGATCACCACCCGCCGGCTGTAGTAGTGCAGGGAGGGCTTGAGCACACCCACCATCGCCACGGGTTCCCCCGGTCGGCCCTCGCGCTGCAGGGCCGCCGCCATGCGCCGCACGGGCTCACCCCGGAGGCGATCGCCCACGCTCCACAGCGGCAGCAGGGCCGTGGGCACGAACACCACCAGGGGCAGCTGCAGGGCCAGCAGGCGCAGGGGCGGGCGGCGACGCCGGGTGCTCCAGCCCAGCAGGGCGGCCAGCAGCCAGCAGGCGGCCACCACCGGCACCAGGGGACTGCCCCGCAGCTCCGCCGCCAGCGTCGGCATCTCCGGGTCCTGGATCAGCGGCAGCCAGAGGGGCGCCGCCAGGAACGCCAGTCCCAGCCCGCTCACCAGCAGCAGGCTGAGGCCCCAGGCCCAGCGCTCCCAGGGCCAACCATCTGCTCCGGACCAGCCCGTCTGGGCCGTCAGGGCGATCAGCAGGGCGGCGGCGGGGGTGGCCGGCAGCCAGTAGCTCGGCAGCTTGGTGGCGGCGGCGGTGAAGAACAGCAGCACCGCCAGCAGCCAGCAGGCGGCGAAGCGGGCCAGGGAGGCGGCGGGGAGCTGGGGCCAGGTGGGGCACCAGGAGCGGCGCAGCGGGCCGATCGCCCGGGCCAGGCCGACGAGCAGCAGTGGGGAAACGGGCAGGCTGGCCACCAGCATCACCGGCACGAAGAACCACCACGGCTGCAGATGGCGGTTCACCACTTCGGTGAAGCGCTGGAGGTTGTGGTAACCGAAGAAGCTGTCCCAGAACGGCCGACCCTCGCTGTGCAGGGCCAGCAGGTACCAGGGGGCCGCCACCAGGGCAGTCAGGGCCAGTCCCCGCAGCGGCCGCAGCCGCCGCCACAGCCCGGCGATATCGGCCTGGAGCCAGCCGAACAGCAGCAGAGTGAGGCCCAGGAGCACCACCGCCACCGGGCCTTTGGCCAGCACGGCCAGCCCGAGCACGGGCCATGGCAGCCACCAGCGCCGGGTCGGGTCGGCGTAGGCCTGCCAGCAGAGCAGCAGCGCCAGGGCCACCAGGCCGCTGAACAGGGAATCGCTCACCGCCGTGCGCCCCCAGGCGAGCACCAGGGGCGAGAGGCCGAAGGCGAGGGCGGCGGTGAGGGCCGTCAGGCCCGGACGCTCCGGCGCCGGCGGGGATGGGGCGGGGGGAGCGGCGGAGACTTGGAACGGTGGCTGGGGCCAGCGCAGCAGGGTGTCCACCAGGGCCAGCATCACGCCGATGGCGGCCAGGGCGGAGGGGAAACGGGCCGCCCAGGTCCCCAGGGGATTCCAGTGCGGCTGGCCGGGGAGGGCGTAGACGAGCCCCATCAGCCAGTACACCAGAGGTGGCTTGTCGTAGCGGGGCAGGCCGTTGACCCGGGGGATCAGCCAGTCACCCGTCTCCGCCATGGCCCGCGCCGAGGCCGCGAACAGGGGCGGTGTCTCATCCACCAGACCCGTCGTGCCCAGCTGCCAGGCGAACAGGGCCAGGCCCAGGAACAGGGTGATCAGCAGCAACCGGCGGCGCTGGGGGCGGGGCAGGGCGGGCAAACCGGCTGGGCGAATCCGAGGGAACCTATCGCTCCCCCGCCGTTCCATCCTGTGTCGCCGCACAGGCCGTCTGCCGATCCACGAGCTCGTGCTGCGGAGACGGGCAGACCCGGCTCAAAGCGAGCCGTTCCACCACCGTCCACCGGGCCTCCCGCCGCCAGCCGCTCGGCCAGGCCGGTGATCGAAGACATCCACCAGCAGAGCGATGCGGCCGTTGTCGATCACCTGCTCCACCGGGGCCGTGGGCCTGACCCGCTGCAACCGGGGGAGCATGCCCATGACGGTAGGGAAGCCGCGCCAGGGGTGGCAGAGGTCGGTGCGGGCCGGGGACGTTCTGACTGGTGAACGAGGGGAACCGCACGGGTCATGGCGGCACCGGCTCCGTCCGCCCGCCCACCTGCCAGAGCCGGCCCCGCTGGTTGATCAGCAGGACCGAAAGCAGGGCCAACGCCGCCCCCAGCCACTGCAGGGGACCCAGCCGTTCGTCCAGCAGCAGCACCCCGCACAGCACCGCGAACACCGGCGTCAGGAAGGTGAGGGCGGTGAAACCGGTGAGGTCGCCGCTGCTGGCGAACCAGAAGAAGAGGCCGTAGGCCAGGGCACTGCCCAGCAGGGCTGCATAGGCCATCAGGCCCCACTCCAGCGGGCTCCAGTGGGGCCAGAAGCTCACCGTCTCGGGGCGCAGCAGCGCCTCGCCGCCGGCCACCAGCACCAGGGGCACGCCCCCCAGGAGCATGTGCCAGCCGGTGACGGCGACCGGGTCGCTGCGCCGGGTGGCGTAGCGGCAGAGCACGGTGCCGAGCGCCATCGCCGCCGCCGCCCCCAGCATCCAGGCTTCGCCATGGCTCCAGGCCTGCCCCTGCAGGGCCGGCGGCCCCTGCAGCCACCAGTGACGCAGCACCTCCCCGGGCAGTCCCAGGCAGAGGATGCCCAGCAGGCCGATCAGCAGGCCCAGCCAGCCCACCGGGTTGATCGCCTCGCCGAACAGGGTGCGGGCCAGCAGGGCCACCAGCAGGGGCTGGGAATCGATCAGCACCGAGCCCAGGCCCGCGCCGGTCTCGCCCAGCCCGCGGGCCAGAAGCCCCTGGAACAGGCTGCCGTCGACGGCGGCGAACAGCAGCAGCCAGGGCCAGTCCACGGGATCGACCCGCCAGGACCGCCCCAGCAGGCGGGCCGCCAGCAGCAGCACCACCCCGGCGGGCAGCAGCCGCAGGCTGGCCAGCATCGCCGGCGACGCCCCACCCAGCAGCGGCTTCATCGCCGCCATCGCCGTGCCCCAGAGCGCGAAGGGCAGGAGCATCAACACCCAGCGCAGGGTCCGGGGCATGGGGCGTGCGTCCTGGGGCGACGGTGGAGGAACGGAGGCCGGCGGGCAGGCCGCTCCGGGCCTTCTTTTTAAGATCCAGCCACCGCGCATCTCCACAATGCCCTGGCCCTGGTGCCGCAAGTCCCGACGAACCCTGGCGCGCATCGCCATCGAGGGGCCGATCGCCGGGGGCACCCGCGTCCGGGTGCTGAAGGCCATCGAGCAGGTGCAGCAGCGGGAGTGCCCCGCGCTGCTGCTGCGCATCGACAGCCCCGGCGGCACCGTCGGCGACAGCCAGGAGATCCATGCGGCCCTGCTGCGGCTGCGGGAGAAGGGTTGCCGCGTGGTGGCCAGCTTCGGCAACATCTCCGCCTCCGGCGGGGTCTACGTGGGGGTGGCGGCGGAGAAGATCGTCGCCAATCCCGGCACCATCACCGGCTCCATCGGCGTGATCCTGCGGGGCAACGATCTGTCGCGGCTGCTGAAGCGGATCGGCATCCGCTTCGAAACCGTCAAGAGCGGCCTCTACAAGGACATCCTCTCCCCCGACCGCGCCCTCTCCGAAGCCGAGCGCCAGCTGCTGCAGGAACTGATCGACGCGAGCTACGGCCAGTTCGTGGCGGCGGTGGCCGCGGGCCGGGGCCTGGAGCCGGACGTGGTGCGGGCCTTCGCGGACGGGCGGGTGTTCAGCGGCGCCCAGGCCCTGGAACTCGGCCTGGTGGATGTGCTGGGGGACGAGGAGAGCGCCCGTCGCCTGGCGGCGGAGCTGGCCGGGCTGGATCCGGAGAAGACCCGGACGGTCAGCTTCGGCAAACCGCCCAGGAAACTGCTCGGTCTGCTCCCGGGCAGCACACTGATGCAGCAGGTCTCCCAGTCCCTGAGCCTGGAGCTGGCCTGGAGCGGCCAGCCCCTCTGGCTCCATCGCCCCTGACGTCATGAAGCCTGGTCTTGAGCTGAGGGCCCTGCGGGGAGCCACCACCGCCAGCGCCAACACCGGTGAGGCGATCGCGGAAGCCGTGGCGGAACTGATCGAGGAGTTGCTGCAGCGCAACGACCTGGCGGGGGACCGGGTGCTCTCGGTGACCTTCTCCGTCACCGCTGATCTGGACGCCTGCTTCCCGGCCGCCATCGCCCGGCGCCGGGCCGACTGGGGCCGGGTCGCCCTGCTGGATTGCCAGCAGATGGCAGTGGCCGGGGACCTGCCCCGCTGCATCCGACTCCTGGCCCACGCCTGGCTCGATGCCAGACGGGAGGTGGTCCACCCTTACCTGCGGGAGGCGGCGCGGCTGAGGCCCGACCGGGCCGATGTGGCCCAGCCGTCGGCTCCAGCCAGCTCCCCCGCCGACCACTGAAGGCACGGCAGACGCACGGGCGTGTTGAGACTTTCAGCATGAAGTTCCTCCCCGCCATGCCCTCCTCCCCGCGCGAGCGGTCCCATCCCCTGTCCCTGATCAGCCGTCTGGGCACCGCGGCCCTCGGTGCCCTGGCCCTCTCCGGCGCCACCCTCCTCTCCCCGCTGGCCCCCGCCCCCTCCCTGGCCCAGGGCACACCCGGCCTGATGGAGTTCCGCTGGGAGAACAACAGGGACTACCGCAAGCTCTACTTCTTCACCACCGACACCACCCGCATGCAGCGGGCGGAGTACTACCTGATGCTGCGACCGAAGGATCGCAAAACGGCGATCCTCAAGCTGAGCATCAGCGTTCCCAGCCACTTCGACAGCAAGATCGATCCCAAGCAGGTCAAGCTCTGCCGGATGAGTGAGGGCGGCATGCTCAAGAGAACCCGCTGCCTTGAGACGATCCCCGCCACGATCGAGGTGTCGGAGAACGGGCGATCCATCGAGATCTTTCCGGAAACCCCTGTCTCTGACAAGGACACGATCGGTGTCTACATGAACGTGTTCAACCCGTTCAACGCCGGCATGTATCAGTTCAACGCCCTGGCCCAGGCCCCCGGCGACATCCCGGTCTCGGGCTACCTGGGCAGCTGGCTGATCCAGATCGTGCCCAACAGCACCAACTGATAGGGTGGCCGACTGAGCCGAAAGCAGCATGACGAAGCGCACACTGGAAGGAACGAGCCGCAAGCGCAAGCGCGTGTCCGGTTTCCGGGTACGGATGCGCACCCACACCGGCCGCCGGGTGATCCGCACCCGCCGTCGCCGCGGTCGGGCTCGCCTGGCGGTCTGAGGTCGACCGGGAAGGTCCGTGGCCCTGCCGCAGCAGCACCGGCTGAAGGGCCGACGGGTCTTCGATCGTCTGTACCGCCAGGGGCGCCGCTACCAGGGGTCGGGGCTGCTGCTCCGGGTGCTGGCGGCGGATCCGTCCCTGCCGCCCCCCGGCACACCCCCCAGCTCCTGGCGCTGCGGGATCGTGGTCAGCAGCAAGGTGAGCAAGCTGGCGGTGCGCCGCAACCGCCTGCGGCGCCTCTTCCACGACCACCTGCGCCGCCAACCGCCGTCACCGAGCCAGCCCCTGTGGCTGCTGATCACCCTCAAGCCCGGCTGCCTTGAACGCAGCGACGATCAGCTGCTGGGAGAATGCGACCAACTGCTGCGCCAGGCAGGATTGCTCCTTGACCCCGGAGGACAGGGTGGAGAACAAGCTCGAGATCAATGAGACGGTCTTCTACGAGGGCGGTCCCGCCAGGGGCGACCTGATCGTCAACCTGCTGTTCGGTCTCACCCTGATCGGCATTCCCTTCGCCGTGGGGGCCATCGTCCGGGCCCTGTGGCTGCGCTTCCGCATCACCAGCCGGCGCATCAGCGTCAGCGGCGGCTGGCTCGGCCGTGACCGCACCCAGGTGGTCTACAGCCAGATCCGCGAGGTGCGCTCGGTGCCGCGGGGCTTCGGTGCCTGGGGCGACATGGTGGTGGTGCTCAACGACGGCGCCAAGCTCGAAATGCGGGCGGTGCCCCGCTTCCGGGAGCTCGAGGCCTACATCGAGGAGCAACGCGAGAGCCGCGGAAAGGCCGCCGCCCGCACCCCCGGATCCACCGGTGCCGCCGGCTTCGCCCCCCCGGCCCGTGAAAGCGCCTGACCACCGGACCCCCAGCCGGTCTCCCCGGTCGGGCACACTGGCTGCCGAGAGTCCCCACCCCAGCGCACCCCTGCCGTGATCGGCTACATCTCCGACAACCTGCTGCTCCCGATCCTCGATTTCTTCTACGGATTGGTTCCGAGCTATGGGCTCGCGATCGTGGCCCTCACCGTGGTCATCCGCCTCGCCCTGTTCCCGTTGAGCGCCGGCTCGATCCGCAGCGCCCGGCGCATGCGCATCGCCCAGCCGGTGATGCAGCAGCGCCAGGCGGAGATCAAGGCCAAGTACGCCAACAACCCCCAGAAGCAGCAGGAGGAGCTGGGCGGCCTGATGAAGGAGTTCGGCAGTCCGCTCTCGGGCTGTCTGCCGCTGCTGGTGCAGATGCCGATCCTGTTCGCCCTGTTCGCCACCCTGCGGGGGTCCCCCTTCGCCGACGTCCCCTACGCGATCAACCTCAAGGTGCTCCCTTCCGAGGAGATCGCCGCGGTGGAAGCCAAGCCCTTCAACAGTGCCAGCCATTCCATCTTCATCAGCGAGACCGAGCACGTTCCGGTGATCGCCAGCCTCGAGGGCGGCACCAAGCTCGGCGTCGGTGACAGCACCCAGGTGGAGCTGCACGGCAAGGACGGCACCAGCTTCGCCTCCCTGCTGGGCACCGTGGAGCACGGTGACAGCTTCACCCCCAGCTGGGTGGTGACCAAGGGCGAGAGCGTGGTGCAGGTGGACGACCACGGAAGGATCACGGCCCTGGCCCCCGGCGACGCCACGGTGGAGGCCCGCATCCCCGGCCTGGCGGCCCGCAGCGGCTTCCTGTTCATCAAGGCCCTGGGCCAGGTGGGCTTCTACACCGACGGCGCCGTCAACTGGGACATCGCCATCCTGGTGGGGGCCTTCGGCGCCACCCTGTTCGCCTCCCAGCTGCTCTCGGGCATGGGCATGCCCGCCAACCCCCAGCAGGCGACCGCCAACAAGATCACCCCGGTGATGATCACGGCCATGTTCCTGTTCTTCCCCCTGCCGGCGGGGGTCCTGCTCTACATGGTGGTGGCCAACGTGTTCCAGGGGGTCCAGACCTTCCTGCTCACCCGTGAGGCCCTGCCCGACAACCTGCAGGCGATCCTCGACAAGCAGCTCGCCCAGCAGCCGGCCACCGCCACGGCCGGCGGTGGCAGCGCTGGCGGCCGCCTGCCCTTCGAGCCGAAGACCAAGAAATGACCCGGCTGCAGCCGCTGCCCCTGCAGGAGTTGCGGCTGCTGAGCGAGGGCCGCACCTGGCCGGTCGACCAGTCCATCGCCGGCCTGGCCAGCCTCACCCCCGTCCGCGGCCGGGTGCGGGCCCTGCACCACGGCACGGTGCTGGAGGTGGAGGGCTCGGCCGAGACGATCATCACCCTCTGCTGCGACCGCTGCCTGCAGACCTACAACCACGCCCTGAGCGCCAAGGCCCGGGAGCTGCTGGAGATCGCCGTGGCCGGCCCCGAGGAGGAGGAGGTGGTGTTCGCGGCCGAGGATCCGGTGGAGCGCCTCGATCCGGGCGGCAGCTTCGATCCGGAGCGCTGGCTCTTCGAGCAGCTCAGCCTGCAGCTGCCCCTGGTGAACCGCTGCGGTGCCGACTGCCCCGGCCCGCCGCTGCCCACCGGCGACGCCAGCGGGGAAGGGGACGTTGACCCCCGCTGGGCGGCCCTCCGCTCCCTGCGCTGAGCCATGGCCCACGACCTGGCCGATCAGCTGGATCTTCTGATCCGCTCCCGCACGCCGATCCTCTGGATCCGCAGCCTCGAGGAGGAGCGGGTGGAGGGGCTGCTGGAGCGGGCCGCCCAGCGACTGGGGGGCCGCACCCTGCTGCGCTGGGACTTCATCGGCGGGCTGAGCGGGACCCCGGGCCTGGAGGGTCAGGCGGTGCGTCAGCCGATGGGGGCCCTCGGCGCCCTCGACGGGCTACCCAACGAGCAGGGGGCGATCCTGCTGCTGAAGGACTTCCACCGCTACGCCGACGATCCCGGCGTCTGCCGGCGCCTGCGCAACCTGGCCGCGGGCCTGCGGCAGGTGCCCCACACCCTGGTGATCAGCGCCCCGGAATGGCAGCTGCCAAGGGAGCTGGAGGACAGCGTCACCCTGCTGGAGCTGCCCCTGCCAGAGGCCGGGGAGATCGGCCGCCTGCTGCGGGCCATCGCCGAGGCCAGCGGCCAGCCCCTGGAGCCTGGGGTGCTCGAGCAGCTCACCGCCGCCTGCCACGGGCTGAGCGAGCAGCGGGTGCGCCAGCTGGCGGCCCGGGCCCTGGCCCGGCGGGGACAGCTGGGCATCGAGGACCTGGCGGAGGTGCTGGAGGAGAAGCGCCAGGCCATCGCCCGCAGCGAACTGCTGGAGTACTGCCCCACCGAAGCCACCCCGGCCGACATCGGCGGGCTGGAGACCCTCAAGCACTGGCTGGAGCAGCGCCACCGGGCTTTCAGCGAAGAGGCCCAGCGCTACGGCCTGCCCCTGCCCCGGGGGGTGCTGCTGATCGGCCCCCAGGGCACCGGCAAGTCGCTCACCGCCAAGGCCATCGCCCACAGCTGGGCCATGCCCCTGCTGCGCCTCGATGTGGGCCGTCTGTTCGCCGGTCTGGTGGGGGCCAGCGAGGCGCGCACCCGGGAAATGATCCAGCGGGCCGAGGCCATGGCCCCCTGCGTGCTCTGGATCGATGAGATCGACAAGGGCTTCGGCGGCGGCGATGGCCGCAGCGACGGCGGCACCAGCCAGCGGGTACTGGCCAGCCTGCTCACCTGGATGGCCGAGAAGAGCAGCGCCGTGTTCGTGGTGGCCACCGCCAACGCTGTGGAGCGCCTGCCGGCGGAACTGCTGCGCAAGGGCCGCTTCGACGAGATCTTCCTGCTGGAGCTGCCCGATGCCGAGGAACGCCGGGCGATCCTGGATCTGCAGCTGCGGCGACGGCGGCCGGCCCACACGATTCCGCTGGAGGTGCTGGTGGACCGCACCGCCGACTTCTCCGGCGCCGAACTGGAGCAGACCGTGATCGAGGCCATGCACCTGGCCTTCGGCGAGGGCCGCGAGCTGGGGGAGGCCGACCTGATCGCGGCGGCCAGCCAGGTGGTGCCCCTCTCGCGCACGGCCCGGGAGCAGCTGGAGGCGCTGCGCAGCTGGGCCAGCAGCGGCCGGGCGCGGCCGGCCTCCGGCGCCGGGCGGGCTTCCTGAGACGAATCGGCACCAAAGTGGAAGACTTTCAATGCATCGAAGCGGCCCGATGTAACGGCTTCATGAAGAACAACCACGCCTGGTAACAGCTTCGCCGGGCTGGCGGTGCCGAACGATTCCTCGCCCGTAGCGTCAGGCCATCAATCGTGACGAAGCCGCCGTGACCCCGAGCCCCAGCCCCCGCTCCGGCAGCGAACTCACCTCCCAACTCGCCGTGGCCAGCCTCGGCGCCGGTGTGATCACCACCCTGGCGGTGGCCCAGGGCCAGAGCCCCCTGACCGCCCTCGGCATCACCCTGTTCTCGGCCGTGGCGGCCGTGGTGGTGGGCCAGGTGATCTCCAGCAACTGACGGAGCCGTGGGTGTAAACCCTGCGGCAAGGACTTCAGCTTTTTGCCGGTAGGCTTCCCGGGACCACGTGGATGGGACATGGGTAGGGTTCTGCCATGGCTTGGTCTGGCCGCGACCTTCTCGGCCCTGCTGCAGCCCCTTCCCGCCCAGGCACGGATCGCCAGGCTTGAGCACCTCTTTGTGGTGGGCGACAGCGTCCTGGACGGTGGCAACGCTGGCCTGAGAACCCAGCTGCAGTCAGGTGGCTCGGTGTTCTTTCCGCCACCGCCCTATGCCGATGGACGCTTCAGCAACGGCCCAACGGCGGTGGAATTTCTGTGGAATCGCTTCCATCCGCGAGATCCTTTCTTCAGTGCCGCCAATCCACTGGCGCCCTTCCGGCCCTCTCTGGCTGGGGGCACCAACTACGCGATCGGCGGGGCCACCACGGGCGTGGCCAACAACAACAGCGTATCGCCGGTCCTCGGCCCGGTGATCCCTGGCTTCTTTGAGAATCTGGGCAATGCCTGGCAGCGGAATGCCTTCATTTCTGCAGCACCGGCGTTCAATCCGGCCACATCCTTGTTCGTGATTCAGCTGTTTCCCAATGACGTTCTGTATACCCAGACCACGGCGGCAGTGACGCAGTCCCCGGGACTGCTGGCCGGCAGTTTCGACGGCGCTCTCCAGCCTGCGCCCCCGACGATTCAGCCCCCGCCACCATCTGTCGAGGGGCAGGTGTTTCAACAGGTCATCAGCAACGCCGTCAACAACATCGTGGCGACGGCCGTTGACTTCCATCAGCGGGGTGCTCGCAACATTCTGGTGTTCAACTCCCCGGACCTGGGGCGCCTCCCGGGGGCAGGCCCTGGGGGTGGGCCTCAGGCCCAGACCCTCAGCCTCCTTTCCACCATCTTCAATGCCTCGATCGAAAGCGCCCTGGAGCAGGTGCGCCCGACCCTGGCGGGATCCAGCCTGACGCTGTTCGACTTCCACGGCTTGACCAACAGGATCTATGACGACCCCGGTTCCTTTGGCCTGGATGACTCCCTGGTGCCCTGCATCCGCGACATCGCCTGCCTGAGCGATCCCCAGCTAGCTGCCCGGCGCCTGTTCTGGGACGATCTCCATCCCAGCACCGCCGTCCATCAGCGCGTGGGACTGGCTCTCCACGGCGGGGTGGTCGCACAGGTTCCTGCTCCCCTGCCTGTCGTCGGCCTCGGCGTGGCCTTCGGCTACAGCCGCCAGCTGCGCGAACGGATCAACCGCCGCAAGCCTTCGGGCGTCGGGGCGCTGCGCTGATCCGCCAGCCGAATCGAAGGAATCGAGGAACGGTGCTGTCGGCCGGTGGGACCCCACTGCCATGCTGCCTGGACGCCACCCCAGCCCCCCTTGAGCACCGACCTTGGGCCCCATCTCGGGCCACGCCCGGAGGCCAACGCCCCAGTTCCCCTTCGGGATCTGATGCCCGCTCTGGCCAACAAGACGTACTTCAATTTCGGCGGCCAGGGGCCCCTGCCCTCGCCGTCGCTGGCGGCGATCAGCGGGGCCTTCGCCACCATCCAGGAGCTGGGCCCCTTCAGCGACAACGTCTGGCCCTACGTGAACCGCACGGTGGGGGGGCTGCGGCAGCGACTGGCGGCCTGGTTCGGTGTGGCGCCGGAGCGGGTGGCCTTCACCGAGAACGTCACCGCGGGGTGCGTGCTGCCCCTCTGGGGCCTGCCGTGGGAGCCGGGCGATGAGCTGCTGGTCGGGGATGCCGAGCACTACGGCGTGGTGGCCGCCCTTGAGGAACTGGCCCGGCGCCACCGGCTGCGCATCACCTCCCTGGCGGTGGCCGATCTCACCGAAGACGGGGACGCCACGGCGGGGGCGGTGGGCGAGCGGCTGGAGGCGGCCCTCACCCCCCGCACCCGGCTGGTGGTGCTCTCCCACCTGCTCTGGAACACCGGCCAGACGATGCCGATCGCGGCGGTCGCGGCCCGGCTGGCCGGCCATCCCCGCCACCCCTGGCTGCTGGTGGATGCGGCCCAGTCGCTTGGCAGCCTGCCGGTGGCCGAGGCGGCCGCCGCCGCCGACATCTACGCCTGCACCGGTCACAAGTGGTGCTGCGGACCGGAAGGGCTTGGGGCGGTGGCCGTCTCCGAGCGGCTGTTGGAGGCGAGCAGCCCCACCCTCATCGGCTGGCGCACCCTGGAGCACGACGGCCCCGGGGCCGGCGGTTACCACCGCGACGCCCGGCGCTTTGAGGTGGCCACCTCCTGCACCCCTCTGTTCGCCGGGCTGGATCGCTCCTTGCAGCTGTTGGAAGCCGAAGGCGATGCCGACGTGCGGCTGGCAGCGATCCGGCAACGCAGTCGCCAGCTGTGGGACGGTCTGCAGCGGATTCGAGGAATCCGCACCCTGATGACAGTGCCCCCGCCGGCGGGGCTGGTGAGCTTCACGATGGCCGATCCTGGGGGAGCCCCCCTGGATCCGGCCGCCGTCGTGAAGCAGCTGGGGGATCGGGGCACCTGGCTGCGAACCCTGGAATCCCCCCGCTGCGTGCGGGCCTGCACCCACCTGGTCAGCACCGCTGACGAGGTGGAGAAGCTGCTGGCCCAGCTGACTCAGCTTTCGGTGGGCTGAAAGGCGGCCTTGTAGAACCAGCCGGCCAGCAGGGCACCGACGATGGGCGCCAGCCAGAACAGCCACAACTGGCCGATGGCCTCGCCTCCCACCCAGAGGGCGACGCCGGTGCTGCGGGCCGGGTTCACCGAGGTGTTGGTGACGGGGATGCTGATCAGGTGAATCAGGGTGAGGGAGAGGCCGATGGGCACGCCGGCAATGGCACCGAGTTCCTGCTTATGGGTGGCTCCCAGGATCACCAGCAGGAAGATGAAGGTGAGGATCACCTCGATCACCAGGGCCGCCAGCAGGCCATAGCCGCCGGGGGAGTGGGCACCGAAGCCATTGGTGGCCAGGGGGGTAGGGCCCGTGAGTTCAAAGCCGGGGCGGCCGCTGGCCACCAGCTTGATCACGCCGCCGGCGATCACGGCCCCCAGCACCTGGGCGACGATGTAGGGCAGCAGGCCGGAACCTGGGAACTTGCCGCCGGCCCAGAGGCCGAAGCTGACCGCCGGGTTGATGTGGCAGCCGGAGACATGGCCGATGGCATAAACCGCCGTGAGCAGGGTGAGGCCGAAGGCCAGGGAGACGCCAAGGAAACCCAGGCCCAGGGGGTTGGCGGCGGCATTGTCATAGGGGAAGACGGCCGCCAGGACAGCGCTGCCGCAGCCGCCGAGGACGAGCCAGAAGGTGCCGATCAGTTCCGCCAGGAACTTCTTCGGCATGGGAAGGGAAGCGGACATGAAGAGGGATGGGGTGGACCGGGAAGTTACACCCGAGGCCCCCCGCTACAGGCGGATATGTTCATCACATGGCACAGCGGCGTCAGCCGCTGACGCGAGCCTGCAGCGCCCGGGCGGCCTCCTCCCGATCATCGAAATGCACCTTGGTGGTGCCGAGGATCTGGTAGTCCTCATGGCCCTTGCCGGCGATCAGCACCAGGTCCTCCGGCGCCGCCGCGGCGATGGCGGCGGCGATCGCCGCTGCCCGGTCCCCTTCCACCACCAGCTCGGTGCCGGCGGGGATCCCCGCCACCACGTCCTCAAGGATCCGCTGGGGATCCTCGGTGCGGGGGTTGTCCGAGGTCACCACCACCGCGTCGGCGAGGCGGGCGGCGATCGCCGCCATCAGGGGCCGCTTGGTGCGGTCCCGGTCACCGCCGCAGCCGAACACGCAGATCAGCCGCCCCTGGCTGAAGGGCCGGCAGGCGGCGAGGGCATTGGCGAGGCCGTCGGGGGTGTGGGCGTAATCGACCAGCACCGACGGCAGCGGAACCCCCGCCGGCCCGCTGACCCGCTCCATGCGTCCCGGCACACCCCGGAAGCTGGCCAGGCCGTCGAGCAGCGGCGGCAGGGCCAGACCCTGCTGCAGCAGGGCCCCCACCGCCTCCAGCAGGTTCATCAGGTTGAAGCGTCCCACCAGGGGCGAGCGAAAGGCCCCGTCCCCGAGCGGGCTGTGCAGCCGGCCGCTCACCCCATCGGCGCCCATCACCAGATCGCTGATGTGCAGTTCCACCGATGGATCCTCCAGGGAGCAGCGCCAGCAGGGGCCGGCGCCGGGGCCCCGGCCGGCCGTCCCGAGCCGCTCGGCCAGGCGGCCCCCCCAGGGGTCATCGACATTGACCACGGCGCCGCCGTCGAGCAGATCCGAGGCGAACAGCCGCGCCTTGGCCTCGAAGTAGGCCTCCATCGACAGGTGGTAGTCGAGGTGGTCCTGGGTGAGGTTGGTGAACACCGCCCCGGCGAAGCGGCAGCCGGCCACCCGCCCCTGATCGAGGGCGTGGGAGCTCACCTCCATGGCGGCGATGGCGCTGCCGGCCGCCACGGCCTGGGCCAGATCGGCCTGCAGCAGATCGGCGAAGGCGGTGGTGTGGGTGGCGGTGGCGCTGTAGCCGGGCCAGCGGTTCTGCAGGGTGCCGAACAGGGCCGACGGGTGGCCCGCCGCCGCCGCCAGATGCTCGATCAGGTAAGTGGTGGTGGTCTTGCCGTTCGTGCCGGTGACGCCGATCAGGGCCAGCCGCCGGCTGGGCTGGCCCCAGAACGCCGCCGCCAGCCGGCCGGCCCACAGGGCCAGGGGGGCCTCCACCACCAGCACCGGATCGCCGGGGGCCGGAGGCCGGGCGGCCGCCGCCGCCGGCCCGATCACCGCCGCCACCGCGCCGGCGGCCAGCACCTCCGGCCAGAAGCTGCCGCCGTCCACCGCCGTGCCGGGCAGCCCCACGAACAGGGTGCCGGGGCCGACGCGGCGGGAATCGCAGCTGACGCCGCTGACCACCGCCTGGGCCAGGGCGCCGGAGGGGTCGGGCAGCGGCGGCAGGCCCACCTGATGCAGGAGCGGCTGAAGCAGCGGTGACATGGCGGTGCCGGCGGCGTCCGGCGGGACGAAGCTGGCGCCTGTCCTAGCGTGAAGCTCAGCGCACGCCCTGCTTGATCAGCCAGGCCTGCAGCTGGGCTCCCGCCAGTCGGGGGGACACCCGGGGAAGCTCCCGCAGGGGACCGTCGGCGCCGGCCGCCACCGCCAGCACGGGCACGGCCAGCCCATAGCGCCCCTGCAGGGCCGGATCGGTGTCCACGTCGATCACCTGCAGGGGCTGGGGGGGATCCAGTGCCTTCAGTTTCTCCTCGAGACCTTCGCAGAGGCAGCAGCCCTGGCGCGAGAAGAGCAGCAGTTCCTGCATCAGTCCGGGACCGGGTCGCAGCCGCAGGGGGTGAAGGGGTGGCAGCGGCAGACGCGCTTCACGGTCAGCCAGCCGCCGCGCCAGGGTCCATGGCGGCTGATCGCCTCCAGCCCATAGGCGCTGCAGGTGGGAATGAAGCGGCAGCGGGGGCCCAGCAGGGGGGAGATCCAGCGCCGGTAGGCGCCGATCAGGGCCAGCAGCACGGCGGCCACGGCGGCCGAGAGGGGGGAGGCGGGAGCGGCCGGCAGGGCGCCCTGGAGGAGGCCGGGACCGTCGCCGCCTAGGGTAGGTGGTTGGCGCAGCACGCGCGGGCATCCGGGTTTCCCCAGCATGCCGCAACCGTGAACCACGCCGTCCGGCCTCCAGGTCGCACCATCCACCCCGTCACCTTCCCTTATGTCTCGCTACCGCGGCCCTCGCCTGAGGATCACGCGGCGCTTGGGGGACCTTCCCGGTCTCACCCGTAAGGCCGCCAAACGGTCTTATCCCCCCGGTCAGCACGGCCAAGCCCGTCGCAAGCGCTCCGAATACGCGATCCGTCTCGAAGAAAAGCAGAAACTGCGTTTCAACTACGGCATTTCCGAACGTCAGCTGGTGCGCTACGTGAAGAAAGCCCGTGCCCAGGAGGGTTCCACAGGAACCAACCTGCTCAAGCTGCTCGAGAACCGACTCGACAACATCTGTTTCCGCCTCGGCCTCGGTCCCACCGTCCCGGGCGCCCGCCAGCTGGTCAACCATGGCCACGTGACCGTGAACGGCCGCGTCGTCGACATTCCCAGTTACCAGTGCAGGGCCGGCGACGTGGTCGCCATCCGCGAGCGCAAGTGCAGCAAGGCCCTGGCCGAAGCCAACCTGGCGTTCCCCGGCCTGGCCAACATCCCCCCCCACCTCGAGTTCGACAAGGCCAAGATGACCGCCAAGGTGGGCGGCCGCATCGAGCGCGAATGGGTCGCCCTCGAGATCAACGAACTGCTGGTGGTGGAGTTCTACAGCCGCAAGGTCTGAGCCCCACCCCCATCACCAACCGCCGGCGAATCGTCTCCGGCGGTGTGCCGTCCGCGTCCGCTGCCGCTAGGTATGGGCACGGGCGGCATTCTTCTGTGGGCCCGAGGCGATGAGCGGCAGCTTCAGCGACCATTTCGGCACCGTCTCCGGGGCCTACGCCCACTACCGGCCCACCTATCCGGCGCCCCTGTTCGCCTGGCTGGCCGGGGTGGCCCCCGCTCGCCGGCGGGCCTGGGACTGCGCCACCGGAACAGGCCAGGCCGCCATCGCCCTGGCCGCCCATTTCGAAGCGGTGGTGGCCACCGATGCCAGCGCCGGCCAGCTCGCCGCCGCCCGTCCCCATCCCGGCGTCCACTACCGGCAGGCGGCGGCGGAGAGCTCCGGCCTTGAGGCGGACAGCATGGATCTGGCCACGGTGGCCCAGGCGCTGCACTGGTTCGACCGGGACCGGTTCTTCGCCGAGGTGGAGCGGGTACTCCGCCCCGGCGGCGTGCTGGCTGTCTGGAGCTACGGCACCCCCCACCTGGAGGGCGAGGCGCCCGATGCGCTCCTGCAGCACTTCTACACCGAGATTGTCGGCCCCTATTGGCCCCCCGAGACGGCGCTGGTGGAGAACGGCTACCGCGACCTGGCGCTGCCCTTCGAGGGCCTGCCGGCCCCATCGTTCGCGATGGAAGCCAACTGGACCCTGGAACAGCTGCTAGGCTACTGCTCCAGCTGGTCAGCCAGCGCCCGCTACCGGGCCGCCCTCGGCCACGACCCCCTGGAGTTGATGCGTCCGGCCCTGGCGGCCGCCTGGGGGGCGGTCGAGACACCACGGTGCGTGAACTGGCCGCTGACGGTCAAGGCGTCGCGACTGGGTTCGGCGTAGGGGTTCCGGAGAGGGCCTGGATCTGCTGCAGAAAGCTCCTGTACGTGGGCGAACCGGTGGCTGCGTAGTTGAGGTTTCGGTACAGACCCGTGAGCTGGGTGTAATAGTCCCGGGCGGCCGTCTTGTCGGTGAAGGCGGGATCGCGGTGCAACAGATCGAAGACCAGATCGAAGGAGGTCTTCTGCCGTTCCAGGGGCGTGGTGGAATCGACCACATCAAAGGCATCCTGCTGCAGATAGACCATATCCAGAAACAGGGCCTTCTGGAACACGATGAAATCCTCCAGGCTGACGCCTTCCTCCCCGGTCACCTGAATCATCTGGCCGACACGGTCGCCCTCCTTGAGCAACCCGTTCATCTGGGCAACGCGCCCCACCCACTCCGGTGACAGGTGCTGGGAGAACCAGCCTTCCAGCTGCTGGAAATAGCGTGACCAGGAAAGGAGGATATCGACGGCCGGATAGAAGCGTTTGTAGGCCCGCTCCGCACTCAGCCCCAGGAAGGCCTTGACCGTTCCCAGGGTGCACTGGGTGACCGGCTCCTCGAAGTTCCCCCCTGCGGGTGAGACCGTGCCGATCATGGTGAGACTGCCGATGGAGCCATCACAGGTGCGAATGATTCCGGCCCGCTCGTAGACGCTCTTGATCGAAGAATCGAGATAGGCCGGAAACGCCTCTTCACCGGGAATTTCCTCCAGCCGCCCGGAGGTCTCCCGCATGGCCTGCGCCCAGCGGGAGGTGGAATCCGCGATCAGCAGCACGTTGTAGCCCATCTGGCGGTAGTACTCCCCCAGGGTGAGCCCCGTATAGATGGAGGCTTCCCTGGCCGCCACCGGCATCGAGGAGGTGTTGCAGATGATGATGGTGCGGTCCATCAGCGAGCCGCCGGTCTTCGGGTCGGACAACTTGGGGAATTCGGTGATCGTTTCCACCACCTCTCCGGCGCGCTCCCCGCAGGCCACCACCAGCACGATGTCCACATCGGAGTGGCGCGAGATCAGATTCTGGAGCACGGTCTTGCCGGCGCCGAAGGGGCCGGGGATGCAGCCGGTGCCGCCGCGGGCGATGGGCAGAAAGGTGTCGATGATCCGCTGGGTGGTGATCATCGGCTCCTGGGGGTAGAGCCGCTCGCAACGGTTCATCTCCAGCAGCGCCTGGGGCAGCGCGCGCCGCACCGGCCACTGTTGCGTGAGGGTGAGCGGGCGTTGCGCCCCGCTGCCCTCACGGATCCGGGCCACCGCCGTGTCGATTGTGAAACTCCCCTGCTGAATCCAGTCAAGGGTGACGGCACCCTGCTGATCGAAGGGAACCATGATCTTGTGGCTGAAGCGGCCCTCCTGGACCGTGCCGATCACATCCCCGGCAAGGAGGGTGTCACCGATCTTGGCTCTGGGCTGAAAGGACCACTTCTTCTCCCGATCCAGGGGCGACACTTCGGCCCCACGGGGCAGAAACGTTCCGTAGCCGGCGGCGATCTGGGCCAGGGGATTCTGCAGACCGTCATAGACCTGGCCCAGCAGTCCAGGGCCAAGTGTGACCGAGAGCTGCTCGCCGGTCTGGTCCACCGGATCACCGATGCCGACTCCCTTGGTGCTTTCGAACACCTGGGCATCGGCCAGCCGGCCACGTACCCGCAGGACCTCGGCTTTCAGCTTCTCCTGGCGCTCCTCACCACGACGCTGCAGACAGATATAGATCACCTCATTCTTGAGCAGAGGCCGTGGCTGTGACTCCGCCATCTGAATCGTGACCAGATCATCCTGCACGGCAACCACGCTGGCCGGATGGTAATCAGCGAGGAGATCCATGCTGTTGTTCATTGAGATGCACTCGAAAGAATTTCTTTGTGGTTACCGAGACCCGCATCGACGAGCTCCCGAAACCGAGTGACGGCGATATCTCCGTTGTAGCATGACCAACGACTGACAAGACTCCAGCGCGCCAGATAGATGATGAGCGCTTCGAAGTCGAAGGTATGGCCAAATTCAAGGCGGTTCAACATGGCCCAGACAACGGAGAACTGCAACGTCTCGAACCCAACCAGATCGTCCTTCTCCAGCAGGTCGTGAGCCTGCCTGACCCATGGGAAGATCACCTCCAATTGAAATGTCGGCGCGCTCCAGTTGCGCTCGATCAAGCCCACCCATGCACCGAATCCCCAGACCTCACCGGTGGGGGGCTGGGATTCACCGCGACGGCGGCGGCGAAACGCCGCCACGATCGTGCGCAGCTCAAGGCGCTGCGTCACCAGGCGCCGCAGGGTGGGGCTGCGGTTGGACGCCAGGAACCGATGGGCCTCCTCGATGAAGGCAGCATCGGTGCGCTCCAGGGGCCGGGTTGGCCAGGCGATCAGGTGGGCGATCTGCTCGAGGGTCTGAAGGTCCGCCGCCTCCAGCAGGCCCAATCGACTCTCCAGCTTGAGTCTGGAAATCGGCGGTGCCGTCGCCTCAAACAGCGACCCGAGCGGCGGCAGGCTGGCCATCAGCACGACGTACTTCATCGGGCCCTCACTTCACCACCCCCTCCAGCAGGGCACGGAACCGGGGCTGCAGGTGGGCCAGCAGGGTCTGGGCGATCGCCGCATCGGTGAGGTCGAGGACCACATCACGGTCCACCAGCCGCAGCTTCAGTCCGGCCTGGGATCCCTTCGCCACCCCGAAGCTGACCCCCTCCCGCAACAGTCCCCGGGCGGTGAGACGCACGAAGCGGCTGAGGATGCCCTGCTCCAGCTCCTCCGGGTGCTGGCTGAGTTCGGCCAGGCCGGCGATCCGACGTGGCAGCAGCACCTCCACCTGCTCGGACTGGTCGGCCTCCGGACGGAGCGTGCCGACGATCTCCAGGATCATCCGCTCCAGGATCTCCTGCTTCTCCTGCTCCTCACCGACGAGCTGACGCACCTCACCGGTGAAGCGATCACTCAGTTGGGCCTTGAGGGCCAGGTTGGCGTCGCGAAAGGCCAGTTCCAGTGCCTGCTTTCCCGAAGTCTGCAACGATTCGGCCTCCTTGCGGGCCCGATCGACGATCTGGTGGGCCTGCTCGTCCGCCTGCGCCACCAGGGCAGCGGCCTTGGCCCGGGCGTCCTGCAGCAGACCTTCAGCCTCCGCGCGACCCTGCTCCACGCCCTGATCCCGCAGGCGCGCAATCAACTCCTCCACACCGGAGGCCACCGCCAGGGGAGTGTCGTGCCGGAGCTTCTTCGGGTTGGCCATGGGAACTGCCCGGCTGGGGAGAAACGTCGGAAAGGAAGCTGGAACGCAGAAGCCTGAGCGAGCCAGGCGCTGCGGCGGTGCTATTTGGGTATGCCCCCGGCCGCCACCAGGGCGAAGACGAAGGCGAACACAGCGAAGCCCTCGACGATCGCCGCCGGTGCCAGGGAGAGGCCGAAGATCTCCGGCTTTGCCTTGGAGCCGGATATGGCGGAGGCGCAGCACAGTCCCTGGTAGATCGCCGCCATCAGGAACGCCAGGCCCGACAGGAGGCCGATGCCGAAAAGGCCACCGGAATTGGCCGGGGTCACCGGTCGGTTGAGGATGAACATCACGACGATGCCGTAGATCGACATCGAGGAAGGCAGCGCCGACAGACCGACGAACCGCCCGTAGCCGCTGCTGACCTCCATCATGGCGCCGATCGCCGCCTGCCCTGCCGTGGTGCAGCCGATGGAGGCACCGATCGCCGCCAACGCCACTGGGGCATAGATACCGATCCAGCCAAGGACCAGAATGGATGTGTCGTTGTTCATAAGGCCGTCTCCTTTTTACTGAAGGGTGCGAAGGGATAGCCTTCTTCGTCAAGGCTCCAGTTGAAGAATTCGATGAAGTTGAGCCGCAGGCCATGGACGAAGCCGCTGATGATGGCCAGCAACAAATTGATACCATGGCCAAGGACAAGGATCAACAGCGCAATGACCACTCCCAGGGGCACATCGGAGCGATAAACTTCGGCCGCCAGTTGATTGAAGGTCAAGGCCAGAGAGGCACTGGCCAACCCTAGGGCAAATAACCGAAGGTAACTCATCACGTCTCCAAAAAGTTTGGAGAGTTCCGCCAATGAAGAAAGTCCGTCAAACAATCGCAGCAGAAGGCTGCCCGGCGAGTTAACCGGCCGCTCGCTGCTCAGCAGCAGGATGGTGAGCAGCCCGCCGCTGCCGAGGCCGATGGCCAGATCGCGGGCTGTCGACGCGCCTCCGCCGAGGTAGAGCGTGAGGCCCGCCAGGATGATCGCGATCCAACCGATGGGCTTGGCGCGCTCGGCGATCGAAACCCCACGCGCCGCCACGATCCCATTGGCGAGGATCAGATGCAGACCACCCACCACGAGCGACACCTTCATCATCGCGTTGAAATCATCGAGATGCAGCACCTGAAGGTGAGCCAGGAAGGAGCCGGCCGGGGGAGGAGCCCCGAAGTAACTTCCGGCCAGCATCCCGTAGAGCAGCGAGAACAGCAGACCGACCATCGCCAGGACGCGGAACCGGCGTGTGGACGGCCTGGTTCCCATCCCCCTCCAGAACATGGCGAGCAGCACACCCAGCACCAGGGCATACCCCGCATCCGCCAGGATCATGGCGAAGAAGATGGCAAAGGAGAAGAAGACCACCAACGAGGGATCCCAGTCGCGATAGCCCGGCGTCTCATAGAAGGTGACGAGATCCTCTCCGCCCGCCAACAGATCCGGATTCGTCATCAAGGTGGGAGGGGAATCCTCTGATGTCGGACTTTCGGCCCAGGAGGCCAGCCCCATCCGCTCGACAAAGGACGTCAGTCGGGGGAGGTCCTGACGCGGCATCCAGCCCTGCACCTGAACGACGTGACCCAGATCGGCCGTCTGCTCGCCAGCCTGTCGGAGGGCCACCTGCTCATCGGCACGGATGAGGTGCTTGGAGAGCAGAAAGATCCAGCGACTGAGGGCTACATGCTCGGCCTCGATGTCATCGAGCGCGACATGGGCCTGGTCGAGCTCGGCCCTGAGATCCTCCGGGGATTCGGAACCCACATGTGACCGCTGGACCGGCAGGAGGCTCTGGTCGGGTTCCTGTTCAGCGATGAGCACCAGATAGCCATGCCTGGGGCTGGCATGGATCCGCTGCCACGGCAGTGCCAGCCCTTCGAGCGCCTGCTGGAAGGGCTCCTGCTTGGAATGGGGCACCCGGTAGAACCACAGGCGCTGGCCACCAAGCTCCCCCAGGTCGGGCAGCCGGAAGTTCCCCCATGGGGCCAGTTCGGCAAGATGGTGGCGCAACGCCAGAATCCTGTCCTCGGCGGCCCGTTTCCGTGCCCGGTTCGCCAGGGCCCTCGCCACCACCGCATCGAGCTGGAACGTGGGATCGACCTTCAGCGGATAGCGGCGCTGGCGCACATCCATCAGGTAGCGCAGGGCCTCGCGTGCTTCCCCATCGGGCTGGGAGGCCGGGAAATCAGCAGCGCCATCCGGAGCTCCCAGGGTAATCAGATGCAGGCATCCAAGGGCTTGCAGTCCCTCCAGGAGGACCTGCTTCTCGGCCGCCAGAGCGAAGATCGAGACTTTGGCCAGGGCAACGATCGTCATGCCGCCTCGCGCTCCTTCTTGCGTTTGGCGATCTTGGAATTGACGACACCGGCCCGTTCCGCATCGGCCAGGACAATGGAGATTTTGCGAATGTTCTGCCTAGCCCTGGGAATCAAAACTTTGTCAAACAAGTTGTAGCGTTGAGTGACGATCCTTTCGGCCTTTTCGAGCCGTTCGACGCGGCGTCGGGCCACCTCGATGCGGAGGGTCTGCTCCATGGCCTGCTGGAGCACAACGACCAGGCTGTCAACCCAGAACGGCTTGGTGAGAACGCCATAGGGACTGACCCGGAACGTGAGGGTCTGGAGGACCGGCAGATGGGTGCCCAGCAGGTTCTCCTCGCCGATCTCCAGCGTCGCGATGGCCACAAGATCCGTCAGATCGATCGATTGATTCGCGACCATCGGCAGCCTGGCGGCCACATCCGGCTCGATCACCGCCGCCCTCTCGAGGGCCTCGGCCAGCAGACGCCGGGCCTTCTCCCGCTCCGCCCCGATCTGGCGACGCTTCATGTCCAGCGATGGCAGGACATCCTCAAAGGTCCGCAGCAGGGACTTCTCCTTCGTCAGTGAAGCCTTGGTGAGCGAGAGCCTGGCCATCGGAATTACGCGGAGATAGGCGGGGACGGGGCCGTGCCAGGGAAGTACTTCTCGAGCAGCTCCTGCTTCATCAGCAGCTCACTGGGCTGAAAGCACTCGGCCAGGGTCGCCCAGGCCAGATCCAACGCATCCTCGAGGGAGATATCCACATTGATGTCCATGAACCTGGCCTTGAACAGGCCTCCGAACCGGATCAGCCGCTGGTCGTAATCGGACAGCTCGAAGGCCATGGCCTGTTTCTGCTCCGCATCCCGCGCTCCGGAGTAGAGGCGAATGCAGGTGTTCATGATCTGGTTGTGGTCCTCGCGGGTGACCTTGCCGATCACGTTCTGCTTCAGTCGGGACAGCGAGCCGAAAGGGTCGAGGACTCCGTCATGCAGATAGAACTGCCCTTCGGTGATATACCCCGTGTTGTCGGGGACGGGATGGGTGATGTCGTCGCCGGGCATGGTGGTGACCGTGAGCAGGGTCACAGAGCCGCCCTTGGCATAGTCGGCCGCCTTCTCGTAACGGCGGGCCAACTGGGAATAGAGATCGCCCGGATAGCCGCGGTTGGCCGGGACCTGGTCCATGGCGATGCTGATCTCCTTGAGGGCATCGGCAAACGAGGTCATGTCGGTGAGCAGCACCAGCACCCGTTTTCCCTCCTCGACGGCGAACCGCTCCGCCACTGCCAGGGCCATGTCTGGAATCAGCAGGCGCTCGACGATCGGATCGGAGGCCAGGTTGACGAACATGACGGTGCGGGCGAAGACGCCCGCATCCTCGAAGGTCTGGCGAAAGGCGTAATAGTCATCGAAGATCAGACCGAGGCCTCCAAACACCACCACATCGGCATCTGCCTGGATTCCGATGCGGGCCAGGAAGGCGTTATAGGGCTCCCCGGAGACAGAGAAGATCGGAATCTTCTGACTCTCCACCAGACAGTTAAAGACATCGATCATCGGCACGTTCGTGCGGATCATTTTTGAGGCCAGGACCCGACACATGGGATTGACCGAAGGTCCGCCGATGGGCACCTTGGGATCCTCAGAAAGTCCGGGGCCTCCGTCGATCGGTTCTCCCGTGCCCCGAAACACCCTGCCGAGGATGTTGCTGGAGTAGGTGGCCTCCATCGGGTGGCCCAGAAAATGCACCGCCGAATCAGTGGCCACCCCCTTGGTACCGCGGAACACCTGCAGCGACACGGAGTCCCGCTTCAGGGCGATGACCTGCGCCAGGGACGACGTCCCATTGCGGTTCTGAACCACGGCCAGATCGTTGAACCGGGGCGCCCCATCCCTGCGGTCGGCATCGGCCGGCACCTCAACCCGGAGAATATCGCCGACGATCTCCAGGATCTTCGAGTAACTGACCAGAGCGGCGGGCATGGGGAGCTCGACCAGAGGATCAGGGAAAGGGCCGTCAGGACGCCGGTCAGTTCTCCTCCTTCACTGTAATCAGCAACGCCGGAAAAACCACCCGGATAAGTTTTCTGTCATGGCTGCGGTTGCTGCACACCGTGGCTATGGTGATTGATCGCGTCGGCCCGGGCGAAGCCGTGCCTGCCTGCAAAATTATGAGAAATGTCTGACGACTATGCTCGAAAAATGTGTTTGACGAATGAACGCGATGCATGGTTTACGAATGATGGCGACAGGATCCGGGAACGCACAGGGTCGGTCTAACACTGGAAACGAAGCCGGGAGATAAAGGCATGGACAAGCAGGACTTCCTTGAGCGCGCCAGACCATTCGCCAAGCCCTTCCGGATCGAGGATGGGAAGAACTTCCATCTGAAAGATTTCGATCCCGGCGATACACTGCATCTGGATCAGGACGACAAAGCCCGCGCCCAGGAGGCGCTCTCGATGGGCGTGCAGATGCTGGCGCACTTTCAGGATCTTCTCTATGCCCAGGATCGCTATGCCCTGCTGCTGATCTTCCAGGCGATGGATGCGGCGGGCAAGGACGGCACCATCAAACATGTGATGAGTGGGGTCAATCCCCAGGGATGCCAGGTGACCTCGTTCAAAGCACCTTCATCAGTGGATCTGGACCATGATTTCCTGTGGCGATCCAACAATGCCCTGCCGGAAAGGGGCCGGATCGGCATCTTCAACCGCAGCTATTACGAGGAGACACTGGTGGTTCGGGTGCATCCTGACATGCTGGCCCGGCAGACGCTTCCGGCCGATCGCGTCACCAAGAACATCTGGGATGAGCGATTTCAAGACATCCGGAACTACGAAACCTATCTGAACAACAATGGCATCATCGTCCGGAAGTTCTTTCTGAATGTCTCCAGGGAGGAGCAGCGCAAGCGATTTCTGGCGCGCCTCGACCGTCCACAGAAGAACTGGAAGTTCTCCGCAAATGACATCAAGGAACGGGCCTTCTGGGATGACTACATGGACGCCTACAACGAAACGATCCAGCACACCGCCAGCCGCCACGCCCCCTGGTATGTCGTACCCGCCGACAACAAATGGTTCACCCGCATCGCCGTCGCGGCCGCCATCATCGAAACCCTCGATTCACTGCATCTGAGTTACCCCAAGGTGAGTCCGGAAGCCCGTGCCCAGCTGGATGCGGCCCGGGCCGTCCTGGAGAAGGACTGATCCGCGTGAACCGCGCCCCGGCAGGTGATCAGCCCCCGATCAGGATCTCCAGGCCCGCCCTCACGTCGTCCTGGCGCATCAGCGCCTCCCCCACCAGCACCGCATCGGCGCCGGCACTGACGGCCCGATCCAGATCCTCCCGGCTGAAGAGGCCCGATTCGCTCACCAGCTGGGCGCCGCGGGCACGCAGCTGCTCGCCGAAGCGTTCCATCAGCTGTTCGGTGGTGGCCAGATCCACCGTGAAGCTGGCCAGATCACGGTTGTTGATGCCGATCAGGTTCACACCCTCAAGGCGCAGCACCCGCTCCATTTCCGCCGCGTCGTGCACCTCCACCAGCACCGCCAGCCCCAGGCCCCGGGCCACCTTGAGCAGATAGGCCAGGTCCTGGTCGGTGAGGATCGCCGCGATCAGCAGGGCTGCGTCGGCCCCGGCGGCCCGGGCCTGGAACAGCTGGTAGGGGGTGAGGATGAAGTCCTTGCAGAGCAGGGGAAGCTCGACGGCCTCCCGCACCGCCACCAGCACATCGAAGCCCCCCTGGAAGAAGCGCTTGTCGGTGAGCACCGACAGGCAGCTGGCGCCGCCGTCGCGGTAGCCCCGGGCGATGGCGACGGGGTCGAAATGCTCCCGGATCACCCCCTTGCTGGGGCTGGCCTTCTTGATCTCGGCGATCACCGCCGGCTTGCGGCAACTGGCCCGCAGGGCCGCCGCGAAATCCCGGGTGGGGGGCAGGTCGGCCACCTGCTGCTTGAGGGACTCCAGGCTCACCCGTTCCCGGGCGGCGGTCACTTCCCGGTCCTTCTCCCAGACGATCTCCTCGAGGATGTGGCGGGGGCTCTCCTCGGGATGGGGGGTGCCGAATTCCAGGTGGGCCACCCGCACCGAGGGGTTGGGGGGCCGGCGACGGATCTCCATCTCAGGCACCCACCGCGGTAGCCAGGCTGGCGGCGGCCTGCTTGTAGGCCACTTCCACCACCTCGCTCAGGGTGGGGTGGGTGTGGACCTCGCTGGCCAGCTGCCGCACCCCCTGGCGCCGGGCCACCGCATTGGCGATCTCCTGGATCAGATCGGCGGCATGCAATCCATAGATGTGGGCTCCGAGCACTTCGCCGGTGTCCTTGCGGAACAGCAGCTTGAGCAGGCCGTCGCTCTCCAGTTCGGCCAGGGCCTTGGAGTTGGCCTTGAAGTAGCTGCGCACAGCTCCCAGTTCGAAGCCCTCGGCTGCGGCCAGCTCCCTGGCATCGGCTTCCGAGAGCCCCACCGAACTGATCTCCGGGTGGGTGAAGGTGGCGGCGGGGATCGAGCGGTAGTCGATGCGGCGGGCGTGGCCGAGGATGTTGTCGATCGCCACCGTGCCCTGGGCGGCGGCGGTGTGGGCCAGCATCATCTTGCCGGTGACGTCACCGACGGCCCACAGGTGCGGCACCGGCGCCCCGTTCGCCAGCACCCGCAGACCGTCGTCGACGGGGATGAAGCCCCGGTTGGTCTCCACCCCCACGCTGGCCAGGTTGAGGTCCTTGCTCACCGGCACCCGACCGGTGGCCACCAGCACCGCATCCACCTCCAGGGTCTCCACCGGCTCGCGGGTGGCCATATCCACCAGTTCGATCTTGACCGGGCAGCCGGGGGTGATCCTGCTGGCCAGCACGCCGGAGCGGGCGTCGATGTCGCGGCCATCGATCAGGTGGCGGGCGGCGATCTTGGCGATGTCCGGATCGAATGTGGGCATCACCCGGTCGAGCGCCTCGATCATCGTCACCTCGCAGCCCAGGGCCGTGTAGACGTCGGCGAATTCCAGGCCGATGTAGCCGCTGCCGATGATCGTGATCCAGCGGGGCAGCCACTCCAGGTTGATGGCCTCATCGCTGGTGAACACGGTGCGGCCGTCGGTCTCGATGCCCGGCGGCACGAACGGATCGGAGCCGGTGGCGATGATCACCTCGCGGGCCGCATACACCCGCTCCACGCCGCTGGCCTCCCGCACCGCCACCCGCTGGGGGCCATCGAGGCGGCCCTTGCCCCGCAGGATCGTGGCGCCGGCCCGCTCCAGCGTCCTGGTGAGGTTGGTGCGGATCGTGGCCACCAGCTGGGCGGCATGGTCGGCGATCTTCTGGCGCTCGAAGCGCACCGGGGCCGCGTGGATGCCGAACCCCTTGAGGTGCTCGGCGTCGGCCAGTTCCCGCACCCGGCCGCTGGCCGCCAGCAGGGCCTTGGAGGGAACGCAGCCGCGGTTGACGCAGGTGCCGCCCATGTCGCGGGATTCGACGATCGCCACCTTCAGGCCGTGCTCGGCGCCGTGCTTGGCCGCATCGAAACCGCCATACCCGGCACCGATCACGATCACATCGAAATCGAACCCGGAGGGAGGGGAGGCGGGTGCTGCGGTCACCGGACGGGGCTGCATGGGTAGCGGCATTCTCCCCTGTCAGGCCCCGGGCCGGCCGTGGGCCTGGCGGGGGCGCTCCAGCAGCAGCAGGGCGGCCGCGGCCGCCACATTCAGCGACTCCACCGCCGGGCTGTGGGGGATCGTCACCCGCCGGTCGGCCAGCCGGGCCAGCGTCGGGGCCAGCCCCGCCCCCTCATTGCCCAGCAGCAGGGCCGTGGGGCGGCACCAGTCCAGTTCCCAGTAGGGCTGGGCGGCGCCGCCCGCCTCGGGCACCACCGCCGCCACCAGCTGCACGCCCCGCTCCCGGGCCGCAACCAGGCGGCCGGGCAGGTCGGTGGCCGCCAGCCGCTCGATCGGCAGGGCCAGGGCCGCACCGCTGGAGGCGCGCAGCACCTTGGGTTGCAGCGGATCGGCCCCCTCCGACAGCCACACCTGCTCCACCCCCGCCGCCAGCGCCGTGCGCAGCAGGGTGCCCAGGTTGCCCGGGTCCTGGAGCCGGTCGAGGACCAGCACGAAATCGGGAGTCGCCTCCGCCGGGGCGGGGAGATCGGCCGACTCCAGGGTCAGCAGCACCCCGTCGGGGTGGCCGGTGGTGGCTGCGGCGGCCAGAACCTCGGGGCTGGCGATCCGCAGCCGGCCCGGATCCGGCAGCCGTTCGACCAGGGCGCCATGGCGGGCCAGCCAGTCGGGGGTGGCCAGCAGTTGGCGGGGCCGCAGGCCCTGCGCGAGGGCCTCCTGGAGCAAGTGGGTACCCTCCAGCAGGATCAGGCCCTGCTCCTTTCGGCCACTGGGCCGGTGCAGGCGCCGCAGCGCCTGGACGAGGGGGTTGCGGACGCTGCGGATCGGCTCGCTGCCCGGCTGCAGAGTGCGGTGGTCAGGGGAGGGACCCGGTGATGTCAGATCGTCTTGCGGCGCCGGAGCTTGAGTTGATCGTGGATGACCAGGTCGTCATCGCTGAGGTCGAGCCCCTTGAAAGCGGCCACCTCGCCCCGGATGCCCTCCGCCTTGAGGTTCGCCACCAGACGATCGATCACGATGTCCTCCACCTTGGTCTGGTCGTACTCGTCCGGAGTCAGCCGCTCCAGAAACCGGCCGATGTTCGCCGCGACGACGTCGGACGCGTTGGTGATCTTGAGGACAATCATAAAAAAATGATGCGGATGGGGAGACTTGAACTCCCACGACATTGCTGCCACTAGTACCTGAAACTAGCGCGTCTACCAATTCCGCCACATCCGCGGGCGATTAGCCGCCACGGAGACCGCGGCGCTGAACGGAGCATAAATCATCACCGGCGACCCACCCCCCGGACAACGGCGGCCCGTGGCGGGCAAGACAGTTTGAGCGGCGACCCCCTAGACGACGGGATCATTCGTTGTCAAGATGCCCCCGAAATTGATACCAGGACTCCTGTCCATGACCGTATCCCCCATGCCTGTCAAGGCCATCGCCGGCACCAGGCTGGAGATCAGTGGTGGACGGCGTCTGGACGGGGAACTGAGGGTCAGCGGCGCCAAGAATTCGGCCCTGGTGCTGATGGCCGCCTGCCTGCTCACCGAGGACGCCCTGCGGCTGAGCAATGTGCCTCCCCTGACCGATATCACGGCCATGGGGGAGATCCTCTCCGCCCTCGGGGTGCGGGTGCAGCGCGGAGGCGACGCGATCGTCCTCCACGGCGACCACATCACCACCGCCGCCCCGCCCTATGAGCTGGTCAACAGCCTGCGGGCCAGCTTCTTCTGCATCGGCCCCCTCCTGGCCCGCATGGGCATGGCCCAGGTGCCCCTGCCAGGCGGCTGCCAGATCGGCACCCGCCCCGTCGTGGAGCACGTCAAGGGACTCAAGGCCCTCGGCGCCCAGGTCACCATCGAGCACGGCGTGGTCACCGCCGTGGTGCCGGGCCGCCAGCGCCGCCTCACCGGCGGCCACATCCACCTCGACTGCCCCAGCGTCGGCGCCACCGAGACCCTGATGATGGCGGCGGCCCTCGCCGACGGCGAAACGGTCATCGACAACGCCGCCCAGGAGCCGGAGGTGATCGACCTGGCCCGGCTGCTGCTGGCCATGGGGGCCAAGGTGCGCGGCGCCGGCACCCCCACCATCACCATCGTCGGGGTGGAACGACTCCACGGTGCCGACTACGCCGTCATCCCCGACCGCATCGAGGCCGGCACGTTCCTGCTGGCCGGCGCCATCACCCGCTCCCGGCTGCGGGTGTTCCCGGCCCTTCCGGAGCACCTCGGTGCCGTGATCACCAAGCTCGAGGAAGCGGGCTGCCGCATCGAGGCCGATGGCCAGGGCCTGATCCTCACCGCCAGCAAGGTGCGGGCGGTGGATCTGCGCACCCAGCCGTTCCCCGGCTTCCCCACCGACCTGCAGGCCCCGTTCATGGCCCTGCTGGCCACCGCTGAGGGCACCAGCATGGTGGTGGAGAACATCTTCGAGAACCGTCTCCAGCACGTGGCCGAGCTGCAGCGCATGGGCGCCTCGATCCGCATGCAGGGCAACACCGCCTGCGTCGAAGGGGTGGCCCGCCTCAGCGGTGCCCCCGTCCACGGCACCGACCTGCGCGCCTCCGCCGCCATGGTGCTGGCGGGCCTGGCCGCCGACGGCATCACCACCGTGCGGGGGCTGGAATACCTCGACCGGGGCTATGCCGATCTGGAGGGCAAGCTCAACGCCGCCGGCGCCTCGATCCGCAGGCTGCCCACCGTCGCCGCCTAGAGTCGCTCCTTCGGGAGCGTGCCGGAATTGGTAGACGGACTCGACTCAAAATCGAGCGCCTTCGGGCATGTGGGTTCGAGTCCCACCGCTCCCATCCAGACGGCACCCGTCGCGACGTCGATCGCCCCGGTGATGGACACCTACGGGCGTTATCCCCTGGCGCTGAGCCGGGGCCGCGGCGTCTGGCTCTGGGACGACCAGGGACGGCGCTATCTGGACATGGTGGCCGGCATCGCCGTCTGCACCCTGGGCCACAGCGATCCGGTGCTGCAGCGGCGGCTCTGCCGGCAGCTGGGCCGGCTCCAGCACGTCTCCAACCTCTACCGGATTCCGGAGCAGGAGGCCCTGGCCGCGGCGATCACCGCCCGCAGCTGCACCGACCGGGTCTTCTTCTGCAATTCCGGCGCTGAGGCCAACGAGGCCGCCATCAAGCTGGCCCGCAAGCATGGCCACCAGGTGCGCGGCATCGCCGATCCGCTGATCCTCACCGCCGAGGCCAGCTTCCACGGCCGCACCCTGGCGGCGGTGACCGCCACGGGCCAGCCCAAGTACCACCAGGGTTTCGAGCCCATGGTGTCGGGCTTCCGCTACTTCCCCTACAACGACACGGCCGCTTTCGAAGCGCTGCTGGCCTCCTGTGAAGCCGATGGGCCCCGGGTGGCGGCCGTGCTGCTCGAACCCATCCAGGGCGAGGGCGGGGTCCACCCCGGCGATCCCGCCTTCTTCCGGCGCGTGCGGGAGCTCTGCGATGCCCATCGGATCCTGCTCATCTTCGACGAGGTGCAGATCGGCGTCGGCCGCAGCGGCCACTGGTGGGGGTACGAACAGCTCGGGGTCGAGCCCGACGCCCTGACCATGGCCAAGGGCCTGGGCGGCGGCATCCCCATCGGCGCCCTGGCGGTGAAGGCCACGGCCGACCACTTCCGCCCCGGCGACCACGCCAGCACCTTCGGCGGCAACCCCTTCGCCTGCCGCGCCGGCCTCACGGTGATCGAGGAGATCGAACGGCGGGGCCTGCTGGAGAAGGTGGGCGCCAACGGTGCGCTGCTCCAGTCCCTGCTCCAGGAGCTGGTGGCCCGGCATCCCGACCGCCTGGCCGGTGAGCGCGGCTGGGGTCTGCTGCGGGGCCTGGTGCTGCGCGAGGGCGGACCCACCGCTGCGGAGATCGTCAAGGCGGCCATGGCCGAAGGCCTGCTGCTGGTGCCGGCCGGGCCCGGGGTGGTCCGGTTCGTTCCGCCGCTGGTGATCAGGCCCCGCCAGCTGCGCAAGGCGGTGAAACGCCTGGAGAAGGCGCTCCACAGCCTGGCCTGATCCGTCCCTGTCCGTGCCGTCCCCGCTGCCCCCCCCGGTCGACCTGGGCGACCTGCTCGAACCCTTTGCCCGCCGCGGCGTCGACCTGGGCCTGGAGCGGCTGGCCGGCGCCCTGGCCGAGGGGGGCCACCCGGAGCGGCGCTTCGCCGCCGCCCAGGTGGCCGGCACCAACGGCAAGGGCTCGATCTGCACCTTCCTGCACGCGATCCTGCGGGCCGCAGGTGTCCACGTCGGCACCTACCGCTCCCCCCACCTGGTGAGCTGGTGCGAGCGGATCCAGGTGGATGACGCCTGGATCACCCCCACCACCCTGCGGGACGGCCTGGCCCGCTGGCAGCCCCTGGCCCGCCAGCACCGGCTCACCCCCTTCGAGCTGATCACGGCGGCGGCCTTCGAGCACTTCGCCCGCGAGCGGGTGGATCTGGCGGTGCTCGAGGTGGGCCTGGGGGGACGGCTCGATGCCACCTCCGTCCACCCCCACCGGCCGGTGATCGGCTTCGGGGCCATCGGCCTCGACCACCGTGAACACCTCGGCGACACCCTGGCCGCCATCGCCGCCGAGAAGGCCGCCGTGATGGGACCGGGCTGCCGGGCCTTCAGCGCCGCCCAGGAACCCGAGGCCCGCCGGGTGCTGGAAGCGGAAGCCCGCCGCTGCGGCGCCAGCCTGCAGTGGCTGGACCCCCTGCCGGCCGTGGCCGACGGCGGGCCCCGCCTGGGCCTGGCGGGGGAGCTGCAGCGCCATAACGGCGCCGTGGCAGTGGCCATGGCCCGGGCCCTGACCGCCCCGGACGGCCCCCTGGCCAGCACGCCCCTGGACGCGGAGACGATCCGCGCCGGCCTGGAGGCGGCCCGCTGGCCGGGGCGGCTGGAGCGGCACCGCTGGCGGGGCCGCGAGCTGCTGATCGACGGGGCCCACAATCCCCCGGCGGCGGCGACCCTGCGCCGCGAGCTCGACCAGCTCGACGGAGGCGAACCAGGGGGCGTCGACGGGGGCCGGCCGCGCCGCTGGCTGCTGGGCATCCAGCGCCACAAGGAGGGGGCGCTGATGCTGGAGCTGTTGCTGCGCCCCGGCGATCGAGCCACGGTGGTGGCGGTGCCGGAGCACGCCAGCTGGACGCTGGAGGAGCTGGCCGCCACCTGTCCGGGGAAGGCTGACCAGCTCGAGCCGGCCGCCAGCCTGGCCGCCGGACTGGACAGCCTGCTGCCAGGCGGGCCGCTGCCGGTGGTGGCCGGCTCCCTGTTCCTGCTCGGGGCGGTGCTGCCCCTGTTCGACGCCCCCGAGGCTGACGAAGTCCCCGGGGCGGGCCAGCCTGGAGGGGTCCCCGGCAGCCACGGTCCATGACGACGGCCCCCGCCTCCGATGCCCCCCGGTCTGCGGGCAGCCCCCGTCGGCCTGGCCTGCGACTGACCGGCGCGCTGCTCGGCCTGGTGCTGGGCCTGCTGCTGCTGGCCCCCTCCGGCGCCCTGGCCGACTTCCAGGACCGGGTCGACTACACCCTCACCAACCAGAGCGGCAAGGACTTCAGCGGCCAGCAGCTGGCGGGCAGTTCCTTTGCCGGGGCCACGGGCCGCCAGGCCCGCTTCAGGGACGCGGATCTGCACGGGGCGATCCTCACCCAGGCCGCCTTCCCGGAGGCCGACTTCCATGGCGCCGATCTCAGCGACGCCCTGATGGACAAGGTGGACATGAGCGGCACCGACCTCACCGGTGCGGTGCTGCGCGGAGCGATCGCCTCCGGCAGCAACTTCACCGGCGCCACGGTGACCGATGCGGACTTCACCGATGCCCTGCTCGACCGGGTGGATCAGCGCAACCTCTGCCGCGAGGCCCGGGGCACCAACCCGGTGACCGGCGCCGACACCCGCCTGAGCCTGGACTGCCGCTGAGGCATTGACGGAACGTCTCTAGCCCCGCCAGCCCCGCAGCTTGCCCGGGTTCATCAGTCCGGCCGGGTCGAAGGCGGCCTTGGCCGCCACCTGATCGGCGTCCACCACCCCCAGGCCCCCATCCTCGACGGTGATCACGTGGGGATCGAAGGGCACCGCCCCCAGCGCGCGGCACTGGGCGACCAGGTCGGCCAGGGCCTCGGGCCCCTGCCAGCGCACTAGGGGCAGGGCCGTCAGCCGGGGAGCCCCCAGGTGGCGCACCCCCTCCAGGTGCCAGAGCACGTCGGTGCCCCAGCGCCCGCGCACCGCCTCCAGCAGGGGCGCCTCCGGCCGGGGCAGCAGCAGCTGCAGGTAGGTCCACTCCGGCGCCTGGGCCCGCCAGTGCAGGGTGGTGTGGTTCCAGGTGAGTTCCGCCAGGGGCAGGCCCCGCCCCCGTCCGGGCTCCGGCCGGCGGCCCTGCCAGAGGATCCGGCCGCCCCGGGCCGCCAGCCAGCCGGGCAGCGGCTCCAGGCTGTCGGGGGCGGCATGCAGCAGCAGCCGGTGCTCTCCGGAAGCGGCGGCGGGGCAGCCGGCGGGCCAGGGCATGGCCGCCGCCACCGGGGCCTCCAGCAGGCAGAGGGCGTTGAGCAGCAGGGCGGTGGTGGGCAGCTCACGGGCAGTCTCCAGGGCCTCCTCCCAGCGGGCGAACCCCACCACCAGCGGCTCCCAGGCCACCGCTTCGGTGGTGGCCATCCGCAGGGCGGTGATGATGCCGTTGGTGCCGTAGGCGTGGTTGAGGGGGGCACTGGCGGCGGCATCGAGCCGCAGCAGCCGCGGCTCGGCCTCCAGGGTCACCGCCTCCAGCCCCAGCAGGTGACCCGGATCGCGCAGGAATCCCCAGCGCAGGGACCCCAGGCCGCCCGATCCGCCGGCGATGAAGCCCCCGAGGGTGGCGCTGCGGTAGGTGCTGGGCGCCAACCGCAGGGCCCGGCCGTGGGCCACCAGCTGGCCATCCAGCTGGGCCAGGATGCAACCCGACTCCGCCTCGATCACGCCGCTGTCCGGGTCCAGCGACCGCAGACGGTTGAGGCCGCCCATGTCGAGCACCAGGCCCCCGGCCAGGGGCACGCACTGGCCGTAGTTGCCGGTGCCGGCACCCCGCAGGGTCAGCGGCACCCGGTGGCGGGCGCAGGCCCCGGCCACCGCCATCACCTGCTCCACCCGCTCCACCTTCACCGCCAGCTGGGCACGGCGGCCCTTGAGCAGGGGCTCCAGCACGGGGGAATAGTCGTGGAAGTCGGCCGAGAGCCGCCCCAGTTCGGCGGGGGCGAGGATCGGCGTCAGGCCCAGCGGGCTGGCAGCCAGCTCGGCCGCCAGGGCCCCGATCCGTTCCGGATCGGCCGGTGCGGGGAGCGGGGCCGGGAAGGCGGTGTCAGGCATGGCAGGCGGCCAGGGATGGGGACGGTTCTTCGCAGGGGGGAGGCTCCAGCCAGCGGCCCGCCCGCAGCACCCGCCGCCGGGGGGGGCGGGCCAGCAGTTCGGTCCAGGAGGGGGCCCCCAGCACGATGAGATCGGCCGGGGCCCCCTCCCGCAGAACCCCGTCCCACTCCAGGCCCAGCAGCTGGGCCGCGGCGGTGCTGAAGGGGCTCAGCCCCAGCCGCCGCCAGGGCATCAGATGGCTGGAGGCCAGGCTGAAACGCAGCAGGGCGATGGGATCGAAATCCCCCCCCGGAAACCAGGGATCCTGAACATTGTCGGCCCCCACGGCCACGGTCACCCCGGCTTCCTGCAGCTGGCGGATCGGAGCCTGGGGCCGCAGGGACGGGGTGCGGCGGTGGTGCTTGCCCAGCAGCCAGAGATTGGTGGTGGGCAGGGCCACCACCCCCACCGCCGCACTCGCCATCGCCTCCGCCAGGCGGCGGCAGGGGCGGTCGGCCAGCAGGCCCATGCTGCTGGCGTGGCTGCAGGTGAGCGGCACCTCCATGCGGTGCCGCAGCAGCAGCTCGCTGACCAGGGCCACGCCCCGGCCGTGGTCCTCGGCGCTTTCGTCGACGTGCAGATCCACACCGCAGCCGAGGCGCTCCGCCAGCCGCAGCAGGGCCAGCAGTCCGGCGCGGTCAGCCGGGGTGGAGCGGAAGGGGGCGCCGAGCACCCCCCCCAGCAGGCCGCCGCGGGCGGCGACCCAGGCGGCGAACGCTTCCCCCTCGGGCGTGCGCCAGTGGCCCACCGGCACCAGGGCCACCAACTGCAGCTCCACCCGGCCGCGCCAGTGGTCGCGCAGCTCCAGCAGCACCTCCCAGCTTGGGGTGGCCCAGGGGCCGAGGCTGTCGATGTGGCTGCGGATCGCCCGCAGGCCGTAGCGCCAGGCCCGCTCCAGGGCCCGCTCCCCCCGCCGGCGCACCGCCTCGGCCTGGCGGTCGGCCGCCTCCCGGCCGTTCGCCGCCATGGCGCCCGCCATCGTGCCCTCAGGGTTGGGGAACGCAGCGCCGCTGAAGGCCTTGTCGAGATGGGCGTGGGGCTCCACCAGCGGCGTGAGCGCCAGGGGCGCCGCCGAGCCGCCCTTCCCGTCGCCGCCGGAGCCGGCGGCCAGCCCGTGGATGGCGCGGATCCGTCCATCGCCATGCTCCAGCTGCACCGTCACCAGCCCCTGGTCGTCAGCGGCCGGCAGGGGGACCCAGGGGTCCAGCAGGAGCCTGGGGATCCGCATCGGTGGCAGGCAGCCAGGCGGAAGGGGCAGGCGGCCAGGCGGAGGGGCCGCCCCGCTCACGGCATCGGGCTCCCTGGCGTGCTCTCGCCGGCGCTGAGGAGCACGAAATGGCCGGCCATCGCCAGGGTGACGGCGTCGTAGCGGGGGATGCTCCAGTTGGGCAGGACCTTCTCGCCCCCCAGCCGGGTGCCGTAAATGCTGAGCAGGCCGAAGTTGTAGCGGCGGGAATGCTCCCGGGCCAGGCGTCCCAGCACCTTGCGCTGGGATCGCACCAACTCCGGACAGTTCTGGATCAGCAACCGGGCCAGCAGCGGCAGCCCCTCGTTGCGGCACAGCTCCTCGCTGGCCAGTTCGGTGAGTTTGTCGGCGGCGAACTCCTCGAAGGCCGCCGGTCCGGGGTTGGTGACGGCCAGGCCGATCAGGCCTCCCGCGACGGCGGTGAGGCCCAGGAGGCCGGAAACGGTGCGGGTGGCGGTGGTCGGCGGTGGCAAGAGGGGGGGCCAGGCAGGCTCACTTGATACATTGGCAAAGACCGCGGCGGGCGTCGCCAAGTGGTTAAGGCAGTGGCTTGTGGCGCCACCATTCGGGGGTTCGAGTCCCCTCGCTCGCCCTTCAGGCCCGGCGCTACGGCGTCGGGCTTCTTTCTTGGCTGAGCAGCAGCGTCAGCAGCGCCTCGCCGCCCTGCCGCACCGGATCGAAACAGGGCAGCCCCGTCTCCCTGGCGGTGGCCGCCATCGCCGCCGCCGCCGAGGCCACATCGAGGTGGGCGGTGTTCAGGGCGATGGCCCTCACCTTGGGGGCCGGAGCGGATCCCGCCGGCCGGCCCAGGGCCGCCAGCGCCTCGACGGCGGTGATCACCTGGGGCAGGGGGGGGAGCGGGCAGTCCGACAGCCGCTGGATCGTCTGCTGTCCGGCGCGGTGCACCAGCAGCAGATCGGTGGGCTGGCTGCCGCGGATCAGGGGCAGGGTGGCGCTCGATCCCGGGTGGCAGAGGGAGCCCTGCCCCTCGACCAGCATCAGGGTGTCCGGGCCGGCGCCCGCGGCGGCGTCCAGCACCGCCGCCTCCACGGCACCAGCTGCGTAATCGATGCGCACGGCATCGAGGGCCACCCCCCCGCCGCTGATCAGGATGCCGGCCTGACCGGTGCCGACGAAGCGGGCATCGCGGCCGCGGCGCCGGGCGGCGGCCAGCAGCTCCAGGCAGGCGCTCATCTTGCCCACCGACATGTCGGTGCCCACCGCCAGCAGGCGGCGGCCCGGCAGCTCCGCAGCACGGCCGGAGGCCACCGTCAGGCCGGGCGGCTCCCGGCGCAGATCCCAGATCCAGCGGTCCGGCCGCACCAGGCCCACCAGGGCCGGATCGTCCGCCAGGCGGCTGTGCAGACCGCTGGCCAGCGACAGCCCCGCTTCCAGGGCGGCCGCCACGTCGGGGACCATGGCCGGCGGCAACCGGCCGCCGGAGGGCGCCAGCCCCACCACCGCCACCTGGGGAGCGAAGGGAAGGGCCTCCGCCAGCGACCCCACCACCGGCACGGCCCGCTCGATGCCGGTGAGCGCCCGCAGGTCGGCTCCGGGGTGGTCCGGATCCACCACCGCCACGATCGGACCGTGGCGGTAGCGCAGCATCGCCAGCCCGGTCTTGCCGCTGAGGTTGTCCAGGCCCCCGTGCTGCAGCAGCACGATCGGGACGTCAGAACCGAGCATCGAGCACCCCCAGGCCAGGAGCCGTCCCCGGCCGCAGCCGATCCCCCTCCAGGGCGGGACCGCCAAAAGGGTCGTCCACCAGGTTCAGGTGGCTGTCGAGGTCCGGCCAGCGCACCAGGGGCAGCAGCTGGGCGGCGGCCCCGTTGAGCAGGGCGCTGTCGGAGTAGCAGCCGAGCATCACCCCGAGGCCCAGGCGCCCAGCGGCCCTGGCCATCAGCAGGGCCTCCGCCAGCCCGCCGCTCTTGAGCAGCTTGATGTTCACGCCATCAACGTAGGGGGCGAGCCGCACCAGGTCGGCCAGGTTCCAGCAGCTCTCGTCAGCCACCAGGGCGATGGGACAGTCGAGCTCCAGGGCGGCAAACGCAGCGCAATCGGCCTCCGGATCCTCGAGGGGGGCCAGGGGCTGCTCCACCAGAGCCACACCCTGGGCGTCGAGCCAGCCGAGCATCGCCCGGGCCTGCTCCAGGCTCCAGCCCCCGTTGGCATCCACCTGCAGCTCACCGGCCACCCCATGGCTCTGGTGGCGCCGCTCGAGCGCCTGGGCCACCGCCCGCACCAGGGCCCGGTCATGGTCGAGGCCCTCCGGGCTGCCAAGCTTGAGCTTGATGCGGCTGGCGGGCAGCTGCTGCCACCAGCGCTCCAGCCGCTCCAGCACCGCCGCCTCGCTGCCCAGGCCCAGGGTGACGCTGGTGGGGACGATGGCGCCGCCATCGAGGCCCCAGAGCCGCCACAGCGGCTGGCCCAGCCGCTGTCCCCACCAGTCATGCAGGGCCAGGTCGACGGCGCAGCGGGCCGGGGGCGAGAGGGTGTCCAGCAGGGGGGCGAGGGCCTGGAACGGCTCCGGGATGGCGCTCTCGAGGGCCGGCAGGACAGCCTCCAGCTCGGCGGCCAGGTCGTCGGTCCGGTAGGCCCTGTGGCCGGTGTCGAAGCCGCCGGTCTCGCCGCGGCCGGTGATGCCCTCGTGCTCGAGTTCCAGCAGCAGGTGCTCGACGGCGGCGGTGGTGCCGCGGCTGATGGCCAGCGGTACCGCCTTGGTGAGGGGAAAGCGGCTCAGGCGGCAGCGCATGCCAGAAAGGGGCCGGGAGATTCACGCTGCCACAGACGCCGCGCTGACGCCGGCAGGGCGATAGCGGAAACTGGATCCCATGACAGCCACCGTTTCCGGCCCGCAGGCCGAGCAGGCGCCGTCGGCACGGCGCGGCAGCTACTGGATCACCACCTTCGGCTGCCAGATGAACAAGGCGGATTCCGAGCGCATGGCCGGCATCCTCGAAGCCATGGGGTACAGCCCCGGCAGCGACGAGCACAGCGCCGATCTGGTGCTCTACAACACCTGCACAATCCGGGACAACGCCGAGCAGAAGGTCTACAGCTACCTGGGTAAGCAGGCCCAGCGCAAACGGGCCAACCCCTCCCTCACCCTGGTGGTGGCCGGCTGCGTGGCCCAGCAGGAGGGCGAGTCCCTGCTGCGGCGGGTGCCGGAGCTGGATCTGGTGATGGGCCCCCAGCACGCCAACCGGCTCGAGGCCCTGCTCACCCGGGTCGAGACCGGCCAGCAGGTGGTGGCCACCGACGAGCACCACATCCTCGAGGACATCACCGCCGCCCGGCGGGACAGCGCCGTCTGCGCCTGGGTGAACGTCATCTACGGCTGCAACGAGCACTGCACCTACTGCGTGGTGCCCTCGGTGCGGGGCCGGGAGCAGTCGCGCCTGCCCGAGGCGATCCGCCTGGAGATGGAGGGGCTGGCGGCCCGGGGCTACCGGGAGGTCACCCTGCTGGGCCAGAACATCGACGCCTACGGCCGCGACCTGCCCGGCATCACCGCCGAGGGCCGGCGGGCCCACACCCTCACCGACCTGCTGCGGGAGGTCCACGACGTGCGAGGCCTGGAGCGCATCCGCTTCGCCACCAGCCACCCCCGCTACTTCACCGACCGGCTGATCGACGCCTGCGCCGACCTGCCCAAGGTCTGCGAGCACTTCCACATCCCCTTCCAGAGCGGTGACGACGACGTGCTGCGGGCCATGGCCCGGGGCTACACCGTGGAGCGCTACCGGCGGATCATCGAGCGCATCCGCCAGCGCCTCCCCGATGCCGCCATCAGCGCCGACGTGATCGTGGCCTTCCCCGGCGAGACCGACGCCCAGTACCGCCGCACCCTGGACCTGATCGAATCGATCGGCTTCGACCAGGTCAACACCGCCGCCTACTCGCCGCGGCCCGGCACACCGGCGGCCGACTGGCCCGACCAACTGCCGGAGGCGGTGAAGGTGGAACGGCTGCAGGAGCTCAACGCCCTGGTGGAGCGGGTGGCCGCCCAGCGCAGCGCCCGCTACCTGGGGCGGCGGGAGCAGGTGCTGGCCGAGGGGATCAACCCCCGCGACCCGGAGCAACTGATGGGCCGCACCCGCACCAACCGCCTCACCTTCTTCGCCGCCGACCCCGGCGATGGCCGCCCCTTCGCCCCCGGCGACCTGGTGGACGTCGCGATCGAGAGGGTGCGTCCGTTCAGCCTCAGCGGCCGGCCCCTGGGCCGGAGCGGCATTCGCTGATACGTTTGGCCCTCTTTCCTGTGCCGATGGCCCCCACCCCCACCCGCGTCGGCCTGGTGTTCGGGGGAGCCTCCGGCGAACATGCCGTCTCGATCCTCTCGGCCCGCACCGTGCTGCGGGGCCTGCGCAGCGGGGCCAACACCGAGCGCTACCGGGTCAGCAGCTTCTACATCGACCGCGGCGGCCGCTGGTGGCCTGACGCCGTGGCCGCGGCGGTGCTGGAGCGGGGAGTGCCGGCCGAGCCCGCGGATCTGCCGGGATCGGCGGAGCCGGGGGGCTTCCGGGGCTTCCCCGACGGCGCCCTGGAGATGGAGGTGTGGTTCCCGGTGCTCCATGGCCCCAACGGGGAGGACGGCACGATCCAGGGACTGTTCACCCTGATGGGGGTGCCCTACGTGGGCTCCGGGGTGCTGGGATCAGCGCTGGGGATGGACAAGCAGGCCATGAAGGCCGCCTTCGCCGCCGCCGGCCTGCCCCAGGTGCCCTACGCCTGCGTGGCGGCCCATGAGCTGAGCGCCGCCGGTGGGAGAGAAGCCCTGCTGGAGCGGCTGGAGAGCAGCCTCGGCTACCCCTGCTTCGTCAAGCCAGCCAACATGGGCTCCTCGGTGGGCATCAGCAAGGCCAGCGACCGGGCCGGCCTGCTCAAGGGCCTGGAGCTGGCCGCGGGCCTCGACCGGCGCCTGGTGGTGGAGCAGGGCGTCAGGGCCCGGGAGCTCGAATGCGCCGTGCTGCGGCGGCAAGGGGGCCCGGGCGACGGCCTCAGCGCCTCGGTGCTCGGGGAGATCCGGTTCGACTCCGACTGGTACGACTACGAGACCAAGTACAGCGAAGGCCACAGCCACACCGTCATCCCCGCCCCCGTGGGCGAGGCGGTGAGCGAGCGGGCCAGGGCCATGGCGCTGGCCGCCTGCCGGGCGGTGGACGCCGGGGGGCTGGCCCGGGTCGACTTCTTCTACGACGAGGCCACAGGCAACCTCTGGCTGAACGAGATCAACACCCTGCCGGGCTTCACCAGCCAGAGCATGTACCCCATGCTGTGGGAGGCCAGCGGATGTCCACTCCCCGACCTGGTGCACCAATTGCTATCCAGCGCGGGAGGATCGGAGTTCCGGATGAACGTGGAAGGAACGGCGCCATGATCCATGGCCTGCTGTGGCTGCCCCTGCTGGCGGCGTTCGTGCTCCTGGTGGCCCTCGGCTGGGTCGAGCGGCGGCGCCAGCAGCAGTTCCGCGACTGGGCCAGCGGCGCCGAACTGGCCAAGCTGGACGGCTGCGGGGCCGCCCGGCTCGTCAACGGGGAATTGACCTGGAGCCGGTTCGTGGCCGGCAGCTTCCAGCCCGTGGGCCGTTTCACCATCAAGCAGCTGGAAATGGTCGAGCTGCTCTCCCTCAGCTCCGGGGAGGCCCCCCTAACCGAAGAGAGCGAAGGAGCCTGCCGCCTACGGCTCGTGGGGGGCGGCCAGCAGGAGGAACTGCCCTTCTCCGATGCCCGTCGGGCACGCACCTGGATGGATGAACTCATGGCCCGCTCCCGCTGCGAGCTGTGAAGCAGGTCACGCCGTCGCCGGGAGCGCCGTTGCCGCCAGGTGTGCTGCGCCGCAAGGAACTGCGACGTCAGCGCCGCGGCGAGCGGCTGCGCCAGCTGTGGCGGATCCTGGTCTTCAGCGGCATGTCCGTCGGCCTGGGCTACCTGCTGCTGCGGCAGGGCTGGACCCTGCGGGAACCGAACCAGGTGGAGGTGCTCGGCAGCGCCGTGGTCAGTCGCGACCAGGTGATCACAGCGGCGGGCCTGCGCTTCCCCCAGCCCCTGATGGCCCTGCAGCCCCGACTGGTGGCCAGCGACCTGATGGGGGCCCTGCCGGTGGAGCAGGTGAAGGTGAGCCGGCTGATGCTGCCGCCGCGGCTTCGGGTGGAGCTGAAGGACCGGGAGGCGGTGGCCCGGGCGGTGCGCCGCACCGACCGCGGCCCGGAGATGGGCTTCGTCGATGGCCTCGGCAACTGGATCAGCATCCGCCAGCACATGGGCATCCGCAGCCAGGGGGACCTGTCCCTGCTGGTCGTCGGCTGGAACGCCCGCCACCGGTCGGCCCTGGCCCAGGTGCTGAAGGAGCGTGAGGTGCTGGGACCGGGCCTGCGGGAGATCCGCTTCGAGCCGGACGGCAGCCTCTGGCTCAGCACCAGCCAGCTGGGCCGGGTGCGCCTGGGCCCCCCGGACGCCCGGCTGCCCCGACGGCTGGAGGTGGTGGCCCACCTCAGCCGCACCCTGCCGGCCACCATGAAGGGGGCCCCGCCCCAGCTGATCGATCTGACCGATCCGGAGCAGCCGGAACTGAGCCTGGGCAACAGGGGGGGCAGCGGTTCAGCGGCCCGGCCCTCGCCGCCCCCTCGCCCCGGGCCCGCCACCGGATCGCCCCGCCCCGCTCCCGCCGGCACCCAGTGAGGGCTGTTGTGTGGGCTGGGGGCGCGCGGCACCCAGCCAGACAATCCTCACAGGCCGTTGCGCCCTGCTGAGATTCGGTCCAATGTGATCTATCGGCAACTCTGGCTGAGCTGGCCACCGACATAATGCAGCCGCAGATCAACGGCCACACTCCCCCTCCCGCGATGTCGCGCGATCAGGACCGCCCATACCACGTCGATCTTTCGTCCCCGCAGGAGCCCCACGCGATGAGCCAGATCTCGCCCAGCAGCAACGGGATCGTCCCGAGCCAGTCGGCCCGGATCGAGGTGATCGGCGTGGGGGGAGGCGGCAGCAACGCGGTCAACCGGATGATCGCCACCGACCTCAACGGGGTGGGCTACCGGGTGCTCAACACCGACGCCCAGGCCCTGCTGCAGTCGGCCGCGGGCCAGCGCATCCAGCTGGGCCAGAAGCTCACCCGGGGCCTGGGGGCCGGCGGCAACCCGGTGATCGGCCAGAAGGCGGCCGAGGAATCCCGGGCCGACCTGCAGCAGTCCCTGGAAGGCGCCGACCTCGTCTTCATCGCCGCCGGCATGGGCGGCGGCACCGGCACCGGCGCGGCGCCGATCGTGGCCGAGGTGGCCAAGGAATGCGGCGCTCTCACCGTGGGCATCGTCACCAAACCCTTCGGCTTCGAGGGCCGCAAGCGGCTGCGGCAGGCGGAGGAAGGCATCGCCCGCCTGGCCGAGCATGTCGACACGCTGATCATCATTCCCAACGACCGCCTGCGGGACGCCATCGCCGGGGCGCCGCTGCAGGAGGCCTTCCGCGCCGCCGACGACGTGCTGCGGATGGGCGTCAAGGGCATCACCGACATCATCACCAGGCCCGGCCTGGTGAACGTCGACTTCGCCGACATCCGCTCGGTGATGGCCGACGCCGGCACCGCCCTGCTGGGCATCGGCGTGGGCTCCGGCCGCTCACGGGCCATCGAGGCGGCCCAGGCCGCCATGAGCAGCCCCCTGCTGGAGTCGGCCCGCATCGACGGGGCCAACGGCTGCGTCATCAACATCAGCGGCGGCAAGGACATGACCCTGGAGGACATGACCACCGCCTCGGAGGTGATCTACGACGTGGTCGATCCCGACGCCAACATCATCGTGGGCGCCGTGGTGGACGAATCCCTGGAGGGGGAGATCCACGTCACGGTGATCGCCACCGGCTTCCAGAGCGGCGGCCACTACCGGCCGGAGCGCCCCGCCGCCAGCTTCGCCGACACCCTCACCCACACGCCCGAGGAGCGGGGGGCCATGATCCCGCCGTTCCTGATCAACCGCCAGAACCGGGTCGACTGACTCCCGGTTGGAAGAGGGTGACCCGGAGTCCACGCCTGCCCTGAGCATCCCGTGTGGCTGCTCCCTTCCGGTCCTGACCAGATTTGGGCGTCAGAGCCGCGTGGGTCCGAGTCGGGTCGATGCTAGCAATGCCCCCTGCGACCCCCCGTGCCGTGCCCCTGCGACCCGCTGATCTGACACGGCGCAAGCAGGCGGGCCTGCCGATCACCGTGCTCACCGCCTGGGACGCCCTCTCCGCCGCCGTGGTGGCCGGCGCCGGGGTGGATGCGGTACTGGTGGGCGACTCCCTGGCCATGGTGGTGCTGGGCCACGCCACCACCCTGCCGGTGACCCTGGAGGAGATGCTCCACCACTGCCGGGCCGCCGGCCGGGGCCTGGCGGCGGCGGCGCCCCAGGATCCGCCACTGCTGATCTGCGACCTCCCCTTCCTCAGCTACCAGTGCGGCGCCGATGCCGCCGTCGCGGCGGCGGGCCGGGTGCTGAAGGAGACCCCCGCCGTGGCGGTCAAGCTGGAGGGTGCCGAACCCGAGACCCTAGCCGTGATCGACCGGATGGTGCGCAGCGGCATTCCGGTGATGGGCCACCTGGGGCTGACCCCCCAGTCGGTGCATCAGCTGGGCTACCGCCGCCAGGCCGGCGATCCGGTCAGCCAGGAGCGGCTGCGGCGGCGGGCCCTGGCCCTGCAGGAGACCGGCTGTTTCGCCCTGGTGCTCGAGCATGTGCCGGCGGAGCTGGCCACGGAGCTGAGCGCCAGCCTGGCGGTACCGGTGATCGGCATCGGCGCCGGTGACGGCTGCGACGGCCAGGTGCGGGTGACGGCCGACCTGCTGGGGCTCACGGCCCGCCAGCCCCCCTTCAGCCCGCCGCTGCTGCAGGGCCGGTCCCTGGCGGTGGACGTCCTGGGCCGCTGGGTCAGGGAGCAGGGGCCCGGTACGGCTGGGGCGAAGGCCGTTCCAGCTCCTGCCACCAGGCCAGCATCTCCCGCAGCACCCCATTGCTGAGGGCCAGCCCCTCCGGATCCGCCAGCCGCCAGCGGGGCCCCTCGACGCGCAGCAGGCCGCGGCGCTCATAGTCCCCGAGCCGTTGGCGCAGCCCGTCGAGGAGCGAGGGGGCCAGGCGCTCCTGGCGGGCGAGGCGCTCCAGATTCACCCCCTCCCGGCAGCGCAGCCCCACCATCAGCCGCTCGTCGAAGGGCATGCCGTCCTCCTCCGCCACGCCCTCGGCCTCCCCGCCCAGCGCCGCGGTTGACGCCAGCATCTCCGCATAGCCGGCCCGGGTGCGGGGGTGGGCCCGCCGGCGGCCGCGGGGGGCGCCGGTGGCCCCCATGCCGAACCCCCACCAGCCGGCACCGCTCCAGTAGACGCGGTTGTGGCGTGACGCGTGGCCGGGCAGGGCGAAGTTGGACACCTCGTAGTGGCCGTAGCCGGCGGCGGTGAGCCGGCCCCAGGTCAGGTCCATCAGGTCGGCGGCCAGATCCTCCGGCGGCAGGGCGAGCTGCCCCAGGGCCAGGCGCCGCTCAAAGACCGTTCCGGACTCGATGCTCAGGTCGTACACCGACAGGTGGGGGGGCTCCAGGGCGATGGCCTCGGCCAGCTGGCCGTCCCAGTGGGCCAGGCCCTGCCGGGGCAACCCCTGGATCAGATCCAGGCTCCAGCTGGCCAGCTCCCCCCGGCGCCGGGCCCGGCGCAGCCAGCCGGCCGCCTCCCGAAGGTCCGCCCCCCGGTGGCGCCGGCCCAGGTCCGCCAGCACCCGGTCGTCGAAGCTCTGGCCGCCCAGGCTGACCCGGTTGATGCCCGCGGCCAGGTAGTCGGCCAGCCGGGCCTGATCGAAACTGGCCGGATCCAGCTCCAGGCTCAGCTCCGCCCCCGGGGCCAGTCCGTAGCGGCCCTCCAGGGCCTGCAGGATGTCGGCCACCTGGGCGCCGGTCAGCATCGAGGGGGTGCCGCCACCGAGGTAGACGGTCGCCAGGGGCGGACCGGACGGGGCGGTGGCGATCTCCTGGTGCAGCAGGGGCAGGTAGGCGGCGATCGAGCCGGAGGAGGCCCCGTCGGCCCGATCCCCCAGGGGCACCACCGGGAAATCGCAGTAGAAGCAGCGCCTGTGGCAGAAGGGAATGTGGACGTAGGCGGATCGGGGATCCATCACGGGCGGTAATCCCTGGGACCCAAACGGCGGAAGATCAGCCAAGCTTCTTTCCATACCTGCCGGGCGGCCGAGGCGTCGGGACTTCGAAGCATGGTGGACACCCTCATCTTGCTGCTGTTCCTGATCTCAGGGGCAGCCACCGGCTGGCTCGGGGTTGACCTGCTGCCGGAACAGCTGCTGCTGGAGGTGACCAACCAGGAAGGTCTGCGCTCCGTGATGGGGGGCTTCGGCGCCTTCTTCGGGCTGATCGCCGGCATCTTCTTCCAGCAGCTGCGGCGGCGCCTGATGGCCCAGGTGCGCAGCATGCCCACCGACCTGCTGATCAGCCGGGCGGTGGGACTGATCCTGGGCCTGCTGGTGGCCAACCTGCTGCTGGCGCCGATCCTGCTGCTGCCCCTGCCCTGGGAGGTGGTGCTGGTCAAGCCGCTGGCGGCGGTGCTCAGCAACGTCTTCTTCGGGGTGCTGGGCTACAACCTGGCGGAGGTGCACGGCCGCACCCTGCTGCGCCTGTTCAACCCGGCCAGCACCGAGGCCCTGCTGGTGGCCGATGGGGTGCTGCTGCCCGCCAGCGCCAAGATCCTCGACACCAGCGTCATCATCGACGGCCGCATCCGCGGTCTGCTGGCCTCCGGGCTCCTGGAGGGCCAGGTGATCGTCGCCCAGGCCGTGATCGATGAACTCCAGGCCCTGGCCGACTCCTCCAACGGCGAGAAGCGCGCCAAGGGACGGCGTGGCCTGAAGCTGCTCACCGAACTGCGGGAGAACTACGGCCGCCGGCTGGTGGTCAACAGCACCCGCTACAGCGGCAACGGCGCCGACGACAAGCTGCTCAAGCTCACCGCCGACACCGGCGGCACCCTGCTCACCGCTGACTTCAACCTGGCCCAGGTGGCCCAGGTGCAGGAGCTGCGGGTGCTCAACCTCAGCGAACTGGTCATCGCCCTGCGCCCCGAGGTGCAGCCGGGGGATGGCCTGCAGCTCAAGATCGTGCGCGAGGGCAAGGAGGCCGACCAGGGCGTCGGCTACCTGGAGGACGGCACCATGGTGGTGGTGGAGGATGCCCGGCGCCGCATCGGCGAACGGCTGCCCGTCACCGTCACCGGAGCCCTGCAGACCCCCACCGGCCGCATGGTGTTCGCCCGCTGCGACCGCAGCCCGGAACGGCCCGGCGAACGGGGCAACGGCCGGGGTCCCGACAAGCAGGGCGGGAAACCCGTCGCCTTGCAGGAGCACCAGCCTCCTGGCCCCGGCTAGGCTCCTGCCTCACGACTGCTGGTGAGCGCGGATGACGGTGTCGGCCCCCTATTACGGCGATTCCGCGGTGATGCGCACACCGCCGCCGGATCTGCCGTCCCTGCTGCTCAAGGAGCGGATCGTGTATCTGGGGCTGCCCCTCTTCTCCGACGACGACGCCAAGCGTCAGATGGGCATCGACGTCACCGAGCTGATCATCGCCCAGCTGCTCTACCTGGAGTTCGACAACCCGGAGAAGCCGATCTTCTTCTATATCAACTCCACCGGCACCAGCTGGTACTCCGGCGATGCGATCGGCTTCGAGACCGAAGCCTTCGCCATCTGCGACACCCTGCGCTATGTCAAGCCGCCGGTGCACACGATCTGCATCGGCCAGGCCATGGGCACCGCCGCCATGATCCTCTCGGCCGGCACCAAGGGCCAGCGGGCCGCCCTGCCCCACGCCTCGATCGTGCTGCACCAGCCCCGCTCGGGCGCCCGCGGCCAGGCCAGCGACATCCAGATCCGGGCGAAGGAAGTGCTGCACAACAAGCACAGCATGCTGGAGATCCTCTCGGAGAACACGGGCAAGAGCATCGACGCGCTCTCCCGCGACTCCGACCGGATGACCTACCTGACCGCCGAGGAGGCCAAGGCCTACGGCCTGATCGACCGGGTGCTGACCAGCCGCAAGGAGCTGCCGACGGCCACCCCGGTGGCGTGACGCACCCGCTGGGCTGAGCCCACCGGAGGGCACCGCCCCTCACCCCCACCCGGCCCCCAGGCCGCCCCTGTCCACCACCTCCTCTCTCCGGCTCCGAACGGGAGCCTTCCCGCCATGCCCATCGGCACCCCCAGCGTTCCCTACCGTCTCCCCGGCAGCCAGTACGAGCGCTGGGTCGACATCTACACCCGCCTCGGGGTGGAGCGCATCCTGTTCCTGGGCCAGGAGGTCACCGACGGGATCGCCAACAGCCTGGTGGCCCAGATGCTGTACCTCGACTCCGATGACAGCTCCAAGCCGATCTACCTGTACATCAACTCGCCCGGCGGCTCGGTGACCGCCGGCCTGGCGATCTACGACACCATGCAGTACGTCAAGTCCGACGTGGTGACGATCTGCGTCGGCCTGGCGGCCTCCATGGGCGCCTTCCTGCTGGCGGCCGGCACCAAGGGCAAGCGGCTGGCGCTGCCCCACAGCCGGATCATGATCCACCAGCCCCTGGGCGGCACCAGCCAGCGCCAGGCCAGCGACATCGAGATCGAGGCGCGGGAGATCCTGCGCATCAAGGACATGCTCAACCAGTCCCTGGCCGGGATGTGCGGCCAGTCCCTGGAGAAGGTCACCAAGGACACCGACCGCGACTACTTCCTCAGCGCCGCCGAAGCCAAGGAGTACGGCCTGATCGACCGGGTGATCGCCCACCCCTCGGAGGCCTCCGGCGGCTGAGGCCCGTGCGGACGCACACCTAAAGTCTGCGTTTGCCCTGCCCGCCGCCCGGAATGGCCCAGCTCTTCTACGACTCCGACGCCGACCTCAGCCTGCTGAACGGCAAGACGGTGGCCATCATCGGCTACGGCTCCCAGGGCCATGCCCACGCCCTGAACCTCAAGGACAGCGGTGTCAACGTGGTGGTGGGCCTCTACGACGGCAGCCGCTCCGCCGCCAAGGCCCGCGCCGATGGCCTCGAGGTGCTGAGCGTGGCCGACGCCTGCGCCAAGGCCGACTGGATCATGGTGCTGCTGCCGGATGAGGCCCAGAAGGCCGTCTACGCCACCGAGATCGCCCCCCACCTCAGCGCGGGCAAGGTGCTGAGCTTCGCCCACGGCTTCAACATCCGCTTCGGGCTGATCCAGCCCCCCGCCGACGTGGACGTCGTGATGATCGCCCCCAAGGGGCCCGGTCACACCGTGCGCTGGGAGTTTCAGAACGGCCAGGGCGTGCCCGCCCTGTTCGCCATCCAGCAGGACGCCTCCGGCAACGCCCGCGCCCTGGCAATGGCCTACGCCAAGGGGATCGGCGGCACCCGCGCCGGCATCCTCGAAACCAACTTCAAGGAGGAGACCGAAACCGACCTGTTCGGTGAGCAGGCCGTGCTCTGCGGCGGTCTGAGCGAACTGGTGAAGGCCGGTTTCGAGACCCTGGTGGAAGCGGGCTACCAGCCCGAGCTGGCCTACTTCGAGTGCCTGCATGAGGTGAAGCTGATCGTCGACCTGATGGTCAAGGGCGGCCTCACCGCCATGCGCGACTCGATCTCCAACACCGCCGAGTACGGCGACTACGTCAGCGGGCCCCGGCTGATCACCGCCGACACCAAGGCGGAGATGCGGCGCATCCTGGCCGACATCCAGGACGGCACCTTCGCCCGCAACTTCGTGGCCGAGTGCGACGCGGGCAAGCCCGAGATGGCCAAGGCCCGCGAGCGCGATGCCGCCCATCCGATCGAGCAGGTGGGCAAGGGGCTGCGCTCCATGTTCAGCTGGCTCAAGGCCGCCTGATCCCCTGCCGATGCGCCGGCGCCTGCTGACCCTCGCCTGGAGCAGCAGCCAGGCCAGCGGCACCCTGGCCATCGGCGCCACCGCCTGGCTGCTCAGCGGCCTCACCCCGTCGCCGCTGGTGAACGGGGTGCTGCCGGCCCTGGCCACCCTGCCGCTGCTGCTGCCCCTGCCCCAGCGGATCCGGCTCGGCTCCCTGTTCCAGGTGCTCAGCCTGCTGCTGCTGCTGGCCGTGGCGGCGGGCCTGCTGGGCCGCTCCGTGCTGGCCCCCCTGCTGGCCATCGCCCTGCTGGCCGTGGGCCTGCGCCTGGGCCAGGAACCGCTGCAGCGCCTACTCCATGGCCGCGGTGGGGTGCCGATCGGCGAGCTGCGGGCCGGCGCCGAAGCGGGCCGCCTGGCGGGCAACCTGCTCACGGCGCTGCTGTTTCCCATCGGCAAGGCCCTGCTCCAGTTCGGCGGCGCCCTGGTGCTGCTGCTGCCCCTGGCACCGCTCGTCGCCGCCCTACAGGGCGGCGGTTTCCGGGCGGAGCGCCGCGAGGGCGATGCGAGGGCGGCGGCAGCGGCGGCCTCCACTGCGGTGGAGCCGGCCCCCTGGCGCCTGGAAGCGGGCGGGGTGCTGCAGGGGCTGCTGCTCGGCGGCCTGTTCGCCCTGCTGCCCCTGTGGGTGCGCCAGCAGGCAGCGGGCAGCTGCTTCGATTTCGGCCTGCTGCTGACGGCCTACGGCCTGGGCCGCACCGGCGCCGAAGCCTGGGGCCTGCGGCTGCCGCCGCGCCTGCCCTACCTGCTGATGGCTGCCGTGCTGGTGGCGACCCAGTTCGTCGGCGGCTGGGGGGCCGTGCTGCTGTTCGTGCCCTTCGGCCTGCTGGCCGCCGTGGCCGATGCGCGCCTGGCCCTCGGCGTCGATCCGGCCGGCGACCTGCAGCAGAACTGGATCGTCCTGGAGCGTTCCTCGGCCCTGGGGGGCCTGGCCGGCAGTCTGGGGATGGGGCTGGTCGCCCAGCTGATCGGCCTGGGGGCCAGCCTGCCGATCCAGCTGGCGGCCTTCCTTGGGGCGGGTGTGCTGCTGCCCCTGCTGCAGCGACACCGGCATTGAGCCCGGCCCTGCTTGTGCTGCTCGCCTGCGGGCTCGACCGGTTGGTGGGCGACCCCCTGTGGTCGCCGCATCCCGTGCAGGCGATGGGCTGGGCCATCACCGGCCTGCGCCGGGCCGTGGAGGCCTGGGCCGGCGACGTCCCCCGGCGATTGCGACGGGGGGGACTGCTGCTCACCCTGCTGGTGGTGGGCGCCAGCGGCCTGGCGGGCTGGGGCCTGGAGATCCTCGCCCGCCGGCTTCCTGCAGTGGGGGTGCCGCTGCTGGTGCTGGGCCTGGCCAGCGCCCTGGCGGGCGGCAGCCTGGGGCGGGCCGTGCGGGCCGTGCTGGTGGCGCTGCCCGACCTGCCCCTGGCCCGGGCGCGCCTCGCCCGGATCGTGGGCCGCCAGGTGAGCCACCTGCCGGAGGCGGAGATCCTGCGGGCCGCCGCCGAAACCGCCGCCGAAAACGCCGTCGATGGCCTGTTCGCGCCGCTGTTCTGGATGCTGGCCGGGGCGGCGCTGCTGCAGCTGGGGCCGCCCCTGCCGTCCTTGCCACTGCCGGGCCCCCTCGCCCTGGCCTGGGGCTTCAAGGCCGCCAGCACCCTCGATTCGATGCTGGGCTATCGCCATGGGCGGCTGCGCTGGCTGGGCACCGCCGGCGCCCGCCTCGACGACCTGCTCACCTGGCTGCCCACCCGGCTGGTGGCCCTCAGCCTGCCCCTGGCCGCGGGCCGACCCCGGCAGACGGTCCCCTGGCTGCGGGCGGCCCTGCGGGACGGGGCCCCCGACCCCTCCCCCAATGCCGGCGTATCAGAAGCGGCCTTCGCCCATGCTGCCGGCGTACGGCTGGGCGGGGCCAACGTCTACGCCGATGGGGTGCGCCTCAAGCCCACCCTGGCCGCTGATGGCCGCCCCCCCGACCGCGCCGGGGTGGAGCGGATCCTGGCCCTGGGCGACCGGCTGCAACTGCTCTGGCTGCTGGTGGCCCTGCCGGCCCTGGCCCTGTTCGATGGCGCATGGGCACCTCGCTGAGGCGACGGGGCAGGCCCCAGAGCTCAGTAGGCGCCGCGGTCGCGGGGGTCGAGCATGACGCCGATCGTGCGCACGATGATGCGCAGATCCATCAGCAGGGTGCGGCGGCGGGCGTAACGGACATCCAGCCGGACCCGCTCGGGGTAGCTGAGGTTGTTGCGGCCGGACACCTGCCACAGGCCCGTCAGGCCGGGACGCACCGCCAGCACTTCATCCATGCGGCTGCCGTAGCGCTCAAGTTCGCTCTTCACGATCGGACGGGGGCCCACCACGCTCATCTCACCGCGGAGCACATTGAGGAACTGGGGCAGTTCATCGAGGCTGGAGCGGCGCAGGAACTTGCCCAGACGGGTGATGCGGGGGTCGTTCTTCAGCTTGAAATCATTGCGGAACTCCTCATCCAGGTCCGGAGATTCGGCCAGCAGCTTGGAGAGCAGCCGATCGGCGTCCCGCCGCATGGTGCGGAACTTGATGCAACCGAAGCTGCGGTAATCGCGGCCCACCCGTTGCTGCACGTAGAACACCGGCCCGCGGGAGGTGACCTTCACCAGCAAGGCCAGGGTGAGCAGCACCGGCGACCCGAGGGTGAGCACGGCGAGAGAAAAAAGGATGTCGCCGCCGCGCTTGATGACGCGGTCGCGCTTGGACTGGAAGGCGATCAGTTCTTCCGCGGTGAGCACCTGCGCCTGAGCCGTCACAAGCTGCCGAGAGGCGTAGGGGGTCCCGATGGAAGAGAGCATGGGGGACGGGTTCGTTAGAAGAAGTTAAGGATCAGCGCGTGCCGAACTCCATGGCGGAGGGCCACTCAGACCAGAGGCACAGGACGGCGGAGGCGGCGTCGGTGCTGCTGCCAGAGCTGGTCGAGCAGGGTGTCCATGCGGCGCCGGAAGAGCGGGGGCGCGAAGCGTTCGGCCCGGCACCGTTGCCCCTCCGCCGGCAGGGATCGCCACAGCCGGCCCGCCTCGAAGTGCTCTAGGGCCGCCGCCAGGCTGGCGGCGGTCTGCTCCGGGAACAGCAGACCGGTGGGGGCGGCTTCGCCGTCGCTGAGGCAGCGCACGCTGTCGAGCACCCCGCCCTGCCCGAAAGCGATCACCGGGGCACCGGCGGCCATGGCCTCCACCGGCGCGATGCCGAAATCCTCCAGGCCGGCGTACACATAGGCCCGGGCCCGCTCCAGCCAGGCGGCGGTCTCCTGATCCGGCAGGCGACCGAGGAAGCGGGTGGCCGGGCCCGCCATCGCCTCCAGCCGCCGCCGCTCAGGACCGTCGCCCAGCACCACCAGGGGCAGGCCGGTGCGCTTGAAGGCCTCCACCACCACATCCACCCGCTTGTTGGGCACCAGCCGGCAGAGGCTCACATAGACGTCGTCCCGGGGCTGATCCCAGCGGAAGCGCTCCACCGCCACCGGGGGCGGCAGCACGTGGGCGCGACGGCGCCAGAAACTGCGGATGCGGCGGGCGGTGAAGCGGGAGTTGGCCACCAGGGCATCCACCCGGGCGCTGCTGACCACGTCCCACTGGCGCAGCTGGTGCAGCTGCAACCGCACCAGGGGGCCCAGGGGCCCGCGGGCCAGGGCCGAGCGCTCCAGGTAGGTGTGCATCTGATCCCAGGCGTAGCGGGCCGGGGTGTGCACATAGCTGACATGCAGCTGGTCCGGACCCGTGAGCACCCCCTTGGCCACCAGGTGGCTGCTGCTGATCACCAGGGGATGGCCGGAGAGGTCGAGCTGCTCGATCGCCAGCGGCAGCAGCGGCAGGTACTGCTGCACATGGCTCACCCCCCAGGGGAGCCGCTGAATGAAGCTGGTACGGACCTGGCGGCCGGCCAGCCAACTGCCGGGCCTGGAGCTCTCGCCATCCACCAGGGCGAACAGGGCCGGGAGGGTGCCCCGGCCGGCCAGGAGCCGGTCGAGCTCCTCCACCACCTGCTCGGCCCCGCCCACCGAACGGGGGGTGAACCACTCGTGCACCAGGGCGACTGGGCTGGGAAAGGCCTCCATGGCAGGCACCGTAGGAGCCAGTATCACGAAAACTCTCAGCCGATTGCCCTGGCCGAGGTCTCTGCCGAAGCTAAGGCGACGACTGGGATGGCGAGAGCCGGGACACGATGGCGATCCGCGAGCTTCTCGAAGACGCCCTGCAGGAGCCTTCCATCGGGACAACCGCCTGCTTCCGCTGGCATGCCACCTCCGTGGGGATTGCGGCCCTCTGGTGTGACGGCAAACCGCCTCCGGCGCCTCCCTTCGATGTGGCCCTCAAGGAGGGTCTGCAGGTGGGACTGGATCTGAGCCGGGAAGAGAGGGAGTTTCACCAGGTGAAATCCGGCCTGGTGCTGCTGTTCCATTCCTGACGCGCGCAGGCCAGGCCTGACGGCGCGGAGGCCAGGCCTGACAAAACGGAGAGGGTGGGATTCGAACCCACGGAAGGTTGCCCTTCAAACGATTTCGAGTCGTTCGCTTTCGACCACTCAGCCACCTCTCCACACCCCTGCATCCATGGCGCGCCGCCGCAGCGACTCGACCCTGTCTCCGGGGATCGGTTCACTTTACGGAGCGGTCAGCGCACCGCTGGCCCCACTGGCCCGCCAGCCCCGCGGCAGGGGGGCGCCGGCCGGCAGGGACCCACTGAGCCACACCTGCGGCGGCCCGTGCGCCAGCAGGGCCCGCTGCTCGGCGGGCCGGGGCCGGACCCCCAGCCACACCCCCTCAGCGGCGGCCGGACGACCCAGCCGCCAGGTGGTCTGCGCCTGGCGGTCGGGCAGCAGCAGCCAGCGGTGGCGGCCCAGCTGCAGGCGCAGGGCGTGGCTGTCCATGGCCAGGGCCTCCACCGCCAGCCCCCGGCTCGCCAGCCGCTGGCCGGCGGCCAGGGGAGCCGCCCCACCGCCGTAGGCGAGCACCCGGCCGGCCTGGAGGCTCCAACAGGCGGGGTCGTCAGCGGCCACGGGATCCAGCAACAGGGTCCAGTCGAAGCGGGCCACGCCCAGGGCCTGGGCCAGCTGGCCCGCCTGGCGGCAGCTGAACCCATCGGCACGGGTGCTGACCAGCGCGGCGCGGCCCCGGTGCCGGGCCAGCAGCAGGTCGCGGGGGGGACCGCCCTCCCCCTGGTGAACCAGCAGCAACTGGTCGCCGCCCAGGAGCACCAGATGGGCCGCCAGCACCCCGATGCCCAGGCCCGCCGCCAGGCCTTGAAGGCGCCGGCCCGTCCCCGGCAGCACCAGAGCCAGCAGGGCCAGGCTGAACAGGAGCACCAGCAGCGGCAGGGGCCGGCCGCTCTGCCATTGCGCCATGGGCAGGCCAGCAACCCCATGGGCGAGCTGCAACAGCAGCTGGGCCAGCCAGCCGAGGGGGACCAGCAGGTGTGCCAGCAGGGACGGCACCAGCACGGCCACGGCCGCGAGGGCCATCGCCCCAAGGGTGAGCGGCGTCAGCAGGGGGGCGGCCAGCAGGTTGGCCGGCACGGCGTACAGGGGCACCACCCCGAAGTGGAGCAGCTGCAGGGGCAGGGTCCAGAGGCTGGCCGCCACCGGCACCGCCAGGGCCGGGGCCAGCCAGCTCCGCCACCAGCCCGCCGGCCCGGGGGGGCCACCGGGCAGCCGCCGGGCCAGGGCCTGCTCCAGGGGCCGGGCCGTCAGCACCAGGCCGGCGGTGGCGGCGGCGCTCAGCTGGAAGCCCACATCGTGCAGCCAGGCCGGACGCAGCAGCAGCATCCCCGCCAGGCTGAGGCCCAGGATCCCCAGGGGCCGGCCACGGCGGCCGCTCTCCAGCAGCACCAGGGCGATGGCCCCCATCAGCACCGCCCGCACCACCGAGGGCTGGGGGCCGGCCAGCAGCAGGAAAAGGGCCATGGCCCCGGCCCCCAGGCCCAGTCGCGCCCAGCGGCCGAGGCCCCGACCGATGGCCAGCACCGCCCCCAGCAGGACCGTGAGGTGGAACCCCGAGGCGGCCAGGGCGTGGGAGAGGCCGGCGACGCGGAAGTCGGCGCGCAGCTCGGCGGGCAGGGGCACCACGGCGCTGCCCAGCACCAGGGCCGCCAGCAGGCCGCCCCGCTCCGGGCCGGCCGCGGCCACGAAGCGCTCAGCGATGCTGCGGCGCAGATCGGCGATCGGGGTGGGGGGCCGGCGCAGCACCTCCAGCCGTTCCACCGCCAGGCGGGTCCAGGCACCCTGGCGGGCCAGGCGCTCGGCCGGTCCGGCCAGCAGCGGGTGGGGGGCCGGCCGGGGACGCCGCAGCAGCCCGCTCACCCGCACCTCCCAGCCCTCGCGCAGGGCCGGACAGGCAGGGAAGCCCAGTTCGCTGCGGCCCCCGGCCGTCTGCAGCAGCACCCGGCAGGGACCCGGAGCCGTCGCCTGCCTCGCCTCCCCGGCCGCTGGGGCCCCGGCGGCCGCCGGGTCAGCCAGCAGGCGTCCGTGCAGGATCACCGGCTGCGGCCCATCCCCGCCGGCGAGCAGCCGCAGCGGATCGGCCGGACCGGGCTGGAGCGGCCGCAGCTGGGCCTGCACCAGCACCACGAGCAGCAGCAGCAGCGGCAGCAGGGGAGAGCGGGGCATGCTCCAGGGTTCCCGCCGGCGGCCGTGGCCCCACAGCCATCGACACCCGGGCTGGCGCCAAGGGACAATCCAATGGGCAGATCCAGAGGATCGGTGATGCAGCGGCACAGGATCCAGTGGCGACCATGGCCGCTCGCACGGCGGATCGGCCTGTTGGCGCTCCTGCTCGCCCTCGGGCTTGGCCTGGGCCTGGATCCAGCCCGTCCTGCCCTGTCCGTCGAGGACGCCACCCCGGCGGAATCCAGGCAGGGATGCGCGGTCAAGCCCGCCTTCATCGGCCTTGATGGACGCCGGTATCTGGAGATCCGCCGGGCACCGGCGGCCCAGCAGGTGGACGATTACGTGCGGCGCGGCAACGCCCGGCTGCTCGTACTGGCGCAGGATCGCAGCTTCGATCCGAATCAGCTCGTGGTGAAGGAGGAGCCCCCCTTCTCCCTCGTCGGGTTCCGGGAGCCGGACGGCCGCTTCACGGCGGAGATGGCCGTGGGCGATCGGGCAGCAGCCTGCTTCGGGGTGACGCGGCAGCAGCTGGCGTTGCGCTACCGGGATGGGCTGCGGCGGGCGATCACCTCCTACCGAGGCACCCACACCTTCAGCGCCTGGATGCAGGGAACGGCCCTGGCGGCCCTGGTGCTGGGGATCTACATCCTCTGGCTTCGGGGCCAGGGGATCCTCAACGAACGGATCCGTCAGCAGATCGCCCAGCGTCAGCGCTTCGTCCTGCAACGGCTGAGCCGGCTGGGACTCAGCGGCTTCGTCGAGCCCGACCAGGTGCGCGATGGGATGCAGCGCCTGCGGCAGCTGGTCCACTGGAGCCTGATCCTGCTGATCAGCTACCTGCTGATTCCCCTGCTGCTGGGTCTGTTCCCGCCCACCCAGGGCATCGCCGAAGGGCTGCGGGGCCAGATCCGGGACCTGCTGCTGTCCTTCCTGGGCGGGGTGGTGCAGGCGATTCCGAACCTGCTCTCGATCGCGGTGATCCTGGCGATCACGATCCTGGTGATCCGGGCCAGCAACAGCTGGTTCCAGACCGTCGACCGGGGACGGGTGCGCATCCCGGGCTTCTACCAGGAATGGGCCCTGCCCACGGCGCGACTGGTGGCGATCCTGCTCAGCATGGCGGGTCTGGCGGCGGCCTTCCCCTACATTCCCGGCTCCGACAGCAAGGTGTTCCAGGGGGCCGGGCTGTTCATCGGCGCCCTGGCGGCCCTGGGCTCGAGCGCCGTGGCCAGCAACATCATCAGCGGACTGATGCTCATCTACACCCGGGCCTTCCGGGAGGGCGACCGGGTGGAGATCAACGGCGTGGTGGGGGTGGTGCAGGACCGGGCCCTGCTGGTGACCCGCCTCCAGACGCCCCGCAACGAACTGGTGAGCATTCCCAATGCCAGCGTGATCGGCGCCTCGGTGGTGAACTTCAGCTTCTCCCGGCGGGAGATCAGGCAACCGGTGGCGCTGGCCACCACGATCACCATCGGCTACGACGTGCCCTGGCGGCAGGTGCACGCGCTGATGCTGGCGGCGGCCGTCAGCGTGGCGGGGATCACCGATGAGATCGAGCCGTTCGTGCTGCAGACCTCCCTCAACGACTTCCACATCAGCTACGAACTCACGGCCTTCGTGCGCGATCCGTCCACCTACCGCCAGACCCTCTCGGAGCTGCTGGCGGCCCTGCAGGATCAGTTCGCCGCCGCCGATGTGGAGATTCTCTCCCCCGGCTATCACGCCATCCGCAACGGCAACCGCAGCACGGTCCCGAAGACGACCTGAGCCTCAGGGCTCGCGCTGCTCCAGCTGGATGGAGCGGCCGATCAGCACGTCGATGTTCACCGCCAGATCGAAGGGGCCCAGCAGGGCGAACAGGATCGTGGTCAGCCTCGCCAGAGGAAGGACTTGAACGCTGGGCACCCAGGTGAGGCCCACGGTTCAGGGGGCGAACATCTGCAGGATTCAGACCTCCCAGATCCGCTGCAGATCGATCACCAGTCCCGGGAAGTGCGGGCCCGCCTCCAGGCCCCCCGGATCGCCGAGTGCCCGGGGCTCGCCCGGGCCAGCCTCCCAGACCTCCACGCAACGGGCCTGGGGCAGCAGCAGCCAGCCCAGCCGGGCGCCGTTGGCGAGGTAGGAGGCCAGCTTCCGCCGCAAGGCCTCCGGGGCATCCGACGGGCTGGCCAGCTCCACCACCAGTTCAGGGCACAGCGGCGGAAAGCCCTCCCGTTCGGCCTCGCTCAGGGTCTGCCAGGGCTCCAGCCAATCGCCAGAAGAACGGGCCCAGGCGTGCAGCTGGAAGACCAAAGCGGTGTTGCGCGCTCCCGTACGGCCGCCGGTGGGGGTCATCTCGATGAGGGTCCCATCGGCATCGAGTTCCAGCACCACCTCCGGGTTCGCAGCGCACACCTCAGCGAACTGCTCCGAGGAGAGCTGAAGCGTGGGAAGCTAGGCCTGAATCCTTCATCCAGGCCCTGATGTTTCATCCTGGCCGCAGAGGGTCGCCGGCTCAGACCGGCGCAGCCACCTGCTGGCGCCAGAGCAGCAAGGGGATCTGGAGGATCACGGTGATCAGCAGATAGAGCAGGATCGCCAGCTTCAGTCCCGCCATGGCGGGGGCATGGGTGGTGGCGAAGAGCAGCGCCAGGCCCGGATTGCGCAACGAGGTGACCAGGCAGACCGTGGTGCGCTCGACCGGATCGCCGCCGGCGGTGAGCCAGCCGATCGCCAGCGAGGCGAGCACCATCAGCGCCATCCCTCCGATCGCCGGCAGGTTGGCGGCCGCGAAGGGGAGGAGGAGGGGAAGCGCCTTCAGCAGGACCGCCAGGATCAGCAGCAGCAGCAGCAGATTGGCCAAGCGGTCGAAGAAACCCTCCCAGCGTCCGGCCCAGTCCGGCCGCCAGCGGCGCAGCAGCAGGCCGCAGGCCAGCGGCAGAATCTGCACCTTGCCCACCTGCAGGGCCACCTGGCCGGGGGAGATCTCCCAGCCCCGAACCCCGAAGACCGCGGTGAACAGCTCGGCCATCAGCGGGATCGAGACGATCGCCGTCAGGGCGGCCGCGACCTGGAGGTGCGCCGCCAGCTGGCGGCTGCCGTGGGCCTTGCCAGCCTTGCGCAGGGTGAGCGGAGCGCTGGGGCAGACCGCCATCAGGGCGATGGCGAAGCGCGCCGGAACACTCCACTGGGCGGCGATCGGCAGACGCAGCAGCAGCAGGGCCACCAGCGGCACGAGCACGCAGCTGCCCAGCAGCACCCGCCGCAGCAGGGCGGGGCGGTGGCGCAACAGGTCGAACCGGTCGCCGGGCAGGCCCAGCCCCAGAGCGAACATGATCGTGAACAGGGTGGCGCTGACCAGGGGCGTGGCGATCGGGGGCATGACGGGAAGGAAGGGGGGCCGGAGGCAGGGGGTCAGGAAGCTGCGCTGCGGAAGGCTCCCTGCATCAGCACGAGGAACGCGACGGCACCGATCACCATCAGCGCAAGGGCGGTGAGCACCCCGATCGAGCGCTCCCCGCCGCTGTAGACGAAGTCATCGCGGCGGATGCGCTTCAGGTCGCGGCTGTGCTGCAGCGTCGCGGCGGCCAGCGCGACGATGCCCGTGAGGACGAAGCCCATCGACAGCAGGCGCACGCTGAGGTCGACCTGGGTGCTGCTCCCCAGGCGGGAGCGCTCGATCGCGCCGATGATCTTCTCGAGGCCGAAGCCGAAGCTGATCAGCGAGAGGCAGGTGCGGATCCAGGCCATCAGGGTGCGTTCCGCCGCTGCCCGGTTGCGTTCCTTGGCCAGTTCGTTGGTGAGGTTCATGGGCGGGGGTCACGCGGTTGGGGTGAGGTTCTGACGCTCCCCCTCCAGCCGCTGCTCCGCCTCGATCTCTCGGGCCAGGAACAGGTTGAGGAAGGTTCGGATCACGGCGACGGCCGCCAGCTGGATCAGGTTCGCGCCGCTCGGCGCCGTGGTGGTGGAGACGATGTCGGCACCGAGCTGGAATTCCAGGGCCATCGACAGCCAGCTGGCGAAGGTCAGCCGGAGGCCGGTGGCGGGCCGATGACGGCGACGCCAGGGGGACGGCAGAGCCAGCCGCAGGATGGCGAGCAGCCCCACTGCCACGCACAGCACCGAGAGAAGCTCCAGCACCAGGCGCAGCCCACCCGCCAGGCCGGTCAGGAGATGCTCCAGCGAAGCGATGCCGCCGATCGCCGTGAGGAGGGGTCCGCTCATCGCCCCCCCAGCTCCGCAAGGGCCGGCCGCACGATGCAACGAAAGCCCATGTGGCAGGTGGAGGTGTCGATCCCCTGGGCCATCCGGGCGGCGGGGCGGTAGCGGCGGCAGTAGCTGGGGGCGCAGAGAAAGGAGCCGCCCTTCACCACCTTGCGCGGCTGGTGCCCGTGCTGGGAGCCCGCATCGATGCTGGCCTCCCGGCAACACCCGTCGGGGTTGTCGGTCCCGGTGGCATGGTCCGCGTACCAGTCGTCGGTCCACTCCCAGACGTTGCCGATCATGTCGAGCAGGCCATAGTCGTTCGGCGGGAAGGCCCCCACCGGTGAGGTGCGCGCCCAGCCGTCGAGGAGGCTGTTGTGGTGCGGGAAATCCCCCTGGAAGGTGTTGGCCATGGGCCGGCCGCCGGGGTGCAGTTCGTCCCCCCAGGCGAACTCACCCTCCTCCCTGCCGCCGCGGGCGGCCCGCTCCCACTCGGGCTCGCTGGGCAGTTGCTTGCCGGCCCAGACGGCATAGGCCGCCGCGTCAGCGTGGGCCACGTGCACCACGGGGTGGTGCTCCCGCATCCGGATGGAACTGCCCGGTCCCTCCGGATGGCGCCAGCAGGCTCCCGGCCGGTACTGCCACCAGCGGTAGGGATCGCCGGTCGCCACCGGCCCCGGCGGCGGCACGAACACGATCGAGGCCGGAGCCAGCAGCTCCGGCAGGGCTCCCGGATAGTCGGCCGGATCGGCCGGCCGTTCCGCCAGGGTGATGTGGTCCGTGGCTTTCACGAACTTCTGGAACTGGGCGTTGGTGACCGGGGCGCGGTCGATCCAGAACCCCGCCACCGCCACCCGGTGGGCCGGAGCCTCCTCCGGGTAGTGATGGTCGGAGCCCATGGTGAAGGTTCCGCCAGGGATCCAGGCCATGTTCGGGGCCGGCGGGCGCCCCGGCCGGAGAGGCGGGGCCAGTGAACGATCCTTGGCCATGGCGGCTCCGCTGAGCGATTCGTGCCTCAACCGCCGCCGCTCGCCGCGGCGGTCATCTTCTCCATCACCTCCTCGAGCGAGAAGCTGGCCGCCTTCTGACGGGGTGGATACTCCTGGAAGGTGGCCAGGAATCTCCCCACGATCGTCTGGGCCGGCACCAGCGCAAAGGCATGGTCGAGCATCCAGTCCCAGTAGGTGTTGGAGGTGACGTCGGCCCGCTCGTAGGGATCGGTGAGCAGGTTGAAGATCTTGGGCAGACGCAGCACGATGAAGGGTTCCGCCCAGACCTGAAGGGTGCCAGCGGCGCGCTGTTCCATGAACACAAACTTGAAGTTGTCATAGCGCAGGCCGGTGAGATCGCCGTCGTCGGAGAAGTAGAAGAACTCGATCCTGGGGCTTTTGTCGGACTTGCCCGTCCAGTAGTCGAGCATGTTGTAACCGTCGAGATGGATCTTGAAGGTTTTGGATCCCACCTGATGGCCGGCCTTGAGCTTCTCCTTGACCTCGGGCTCACCGGCGGCGGCCAGCAGGGTGGGCAGCCAGTCGAGGTGGCTGACGATGCCGGTGAACAGGCTGCCAGGGGCGATCTTGCCGGGCCAGCGCACCAGGGCCGGCACCCGGTAGGCCCCTTCCCAGTTGGAGTTCTTCTCGTTGCGGAAGGGGGTCATGCCGGCATCAGGCCAGCTGTTCATGTGCGGCCCGTTGTCGGTGCTGTACATCACGATCGTGTCGTCGGTGACGCCCAGCTCATCGAGGAGGTTGAGCATCTCGCCGATGCAGTTGTCGTGATAGATCATCACGTCGTGGTACTCCGACTGCCAGCGCCCTGACTGACCGATGTCCTGGGGTCGGGCGTGGGTGCGGAAGTGCATGTGGGTGGTGTTGAACCACACGAAAAACGGCTCACCGGAGGCCACGGCATCACGGATGAAGCGCTTGGCTTCAGCCATGAACTCCTCATCGCAGTTCTCCATCCGCTTCTTGGTGAGCGGGCCGGTGTTCTCAATGCGCTGGGTGCCGTCGCCATTGGCCCAGCAGTGCAAAACACCACGGGGGCCGAAGTTCTTCTGGAAATCGGGGAAGTCTTCCGGCTTGGGATAATCGCGCAGCTCCGGCTCCTCCTCGGCGTTGAGGTGGTACAGATTGCCGAAGAACTCGTCGAAGCCGTGCATCGTCGGCAGGTGCTCGTCGCGGTCGCCGAAGTGGTTCTTGCCGAACTGGCCAGTGCGGTAGCCCAGCGGCTGCAGCAGTTCGGCGATGGTGGGATCCTCGGCGCGGTAGCCCAGTTCGGCGCCCGGCAGGCCCACCTTGCTGAGGCCGGTGCGGAAGACGCTCTGGCCGGAGATGAAGGCCGCCCGGCCGGCGGTGCAGCTCTGCTCGGCGTAGTAGTGGATGAAGCGGCCACCCTCGTTGGCGACCCGGTCGATGTTGGGGGTCCGGTACCCCATCAGGCCGTCGCTGTAGCAGCTGAGGTTGCTCTGGCCGATGTCATCGCCCCAGAGGATGAGGATGTTGGGCTGGCCGTTGGGCATGGCGGAGAACACCCGGCGGGTGAAGGAGTGGGTTAGGAAGAAGGCAGAGGTCCCCAGTCATCACGTGACGCTCGCCACGGATCGGGAGGACGCTTCCCCAAAGGATGCACAGAGCGGAGCGATCCGAACACTCAGAAAGTGCGGTTCCCGCTCCCCCCTGACCCGCAGCGTCGCCGACATCGTGCGCCTGGAGGGGGCGATCGGCAGCCTGCTGCCGGTGGAATTGACCCAGCTGGCGGGCGGTCGCCTGGGCGCCGAGATACTGCCGCTCGACCTCGGAGCACTCCAGGTGGTGCGCCTGCGTTTCGATCGCCCGCTGCATGCGGGTGGGCCCAAACCCGGCGGCCGCCAGCTGATCGCCCTCGACCTGGAGGAGCACCCCGGCCGGCCCGTGATGCGCTCCCACGGTCTGGAGCTGCCGGCCACGGCGTTCTTCGGCCTGGCCACTGACGGGGAGATCCACCTCACCACTCCCGAGCGCAGCAGCCTGGCGGTGCTGAGCCTGGATCGGGAGACGTTCCTGCAGTGGGCCCTGGAGCTGGGCGGCCCCGGACTGGAGGAGCCACTGGAGGGGGCTAACTGGGAGGCGATCGATCCCCTGCGCTTCGAGGGGGTGAGGGCTTGCCTGCGGCGGATCTTCCGCCTGGCCGAGCGCTCGCCGGCCCTGATGGCGGATCCGGCCATCCGCCGCCGGCTGGGCGAGGATCTGGTGCCGCTGCTGGTGGAGGCCCTGGTGCACCGCACCGGCCACGGCGAGCGGCTGGCCCGGCCGCCGGCCCGGATCGAGCTGGTGAAGGCGGCCCAGGCCTGGATGGCGGACCATCCCCACGAACCGATCAGCCTCGACGGGCTCTGCCGCCAGGTGGCGGCCGGTCGCCGCAGCCTGCTGCAGGGGTTCCGGGAGCACCTGGGGATGGGCCCGATGGCCTACCTCAAGATCCGTCGCCTGCACGGCATGCGGCAGGCCCTGCTGGCGGCCGATCCTCGGACCACGACGATCTCCCAGTTGGCCGCTCAGTGGGGATTCATGAACGCGGGGCACTTCGCCCGCGATTACCGCAGCCTGTTCGGCGAACATCCCCGGACCAGCCTCCGGGCCTGAGCGTCCTGAACTCCCCTCCCCTGCCCATGAACACGCGTACGCCCTGTCCGGCGCAGCTGCTGGCGTGCCTGGCCCTGGCGCTTCCGGCCCCGGCGCTCGCGGGCGCGCCGGAGACCCCCCAGGCGGAGACGGCCCCTGAAGCCCCCCTCTGGAGCGGAACCGTCGAGCTCTATGGCTTCGCGCCGCTGCGTTCCACCGGCTCGGTCACCATCCGGGGCCAGGAGGCGGAGGTGGACCAGGACCTGGGGGAGATCCTCAGCGTGCTGCGCTTCGCCGCCTCCGCCCGGGGCAGCATCGAGAAGGGCCGCGTGGGACTCCAGGGCGACCTCTGGTATATCAATCTGGGGGACCAGGCCAGCCGGCTGGTGGGTCAGCGCAACCTGTTCACGACCACGGCCGACGTGGGCCAGACGCTGGGCATCTACGACCTGGCCCTGCGCTACCGGTTCGGCGAGCGGGAATCGGCCATCGGCAAGCCCGGCTCCTACTCCGTGATCCCCTATGCCGGGGTGCGGCTCATCGACGGCCGCCTGAGCCTGGCGGCCGCCCTCGATGGCCCCTTCGGACGCACTCTGCTGGAGCCCACCCGCAGCTTGCAGCGCACCTGGGTGCAGCCCCTGGTGGGCACACAGGCCAGCGTGTTTCTCTCGCCGCGCCTGCGGGCCTTCGCCCGCGGCGACATCGGCGGCTTCGGCCTGGCCGGCCAGCAGGACCTCAGCGGCAACGCCCAGGTGGGCCTGGGCTACGCCATCGGCGACAACACCGACCTGAACATCTCCTGGCGGTACATGGGCCTGAAGTGGAACAACGGCGAGGCCCAGTCCAACGGTTTCGTCTCCAACCTGAACGGCATCGAAATCGGTGTGAAGGTCTTCTTCGGCGGCGCGCCCAGGGGCACGGCGGTGGCCACCACACCAGTCACCGAACCCACGCCGACGGCGCCCTGAGCCTCAGAAACTCGGCAGCTTGAGCATCAGATCACAGAGCTGGGGGCTGGGCAGTTCCTGACCCAGCAGCGGGGCGACCAGGGCGGCCAGGGGCCGCAGCCGGCAGGGCCAGATGGCCCGCTCGGTGAGGCGGCCGGCCTGGAAGGCGCCGACCACCAGCACCGCCACCAGCAGGGTGCGCTTCACGCCGGCGGCGCGTCCAGCAGGGGAAAGCCCAGGGCGCGGCGCTCCTCCAGCCAGGCCTCGGCCACCTGCCGCGCCAGATGGCGGATGCGGCCGATGGTGGCGGTGCGCTCGGTCACCGAGATCACGCCGCGGGCCTCCAGCAGGTTGAAGGTGTGGCTGCACTTGAGCACGTGGTCGAGGGCCGGGGCCGGCAGGCCGGCCGCCACCAGATCGGCGGCCTCGGCCTCATGCAGGGCGAAGAGCTGCAGCAGGCGTTCGGGGTTGGAGGCCTCGAAGTTGTAGGTGCACTGCCCCTTCTCGAAGGGCAGCCAGATGTCGCCGTAGGTGCGCTCGCCGTTCCAGCGCAGGTCCCAGATGCTCTCCACGTCCTGGAGGTACATCGCCAGCCGTTCCAGGCCGTAGGTGATCTCGATCGACACCGGCCGGCAGTCGAGGCCGCCGCACTGCTGGAAATAGGTGAACTGGGTCACCTCCATGCCGTCGAGCCACACCTCCCAGCCCACGCCCCAGGCCCCAAGGGTGGGGGATTCCCAGTTGTCCTCCACGAAGCGGATGTCGTGGTCGGCGGCGTGGATGCCGAGGGTTTCGAGGGAGGCCAGGTAGGTCTCCTGGATGGCATCCGGGGAGGGCTTGATCAGCACCTGGTACTGGAAATAGTGCTGGGCCCGGTTGGGGTTGTCGCCGTAGCGGCCATCGGTGGGACGCCGGCAGGGCTCGGGGTAGGCCACCGCCCAGGGCTCCGGGCCGATCGCCCGCAGCACGGTGTGGGGGCTCATGGTGCCGGCGCCCTTCTCCGTGTCGTAGGGCTGCAGGATCAGGCAACCCTGGTCGGCCCAGAACCGGTTGAGGCTGGCGATGATGTCCTGGAAGAGCATGGCGGGCCGGTCGGGTACGGGCCAGGACGGCAGGGAAGTCGGCTTGATGCTGCCAGATCGCCTCAGGCCTGCAGCTCCAGCAGGCCCATCAATCCGCCGGCCAGGGGGCGGTGGCGGGCCGCGGCGAAACCGGCGGCGCAGGCCAGCTCCTCCTGCACCGGGCCGGTGGGGAAGCGGGCCAGGCTCTCCTCCAGCCAGGCGTACTGATCGGGCAGGCCCACGGCGCGGGCGGCCGGCACCACCAGGCGGCGCAGGTAGAAGCGCTGGAAGGTCGCCGGGGCCGAGGCCGAATCGGGCCGGTTGAAATCCAGCACCACCGCCCGAGCACCCGCCCGCAGCAGGCGCCGCAGCTCCGCCAGGCCGGCGGCGGGATCGGCCAGGTTGCGCAGCCCGTAGGCCATCACCGCCCCATCCGCCCAGCCGTCGGCCAGGCCGGTGGCCAGGGCATCGCCCTGCTGCCACTGCAGGGGAAGCCAGGGCTGGCGCTCCGCCCGGCGCTGGGCGATGGCCAGCGGGGCAGCAGCCGCATCCAGGCCCAGCACCAACCCGCCCGGACGGACGCGGGAGGCCAGCAGCAGGGCCAGGTCGCCGGTGCCGCAGCAAAGATCGAGCAGGCGCTGGCCGGGGCTGGGGCGCAGCCAGAGCAGGGCCTGCCGCTTCCAGAGACGGTGCAGCCCCAGGCTGAGCAGATCGTTCAGCTGGTCGTAGCGGGGAGCGATGGTGTCGAACAGATCGCTGATCTGCCGGGGATCAACGGTGGCCAAATCGGGGCGGCGGCTGGTGAAAGGAGTATGGATGCTCAGCCCATCACCCTGGCCTTCAACTGGCCAGGTGTGGCGTTCCGGAAGAACGCGCCAGCCCATGCCGACGGTAAGGAAATCAGTGGAGGGTGAAGGGCTTGCTCGACTATCCGTTCTCACCTGGAAGACTTCGTTTCGAATTCTATTTGGGTGATTGTCAGATCAGCTTGCCGAAACATCTAAGATTGATGGTAGCTCGCAGGTCATCATTCGGCATGGAACACGGTGCCTGTGATCAACCTCTCGCAGTCGAGAGTGCACTTGAGCGCGCTTCAACACTGGAGCGGCTGGGCCAACTGGAGCCAGCGGAGGCGATTTATCGCGAGCTGATCGACAACCACGCCTGCGGCCCGGTCGCCTGCCAAAAGCTCGGCGTCATCTGCGGCAGGACGGGGCGGCTTGAAGAAGCTTGTCTCTTGCTCAGCAGGGCCATTGCCCTTCAGCCAGACAATGCCGAAGCCCTGTCCTGCCTGGGGATCGTCCACCGGATGGAAGGCCGCATCGAGGCTGCGATAGGCGCCCAGAAGCAGGCACTGGCGCTACGCCAGGGATTTACAGCGGCCCATGCCCGTCTTGGCGTGGCCCTCGCCGCTGCTGGCTGTCGTAAGGAGGCTATTCAATCCTTGCGGGAGGCCATCCGGCTGGATCCCGGTCATCCGGAGGCCCTCGCGAATCTCGGTTCCATCCTTCTGGATGAGGGTGATTGGCCAGAGGCCATCGATCTGCTGCGCAGGGCTCTGGACGCGGGGCCAAGGTCATCCCATCTTCTGACCAGCCTGGCCCAGGCACTCCACGCCCAGGGCCAACCATTGGAGGCCATCGATTGGTACATCCAGGCACTCGCGCAGGAGCCTAATGATCCCCATCTGCTTTCGAACCTTGGGGTGGCCTATCAGGAGACAGGGGACCGCGACACGGCGATCGTTCACTACCGGCAGTCCCTGGCGATCAGGAGCGACGATGCGACCACCTGGTTCAACCTGGGCACCGCATGGAAAGAGTGTGAGGATTTTGATGAGGCCATCCGTGCCTTTACGATTTCCCTCGTCCACGACCCCACGCTCGCGAAGACGCACATCAGCCTGGGTCGTGTCTTTGTTGAGCAGGGAGACCTCGATTCAGGGATCAATGCCTTTGCCGCTGCCGTCCAGGCTGAGCCAGGTAATCCCGATGCCCATCTGAACCTCGCCCACGCTCTGCTCAAAGCAGGGGATTACACGAGAGCCTGGGATCATTTCGAATGGCGGTTCATGACCCCTGAAGCCCTTGGGCAACTCCGAGAGCCCCAGCTTCCCCGTTGGGACGGCAGCTCCGGGCCGGGAATCGAGTTGCTGTTGGTTGGGGAACAGGGTCTAGGCGATGTGATCCAATTCATGCGTTTCTGCCGCAGGATTGGTCGCGAGGTTGGTTCGGTCTCTCTCTGTGTTCCTGAGTCTTTGGTGGAGCTGGCACGGTATTCCGCCGTGGCAGAGAGAATTTATTCACCCACTGAGGCTGAAACGCTTACCCGTGGCCAGTGGCTTCCTCTGATGTCTGCGCTGCGCTTTCTGGATCTGACCGTCGACCGACTCTCCGGCCCATCAACCTATCTCCATGTGCCTGCTGCGCTAACAAGCCGCTGGAAGGACAAGCTCGCAGGGGAAGGTCAACCCATCGTGGGTATCCACTGGCAGGGGAACCCATTCACGGAGGCATCAGGACTTCAGGGCCGTTCCCTGCCGCTGGAAGACCTTTCACCACTCGGAGATCACTGCGGAGTCCGCCTGCTCTCGCTTCAGAAGGGCCATGGCTCCGAACAGCTCAGTACATGTTCCTTCCTTGAGAGGTTCGTGTCCTGCCAGGAAGAAATCAGTGCCACCTGGGATTTCGTTGCCACCGCCGCGATGGTTCAAGCCTGTGATCTCGTGATTACAACGGACTCCGCCCTGGCCCACCTCGCAGGGGGGCTGGGGCACCCCACCTGGCTACTCCTGCACCACTCACCTGACTGGCGCTGGGGAGTCAATGGCGAGACGACTCCCTGGTATCCCAACATGCGGCTGTTTCGCCAGCAGACCAAAGGAAACTGGAAGGAAGTCATGGAGCGGGTCCGGGGCGAACTTGCGGCCTGGTTGTGAACCTGCGCCAGCATCAACCGGATGTCAGCCCTCGCCCTGCAGCGTCAGGGAGTCGTCCCAGGGCAGCACGATCGCATCCAGGCTGACGCCGGACGGTCCAGTCTCGGGGGCCACCAGACCGCGGGCCTCGAGCCGCACCGGGCTGGTGAAGGTGAGCACCATCACCGTGGCCAGGCCCACCGCAGCGGAACAGACCATGCAGCCGGCGAGCATCAGGGAGAACTCACGCCGGTCGTTGGCGGCCTGCATCAGCTGGAGCGCCCAGGCCACCAGCGCGATCACCACAAGCACCACCACCAGCGCGATCACGGTCACCAGGGGCGTCGGCAGCAGCAGGAAGGCGTTCACCGATGCACCAGAAGCCACGGACGTTTCTCAATGTTACGGGGAGTGAAGGAGGCGGTGCGATCGCCGCGGCCCCGGGAGGTTCAGCCCGTCGCCAGGGCCGTCAGCAGGGGCCGCACCGGAAGGCCCCGCTGCAGCAGGTCGGTCTTGATCTCCTCGACGGTGAGCACCCCGTCATGGAGCAGGGAGGCCAGCAGGGCAGCCGAGGCCCCGGCGACCTCGAGGGCGTCGGCGATGTGGTCGATGCAGCCGGCGCCTCCGGAGGCGATCACCGGCACCTCCACCGCCTCGACCACCGCCCGGGTCAGGGCGAGATCGTATCCCGCCTGGGTGCCGTCACCGTCCATGGAGGTGAGCAGGATCTCCCCGGCCCCGAGCGCCACCACCCGACGGGCCCAGGCCACCGCGTCGAGGCCGGTGTTCTCCCGCCCCCCCTTGACGAACACATCCCAGCCGGGGGATTCCTCGCCGCCGGAGGGGCGACGGCGGGCGTCGATGGCCACCACGATGCACTGACAGCCGAAGCGATCGGCGCCGGCCGTCACCAGCTCGGGGCTGCGGACCGCCGAGGAATTGAGGCTCACCTTGTCGGCGCCGGCCCGCAGCAGCTCGGTGATGCCCTCGACGCTGACGATGCCGCCGCCCACCGTGAAGGGGATCGTCACCGCCTCGGCGGTGCGGCGCACCATGTCGACGAGGGTGGCGCGGCCCTGGTGGCTGGCGGCGATGTCGAGGAAGACCAATTCGTCGGCCCCGGAGGCGCTGTAGCGACAGGCCAGTTCCACCGGGTCGCCGGCGTCCCGCAGCCCGACGAAATTCACCCCCTTCACCACCCTGCCGTCGGCCACGTCGAGACAGGGGATGATCCGCTTGGCTACCACGGGTTCGCTGTTAGGGTTGCGCGACTTTCTAATCGCGCCGGACATGGCCCAGGCTGGCATCACCATCGGTTCGAAGGTGCGGGTCACCCGCGTGCGCGATCGGATCCCGGCCGGTCTGGTGGCTGCCCTCAAGGCGGATGCCACCGGTACGGTGAAGGATTTCCGTGTCACCGACGGCACCGGCATCGGAGTGGTGGTGGAGCTGAGCGGCGGCACCACCACCTGGTTCTTTGACGACGAGATCACCCCTGCCTGAGACGGCCCACCCATGAGCCAGAGCCCCGAAACCAGCGCCGGCTCCCCAGGCGTCTCCGGAGGCGCCCGACAGCTGCTCGGGATGAAGGGCGCCGCCGGCACCTCCAACATCTGGAAGATCCGGCTGCAGCTGATGAAGCCCGTCACCTGGATCCCCCTGATCTGGGGGGTGATCTGTGGGGCGGCGGCCTCAGGCCATTTTCACTGGACCCTGCCGGAGGTGGGGGCGTCCGTGGCCTGCATGCTGATGAGCGGGCCGCTGCTGGCCGGCTACACCCAGACGATCAACGACTACTACGACCGCGAGATCGACGCGATCAACGAGCCCTACCGGCCGATCCCGTCCGGGGCCATCCCTCTGGGCCAGGTGCGCCTCCAGATCGTGGTGCTGCTGCTGGCCGGGCTGGCGGTGGCCTGGGGCCTCGATGTCTGGGCCGGCCACAGCACCCCGGTGCTGCTGCTGCTGGCCCTGGGCGGCTCCTTCGTGAGCTACATCTATTCGGCGCCACCGCTGAAGCTGAAGCAGAACGGCTGGCTCGGCAACTACGCCCTCGGCGCCAGCTACATCGCCCTGCCCTGGTGGGCCGGCCAGGCCCTGTTCGGCCAGCTCACCTGGGCCACGGCCCTGCTCACCCTGGCCTACAGCCTGGCGGGGCTCGGCATCGCCGTCGTCAACGACTTCAAGAGCGTCGAAGGGGACCGGGCCCTGGGGCTGCAATCCCTGCCGGTGGTGTTCGGCGTCCAAAGGGCCAGCTGGATCAGCGCCGGAATGATCGACCTCTTCCAGCTGGCGATGGTGGCGGTGCTGATCGCCATCGGCCAGCACTTCGCCGCCGTTCTGCTCGTGCTGCTGATCATTCCCCAGATCACCTTCCAGGACATCTGGCTGCTGCGTGATCCCGTCGCTTTCGATGTGAAGTATCAGGCCAGCGCCCAGCCCTTCCTCGTGCTGGGGATGCTTGTCACCGCCCTGGCGATCGGCCACAGTGACCTGACCCCTATCGCTGCGCTGACGGCACCGCTGCCATGACCAGGGTGGGCCTGTCCACGGCCACCACCGGGCCGCGGCAACCCGGTGAGCCTCCGCCCAGCCGACCGTCGCGTCCGTCGCGCTCCTCCGGGTGGCGCCTGCTCGTGCCGGCCCTGGCGGCCGCCGCCGCCGGCGGACTGGTGGCCCTGGGACAGACGACCCTGGTGCGCAGCCTCGACGGCATGCTGCCCGATGCGGGCCGCATCACCAGTTTCAACCGCCCGGGGACGATCACGATCCTCTCCTCCGATGGCCAGGTGGTGCTCAAGAAGGGCCCGGCCACCCGTGAGAAACTGCCCGCCGGCAAGATGCCGCTGCTGATCCAGCGGGCCTTCGTGGCCGCCGAGGACCGGCGCTTCTACCAGCACGACGGCATCGATCTGTTCGGCATCAGCCGCGCCCTGCTGCGCAACCTCCAGCAGGGGGCCGTGGAGGAGGGCGCCAGCACGATCACCCAGCAGCTGGCCCGCACGGTGTTCCTGAGCCAGGACCGCACCATCATGCGGAAGCTCAAGGAAGCCGCCCTGGCCGGAAAGATCGAGCGTCAGCTGAGCAAGGCGCAGATCCTTGAGCAGTACCTCAACTACGTGTACCTCGGCTCCAGCGCCTACGGCGTCTCCGATGCCGCCTGGATCTACTTCTCCAAGCGTCCCGACCAGCTCACCCTGCCGGAGGCCGCCCTGATCGCCGGCCTGCCGCCGGCCCCTTCGGTGTATTCGCCCCTGGTGAATCCGGAGGTGGCGCTGCGACGGCGATCGATCGTCCTGCAGCGCATGCGGGAGGCGGGCTTCATCGACGATGGGCAGCTGCAGCGGGCCGAGGCCGCCCCCCTGGCGCTGAAGCCGGCGGAGCCGAAGTTCTTCTACAACCCGGCGCCCTGGTACACCAGCTGGCTGGAGCAGGAACTGCCCAAGGTGCTCAGCAAGGAGCAGCTGGAAGTGGGCGGACTCACGATCCGCAGCGGTCTGAACGCGGCCTGGCAGGCGCAGGCCCAGAAGACGATCGACTCCTACGCCACCGGCAGCATGGAGGGGGCCCTGGTGGCCATGGAGCCCGGCACGGGCCTGGTGCGGGCGATGGTGGGGGGCAAGGACTGGGAGAAGACCCAGTTCAACCGGGCCTCCCAGGCGCTGCGCTCCCCGGGCTCCACCTTCAAGCTGATCGTGTATCTCACGGCCCTGAAGCAGGGCATGAAGCCGGAGGACACGGTGGTGGACTCCGCCCGCTGCTTCGGCAAGTACTGCCCGAGGAATTTCGGCAACCGCTACATGGGCCGGGTGAGTCTGGCCACGGCGCTGCAGAACTCCCTCAACATCGTGGCGGTGGCGCTCCTGCAGAAGCTCGGCTACGACCCGGTGATCGCCACCGCCAAGAGCCTCGGCCTGCATCGAGAGCTGGGGCGCTACCTGTCGATGGCGATCGGCTCCAACGACCAGACGGTGCTGGACATGACGGCGGCCTATGCGGCGCTGGTGAACCGCGGTGTGTACATCCAGCCGCTGCCCTTTGAGGAGATCTACGGGCCGGAGGGGGAACTGCTCTGGTCGCGTCGGGCCAACGGCCCCCGCGGCACCCGGGCCGTCAGCAGCGACATCGCCGACGCGATGGTCTGGATGCTGCAGCAGGTGGTGCGAGGCGGCACCGGCGGCGGCGCCGCCCTGGCCGACCGGCCGGTGGCGGGCAAGACCGGCACCTCCGAAGGGGGGCGGGATCTCTGGTTCATCGGCTCCATCCCCCAGCTCACCACCGGCGTCTGGCTGGGGTACGACAACAACCGGGAGACGGGCACCACAAGCGTGCTGGCCACTTACGCCTGGCGGAGCTTCATGGAACCGGTCACCAAGGGGGTGCCGGTGAAGGCATTTCCGCCCAAGCCAACGCTCACCGGCAGCTTCAAGCCGGGGCCGGCCAGGAAGAACGCCGAGCGCGATGCCCGGCCCCAGGACAGCGGCGGCGGCGAGACCCCGCGCTGGCAGCCGCCGGTTCAGGAGCCCAGCCGCACCTCCCCCCCCGACCGGGAACCTTCCACCGAGCAGCCGCCGTCCCCGAACGAGCCGACCCAGACCGCACCCCCCAACAATCCCGTCGCCGCACCCCGCTCCCGCGACGCGGCCATACCCCCGCCGCCGCCGCCGGAACCCGCCGCCCCCCTGCCTCCGCCACCCCCCGTCGCCGCCCCGCCGCCACCGGCGCCGTGAGCGGCTCAGTCGTCCGGTGACACCCCGGGCCCCCGCAGCAGGGCGGCGTAGAAGCCGTCGCCGCCGCCGCTTTCCGCCGTGGCGGGGGTGGGCCACCACTGACGCTCCTCCAGCAGGGTCCAGTCCGGACGGGCGGCGAGCAGTGAGGCGATCAGATCGCCGTTCTCGCGTGGCTCCACCGTGCAGGTGGCGTACAGGAGCCGGCCGCCGGGGGCCAGCAGCGGCAGCATCGCCTCCAGCAGCTGGCGCTGCAGGGTCACCAGGCCGTCGATGGCATCGGGGCTGATCCGCCAGCGGGCGTCGGGGTGGCGGGCCAGGGTACCGAGTCCCGAGCAGGGGGCATCCAGCAGGATCCGCTCGAAATGGCCTTGCCAGTGGGGTTTCAGCTCCGCGAGGCCGGTGGCGTCGGCGGCCAGGGAGCGGATCGTGGTGAGGCCCAGCCGTTCGGCGTTGCGATCCAGCCGCCGCAGCCGGGCTTCGGAGCGATCCAGCGCCCACACCTCGCCCCGGTCGCCGATCAGCTCGGCCAGGTGGGTGCTCTTGCCCCCCGGGGCGGCGCAGGCATCGAGGATCCGCTGGCCGGGCCGGGGGTCGAGCAGGGGGGCGATGGCCTGGGCACTGCGGTCCTGCACGCACCAGAGCCCCTCGCTGTAGCCGGGCAGCTCACGGGGATCGCCCACCCGCTCCAGCAGGGTGAGGCCGTGGGGGGCCCCGGGCAGGGCGCGGGCGGCCACGCCGGCGGCCGCGAAGCGCTCCAGAAGCGCCTGCCGGCTGGTGCGCAGGCCATTGACCCGAAGGTCGAGGGGGGGCACCGCGTTGCAGGCCAGGGCGAAGGCCTCGGCCCGCTCCGGCGGCAGCCAGTCGAGCAGCCCGGTGGCTAGCCAGGGGGGCAGGGAGCGGCGCAGGGCAAGGGCGGCGGCGGGGTCGGCCGGCAGCGCCAACCCGGCCCAAGGCTCCAGGCAGGGTTCGCCGCCGGCCGGCCGCTCGCGGCGCCGCAGCAGGGAGCGCAGCAGGCCGTTCACCACCGGCGCCAGTTTGGCCAGCCCGGCGCGCTTGGCCAGGGCCACCGTGGTGCTCACCGCCGCCGCCGCCGGCACCCGGTCGCTGAACAGAAGCTGGTAGAGCCCCACGTGCAGCAGCCAGCGCAGGGCCGGGGGCTGGCGCTGGGCGCTCACCTTGCCGAGGGCGTCGATCCAGGCATCGAGCAGCAGCCGCTGGCGGATGGCGCCGTAGGCGATCTCGGTGGCCAGGCCGCGGTCGGCGGGCGAAAGGCCACCGCCGGCGCGGGCCAGGGAGGCCAGCTCCCGCTCCAGGGCGGCGTCGGCATAGGCGCCGGCTGCGACCGCCTGCAGCACCTGCCAGGCCAGCTGCCGGGAGGCCAGGCCGGGGACGACGTCGCTGGCGTGAATCGGCGGACTCCCGGGACGGATCAGTCCTTTGTACAGGAGGACGCTGCCAGCGGCAGGAGCGCGGCGGGCGGGTGCCAGCGGTGCCGGGCCAGGGGCAGGCTCCCATCGGGGGCCACGGCGATCCCCTCGGCCAGCAGCAGCTCCCGCTGCATCCAGTCGCTGCCCTCACGGCCGGGGCTCATGGCGATGCGCCCCTGGGCGTTCACCACCCGGTGCCAGGGCACCGCGGAAGGCAGGGGCAGGCGCCGCAGGGCCCAGCCCACCTGGCGGGCGCAGCCCCAGGCCCCGATCATCTCGGCGACCTGGCCGTAGGTGGCCAGCTGGCCGGGGGGGATGTGGGCCACCATCGCGTAGACGCGACGGTCGAAGGGACGTCCGGAGTCGGCGGCAACCGGGCTGGCCATGGCGGACGCGGCGCGGGGGACAGGGAGGGCAACGCCGATGATGGCGTTTTGCCAGGCCGATGCCGCTGCTGCCCCGCCGCTTCGAGCGCCTGCGCGCGGTGCTCGATCGCCGCATGGGTGATCTGACGCTGCTGCTGGAGCATGTGGACAAGCCCCACAACCTCTCGGCGATCCTGCGCAGCTGCGATGCGGTGGGAGTGCTCGAAGCCCATTCCGTCAGCCTCCCGGGGCGCACGCCCACCTTCAACAGCACGGCTCTGGGCAGCCAGAAGTGGGTGGCGCTGCACCGGCACGGGAGCAGCAGCGACGCCATCGCCCAGCTCAGGGCCGGTGGCTTCCGGCTCTATGGCACCCACCTGGGGGCCCGGGCGGTGGACTACCGCGACTGTGACTTCACCGGGCCCACGGCCTTCGTGCTGGGGGCGGAGAAGTGGGGGCTGAGCGAGGCGACGGCCGCAGCGATCGACCAGGCGATCGTGATTCCGATGCTGGGCATGGTGCAATCGCTCAACGTGTCGGTGGCGACGGCGATTCTGTTGTTCGAGGCGCTGCGGCAGCGGCAGGGGAAGGGCTGCCTGCCGAGCCAGGGCGAAGGGCTGCCGGCGGAGCAGTACACCCGCCTGCTGTTCGAGTGGGCCTACCCGGAGGTGGCCGCCTGGTGCCGCCGGGAAGGCCGTCCCTATCCGGCCCTCAGCCCGGAAGGCGCCATCCTCGAGGAGCTGCCCCGGACCGTGCGGCTTCGCTGTTGAGGGGGCCGCCATCGAAGCGGGAGGCGCTCGGCAGCCAGAAGGTGAGCGCCAGGGCCAGGATCTCGAGCAGCAGCTGGCGGCCGCCGAGCAGCACCACCACCACCGCCACGAAGGCCAGGAATTTCTGGAAGATGCACCAGACGTCGTCGGGGGTGTTCCCCGCCTTCACCCAGAGGGCGGCAGCCAGGGCCAGCAGGGCCAGATCCAACCACCAGGGCATCGACTGAACCTCCGTTCATCGAAACGCTACCCCAGCCGTTCGGTTCCAGCCCAGGGGCGTTCAGCCGCGCTCACCGGCCGGAACGCCACTCAGCCAGTTCTCCAGCCACTCAGCCAGTTCTCCAGCCCCTCGCCCAGGAACGACAGGCCGAGCACCAGGACAAACATGGCCAGCCCGGGGAACAGGGCGGTCCACCAGACGCCGGTGGGCAGGGCGGTCAGGGCCTGCTGCAGGTCGCTGCCCCACTCCGGGATCGTCTCCGGCAAGCCGAGACCGAGGAACCCCAGACCCCCCAGCACCAGCACCGCATCGGCGGCATTGAGGGTGAGCAGGACGGGCACGGAGGTGATCACGTTGCGGAACAGGTAGCGGCGCAGGATCCAGGCGGGGCCGGCCCCCAGGGAGCGGGCCGCTTCGATGAACAGCTCCGCCTTCACCTGGGCCGACTGGTTGCGCACGACCCGGAAGTACTGCGGGACGTACACCACGCAGAGGGCGGCGGCGGCGTTGGGCAGGCCCCGGCCCAGCAGGAAGGCGAGCACAACGGAGAGCAGCAGCACCGGCAGGGTGTAAAGGGTGTCCATCACCAGCACCAGCAGGCGGTCGACCCCGCCGCCCAGATAGCCGCTCACCATCCCGAGGGGAACACCGATGGCGAGGGCCAGCACCAGGGCGCTCAGCACCACCTGCAGGGCGACGCTGCTGCCGGAGAGCGTGCGCACACAGACGTCGCGGCCGAGGCGATCGGTGCCGCACCAGTGGGTCAAGGAGGGAGGTGCGTAGATGGGGTTCTCAAGGCCGGCGTTGGGGTCGGGCAGAAGGCCCCCATCCACCAGCAGCGGGGTGGCCAAGGCGATCAGCCCGTAGACGAGGACGATCGCCAGGCCCCAGCGCGCCATGCGTTCCGCAAGGGTGGGACGTCCGACCCGGGGTGCCTCCCCGATCCGATGGACATCCATGTCGGCATCACCAGTGGGCTTGGGTATCACAATGGAAGCGGTTGGGCCCGTTTCGTGCGTATCTGCGCTCTAACCGGCGCAGATGAGGATCGCCTGAAGAGTAACGTTATGGGTTGCCGATGTGGCGGCCAGCCGATCAGCATGGCAACCGAATAACTGTGATCGCCATTAAATCCGGCGGAATTTATGCCTTCGGTGGCTCGGACGTCAAGGCTGACCCGAAGACAGCGGGACTCGGGCTGTTTTCACCTCTTCGAAGGCAAGCTGGCAGCGATGCAGTGGGATTCCTACCAAGTTGCTGGTGAGCTTGCAGGTGAATTCTCACGCTGGTATAATGTGAACCATATGCGCCACTCAACTCCAGAGTGCTGACCTCCATCGTGGCCGAGCGTCGTTCAGCCTTCCCGATCAGATGACCAGCGCCCGCCTCCTGATCGTCGACGACGACCCTGAAATGCGCGGTTTCCTCACCTCCGAGCTGGCGGTCGAGGGCTACGAGTGTGAAGAAGCCTCCTGTGGCCAGCAGGCTCTGGGCCGGATCCGCAGCCAGACCTGGGATCTGGTGCTCCTCGACTGGAACCTTCCCGATTTCAGCGGCGTCGAGGTGTGCCGGCGCATGCGCAAAGGGGGCATCTCCACCCCCGTGCTGATGCTCACCGCCCGCGATGAAGTGCAGCAGCGGGTGGAGGCGCTCGATTCCGGCGCCGACGACTACCTGGTCAAACCGTTCTCGATCGAGGAACTGCTGGCCCGGGTGCGAGCCCGCCTGCGGCGCAGCGGCATCGATGAGCAGGAAGGCGGCCTGCTGCGAATGGCTGATCTGGAGGTGAACCCCGCCAGCCGGGAAGTGGCCCGGGGCGGTGAGTCGATTCACCTCACGGCCAAGGAGTTCGATCTGCTGATGCATCTCCTGCGCCACCCCAATCAGGTGCAGGAGCGGCGCGCCATCCTGGATGCCCTCTGGGGTGAGAACTGGCTGGGCGACGATAACCTACTTGATGTCTACGTCCGCTATCTGCGCCGCAAGCTCGAGCCGGCCGGCCAGCCCACCCTGATCCAGACGGTGCGCGGCGTCGGCTTCATGCTGAAGGAAGGGCCGCCCCGCTGAGGATGGCGGAGGCCACCTCCCAGTCGCGGCTGCTGATCGTCGAGGACGACCAGCGCATGCGCACGTTCTTGGCCGGAGAACTCAACTGCGAGGGCTACGACGTCACCGAAGCCGAAGACGGTCAGGGCGCCCTGATGCACCTGCGGGACGCCTGCACCGATCTGGTGCTGCTCGACTGGACGCTGCCCGATTTCAGCGGCGTGGAGATCTGCCGGCGACTGCGTTCCAGCGGTGACATCACCCCGGTGCTGATGCTCACCTGCCACGACGACATCCGCGACCGTGTCGAAGCCCTTGATTCGGGCGCCGACGACTACATCCTCAAACCCTTTTCCATCGAGGAGCTGCTGGCCCGCATTCGTGCCCAGCTGCGGCGCACCGCCTACTGGCGAGGCGTGGCCGATTCCGATCTGCTGCGTTGCGCCGACCTCACCGTGAACACGGCCACCCGGGAGGTGGTCCGGGCGGGCCAGGCGATTTCCCTTTCCGTCCGCGAATATGACCTGCTCCTGTGCCTGCTGCGCGGCACCGGACGGGTGGTGGAGCGGGAGGCGATCCTGCGCGAGGTGTGGGGCGAAAACCACTTCGGCGATGAAAATCTGCTGGGCGTCTACATCCGTTACCTGCGCCGCAAGCTTGAACCGGAGGGTCTTCCCACCCTGATCCAGACAGTGCGAGGTGTGGGTTTCATGCTCCGAGAAGGGGAGCCGCGCCCTTGAGGCGCAGCTGGAAATCGGCTCCGCCCTCTGGCCCATCCGTCACCGACACGCTCCCCCCCATCGCCTCCATCAGTGCCCTGACCACCGCCAGGCCCACACCGCTGCCGGGGATGGCGCCGACGTGGCGGCCTCGGCCGAAACGCTCGAAGATCCGTGTCTTCTCGTTGTCGGGAACGCCGGGGCCGGCATCGATCACGTGCACCACCACCCGATCGAGGCTGGCATCGAGCCGCAGCTGAATCGGGCCACCGCCAAGATCGTATTTCTGGGCATTTTCGATCAGGTTCCCCAGGCACTGCTCAAAGCGGTCGGCATCCCCGAGCGCGAAGGTGCGAGCGCCCTGGGTGGCACCAGGGCAGATCCGCAGCCTGCCATGGCAGCGCGAGCGCAGCCGCTCCGCCACCCGCTCGATCGCCTGGGCCACATCGAACGGCTCGAAGGGCATCAGGGTGCGGTTGGCATCGATGCGGGTGAGGGCGAGCAGATCGCTCACCAGCTTCCCCATCCGGTTCGCCTCCTCCTCGATCAGCACCAGCTGGGCGGCCTCCTCCTCCGAGAGCCCGTGGGAGCGGCGCCGCAGGCGGCCGGCGTAGTTGCGGATCAGGCTGATGGGGGTGCGCAGCTCATGGCTGACGCCATTGGCGAAACCCCGCTGGCGCTCCCAGGAGGCCGAGAGCCGGTCAAGCAGATCGTTGAAGGCCAACGCGATCGGCGCCAGCTCCCGGGGCTGGGCGGCCACCAGAACTCGCTGGCTGTCGAGGGTGTCGGAACTGATCGCCTGCATGCGCAGGCCGAGGTCGTGGAGGGGGGCCAGGCCCCGCACCAGCACCGGCCGCAGCAGCAGGCCCGTGAACAGGGTGGCCAGACCGGCAGCCACCATCAGCACGGTGAGCAGCAGCCGCTGCTGGGCCAGCTTGTGGGTGATGTCCTCCAGGAAGCGAAGGCGCACAGTGCCCGACCCGAGATGGATCTGCTCGGAGCTGGTGAGATAGGTGAGCTGTCCGAAGCGCAGCACCGACACCTGGCCGAGTCCGCTGCGATGGGCCGGCAGCCGCGTCAGCGGCACGCCGGTGGGAATGGTGAACAGGCGGATCTGGTCGGCCGCCCCATAGGGAATGCCCTGGTCGGTTTCCACCCAACCAAGGAAGTTGGGGCTGATCAGCCGGGCCAGGGCGTCACTGATCTCATCCAATGTGCGTGGCACCGGCCGGCGCGACAGGAGCACCTGCCGCACGCTGGCGGCGGTGGCGCGGTGCTGGTCGCGCCGCTCCTGGCTGGCCAGCAGGGCGGTGGCACCGATCAGGAGGGCGTAGCCCCCGAGCACGGCCAGCAGGCTGAGCCCCAGCAGGCGGCGGCGCATCGAAAAAGCCTCGGACGGCCGGCGAAACGGGCCCGGCAACCGAGAAAAGCCCATCAGTTTCATTAGAGATTCATTAGGCCTTGAGAAGATCCTGCGACAATTCGATCGTAACGGAGAATGAAAGCCTCTCCACTCCGCCATGGCGGCACCGAGCGGGCAACCAGCAGAACCCAGTCCCGTCAAGGCTTGCGAAGCTTAGGAGTTACAACAACCCTCCTCCGCCCTCCGCAACGACGTCCGCATGGACGGGACCCCTTTCGGTGCATAAACTGGCCTAAGTCAAGCGCTCTCCAGCTTTTCCAATGAACATCTCCCCCAAGACCAAACTGGCGCTGATGCGCAGCCTGCGCGAGAAGAAGTCGAAGGTGGCGCAGGGCTTCACCCTGATTGAGCTCATGATCGTGGTGGCGATCGTTGGCATTCTCTCCGCCGTGGCTCTCCCCAACTTCTTGGGTGCTCGGGCTGCAGCCTCTGCTGGTGCTGCAGTTGGTGAAGCGATCGGCCTCGCCAAAGAGTGTGCAACCTACCTGGCATCAGGTGGTGTCGGGGCAGTGCCCTCAGCCACTGGTGTCACTTGTTCCGCTACTGGTAGCAACGGCACCATCACTAAAACCTTTACTAGCGGGGCATCAGGAGTTCGCTGCCTCGCAGCTGTCTCGGCAACTGGCAACTCTTCGGCAACCGTAACTGTCACTGGAAGTGGCACGAACATTGGAGCTATGAGTTGTGCCTTTGGCTAATCTTTTACTCTCTTTACTGAAGCAAGCCCTTTACTCATAAGGCTTTCATTTGTTTTCATGCGGAGGATTTCCTCCGCTTTTTTATTGTTTGACAATTTTGGACGACAATCGAATCCATTTCACAATACTCCCACTTCATATAGTGATTTCCATTAATACACTCCATTGAATTCCCACCAACTCTGCGCTTAACAATTCAATGAGTACCCAAAGGCTTCCAGAAGACACTTACCTTGAAGCACACAGACTTATTGGCTCAAAGCACTACAAGGAAGCAGTGCCATATCTTGTCAAGCTTCTGCATGAAGATAAATATCACCTTAGGGCATTATCAAATATAGGCGGTTGCTTGCTTCAGATGGGTCATATTCGGTCGGGGCTGAAGTTCGTAGAGAGAGCACTAAATCGAGATCCTAGCTATATTCCAGCTGTCATCAATCAGGCAGAAGCACTCCGTGCCATGAACGATGTCGAGACTGCAGCCTCTATCTATGAAGATCTTTCCCTGAATTATCCTAGCGATGGATTGATCAACATCGGACTAGCCAAGGCTTACATGTTGATGAAGAAAGATCGGCAAGCTCTCGAAACCCTCGAGAAGCATCTTTCTCTCAATCCAACAAACGTGGAGGCCATTCTCTTAAAGGGAGAGATACAGTCAAATCTAGACGATCATCTCAGCGCAATTCGAACCTTTGGAGACGCTCTAGCCTGTGACCCTAAATGCTGCAAAGCATTGACAAATCTAGGCGTTGTTATGGTGCGAATAAATCAACTTGAGAATGCAATAACATACTTCACAAAAGCCTTAGAATTAGAACCAGACTCCCAAATCAACCTACACCGAAAGGCTCAGATTCTATTTAACTTATCAAGAGTTAGTGAAGCGCGATCATACTACGCTGAAGCTCATAAGTCAGACCAGAAGTCAGCTGCGCTCTTTCTTAACCGGTTTCTCTTAATACCCGGCATTCCTACTAGTACTGAAGAAATTGAAACTTGTAGAGAAACTTTTGTGAGAGGTCTTGAATTAGCAGAGAAAGAAGATGGATTAGTATTAGACCTAGATCAAGACTCCCTTCCTCACACTTTCTCACTTGCATACCACAATAAGAATGATCGATTCCTCCTTGAACGATATATTAATCTAATGCGGCGGCTGGCCGCACCCCTTCTCGAGAAACTTAGACAGGAAAGAGATCCCTATTCAACCAAAGGAAGGTTCGCTGAAAGCGATAAAGTCAAGATAGGATTTTTATCTCAGTACTTTAGCAAACACAGTAATACTCTAGCATTCGAAGGATTAATTCAGTATCTTGATCGAAGCCTCTTCGAAGTGTATTTAATTCATACTTATAATTCGAAAAGGGATGACTGGCGTGATCGCCTTGACCGCATAAGTGATCATTCAATTGTACTAACCAAAGACTTAGCAGGAATCAACAACACTCTTTGCTCATTGGAACTTGACATTCTATTCTTTACGGATATTGGAATGAACTCATATGACTTCCTCTTTCCACTATTGGCCGCCGCTCCAATACAACTGACTGGGTGGGGAATACCACATACATCAGGAATTTCTGAAATTGACTACTATATTTCATGTGATAAGCTTGAGCCCCCTGATGCAGATGATCTCTATACTGAAAAACTGGTCAAGCTGCCGGGTGGTATACCTTGCTGTTTTATTAGCGAAACACTTGACTATACTTATCTTCCAAGAGAGTATTTTATTTTACCACCATCCGTAACTTTGATTGGCTGCTTGCAAAGCTTCCACAAGCTTCACCCAGATTTTGACAATATACTTGAAGAAATTGCGATAAAGAACCCTGATGTTGGTTTTGTATTTGTTGAAGATGCCTCTGCTGCGAGAACTAAGATGTTCTTGGAGCGGCTGTCAAAAAATGCACCGACAGCCTATGAGAGATATATAACGTTAGCCTTGATGAATCGTGCAGAGTATCATGCGCTTTGTGCATGTATGGATATATTGCTTGATCCAATATACTATGGTAGCGGAATTACCTTTTTCGAGGCGTCATTTGTTGGCACTCCAATAGTAACCCTGGAGGGAGGCTATCTACGCTCAAGGGTTGTTGCTTGCGGTTATCGAGAAATGGAGATTGCTGACAAACCAATCGCATCAACCAAAGAAGAGTATGTACATATTGTGACATCTCTCGTGCAAGATAGAGATCGGCGCATGAATATTCGTGAGTCGATTCTGAAGAACAACTATCGAGTATTTAATCGTGTTGACTATGTTCGGAGTTTTGAAAAGTTTTGTCTCTCAGCTGTTGAAAGGAATCAGGCGATATCTCACTAGTGAAGAGGACTATGTGTTTCTTGACAACAAGAGTTTAATGTGATGGACAGACGATTATTTTTTCATTAGTTCACTTACTTGATTATCCAGTGAGTCTATATTTGCTATGATGTACACTATCAAGATCACCTCATCCAAACCATTCTGAAACTCATGGAGAACTATTCGGTCAGAAGAATCAATCGTCTTCTAGAGTCGTTCAAGGGATCTACTCGCTATCTAGAAGTTGGCGTGGAGAGCGGATCAACATTTTTTGATGTCTCAGCTACATTCAAAACTGCAGTAGACCCGTCCTTTCAATTTGATTCAGAATCTGCAAAGCGAGATCATCCTTCTTGCGAATTCATTGAAGTCACTAGCGACAATTTCTTTAGCACACGTGAGTTGAAACAGAAGTTTGATTTGGTCTTTCTTGATGGTCTTCATACGTGGGATCAAACATACCGTGATTTTTGCAATGCCCTTCTGTTTACCCATGAACGCTCAATCATCTTACTGGATGATATCTTTCCTAGTGATGTATATTCATGTAATCGCGATCAGGTTGAAGCGGTACTGATGAGGCAATTCATGTCTGGAGATGCTGGCAATGCCTGGCATGGCGATACATACAAGATTGTTCCGTTGATTGATACCTTCCATCCTTTGCTGGACTTTTGTACAATTATTTCAGATGGCAACCCGCAAACAATTGTGTGGAGATCTACTGAGTCAAGGTGCTCGCGATTTGATTTGCTTGAGCGAGAAGGCAATCTGAATATAGCAGCGCTTGATTATCTCTGGTTTCTAAGAAATCAGACAGGTTACGTTCCAATGGAAGAAGAAGCTGCTTTGGGACTTGTGATATCTAGCCTAGTTTAGCAGCACACCATTCCTCTCCCAGATTTATATTATATACGCGTCTACCTCTCATTGTATTCAAAAGATCTTGAATCTTTTCACCTTAAGTCAAGACTATCATTCATCGGGCGCCCATCCTGACTTGCATCTTAGATGCAACAACCTGGATCCCGCATAATGTCAGCTCGTTGGCATTGTTGGCCATTTTGCATATAGCTTGCTTCTCATCTGATTAGGCTTTAATAACTGTATGAGACTACATTGGGCCAAAGATTGATTCAGCTTCCCGCCAGCACCCGCACCTCCGTCTCAATCCGCTGGGTCCCTCCACCAGGGGGCTCGAACTCCTGCCGCAGCTGCAGATGCAGCAGCCCATCCGGCTCCCGGGAGGCCTCCAGACCCGGCAGAGCAAGCCCATCCAGCAGCACCCGGTTCTGGGCCGCTCCGGCGCTCGGCGCCCCGTCCAGCACGAAGGCCGGGCCGCAGCGCATCAGCACCCGCCGGCGCCAGATGGGGCTCGGCGGGCTGCCCACCGTGTAGGTGATCGGGTCGGGATCCGGTGTCTGCAGCTGCAGCACCGGATCCCGACCCGCCAGGGCGCAGGCGGCGCCAGTCCCCAAGGCCAGGTCCACCCGGGTGGCCCGCTGCAAGTCCCCCCGCAGCAGGGCCTGCAGCACCACCCCCCACAACAGCAGCCCGAGGCTCACCGGTTTGCCACGGAACACCCCCCAAACTTCTGAGGCTTGCGCTGGAGCCATGACGCTTGCTCCTCCGGCTCCCTACCCGGATGCTATGGCGGCCATGCGCCTCAGACCCGAGCAGTTCGACGCCGTCTGCAGCGCCAACCCCGAGGCGTTGAAACCGGCGCCCACAACAGCCGTCTGTTGATGCGCCTGCTGGCCGGGCTGTCCCGTGTCAATCAGGTGGAGGCCAACCGTCTTCAACCAGGCGAAACGATCCCACGCGACGCGTTCCATTGGAAGGCCGCCGATAACACCTGCCAAGGGGGGCCTTTCCATCAAGCCATCAGGCCATCACCACGCGCTGCGCCAGCTGCTGGAAGTAATCCTGCGACCAGATCGCCAAGGGTTCGGGCTGGGCGATGAAACGTTCGATATCGAGGCGGGCTTTGTCGACATCCAGGCGACCGATTCGTTCAGCCAGCAGAGCTTGCAGTGAGCTGGCTGAGAACGGCTGATCCAGAGGCCAATGGCCGCTTTGGCGCGCACGCTCGGCCAGATGATCGAGATGCAGAGGAATGCCACCACGCACGTACCACTCCAGATCGAACCAATCGCGGCCCTTGACGCGCTGCTGCCATTGACGGAAGAGAACCGCATGCATCTTGCCGGCAAACAGATCGGGCAGGCTGAAACACTTCACGTAACACGAATAAGGCTGGAGCAACAGCTGCTCCTCGGTGCTGAATCCAAACGGAGGATCGGTATCCACCTCGAACTTGATCCTGAGGATCGTCGACCCAGTGATGGCCAGCTGAACAATCGTCGTGCTGGCCTTCAGGAAAGCGGAAAGAATCGGGCTGGGGTTGATGTTCTGCTTCTCGCGGATCTGCACCTCAATCCCCAGGCCTGAAAACTCCTCCTCCATGCCCTGGAGGTAAGGCTGCAGGCGGAAGCCTGGATCGGGTTGGAGCAACGAAAAATCCAGATCCTCGGAAAAACGCGGCAACTGATGAAACAGGCGCAGGCAGGTGCCTCCGTAAAACGCTGCCTTCGCAAAGAAGCCGCGCCGCACAAGCCCTGCGAGGGCGATCTCCTGCATCACCTGCCGCATCGCCTGGCTTCGTTCCCCGTCGCTGTCCTGCGGTACGCGCCGCAGCATCTGTTCCACCACGCTGTTCACCGATGGCTCCTGCATCAGCCCAGCTCCTGTTGCAGGGAGGCGATCACCTTCAGCAGTGTTCCCAGCTGGCGTCGCTTGTAGCCGCTCGCCTGGCACTGGCGGATGACACCCAGGTTGAGCTGGACGAGGTCTTCTGGATCGATCCTCAGATCCTCCATCAACCACTCCTGCATCGCCGTCCGCGACATCACCGGCAGCTGCCGGCTGAGCACCAGCCGATCGCACAGGGCCTTGGTGGGACTGGCGATCAGAAAACTCAGACCCGTAGCGTCCACGCCCAGCTGCTGCCCAATCCCGTAGTAGCGCAGCGGCAGATGGTGATACGAGAACCGCCCCAGGCCGTTGCTGATCCTGCGCGCTGGTTTCAGCGTCACGGAGGTGACCTCCGCGACCCCCTCCGGGATCAGACCATGAAGCGCCAGGGCAAAGTCGAGCGAGACGTAGGAGGGGCCATAGAGATGGTTGGCCAGCAGAGGAAGGCAGGCTGGGCCGGTCCGCAGGCCTGGTCCAGCCAGGTAAAGGCCGCGCCGCAGCGGCTGCAGCGCCCCTTCCCGAATCCATTCGCTCACCTTGTCGTTGGGGCGCCGATAGCCACGCAGCACCTCATCCAGCACGTCGCGCGCCAGGGGCAGCGAGCCAAACCGCCGTAAGGGGTGCTCCAGCCTGGCCGCGGACGAAATGTCTGATTTCAAAGGCATGATCGGATTCTATCCGATGATCTCTGCTTAGCTGAACATCCTGCGATCACAGCTGAAGCAGGATTCAGCCCGACGCCAGCACTGCCCCATCGACTCGGCAGCTTCGGGGGACTGGTGGAATCCCGACTAAATTTCCTTGCAGCTTGCGCTGGGGCCATGACGCTTGCATCTCCGGCTCCCTACCCGGATGCCTTGGCGCCCTTGCTCCTGCCGGATGGTCTGCGCCTCAGCCCCGAGCAGTTCGGCGCCGTCTGCAGCGCCAACCCCCAGGCGGTGCTGGAACTCACCGCAGAAGGCCATCTCCTCCACATGACACCCACAGGCGGTGAAACCGGCGCCCGCAACAGCCGTCTGCTGATGCGCCTGCTTGCCTGGGCCGACAGCGTCGGCGGTTGGCAGGTGTTCGACAGCTCCACGGGCTTCCTCCTTCCTGATGGCTCGGTGCGCAGCCCCGATGCCTCTCTGGTGCGTCTGGAGCGCTGGCGGGCCCTCACCCCGGACCAGCGCCGTTCGTTCCCGCCCCTCTGCCCCGATCTGCTGGTTGAACTCGCCAGCCCGAGCGACGACGGTCCCCGTGGCCTCACGGCCCTGCGGCAAAAGATGGCCGCCTATCGAGCCAATGGTGCCGGGCTGGGCTGGCTGCTGATCCCCGAGCAGCAGGCTGTGGAGATCTGGAGCAGCGAGGCCAGCGGCGAGCCCTTACGCCTTGAGGCGGCCACCACCCTGGAGGGTGACGAGCGATTCCCCGGGCTGAGGCTGGAGCTTGCTGAGATCTGGGAGGTCTGAACGGCCGTCAACAAGGATTCTGTCCGTCTTACCGCTTCGCCAACTCATGCGTGCAACCTCTGCCGTTTCAGTCTTAGCCTTTGCCGAGCAGTTGAGTGGACGCCATGACCAACCTGCAACTGGCGGAACATCTGCTGGGGGCCATCCGCTCCTTGCCGGATGATGACCGCCAGTGGTTGCTCAGCCAGCTGGAGCACAACATGGATGAGCGCCTGTTGGCAAGGGATCTGGATCGGCTGGCCATGGCTGGCGGCACCTTTGCTGACCTCGCCATTGAGCCGGATCTGTACAGCTTCAACGACGGTGAGCCCATCAGGCCACGTTGATGCTCAAGCGGTTTGACGTCGTATTGGTCCCCTTTCCCTTTGTTGATGGGGACATTGTTAAGGCCAGGCCTGCCATCGTTCTTGCGTTGGGTGAGCGTCACGCCGATGTGCTGTTGATGTTCATCAGCTCTCGCACGGAGATGCCTGCAGCCTTCGATGAACTGGATTTGCTCTCATCGGAAGCTGGGTTTGAGCAGACCGGTCTAAAGGTGTCATCTCGGGCACGCATCACCAGGCTGGCGACTTTGTCGGAAACTCTGGTGAAACGCCGGATCGGTCACCTTCCAGGGGGGAGCCAACAACGGCTTCGGGATCGCATCGTCGAAGTTCTTGCAGCACCTTGATCTCAGCCTCGCGTCAGCTCAAGGCTGTCGATTCGGCTCGCGGATGCCATGCGCCGTCATCGCTATGCGCATCGCCAATCCCCGGGTCGCGAAACCGGCGCCCGTAACAGCTGTCTGCTGCTGCGCCTGCTGCAGCTCCACGGACTTCCTCCTCCCTATAGCCGCAAGGCTTCTCCGCAGGAGTTGGCTCGGTGCGCAGCCCCGATGCCTCTCCGGTGGGTCTGGGGCGCAGGCGGGCCCTCACCCCGGAGCAGCGCCGCGGGTTCCAGTGGCCTCACGGCGCTGCGGCGCAAGCTGGCGCCGTACCAGGCGAGTGGTGCCGGGCTGGGCTGGAGCTCGCTGAAATCTGGAAGGTCTGAAAAGTTCAGGGAAGGACCTGATCGGCCAGACGCTTGAGGCGTTGATCGGCCGTGAGCAGCAGGGCCGCTTCCCGGCACGCCAGCGCCAGGTACAGACAGTCGTAGACAGGGTGGTTGAGATGGCAGGCCAGGGCGAGGGCTTCCACAGAGCGTTGGCCACTTCCGTGAGCATCCGTTCAGGAGCCAGCACCAGCGGTGCCTGTCCCAGCTGCTCCTCCCAGTCGCGCGCGATCGGGTCATGCGTGATCAGGCGCAACACAGCCGAGGCATCGAGAACCAACGCCGGTGCCATCAGCGCTCGCGGTCGCTGCGGATCAGGGATTCCGGCGTTTCCTCCCATGGCAGCGCTAGTCGCTGCTGCCAGCGCTCGGCGATCCTCTCCAGCGCCAGCCGGTGCCGCTGTCTCGGATCCCCGCCTGCGATAGCCTCCAGATCAGCCAGGGCCTGCTGGCTCAGGCTGCGCTTCTGGGCGCTGGCCCTGCGCTGCAACAGGCGGTGCAGCGGATCCGGCTAGTCGCTGATCTGGAGGGAGGCCATGGCGAGACCACAGTTGAACTGAACGTACTCAGATTGCATCCGAGGCGCATGTCCTGGCAGCGCGATGGAGTTCCTCACCCCCCCGCCAGCACCCGCGTCTCCGTCTCGATCCGCTGGGACCCGCCCCCCGAGGGCTCGAACTCCTGCCGCAGCCGCAGTTGCAGCAGCCCATCCGGCTCCCGGGAGGCCTCCAGCCCCGGCAGGCTGAGCCCATCCAGCAGCACCCGGTTCTGGGCCGCTCCGGCGCTCGGCGCCCCGTCCAGCCCGAAGGCCGGGCCGCAGCGCATCAGCACCCGCCGGCGCCAGATGGGGCTCGGCGGGCTGCCCACCGTGTAGGTGATCGGGCCGGCCGGTGTCTGCAGCTGCAGCACCGGATCCCGGCCCGCCAGGGCGCAGGCGGCACCGGTCCCCAGGGCCAGGTCCACCCGGGTGGCCCGCTGCAGGTCCCCCCGCAGCAGGGCCAGCACCCGCCGCTGCTGGCCCCGCTCGCGCACCTGGCGCACCAGGCGCTCCACCTGCCGGCCCTCCGCCACCAGGGCCTGCAGCACCACCCCCCACAGCAGCAGCCCGAGGCTGACTGCCACCAGCAGCTCCGCCAGCGAGAAGCCCGCCGGCCACCTGGCGGAACGGCCGTGGGTACACAACAAGGCCATGGCGCGACTCCAGTACAGAAAGGAGGGCGGCTCAGGACTGGGGATCCGGCAGGCAGCCGCCCGGCCCCTGCCGTCCCAGGCGGGTCACCCCGAGGGGCAGGGCCACCACCACGCAGCGCACCAGTTCGGTGCCCTCGGTGCTCAGGAGCACGGTGCCGCCGTCGATGATCAGCCCGTTGCTGGTGAAGCGCACCGCCGCCGGCAGGTTGTGGCTGACGTTCACCGCCAGCGCGCCGGTCCCTTCCCCCAGCTCCAGGGCCGCCCCTTCGCAGGCCGGCAGGCTGCCGGCCTGGGGCTCCCGCCAGCCCGTGGCCTCCAGGCTCAGGGCGCAGGGGCTGCCGCTGCGCACGGCGGCATCCCGTCCCCGCTCCAGCCCCACCATCACCCGGCGACTGGCCCCCTCCAGGCGGGCGGCGGCCAGGTCCCGGCTGGCGGAGGAGAGCCCCAGTTGGGCCAGCAGACCCACCAGCACCAGCGCCAGCAGGGTCTCCGGCAGGGTGAAGCCCCCCGGCTCAGGGTGTGCCACCGCCGCCTCCCTGCGGGATCCCGCAACGCCCGAAGGCCGCCGGCGCGTACAGCCGCTGGCGCGGTTCGGCCTCGCCGGCCACCGCCAGCCGCAGCACCACCCCGTCGCCGCTGGCCGACATCTCCAGTTGGCGCGCCAGCCCCGGGACCAGGGGCTGGGCCGCCAGGGCCTGCAGCAGCTGGGCCGTCGCCGTTGTGCAGTCGCCGCCGGAGGGGGCCAGGCCCCGCAGGGAGGTTTCGGCCCGGGCCAGGGCGACCTCCACCTGCTCCAGCCGCTCCCGCTGGCGCTGCTCGGCCACGGCCGCGGCGCCGGCCAGGGCCCAGAGCTGCAGGGAGGATCCCGCCGCCGCCGTGAACACCACCGATCCGGTCAGCAGTTCGATCAGGCTCATGGCGCCACCCCCCGCAGGCCCACCAGCCGCACGTCGCTGATCAGCGGCTGCGGCTGGGCCGGGGGCTGGGCCGGTGCCAGCTGCACCGTGAAGGCACCCTGCCGTGCCGGCTGGCCCCCGGCGGCGGCCAGCTCCAGCTGCAGTTCAGCCGGCTGCAGCTCCGGGCGCCAGGCCACCAGGCGGTAGGAGCCCCCCAGCACCTGTCCCTGCCGCAGGTCCGCGATCGCCTGGGCCGGGGCGCAGGCCAGGCCCTGGACGTCCCACTGCGGCAGCGGCAGTTCCAGCAGGCAGGGATGGCTGCGGTGCAGCGCCGCCAGCAGCTGCTGACCCGCCGAGGCCAGCCGGTCCTCCGCCCGGCGCTGCTGCTGCTCCCGGATCCCCTGCAGTCGGGTCTGCAGGCTCACGGTATGGGCCGAGAGGCTCCCCAGCAGCAGCACCAGGGATGCCCCCATGGCCAGGGGCAGGACGAACCCCCGCTCCCCGGATCGGTGGCGATGCAACGTGGGCATGGCGATGGCAGCGAACACCTGTTCAGGGTTCCCCCGTGGGGTCATGGGCCACCGCCGGCCCAAAGCAAGGAATCCTTTCTTCCGGACAAAGCCGGCGGCGTTGATGGTCCTGGCCAAGCGCACCAGCAAGAACCAGCTCACCTTGCCCAAGGCCGTGGTGGACGCCGTGGGGATCGCTGACTACTACGACGTGGCGACCGAGAACGGTCGCATCGTGCTCACCCCTGTCCACCCGAATGCGGCCTCCCATGTTCGATCCCGCCTGGAGGAGCTGGGAATCACGGAAGCGGATGTGGCCGCCGCGGTGGCTTGGTCCCGCCAGGAGTGACGATCCGCGTTGTTCTCGACACGAATGTGCTGGTCTCAGCGCTGTTGTTTGAGAACGGCCGCCGGGCCTGGCTGCGCCGGACCTGGCAGACAGCCGCCATCACACCTGTGCTGAGCGAATCCTCAGCCCGCGAACTGATCCGTGTGCTCGCCTACCCCAGGTTTCGGCTCACGCGGGCCGACGTTGATCGGCTGCTGGCGGATGTGCTGCCGTGGTGTCCAACCCATGCCGGCCCCCTCAAGCCTGGTCAGATCCAGGTTCGCGACCCGAAAGATCAGGTGTTTCTCGACCAGGCCCTGGCGGCTGAGTTTCGGATCGGGCTGGAGAACCCCTGATCAGGGCTTTGCCTGTCAGTGTTGCCATGGGAATGACGCAGCAGCGGCCCATGAACCACAGCCGGCACAGGGACACCCGCGATGAGGTCGACAGCATCGTGAATCGCCACCAGCTGGACTATTCCCTGGGCCAGCTGCGGTTGGTGGGGCTGCTGCTGGTGGTGCTGGAGCTGAGCACCCTGTTGCTGGCGGGGAGCTTCGCCAGCGTCGAGGCTCCCGCCGGCCGACTCAACGGCCTGATCGGCCTCTCCCCCGCCCTGCCGCTGCTTCCGGTTGGGTTCGGCCTCTACCTCCTCGGCGGCGGCCATCGTCGCCACCGCCGCGAGCAACCCTGGACCGGCGCGTTGCACCGGACCCTGTTGCCGCTGGGGTTGATCCTGCTGCTGCTGCTGCCGGCGGTCACGATCCATGACGCCGCCACCCTGTTCAGCCAGCGGGAGCTGGTGCCCCTCCCACCTCTGCACCAGGACCTGCTCAACCCCGTGCGCCTGACCAGCACCCTGCTGCTGCAGGGCGTCACCGGCGCCGGGCTGCTGCTGATCCGGCGCCAGGGGCGGCGCCAGATGCGGCGGCTGGGCCTGACCCCGGCCCTGTTCTTCCGCACCGACGCCACCGGACCGGTGCAGCAGAACCGAAGGCGCGCGACGGACTGGGGCTGAGCCAGGCGGTCCGGAGGCGTCCCCCGGCGGCAGGGCCCTGGGCTTAAAGGCCGCTCAGGAGACATCCATGAAGTTTTCATTCTTGTCAGGACCTCCTGGGCAGCCCAAAGGCTTTGATGGCCTTAAGTGAGCGCCACCTGAATAAGTCCCATGAACCAGGTACCTCTCCGGCTCACCGCAGCTCGTCAAACCAAGGGCTTCGCCATTGGCGGCCTCGCTTCCATGGCCGTCACGGCCGGGTGCGCTCTGGCTGTTGGCCTGGCGCCCGCTCCGGCGCAGGCTCAGCAGGTTGTCCTGGATAAAACCACCGGCAACTGGAGCAACCCCGTTGGCGGAACCAACATTCTGTTTCAAACCATTGGCGACGAAAACCAGATTCGCTGGGGTCAGTCGACTGGCTCTGGGCAGAGTGGCCTCGGATTCACGGGCGTCGATCCGAATCCCAACCTGGTCGTGCCGTTTGAGACCAACTTCCTGCTTGGCACTCTCCGCCACTTCAACAATCCCATCAGCCCCGGCACAGCGGCGAGTTCGGTTTCGCTGACTCTGGAGACGCTGTTCACGCAGCCACCCATCGAAATCGATTTCATCTACAACTCCACCATCGACGAAACCCCTAACGCTGCACCCTGCACCTACCCAAGCGGCAATACGCCATGTGCGGATAAAATCACCATCAGCACGGTCCCGAACCAGACCTTCACCTTCAACGGCAAGACCCTGACCCTTGCCTCCTTCTTCCTCGACTCCAACGGCAACCCCACCGATTCCCTGATTTCCCAGGAAAAGGGAACCACCACCGCTCAGGTTTTCGGGAGGCTGACGGCTCCTCCGGCCGGTGGACCGGAGGACTCGGTCCCTGGACCCCTTCCCGCTCTCGGCCTTGCCGCAGCCTTCGGGTACAGCCGCAAACTGAGGAAGCGGATCCAGTCGAACGGATGAACGTGGCCACACCGATGGCCCTACCAGGTTGAGCCATCGGTGCCACTGAATGTTCCAACAGGCCCCTATGCCGCATTGACATAGGGGCCTATTTTTGTTCTTGCTTCCCGGCATGCCTGGATGGCCTTTCTGCAGCGATGATGACTGCCAGCCCTGACTCCACTCTGCCCGCCAGCCCTTACCTTTCCCGTCTCCTGGCCACACTGTCGCTTGTGCTGCTGGTGGTGTTCGTCGCCGCCGTGGGCACGGTTGCCGTGCCGCCAAGGCTCCTTGATCCCACCTGGCAGCTGGCCCTGATCGCGGCCATCATCACGAACGCCTCCCTGGCGCTGATCGGGACGCTGCTGCTGCCCCTGGCCCTCGGCTTCCATCCCATCAACGAACGGCTCCGGGCCCGTTGGCACGCCTTCCGCCGTTGGGCCCTGCCTGCCGCGCTCGGTTTCCTGTTGTTGATACCCCTGCAGGGCTATGCGGCCTGGAAGCTGCAGAGAACGGTCACCGCGGCCCTGGATCAGCAGACCACCCGAACCAGCAAGCAGTTTTTCGAGCTGCGCCAGGCCATCAATTCCGCCACCACCCACGAAGAGTTGCAGACCAGGCTCAGGCAGCTGTTCGGCAGGAATGCTGGCCTCTCACCGGCTGAACGGAAGATGCCCATGGCTGAACTGCGCACCATGCTGCAAGCACGGGCCGAACAGGCCTCCAACCGATTGATGCAGCAGATTGAAGCCCAGGCCGCCACGAAACCGAAACTTCCCCTCAAGGAAACGATCCGCATCGCCATTTCCGCCCTGGCCTATGGGATCGGCTTCGCCTTCCTTGCCGGGATCCTGCCTCGCACACAGGTGCCTGTTGTGGGAAATCGTGGTGTCGACCAGGACTATTTCGAGACCCTTGCGGAGTGATCCTTCAGCCCATGGGCCGATGGATCGTGGTCACCCGGCGGCGCCAGCTCACTGGTTCAGCTTCAGCACCGCCATGAAGGCCTCCTGGGGCACCTCCACCCGGCCCATGGCCTTCATCCGCTTCTTGCCCTTGGCCTGCTTCTTGAGCAGCTTCTTCTTGCGGGAGATGTCGCCGCCGTAGCACTTGGCCAGCACATCCTTGCGGATGGCGCTGATGCTCTCGCTGGCGATGATGCGGCTGCCGATTGAGGCCTGGATCGGAATCTTGAACTGCTGCCGGGGAATCAACTCCTTGAGTTTCTCCACCAGGCTCTTGCCCACATTGTAGGCCTTGTCGCGGTGCACGATCGTGGTGAGGGGATCGGCCTTCTCGCCGTTGATCAGCACGTCAAGGCGCACCAGCTCATTGCGGCGGTAGCCGATCAGGCTGTACTCCATGGAGGCATAGCCCTTGGTGCGGCTCTTCATCTGATCAAAGAAGTCGGTCACCACTTCCGCCAGCGGCATCTCATAGTGCAGTGTCACCCGGTCGGTGGTGATGTATTTCATGTCAATGAATTCACCACGCCGCTCCTGGCACAGCTCCATCAGGGCACCGTTGTACACATTGGGGGTATAGATCTCCAGCTTCACATAGGGCTCCTCGATCGATTCCCGCTTCTGGGGATCGGGGAGGGTGGCGGGGTTGTCCACCATCAGGGTGCTGCCATCGATCATGTTCACCTGGTAGATCACCGAAGGCGCGGTGACGATCAGGTCGAGGTCGTACTCCCGCTCCAGCCGCTCCTGCACGATCTCCATGTGCAGCAGGCCGAGGAAGCCGCAGCGGAAGCCGAAGCCCATGGCGCTGCTGGTCTCCGGCTCGTACTGCAGCGCCGCATCGGAGAGCTGCAGCTTGTCGAGGGCCTCCCGCAGGTCGGGATACTGGTCGGCATCGGTGGGGAACAGCCCGCAGAACACCATCGGCGTGGCCTCGGCGTAGCCGGGCAGCGGTTCGCTCGCCGGGTTGGCCGCCAGGGTGATCGTGTCGCCGACGCGGGCATCGGCCACCGCCTTGATCGAGGCGGCCAGGTAGCCCACCTCACCGGCATGGAGGCTGTCCACCTGGCGCTGGTCCGGCGCCATCACCCCCACCTCGTCGAGCTCCACCACCTTGCCGCTGGCCATCAGCAGCACCTTGTCCTTGCGGGCGATCACACCGCTGATCACCCGGAAGTAGACGATTACCCCCCGGTAGGGGTCGTAATAGGAGTCGAAGATCAGGGCCCGCAGCGGTTCGTCCGCCTGGTCCGGCGGCGCCGGCACCCGATCCACCACCGCCTGCAGGATCTCCGGCACCCCCAGGCCCGTCTTGGCGGAGCAGTTGATGGCCGTGGAGGTGTCGAGACCGATGATCGCCTCGATCTCCGCCTTGATCCGGTCGGGATCGGCCCCGGGCAGGTCGATCTTGTTGAGCACCGGGATGATCTCGAGATCGTTCTCCAGCGCCAGGTACACGTTGGCCAGCGTCTGGGCCTCCACCCCCTGGCTGGCATCCACCACCAGCAGGGCGCCCTCGCAGGCCAGCAGGCTGCGGCTCACCTCGTAGGAGAAGTCGACGTGGCCCGGCGTGTCGATCAGGTTGAGGATGTAGGTCTGGCCGTCGGCCGCCTTGTACTCCATGCGGGCGGCCTGGAGCTTGATGGTGATGCCTCGCTCCCGCTCCAGCTCCATGTTGTCGAGGAACTGGGCCTGCATGTCCCGGGCGGCCACGGTGCCGGTGTCCTGCAGCAGGCGATCGGCCAGGGTCGATTTGCCGTGGTCGATGTGGGCGATGATGCAGAAGTTACGGATCCGCTGGGCGGGAACGTCGGTCATGGGGTGGGATCAGGCCGGCGCCCGATCACTCAGGCCGCCACGGGAGAAGCTGAAGGGATCCTAGGGAGGTCCCCTGGCTTGCCCCGACCCGGTGGGCGCCGGCCTCCCTAAGCTTGCTCAAACGACCCCCTGCATCCCCCATGACCACCGACACCGCCAGCCCCGACACCACAGCCCCCGCCGTGGACAGCGACCCCCGCGCCCTCACCATCGAGAACGTGGAGCGCGTGCTCGACGAGCTGCGCCCCTACCTGATGGCCGATGGCGGCAACGTGGAGATCGTCGAGATCGACGGGCCGGTGGTGAAGGTGCGGCTGCAGGGCGCCTGCGGTTCCTGCCCCAGCAGCACCATGACCCTGAAGATGGGTATCGAGCGCAAGCTGCGTGAGGCGATCCCCGAAGTGAATGAAGTGGTGCAGGTGCTCTGAACCCTGCCCGTAGGGAACCGGAATCGCCCCCCATCCGGGGGGCTTTTTTCATGGGCGATTGTCAGCAAGCTCTTCCGCCCCGCCCAGTCGATTGCGCAACGCTGCTCAAGGGCCCGGGGCGATCCGGTCGTAGCTTGAAGGTGCAGCAGGAATGCTGCGGTGACTGAGGTTCCTGTCCGCGTCGGAGGAGGCCTGGAGTGATGACATGCCGGCTGCTTCTGTCATCGCTGGCGGGTTCCCGGAGGCCCCTTCATGAACAGCGACACCCCCCCGGTGCCAGCGGTTTCATGGTGGCCTGCTTCCTGATCGTGCTGGCCGTGCTCCTCGGGGGGTTGGCCATGGCCAAGCGCTCCAGCCTGGCGGAGCTGGCCTCGGCCTACCAGAGCCAGGCCCGCGATGCCCGTGCTGCCGCCGACATCGGCATGACGGCCGTGGTGAGTGAGCTGAACCGCCACCGCAACCGCCAGCTGCTGGTCAACGCCTGCCTGCTCGAGACCGCCACGCCCGCCGCCATCGCCGTCAACAACGCCGTCAAGGTGCCGGATGGCCGGGCCTTCGCCAACGTGGGCGCCACCTTCCCCAGCGCCGGCGCCCTCCCCACCGCCCAGACGATCAACATCGGCGACGGCTCCCAGCAGCGCTGGCGGCTCGTGGATGTGGACTGCTCCGGCGCCACCGCCGCCACGGTGCGCCAGGGCACCCTGGCCAACCCCATGACCGGGACCGCCGCCGTGCCCCCCTCCGCCGGCCAGCTCACCCTCACCGTGCGCGGCTTCGCCCTGCGCGGCGGCTCCGTCGTGGCCGCCAGCACCCTGCAGCAGACCCTGGAGGTGGTGCCCAAGTGCCTCGACCGCAGCCTGCGCGGCCTGGGGAACAGCTTCGGCAACGACATCCGCCGCTGCAGCCTCGCCCCGGGCTTCGGCTTCGTGGCCGGCGCCGCCGACGACAACACCGGCGATCTGGTGATCTCCGGCGGTGCCTACAACCTCAACGTCGATCCGGTCACCTGCATCGCCACCAGCCCGTCGGGCTGCGTCGACGGCCTGGCCAACACCAGCGTCAACGTGGTGGACGTCAACCTGCCCCCGCCGCTGCCCACCGCCAACACCACTTGCCGCAGCGCCACGCCCCCGGCCAGCTGCAACGTGGCCGTGAGCAGCGACCTGACCCTCGCCAGCCGCAACTTCGCCAGCTGGCCCGCCCCCTGGAACAGCCTCTGCACACGGGAGGATGAAAACGGCGGCGCCTCACCCCCCGGCCCGTTCCAGACCATCTCCTGCAGCCTCAACCGGCTCAGCACCGGCAACAACGTCGAACTGTTCTTCGACACCAGCGGCAGCACCGCCGCCAGCACGATCCCGGTGCGGCTGCACTTCCCCAACGCCTCCACCAGCGCCCAGAAGAGCGTCAGCCGGGGCAACGGCTCCTCCGGCATCTTCCAGTGCGATTCCGATGCTGGGGCCATCACCTGCACCACCACCACCCAGGGCGCCCCCCGCGCCGCCGACCTGGCCCTGTTCGGCTGCCGCCCCGGCGCGCCCGCCCCCTGCGGAGCCCAGTTCCTCGACCTGGGCAACGGCACCGGCGCCTCCCAGAGCATGTTCCTGTACTTCCCCCTGGGCAGCATCGAGATGGGCGGCACCCCGGACTTCAAGGGGGTGATCTGGACCAACGATTTCCGCGCCAACGGCAACATCACCGTGACGATCTCCCCGAGCGATCTGGAGAGCGTCTGCGGGCTGATGAAGTTCTGCGGCGGCGACGACTCCCTCTATGAAACCTTCGCGATCGATTACGTCACCAGAGCCGTCAGGCGTCACACCTACTCCTGAGCCACCGTGAAACCCCTCCGTACCGCCACCCTCCCCCCGCACCGCCGTCGCCACGGCGCCGGCTTCTCCCTGGTGGAGCTGATGGTGTCGTCGGTGCTGCTGGTGCTGGCCCTCACCGGCACCTCGGTGCTGTTCGTGGAATCGAACCGTTCCTCGGCGGCGGCGGAGACGCGCTACCGCCAGCAGGCGCTGGTGGACACTGATCTGGCCCGGGTGCGGCGGCTCAACGATCGCTACACCTGCAGCAGCGGCACCTGCACCAGCCTGGGCAGCCTGGAGCTCGGCAAGAACGATTTCTTCCCGCCGCCCATCTCCACGGCCGCCAACGGCAACAGCAGCGCCGGCCAGCTCTTCGAGGCCCTGTGCAACTCCACCGGCCTGATCACCCAGCTGGTGGCCGACATCGGCGCGCCCCCCTCGACCCTCTCGGCGGCCGGCATCACCTACAGCATCGACACCGCCAACCAGGGGCAGCAGACCGTGAGTGAATTCGGCACCAACGTGGTGCGCAATCTTCACCGTTACTCGATCACCTACACGAACAGCAGCAGCGGCGAACTGCTGCGCCGGGTCACGCTCGTGCCCACCACCGTCGCCTGGTGCCCCTGATGAAACACCCCTCCAACGCCGGCTTCACCATGATCGAACTCACCGTGGTGGTGGTGATCGTGGGCATCCTCTCCGCCGTCGGGCTCAGCGCCTCCGGCAATGAATGGCGGCGCGAGCGGGTCAATGCGGTGGCCACCGAACTGGCGGGCTGGCTGGAGGGGGTGCGGCGCACCTCCCTGAAGGGCAATGCCTGCCAGGTGACCATCAGCGGCGGCAACCTGACAGGCGGCGCCACCCTGGCCACCGCGTCCGAGCTGATCGCCGGCACCGCCATCGCCAATCCCACCATCGCCAACAACTGCCTCACCGGCCAGCCGATGCAGATCAGCGAAACCCTCGGCTCCTCCACCTACACGATTGCCCCGGGCGGCGCCACCAGCTTCAAGTTCACCCCCCGCGGCACGGTCAACGCCGCGGCCGCCGACGCCCAGCTCACCGCCCCGGTGGTGATCCGGATCTCGCTGGCGGGAAGCGACGGGCCGATGCGCTGTGTGCGCATCTCCGAAGGCCTCGGCCTGATCAGCGTCGGCGCCAGCAACTCCAGCGGTGGCACCTGCCCGGACAGCAGCTACGGAGGCACCCTCTGACGCCATGGACCACCCCAGCTCCCACCTTCAGTGCCAGCGGCGGCCCCGCTCCCCGCACCGGGGCTTCACCATGGTTGAGCTGCTGATCACCTCGGTGATCATGGGCGTGATCTTCGCCACCGGCAGCAATGTGATGGTGACCCAGATCCGGGTGTCCTCCCAGCAGGAATCGCTGCGGCGGCTGCAGGACCACTGGGGCCGCATCAACCACCTGCTCGACAGCGAGATCACCGAATCGGCCTCGGCCACGGCCGTCCCCGGCAGTTCCCTCACCCTCACCCTCGCGGGAGGTCAGACGATCACCTACGCCTATGACGGCGGCACCCGGACCCTGACCCGCACGGGCCCGCCGATCAACGACAACGGCACCCTGAACCTCACCGGCGGCACGGCCAACGTGTCCTCGCTGCTGCTCACCAACGTGGACGCCTTCGCGCCCACCCTCACCAACAGCCGCGAACCGGCCTACACCCTGGCCCTCAGCGACGGGCTGGGGGCGTCGTTCACCGGGCTGTCGAGTTCCAGCCGTTCCCGCACCTCCAGCTACCCCTGACCGCCGCCCCCATGCGTGCCCGCCCCCCGGCCCTGCGGCCGGCGTTCCTGCTGCCGTTCCTGCTGCTGCCGCTGCTGCTGCTGTCGGGGTGCCGGCGACCGGCGGTGGAGGTGAGCGAGGGCCAGCGGGCCGCCTGCCGCAGCGAGGCCGAGAGCGCCGCCACCCCCGAGGAGGCGCTGCGGCGCAACGCCGACTGCCTGGCTGCCGCGCTTCGGGACCACGGCAAACCGGCGGTCCCGGGCGGCCCGCCGGAGGTGGCGGCGCCGCCGGCCCCGGCCCCGGCCCCCATCGATCGCTACCGCTACTGCCGGGTGCACCAGGAGGACGTGAAGGCCGCTTCAGCTCGGCTGACCAACGCCGCCAAGCCCTGGATGGTGGCCCAGAAGCGCCACGCCCCCGGCAGCGAGGCGTACCGCGACGCCCAGCGGGCCTACGACGCGGCGGTGGCGGCGCTGGAACGGCTGCTGCCGCCCGAGATCCGCAACGGCATGGATCTGCTGCCCACCGCCGCCGAGGCCTACAGCCGCTGCGATCGCCAGGTGATCGAAGGAACCGCCGGTCCGTAGCGCTAGGAGTCAGGGCCGATCGCCTGGTGGTCCAGCCCCAGGGCGGCAGCGGCTCGGATCAGTGCCTGGTCAGCTGTGGCGAGGCGCAACTTCTCTCTCCTGGCGATGGCCAGATGGAGAGCATCGCCACTGCGTAGCGGCAGGCTGACCAGCTCCAGCAACCACTGCCTGGCCTGCAGGAAATCGGTTCCCCGCGGTTCCAGCAACTGCAGGCGCTCGCGCCGGAAGCATTCAAATTCCTTGTGAATGGCCGCGGCCCGATCGTTGGTGAGATCACCCCGCCGCCTGCACAGGGAGACCACGCCGGCGAACTCCACGAGCGCCCAGTGACTGACCCACAGGGGCGAATTCCCCTGATCGAGAAACCACTGCTCCGCCGCAGGGAAGCCGGTGTCGTTCAGAAAAAGGGAGAGCAGCACGCAGGTGTCCACATAGGGAGCACCCACCGGGTCCCTGGGCTGGGGCGTCATCCCCGATCCCGCCGCAGCTCACCCACCAGAGCGACAGCGTCGCCTGGAAAGGGGGCCTGGTTGTCATGGAACCGCCGCAGCCGCTCCGGCCAGGGCGTCGGGGCGTCCTCCACTGGGGCCGGGATCTCGCGCACCAGTCGGGCCACCGGTTGGCCGCGGCGGGTGATCACCACCTCGTCGCCCATCTCGACCGCATCCAGGAGGGCGGAAAGCTGCGCTTTCGCCTCAGCCAGGCCAACGGAACGCATGGTCAGATGGTCAGATGATTCACGAATGCTAGGCCGATGCAGCGACGGCTCTCTGCCGCAGGTGCCATCGCAATCCCTGCTTCGGACCTGGAACGCCGGTCCGTAGGCTGCCCCAAGACGATGGGCCCTCCCGTGCTGGATCAGCGCCTGCTGCGCAACGACCCGACGCTGATCACCGGCCCCCTGGCGCGGCGCGGCCTGGCGACCGACCTTTCCGGCCTGCGCCAGCTGGCCCTGGACGCCCGCGACCTGGAGCAGCGGCGCAGTGAGCTGCAGGCGGAGGGCAACCGCATCGGCAAGGAGGTGGGCGAGCGCATCCGGGCCGGCGCCGCCCCGGGCGGGGAGGAGGTGAAGGAGCTGCGGGAGCAGGGCAACCGGATCAAGCGGCAGGTGGGGGAGCTGGAGGAGCAGGAGAAGGGGATCGAGGCCCAGCTGCTGGAGCAGCTGATGGTGCTGCCCAACCTGCCCTCCCCCCTCTGCCCCAGCGGCCGCAGCGAGGCCGACAACGTCGAGGTGAAGCGCTGGGGCACCCCGCGCGTTGCAGCCGAGGGCGAGGAGCTGCAGGAGCACTGGCAGATCGCCGAACGGCTGGGCATCGTCGACACCGAGCGCTCGGTGCGCATCGCCCAGAGTCGCTTCGTGACCCTGCTGGGCCAGGGCGCCCGGTTGGAGCGGGCCCTGATCAGCTTCATGCTCGATCGCCACGGCGAGCGGGGCTACACCGAGGTGCTGCCGCCGGTGCTGGTGAACACCGCCAGCCTCACCGGCTCCGGCCAGTTGCCCAAGTTCGCCGAAGAGAGCTTCCGCTGCGCCGACGACGACCTCTGGCTCACCCCCACCGCCGAGGTGCCGGTCACGTCCCTGCACCGCGGCGAGGTGCTGGCCGCCGAGCAGCTGCCACTGAAGTACGCCGCCTACACCCCCTGCTTCCGCCGCGAGGCCGGCTCCTACGGCCGCGACACCCGCGGCCTGATCCGGCTGCACCAGTTCAACAAGGTGGAGCTCTACTGGTTCGTGGCGCCGGAGGACTCCGAGGCGGCCCACGAGCAGCTCACCCTCGATGCCGAGGCGATCCTGGAGGCCCTGGAGCTGCCCTACCGCCGCATCGAGCTGTGCACGGGCGATCTGGGCTTCTCCGCCGCCCGCACCTACGACCTGGAGGTGTGGCTGGCGGGTGCCGGCACCTACCGGGAGATCTCCAGCTGCAGCACCTGCGGCGATTTCCAGGCCCGGCGGGCCTCGATCCGCTGCCGCGACGGCAAGACCACCCGCCTGCTCCACACCCTCAACGGCAGCGGCCTGGCGGTGGGCCGCACCATGGCCGCCCTGCTGGAGGCGGGTCAGCAGCCGGACGGCAGCGTCAGACTCCCGGCGGCCCTGGTGCCTTACTTCGGCGCCGACCGGATCGGGACTGGCTGAGGGAAGGGCCGGGCAGGCCCCCCAGTCGTTGCAGCAGCGGCTGCTTGGTGGCCACGACAGCGGCCGTGATGGCCTGAATCCTGTCGATCTGGGCCTGGGGGTCGGTGATCACCTGGTTGTCCTGGCTGAGCAGTTGCACGTCCAGCTCCTGGAGCCACAGGAGCACGCAGCTGCTCAGCATCGGCTCCTCCAGACGCTCCAGCAAGGCCTTGTGAATCAACGCCTCCAGGATCGAGAAGGGCAGGGCGGACGCCGCCGCTGGCAAGGCCAACTGGGTGTAGGAGCGCCCCTCCTGCATGCGATCCAGCAGCACCTGATTGAGGCGCTGAACCAGGGGAGCGGCCGTTGCGCCCGCGGGACCACGCTCGAAGCCGATGCTCCCCGCCTCGAGCAACAACGCGAGCATGACCACGAGCTCGCCCTGGGACTGCTGCGCTGTGCTGAGCAGGGATGCCAGCGACATCGGAGCTGCCGAGAGTCCCGCGAGCACGGGGCCATAGGCCTTCGGATCGCCCTGGATTTCCCCGAAGCTGGAGCGGAAATGAAGCGTGGCCCGGGGCGTGGGCAGCCACTCAGGCTGGGGGAGCAGCAGGCAAAACGACAGCGAGGCCAGGCGCTGGCCCCATTCCTGCTGGGTGAGCCGCACATGCCCCCTGACCAGCAGATCCCTTCGAAACGCCTTGTTGGTGGCCAGATCGATCAGGAGTTCACGGGCCACTGGCCTGGTTTCCCGGAGCGCCCGATCGCGCAGGGTTGGCGGCAGGAGTTCGACCAGCGTCTCCGAATAGGTGGCCGACCCGAGAAAAGAGAGCTTGTGCTTCTGGCAGCGCGCCAGCATCTCGGTGACATACAGCGGCGACCAGCCGGCATTGGCAAATTCTCCGCAGAGATAGTCGACCGGGGCAAACTGCAACGACTGCAGCTCTCTGCGCAAACCGGGCAAGGCCGATCCCAGGGGAGAGGGCTGGGCATCCTCACCGAGCAGTTGAATCAGGAGGCTTGCGGATTCGTGAAAGCAGCGGCCCAGCTCACCCGGCCGGGCCGTCGGCAGTTCGAGGGCCAGAAGCTGCTGAAAACTGCTGCGGGCGAGCCAGCCCGGATAGGCGTTGTAGGAGCAGTAGAACAGGCCGCCGGGGCGAAGGGATGCCGCGGCCAGCGACAGCAGGGCGCTCTGAACCGGCTCGGTGACCCAGGTCGCTATCCCATGGGCCGCCACGTAATGGCAGCCTCCGGGCGGCCATGGCCATGAATCAGCGGAGTCGGCCAGCTCCAGAAAGTCGGCTTCGAGGATGACCACATTGTTCAACCCGGCGCGGCGGACCAGATCGAGGGCGTGGGCCACATGATCAGGATGAAAGTCAACGCCATAGAAGTGGCCCTCCGGATAGAGGGCCGCCAGCATCACCAGGGAAAAGCCCGTGCCACAACCGAGGTCGAGAAAGGTGAAGGGTTCGCCTTCAGAATCCCTGGGCGGAAGCTGTCCCTTGAGCAGAGCGGCGAAATCCAGCCAGCTGGGGCTCAGTTCACGATAAAAGGCGCTCGTGTAGGACGTGGACGAGTGATATCCATGGTCCCAGGAAGCCTCGCCCAAATCAGTGGATGCTCTCGGCGGCCCCAGAGTAGAGAGTGAGCGTGCGGGTCACCACATCGGCCGAGCCCGGCACGCTCAAGCCCAGATCCAGGCTGACCCAGGTGCAATCGGCGGACACGGTGGGGGTGAACGTGGACACATTGCTCAGGACCCTGCTGCCGGTGGCGGCGGTGGTGGTCAAGAGGCCATTGGCATCGACCTGGGGGCCATCGCGCAGGAGCTCGTTGCCACTGCGGTAGTACCTGACGATGTTGTAGGTGATGACATTCGATCCTGCAGTCTGGATCGGAATCAGTAGTCGCAGGTCCGCGGAGGCGGCGGCAGGGCTGCAGACGGAGGGATTCTGCGGCTTGCAGGGGGTATCCGGCAGGGTGGCCGTGGTGCGGGGATTGGCACCACCTCGCAGGATGCAGGCCTCACCCACTTCCACCTTCAGCAGATCCGAAATCCGCCGGAAATTGCGGTTGATCGTGGTGAGGGCATAGACACGGTCAGCGATGCGGATCTGATGCACAGCGAGCACGGCCACCGATCCGAGGGCGATGGCGGTGAGCACGCCACCGATGAGCAACTCAATCAGGGTGAACCCATGGGCCGATCTCCTGCGTTTCACGAAGGGGGCCATCAGGTTCGCTCCCATACGGTGCACGTCTGGGAGACGTCGCCGGTCGTGTTGTTGATGCCAGTGCTCAACGTTCCGAAGGAGATTCTCACGCAACGCAGGGGCAACTGGTTGTTCACGGAGATCTTGACGACAGCCTCCACACCATTGGCCACGACTCCACCTCGCGGGGTGAAGGTGAGGGATGTCGCTGAGTTCGGGGTATAGGTCACCGCCACGTTGTAGGTGCGGTTGCCATCGGTGGAAGGGAGAGCGAGATTGGCCTCCGGGGTACACCTTGGATTGGCGCCCGCGTTCTGAAGCGTTGCGAAGGTGGTACCTGGAGCGACATTGCTCGCTGTGGTGAACTGCACGACGCAGGGCCCGAAGGCACCGGATCGCCCCGAAATTCCCTCCAGCCAGCCCATCAACTCGGCGGCGGCCGCATTGGCCTGATCACGGCGTAGAAACACCTGTGACGAAGCGAACGCAACAGATCCAAGGATGCCGATGACCGCCACCGTGACCATCAGCTCCACCACCGTGAAGGCCTTGGTAAGGCGCTGGCCTCGGAAGGGTGATGGGAGGTGTTTCACGGGCAGAAATAGGCCATGTGGGGAATGATGTTCTCCACCCGGGTCACACGGTTATTGCTGTTGTTATCCGTGAACGTCACCCTGAGGATCCGCTCAGGCTGAATCGTGGTGGTGCGGGTAGCGTTGACAGGCTGAGGCAGTGCGTTGACGGCGGTCTGGAACGGAGTCAGAAAGGCCGTGTTGTTGGCACAGAGCTGCTCGACCGCAATCGGCTCTGAGGAGGTGGTTGTGTTGGGGAAGTTAGCCGTCGTCGAGGCAAGATCGACTTGAGGGAAGTAGTAGCGATCATCCAGTGGATTGTTCGTCGCACAGGGCTGGGTGTTGCCGCTGACAACACCGAATGTGGTGGGGATTGTGGTGGTGCAGACTCCGGAACAACAGGTATACCTGCGAGCCAAGGTCTTGATCTGACGCAGGTTGTCGTCGATCGAGGCCTGCATCACCACCTGCTGCTGCGTGGAAATAGTTCTTCGATTGATGCTGTTGAAGACCACGGCCGTTGAGCCGACCACAATCATCAACATGACCGTGAGCACCAAGGGCTCAACAATTCCGATTCCCTGCTCGGAGGACAAGGTTTGACGTGATCGTGGTCGCCATGGAGTCTTCATCGGCCTAATTGAGCGAGAACCCTTTTCGAGCCGCCGTTGGAGAGCGAGCCACCCAATCGATCCCCTCCCAGCCGATATAACTCACATCAGCTGAGTTGGCGACACCAACCAATTGGGTGAGGCTGGAGGAAGCCGAAGGCGGAACGCGGAAATGGTTCTGTCCACCAGCCAGAATCGTGCGCACCCAGATCCTGCCGCCGAAGTTCCAGCTGTCATCCTGGGCAAGCTCCGCCGATGTCAACCCGGGCAAGCTCCCGCAGCCGTTGACGCAGAAGGAAACCAATCCCCAGGGCAGGTAGAACCAGGCCCCGGCAATGCGTGAACGGTTGGCCGCCGAGGCCGAGGAATCGGCGCCGATGATGATCACCTGGTTGCAGGGTTGGTTGGTACGGCCCGCATCGATGCAATTATTTGCTGGCGTCGTATCCCTGCCAAAGATATTGAACCTGTCATATTCAGCCACCGGGTTGAAGACGTTCTCGGAAACCAGCGTTTTGCAGTTCTCCACCGGGGCCACGTTGAGGTAGGGCGGCTGGCCACCCCCTCGACCGGTGGCACAGGACACATTCGACATCGTTCCGCCTCGCACGAGGTTGATCAGGGGATCGGCCGCCGTGATGCCTCGGGAGTCCGTGGCGCGGTTGTAGTAGAAGCTGACGGAGTGGTCGGTGGTGTCAACCCAGAGATTGTTCCCCAGCGTCTGGAGGTCGATGGTGGGGCCCAGGCAGTGGAATCCACCGGAGAAGGATGTGGTGACAGGAAAGATGGCGCTGTATTCACACCAGTTCAGGTAGGTGGCATCGCCGACGGTCGTTGATGAAGGATTCCGCGACTTGATTTCCACATTTGTCAGATTTACTTCAAGGATCCTGCTGTTACCGGTGCCCAAATCGCTGTTAGCCCGCAGCCGGAACTTCACGAAGTGGCTGAAGCGGTTGGTAGCCGCTGTTGCTGCGAGCGGCAACTGAATCCTGCAGGTGTAAAGGGGATTGCTGGAGGAATACGGAGCTGACGTCGTGGTTTCACATCGACCACTGGTGCCGGTGCTGAGATTGACCGCCCCATTGCTTAGATTACTGCCGAAGCCGACGTTTGAACCGCCAATCGTGGTACCGCTCTGCGTTCTGACACCCCCATCGGCAGTCACCGAAGCAAGACTTGTCCAGCCGGTATCATTAGATTGATTGACAGGCCTGTCGGTGGTGATCGTGCCGTCAAAGGAGTAATCAAGCCTCAGGGCGGCAACATTGGCCGCACTGCTGCCACGACTCCGGGTGAAGCTGAATTCCAGCACCGGTGTCCTGAGGGAATAAAGGTTCACTGCCCTGGCAAGTGCCGGTCTGTTGGTTAGCGTTGTGCCTTGGTTTGCACCGACATCACGGAACGTGACCACTCTGCCGATGCCGGTAAGGCTCCGGACAATCAGATCACCTGTGGTGAGATTGGCAGCACCTCCCTGATCCCGATCACTCGCTTGCCAGAGGGAAGGCCACCGCGGAGTGGAGCCGGCTGTATACCCGCTGAAGGTGAAGGTGGTTGATGAGGCTGAAGACACATAGGTGGCGTTGGCGAAATCGTCACGGATGCCCCCGTCGACCGGACCTGGCCTGGAGACGACGGCCCAAGTGTGAATGTCGGAACCCGATCCGTCGAAGACAGACGCGCAGGCATTGCCCGGAAGATACCGGGTGTTGCAGTACTCGAGGAACGGCCCAGGGGTGACCTGGCTCACACCAGTCGCGCCGTTCGAGCGAAGCCAGATGTTGACGTTGCTATCAGCCGCTAAAACGTTGATCTGGGGATAATCCCCCGGGCTGGCGGAGGTGACCGTCTGCTTGCTGACGATGTCCGGGTTGCCACCCACTGTCCAGTTGTACGTGTATTTACTGGCGATGCTGGGTAACCCCGCCGAAAGGAAGAGCGGAACAATCGGAATACAGGATGCCGCGCGGCCTTCGATCGATGCCTCGTTTCCAAGAGCCTGGGAGAGTGGCGACAGGGAGGCTGGCGGGCAGACGTTCGGGGTGGTGGTACGGGTGAAGGGCTGATAATAGGTGACAAGCGTGTTCCCGCTCGTATCACCTGGGATGATTTCTGCGGACGTATTGCAGGGGCTGGGAACAGTACGGCAACCCACCTGAATGTTGCTGACGACCTGCTTGGTGTTGCGATCCCAGACGTAGTTCTGATTGTCGATGATGCCGAGAATGGCACCGATATTCACCACCTGCCCAGCAGTGTTGCGCTTGGTGTAGCGATCGTTGGCCGCCTGGGAGAGGAATCGTCCACCGTTGATCCCGGTGATCATGCCGAATTCAATGCCGCAGAAGCGGCTGTCGGCACCGAGATCGCCCGCGGCGCCAGCTCCCGTGGTCGACCCCCCGGAGGCGTTGCTGCCGAAGGACCCGCCGCAGCATTTCGGCAGCACTTCGAATTCCTTGGTGATGGTTGAAGTGGAGAACGTGCCATCGGGTCGGTACAACCGACCTTCCACCGTCACGGCAACGTATCCGGTGTGGGTGCCTGGTCGAAGGGCACCGCCGCCGTCGGGATCATCCAGGTTCAGCAGGCTGTTGAACCTGGTTCCCGTCGGGATCGTCCCGGCCTGACTGCGCACGGTTCCGTCCGCGTCGAAGGTTCTGTAGACAGCTCGACGGTCCGTGCTTCCGTTGTCCCCTGCCGAATAGCGAATCGAGCGCAGCACAAACCTTCGATTGCCCTGATCGACCTGATCGACATTTTCAAGATTCCGGAACTGGCCATTGGCAAAATTGACGGCTCTGGCAGAGGGCATGCCATCGCCATTCGCACCGGGCCGCACATTGGTGGTGGACACACATGGACTCTGCAGGTCCATGTTGGTGGTGCTCCATTGATTGGGAGGCGTACTCCCGGCAACGAGCAGCTGACGATTCTCTGGTTGGTTGAAGGTGGCGATGATCTGATCGGCCCCGGCTTCCGCCACCTGTTGGGCATCGCGGCTCTCGCCACTCCCCAGGGACGCCAGATTGGAGCCGTTGACGATCGCCACCAGGCCCAGGGTTCCAACCAGCAGCGCCAGGAGCACCAGCATGCCGGCCACCATGGCGGAGCCTGTGTGCTGGGGGGACGGCGTGCGTGCCGTCAGCAGGTGAAGAAGCAGCCTGGTTTTGGTGAGCCGAGCTTGAAGAGGCAGGCCAGAGTGCACTCCGTCGCGCCGCTTCATAGCTGCAATCTCACGTTGACGATGTTGTTCAAAAAACGTTAGCAAGGATCCTGGCAAGTGCTCCTGCCGTGCCTGGATCGGGCTCAGCCGTCGGCTGTTGCGGTTTGATCTCGTCATCTCGGCGCCCGAGCATCCCTGAAGCGTGATCCCAACCCTAGTCAGGGGGGCGCCCCCTGCTCCGCTGGCCCTTCAGTCTTCGAAACCGCCCCGCATCTGCAGGGTCTGGTCGAGGTACTGGTCGAGCATCGTGCCGGGCAGCAGCGGGCCGTCGCTGAACGCCAGGCCCACGAGGGTGTTGTAGCTGCGGGTGTTCACCCACTGGACCCGCGCTGGCAGGGACACGCTCTGGTGCTTCTCGTAATCACTGATGTCAAGCAGCACCTCCTCGTCGGCCGTCACCTCGAGGGATCCCCGGCGCACGACGCAGGCGCCCGTGCGGCTGACGTCGCCCACCGTCACATAGACCGTGCGGCCCGTGGCCAACCGGATGCTGGCGGAGACACCGCCGGGAAGGGCGTGGCGCAGCGAGGTGCGCAGCTCCTGAGGCTCGTCACCGGTCTGTTGCTCGGCCATGCAGGCAGACCCGCCCATCAACGAGGCCATGCTATCCCTCCCCTCCGGACGCGCCAGGGTCCCGGCGCCGCGGCGGTTCCCGCAGAATGGACCCAACGGAGCCAGGCAACGGAATGGGTGTATTGACGGCGTTGGCGATCCTGGCCGGCCTGATCGTGGTGCACGAAGCCGGCCACTTCTTCGCCGCCACCTGGCAAGGCATCCGGGTCAGCGGTTTTTCAATCGGCTTCGGGCCCGCCCTGATCCAGCGGAAGCGGCGCGGTGTTCTCTTCGCCCTGCGCGCCATCCCCCTGGGCGGTTTCGTGGCCTTCCCCGACGACGAGGAGGACAGCACCATCGCCGCCGACGATCCCGACCTGATGGGCAACCGCCCCCTGCCCCAGCGGGCCCTGGTGATCGCCGCCGGCGTGATCGCCAACCTGCTGCTCGCCTGGAGCGTGCTGCTGGCCCAGGGGTTGGTGCTGGGCATCCCCTCGGGCTTCAGCGCCACCCCCGGCGTGGTGGTGGCGGCGGTGCAGCCCGGCCAGGCGGCCGCCGGCTCTGGCCTGCTGCCGGGCGATCGCATCGTGGCGGTCGACGGCACCCCCCTGGCCGGCGGCCAGGACGCGGTGATGGCCCTGGTGGAGCGCATCAAGGACGCCCCCGGCCGCACCCTGCGCCTGCAGGCCGACCGCAACGGCACCCTCGTGCGGCTGCCCCTCACCCCCAGCGACAGTGCCGGCATCGGTCGCATCGGCGCCCAGCTGCAGCCCAACGGCACCGAGTCCTTCCGACCGCCCACCAGACCGCTGGAGCCGATCCTGCAGGCCAACCACGACTTCCTGGTGCTCACCCGCCGCACCGTCGAAGGCTTCGGCACCCTGCTCACCCACTTCGGCGAGACCGCCCCCCAGGTGTCGGGGCCGGTGAAGATCGTCGAGATGGGAGCGTCGCTGGCCAGCCAGGGGGGCAGCAGCCTGTTCCTGTTCACCGCCCTGATCTCCATCAACCTGGCGGTGCTCAACGCCCTGCCCCTGCCCCTGCTGGACGGCGGCCAGTTCGCCCTGCTGCTGCTGGAAGGGGTGCGGGGCCGCCCCCTCTCCGACCGCTACCAGATGGCCTTCATGCAGTCGGGCTTCGTGTTCCTCGTGGGCCTCTCCCTGGTGCTGATCGTCAAGGACACCAGCCAGCTGCCCGCCATCCAGCAGCTGCTCAGCCGCTGAGGTGCCCCGCTTCCCCAGCCCCCGCACCCGGGCGCCGCTGATCCTTGACCGGCTCGGCGTCCTCTACCCGGAGGCCACCTGTTCCCTCGACTGGCGCACCCCCTGGGAGCTGCTGGTGGCCACCATGCTTTCGGCCCAGTGCACCGACGAGCGCGTCAACAAGGTGACCCCGGCCCTGTTCGAGCGCTTCCCCGATGCCGCTGCCGCCGCCGCCGTCGAGAGCGATGCGGTGGAGCCCTATGTGCAGTCGACCGGCTTCTACCGCAACAAGGCCAAGCACATCGTGGCCGCCTCGCGCCTGCTGATGGAACGCCACGGGGGCTCCGTGCCGGCCTCGATGGAGGAACTGCTGCCCCTGCCGGGGGTGGCCCGCAAGACCGCCAACGTGGTGCTGGCCCACGCCTTCGGCATCAACGCCGGCGTCACCGTCGACACCCACGTGAAGCGGCTGGCCAACCGCCTGGGCCTCACCCGCCACAGCGACCCGAAGAAGATCGAACCCGATCTGATGCAGCTGGCGCCGCGGCCGGAGTGGGAGAACCTCTCGATCCGGCTGATCTTCCATGGCCGGGCCGTCTGCGCGGCCCGCAAGCCCCGCTGCGCCGGCTGCGGCCTGGCCGATCTCTGCCCCAGCCACCCGGGCCCCTGAACCTGGGGGTCCGGGGTCAGCAGGGCGGGCCAGACGGTACGATGGCGGGCTGAAGTTTCCCCCTCCTCCGGCCGCATGGCGAAGAAGTCGATGATCGCGCGTGACGTGAAGCGCCGCAAGATCGTGGAGCGCTTCGCAGCGCGCCGTGCCGCCCTCAAGGAGGCCTTTGATGCGGCCGGCGATCCGATGGAGCGCCTGGAGATCCACCGCAAGCTGCAGTCGCTGCCCCGCAACAGCGCCCCCAACCGCATCCGCAATCGCTGCTGGGCCACCGGCAAGCCCCGCGGCTTCTACCGCGATTTCGGCCTCTGCCGCAACCAGCTGCGCGAGCGGGCCCACAAGGGTGAGCTCCCCGGGGTGGTCAAGTCCAGCTGGTGAGCAGCGGGCTCCAGCCCTTCCGGCGCAACGGCTTTCGGTCGCATCAGGCGCCCCGCGAGGGCGCCTTCTTCATGGCCTGGAAGGGCGGATGCGAGAATGGTTGGCGACAACAAAACGGACATAACGCCCAGTGCAAGGACACACTCAGTCGATCTCCTTCGATGGTCGGGAGATCCGGCTGACCAGCGGCCGATTTGCGCCCCAGGCCGGGGGCTCGGTGATGGTGGAATGCGGTGATACGGCAATTCTGGTCACCGCCACCCGCTCGAAGGGCCGGGAAGGCATCGATTTCCTGCCCCTGATCTGTGACTACGAGGAGCGTCTCTACGCCGCCGGGCGCATCCCGGGCAGCTTCTTTCGCCGTGAGGCCCGCCCCCCCGAGCGGGCCATCCTCACCTGCCGCCTGATCGACCGGCCGATGCGGCCCCTGTTCCCGGGCTGGCTGCGGGACGACCTGCAGATCGTCGCCACCTGCATGTCCCTCGATGAGCGGGTTCCCCCCGACGTGCTCGCCGTCACCGGCGCCTCGATGGCCACCCTGCTGGCGAAGATCCCCTTCATGGGCCCCATGGCCGCCGTGCGCGTCGGCCTGCTGGGTGACGACTTCGTGCTCAACCCCAGCTTCCGCGAGATCGAGCGCAGCGAGCTCGACCTGGTGGTGGCCGGCACCCCCTCCGGCGTGGTGATGGTGGAAGCGGGCGCCAACCAGCTGCCCGAGCAGGACGTGATCGAGGCCATCGACTTCGGCTACGAGGCCGTCGGCGAACTGATCCGGGCCCAGCTGGCCCTGCTCAAGGAGCTCGGCATCGAACAGGTGCTGCCCGAGGAGCGCAGCGAAGACCCCGCCCTGCCCGCCTTCCTGGAGCAGGAATGCGCCAAGGGCATCGGAGAGGTGCTCAAGCAGTTCAGCCAGACCAAGGCCGAACGGGACGAGAAGCTCGACGCCATCAAGGCCGAGGTGGGCGAGAAGATCGCCGCCCTCGACGGCGAGGATCCGATCAAGGTGGCCGTGAGCAGCAACGGCAAGCTGCTGGGCAACACCTACAAGGGCCTCACCAAGAAGCTGATGCGCCAGCAGATCATCGTCGAGGGCAAGCGGGTCGATGGCCGCAGCCTCGATGAGGTGCGCCCGATTCAGGCGGCCGTCGGCGTGCTGCCCAAGCGTGTGCACGGTACGGGCCTGTTCCAGCGGGGACTCACCCAGGTGCTCTCCTGCGCCACCCTCGGCACCCCGAGCGACGCCCAGGAGATGGACGACCTCAACCCCATCAGCGAGAAGACCTACCTGCACCACTACAACTTCCCCCCCTATTCGGTCGGTGAGACCCGGCCGATGCGCTCCCCCGGTCGCCGCGAGATCGGCCACGGCGCCCTCGCCGAGCGGGCCCTGATCCCCGTGCTGCCCTCCAAGGAGAGCTTCCCCTACGTGCTGCGGGTGGTCTCGGAGTGCCTCAGCTCCAACGGCTCCACCTCGATGGGCTCGGTCTGTGGCAGCACCCTGGCCCTGATGGACGCCGGCGTGCCCCTGGCGGCTCCGGTAAGCGGCGCGGCCATGGGTCTGATCAAGGAGGGTGAGGAGGTGCGCATCCTCACCGACATCCAGGGCATCGAGGACTTCCTCGGCGACATGGACTTCAAGGTGGCCGGCACCGAGAAGGGCATCACCGCCCTGCAGATGGACATGAAGATCTCCGGCCTGGCGGTCAAGACCGTCGCCGACGCGATCAACCAGGCCCGTCCGGCCCGGCTGCACATCCTCGGCAAGATGCTCGAGGCCATCGACAAGCCCCGCGACACCCTCTCCCCCCATGCCCCGCGCCTGCTCAGCTTCCGCATCGATCCGGAACTGATCGGCACGGTGATCGGCCCCGGCGGCCGCACCATCAAGGGCATCACCGAGCGCACCAACACCAAGATCGACATCGAGGACGGCGGCATCGTCACGATCGCCAGCCATGACGGCGCCGCCGCCGAAGAGGCCCAGCGCATCATCGAGGGCCTCACCCGTCGCGTCAGCGAAGGCGAGGTGTTCAACGGTTCGGTCACCCGCGTGATCCCGATCGGTGCCTTCGTGGAGATCCTGCCCGGCAAGGAGGGGATGATCCACATCTCCCAGCTCTCCGAAGCCCGGGTCGAGAAGGTCGAAGACGTGGTCAACGTCGGCGACCAGGTGACGGTGCGGGTGCGGGAGATCGACAACCGCGGCCGCATCAACCTCACCCTGCGGGGCGTTCCCCAGCAGGAGCCGGCGGCGGTCTGATCGCCACAGGGGCCTGGCCGGACGGCCGGCCCCCCTCACACGGCGAAGCCCGGATCGATCACCGCCATCGCCGCCGCCGCCCGGCGGCAGAGGTCGGCGTGGGCCGGACCGTGGCTGGCAATCAGGCAGCCCGCCTGGCGCACGTCGCCGGTGTTGTACAGCAGGGGCCGGCCATCGGCATGGCTGAAGGCGCCGCCGGCGGCGACCAGCACCGCCTCCGGGGCGGCCATGTCCCAGTCCTTGGGGGCGCTGCGCCCCGAAAGCGAGATGTAGAGGTCGGCCTCGCCCCGCAGGATCGTGGCCACCTTGCCGCCGACGCTGCCCATCGCCAGGCTGCGGGCGGGCCGCAGCTCGGCCAGCAGCTGCTCCAGCCGCTCGTCGCGGTGGTTGCGGCTGGCCACCAGCACCAGCTCCTCGCCGCGGCCGCTGAGGGTGGCGGGGGTGCGCTCACCGGCCCGGTTCTCGCGCCAGGCCTCCCCCCCCGTGCCGGCGTCGCCCGCCCCCACCAGCCCGAACCAGAGCTCCTCCGGCTCCGGCAGCAGCACCACCCCCAGCACCGGCCGCTGGCCGTGCACCAGGGCCAGGTGGACGGCGTACTCGCCGGTGCCCTGCAGGAAATCCTTGGTGCCATCGAGGGGATCGAGGATCCACAGCCACGCAGCGTCCAGGGGCTGGCCCGGCACCAGCACCTCGGCGGCGGTCTCCTCGCTCAGCAGCGTCCAGCCGGCGGCCGGAAAGGCCGCCGCCAGGCCATCCAGCAGCCAACGGTTCACCGCCAGATCCGCCGCCGAGACCGGCCCCTCGCCGCCGTGGTCGACGCTCATGGCCGGCGGGAAGCCATAGGGGGGCACGTCGCCGCGGGCATAGGCCCGCAGGATGTCGGCCGCCCCCCAGGCCAGCCGGCGCAGCTCCGCCAGCAGAGGCTCACGGTCGACGCCGTCGGGCAGGGCGAAGGAAGACGGCATCATGGTGACCGGAAAACGGCATTGTGCAGGAAGCGGTGCAGGAGCACGAACCCGCCGCCGGCGTCCTCTATCTGGTGGGCACCCCCATCGGCAACCTCGACGACCTCTCCCCCCGCGCCCGGCGGGTGCTGGCGGGGGCCGACCGGGTCGCCTGCGAGGACACCCGCCGCAGCGGGCTGCTGCTGCACCACCTCGGCATCCGGGCGCCCCTGCTCAGCTTCCACCAGCACAACCAGACGGCCCGCATCCCCCAGCTGCTGGCGGCCCTGGAGGCGGGCGAGGCGATCGCCGTGATCAGTGATGCCGGCCTGCCCGGGGTGTCGGATCCCGGCCAGGAGCTGGCGGCCGCCGCCCGGGCCGCCGGCCGCCAGGTGATCTGTGTTCCCGGCCCCAGCGCCGTCACCACCGCCCTGGTGAGCAGTGGCCTGCCCACGGGCCGCTTCTGCTTCGAGGGCTTCCTGCCACCCAAGGGCGGCCCCAGGCGCCAGCGGCTGGAGGCCCTGGCCGGCGAAGAGCGCACCATCGTGCTGTTCGAGGCGCCCCACCGGCTGCTGGCCCTGCTCGAGGACCTGCTGGCGGTGCTCGGCGACCGGCCCCTGCAGGTGGCGCGGGAGCTCACCAAGCGCCACGAGGAGCAGGTGGGCCCCAGCGTGGCGGCGGCCCTGGAGCACTTCCAACGCACGCCGCCCCAGGGGGAGTGCACCCTGGTGCTGGGCGGCGCGCCCCCGGCGGCGGCCCCCGTCTGGGATGAGGTCGATCTGCGCCGCGCCCTTGGGGAGCTGGTGGCGGGCGGGCTCAGCAACCGGGAGGCCGCCCGCACCCTGGCCGAGCGCAGCGGCCACAGCCGCCGGGACCTCTATGCCCTGCTGCACCGCGAGCCGTCAGACTGAGGCAGCCGGTCCTGCGACGCCCCGATGCTTCTGCGCCTGCGCCTCCTGTGCGGCAGCCTGCTGGGCGGCACCCTGCTGCTGACCCTGCTCTGCCTCGGGGCCCAGAACCTGGAGGTGCGGCCCCAGCTGCGCTTCGGCGTTGCCCGCAGCGCGCCGCTGCCGGCGGGCTTCATCGTGGGGGTGGCCCTGGTGCTGGGGGTGATCAGCGGCGGTGCCAGCGCGGCCCTGCTGCTGCCCGGCAGCCCCCCGCCCGACGAAGGCTGAGGCTTCAGCTGCCGGGCAGGGCGTAGAGGGAACCCTCGATCACCACCCGACTGATGCCCTGGGCCAGCAGGTAGGGGGCGGTGAGCTCGAACACCTTGAGATCGGGCAGCTTGATCACCCGCTGGGTGCGGCCGCACTGGCGCTTGGCCTGGCGGGGGTTGAGGAACACCACCAGCGCCTGGCGCTCCAGCTCGGCGGCCGGCAGCCGGCCCAGCTCGGGGAACTCACTCAGGGGCCGGGCCTGCAGTTCCACGGTCTTGTCGACCAGCATGTAGGCACTGGAGGGCAGGGCGGCGCTGGCCAGGGGCTGGAGCCGGCCGTCGGCCCCCGCCGGGGCGCCGTCGTCGAGCAGCACGACAGGGATCGGCTGGAACGGATTGATCGACCCGTCGGTGCCGTCGTCGGAGCCCTCGTCGTCGCTGTCGTCACTGGTGAGCAGGTCGTCGTCATCGGCGCCGAAATCGTCGGCATCCTCGATGGCCAGCACCGCAGGACCGTCCTCCGCCACCGCCTCGGCACGCGCCGGGGCCGACACCGTCAGGCGACGTGGCGGGGCGGGGATGGTCCTGCGGGGGGTGGTGGTCGCCTCGGGGGCGGGCTCCAGGGCGGCCTCCGGCTCAGCCGGCGCTTCCGGCTCGGGATCCGGCTCGTGCGGCGCCTCCGGCTCGGGGGCGTGCTCCGGCTCGGGGGTGCTGATGGCGAGGGCCGTCTGCAGGGCTTCCGGTGCAACGGCCGGGTCGGCATCGCCCGTCGCCGTCCGGCTGCGCCGGCGGGAGCGCTCCGCCTTGAGGCGCTCGTACTCCGCCTCGCCGAGCTCCGTGCGAACGACGCGGATCACCGTGTTGGCGCTGCAGCCGTAGCTGTTGGCCAGCTGCTGACTGCTGAAACCCTCCCGGAATCGCCCAACCAGCTCGGTTTTCTGGCTGTCGCTGAGCCGGGTGGCGGCCATGGATCGGTTCAAGCGCGGTCGTCCACTGTAGGGGGGGCTACCGGAGTGACCTGACCGCCGAACGCTGGCACAATGCCCACCGGGCTCCCTTAGCTCAGCTGGATAGAGCAGCTGCCTTCTAAGCAGCCGGTCGATGGTTCGAATCCATCAGGGGGCGTTGGCAGAACCGGGCGGGGATCTGGGTCTATCGCGGGGCTTCAGCGCCGCACCGGCACCACCTGCATGCCGATCGGGGCCAGGGCGATCAGGGCCAGCTTGATGTGCTGGATGCCGAAGGGGATGCCCACGATCGAGACGAAGCAGGCCAGGGCCGAACTGAGGTGGCCGATCGCCAGCCACCAGCCGGCCAGCAGGAACCAGATCACGTTGCCGACCAGCCCCAGCGGACCGGTGCCGAAGTCCATCCGGCCGGTGAGCTCCCGGCGGCTGACCGCCTCGTAGCCGAAGGGCCAAAAGGAGAAGGTGCCGATCACGAAGCAGGCCCGGGCCCAGGGGATCCCCACGATCGTGATCGCCGCCACCAGACCCGCCAGCCACCAGCCCAGGCCCATCACGAAGCCGCCGAGCAGGAACCAGAGCAGGTTGAGCAGGAAGCGCAGCATGGGGAGAGCCGGTGCTGTCCCCAGCATGGCGGTGCGGAGCGCGTCCATCCCCGCCCTTCAGGCAGCCCCCGCCGGGAACAGTTTCCGGTTGCGATTGGCGATCGCCACCAGCGACAGCATCACCGGCACCTCCACCAGCACCCCGACCACGGTGGCCAGGGCGGCCCCGGACTCGATGCCGTACAGACTGATGGCCACCGCCACCGCCAGCTCGAAGAAATTGGAAGCGCCGATCATGGCGCCGGGGGCGGCGATGGCGTGGGGCTGGCGCCAGAGGCGCATCCATTGGGCCGTGATCCAGAAGATCAGATAGGTCTGCAGGGTCAGCGGGATGGCGATCAGGGCGATGGCCAGCGGGTTGGCGAGGATCGCCCCGGCCTGCACCATGAACAGCAGCAGCACCGTGACGATCAGGCTGACGATCGCCACCGGCTTGAGCCGCTGCTCCAGCCGTTCGATGCGGGTGGGGGAGCGCAACAGCACCCGGGTGAGCCAGCCGGCCGCCAGGGGCACCACCACGAACAGGCCCACCGCCGTCACCAGGGTGTCCCAGGGAACGAGCACATCGCTCACCCCCAGCAGCAGGGCGGCGATCGGTGCGAAGGCGAACACCATGATCAGGTCGTTGATCGCCACCTGGGCCAGGGTGTAGTTGGGGTCGCCGTTGCTGAGCCGGCTCCACACGAACACCATGGCGGTGCAGGGTGCCACCCCCAGCAGGATCATGCCGGCGATGTACTGATCACCGAGAGCCGCCGGAATCCAGGCGCTGAACAGGCCGCGGATGAACAGCCAGGCGATGGCCGTCATCGTGAGGGGCTTGATCAGCCAGTTCACGACCACCGTGACCACCAGCCCCTTCGGCTGGCGCCGCAGTCCGGCGATGGCGCCGAAATCCACCGCCAGCATCATCGGGAAGATCATTCCCCACACCAGCAAGGCGATCAGCAGATTGATGCGGGCGAACTCGAAGGCCCCCACGGCGGCGGCGAGCTGGGGGGCCAGGGCGCCGATGGCCACTCCGGCCACGATCGCCAGGCCGACCCAGAGACTCAGAAAGCGCTCGAAGATTCCCATCGGGGTGCGGGGGGTGAGGGGATCAGGTGCAGGGTTCGGCCGGGGCGGTGCAGCTGGCCGCCAGGGCGGCGAGCCAGCCGCGCAGGCGCTCCAGGGCCTGCGGCTGCAGGCGGTAGTACACCCAGCGGCCGCTCTGGCGGTCGGCCAGCAGACCCGTGTCCTTGAGCACCTTGAGGTGGAACGAGAGCTTCGACTGGGCCAGGTCCAGGTCGGCGGTGAGGTCGCAGACGCAGCGCTCGCCGCTGCCGAGGGCCTCGATCACCTGCAGGCGGATCGGATCGGCCAGGGCGCGCAGCAGCAGGCGGGCCTCCTCAGCTTCCAGGGGGGCCGGGACGGTGGCGCTCGGCGGAGAAGGGGCGGTCCTTAACCGGGCCATAAATCCATCAACTTCGGCTGATGCAAGGGTAGGGGTCTGTCGCGGCAGGCGCTGTGAGGATCGGCATCAACGGGTTCGGACGGATCGGTCGGCTGGTGTTCCGAGCCCTCTGGGGCCGGCCGGGCCTTGAGCTGGTGCACGTCAACGACAGTGCCGGTGACGCCGCCGCTGCCGCCCACCTGCTGGAATTCGACTCGGTGCACGGCCGCTGGAGCTAGGCGGTGACAGCCGAGGCCGACGGCGGGGGCTTCTCGATCGAGGGGCGCCGGGTTGGCTGGTCACGGGGCAGTGATCCGGCCCTGGTGCCCTGGCAGGCAGCGGGGGTGGAGCTGGTGCTTGAGTGCAGCGGCAAGGTCAAGACCCCCGAGGCCCTCGCCCCCTACCTGCGTCAGGCGGGCGTGAAGCGGGTGATCGTGGCCTGCCCGGTGAAGGGCGAGCTGGACGGCGTGGAGATTCCCAACATCGTCTTCGGCATCAACCACGGCACCTACGTGCCGGATCGCCACCGGATCCTCACCGCCGCCTCCTGCACCACCAACTGCCTGGCGCCGGTGGTGAAGGTGGTGCACGAAGGCTTCGGCATCCGCCACGGCTCGATCACCACCCTGCACAACATCACCAACACCCAGGTGGTGATCGACGGCTTCAAAAGCGATCTGCGCCGGGCCCGCTCCTGCACCCAGAGCCTGATCCCCACCACCACCGGCTCCGCCAAGGCCATCGGCCTGATCTTCCCCGAGCTGCAGGGCAAGCTCAACGGCCACGCCGTTCGGGTGCCCCTGCTCAATGGCTCGCTCACCGATGCGGTGTTCGAACTGGAGCGGCCGGTGACGGTGGAGGAGGTGAACAGCGCCTTCGCGGCGGCGGCGGCGGGCCCCCTGCTGGGCATCCTGGGCTACGAGGAGCGGCCGCTGGTGTCGGTGGATTATCTGAACGACAGCCGCAGTTCGATTGTGGATGCCCTCTCGACGATGGTGATCAATGGCACCCAGCTGAAGGTGTACGCCTGGTACGACAACGAGTGGGGCTACAGCTGCCGGATGGCGGATCTGGCCTGCCATGTGATCGGCCTGGAGGAGCGGTGATGCGCACGCTTTCCCCCCTGCAGCAGTACGCGATCATCACCGCCAACAATTGGTCGTTCACGGTGACCGATGGGGCACTGCGCATGCTCGTGGTGTTCCACTTCCTGCAGCTGGGTTACACCACCCTGGAGATCGCCTTCCTGTTCATCTTCTATGAGTTCTTCGGGATTCTCACCAACCTCTACGGCGGCTGGCTGGGGGCCCGCTTCGGCCTGAAGCTCACCCTCTGGATCGGCACGTTGCTGCAGATCGGCGCCCTGCTGCTGCTGGTGCCGGTGGCCGACACCTGGCCCAAGGCGTTGTCGGTGGGGTGGGTGATGGTGGCCCAGGCGATCAGCGGCATCGCCAAGGACCTGGAGAAGATGAGCGCCAAGAGCGCCATCCGGGTGGTGGTGCCGGAAACCCCGGAGGATCAGGCCAGGGGGGAGCAGCAGCTGTTCCGCTGGGTGGCCATCCTCACCGGCGCCAAGAATGGCCTCAAGGGCCTGGGCTTCTTTGTGGGCGGCCTGCTCCTCTACGCGGTGGGGTTCAACAGAGCCGTGATCGTGATGGCGGCCTGGTTGGCGCTGGCTTTCCTGGTGACGCTGCTGTTGCCGCGGGACATCGGCAGGATGAAAAGCAAGCCGGCCTTCAAGGCGCTGTTCTCCAAGAGCGAGGGCATCAACGTGCTCTCCCTGGCCCGCTTCTTTCTGTTCGGCGCCCGGGACGTGTGGTTCGTGGTGGCCTTGCCGGTATTCCTGCAGACCACCCTGGGCTGGCGCTTCTGGGAGGTGGGCGGATTCATGGGGCTTTGGGTGATCGGCTACGGCGTCGTCCAGGGCTCGGCGCCGAGCCTGCGCCGGGCCTGGGGCCAGACCCGGCCGCCGGGGCCCAGTGCCGTGCAGTTCTGGGCCGCCCTGCTCACGGCCATCCCCGCCCTGATGGCGATCACCCTCTGGCGCGAGGTGGGCAACCCCGCCCTCACGGTGGTGGTCGGTCTGGCCGTGTTCGGGGTGGTGTTCGCCATGAATTCCTCGATCCACAGCTACATGGTGCTGGCCTACACCGATGCCGATGCGGTGAGCCTCAACGTGGGCTTCTATTACATGGCCAACGCCGCCGGCCGCCTGGTGGGCACCCTGCTTTCGGGCGGCCTGTTCCTGGTGGGCGGAATCCAGGCCTGCCTGTGGGCCTCGGCCCTGATGGTGGGACTGGCGGCCCTGGTGAGCCTGCGGCTACCTCAGCCGCCCCGGCAGGCCCAGGCCAGCCCCCTGGCCATCGGCTGATCGCTGACCCCAGAGCGCAGCCCGCGCCGGCGGCCACTGGAGCCTGGGCATGGATCGGATGGGCCCGTGGCCCTGCATCGCCGAGCTCTGCGTCGTCCAGGGCGAGCGGCGCCGGCGTGTGGTGCTGCGCCATGGCCTGGAGAGGCTCGAGAGCTTCACCTATGCCAGGGAATGGCGGCCTGGCACCGGTGACGGCGGCCCCCCATGCCGTATCGAGCGGCGCTGCACCCCCTACGGTCTGCTGGAGCCGCTGTCGCCGGACTGATGGGGCCTCCGCTGGTTTATCACCCGGCCTACGCGGTTCCCCTGCCCAGCGGCCACCGCTTCCCGATGCAGAAGTTCCGGCTGCTGAAGGAGCGGCTGGAGCAGTTGGAGCTGGCCCGCCCGGGGCAGATCCACCAGCCACTGCCGGCGCCGCGCCGCTGGCTCGAGCAGGTGCATGGGCGCCGCTACCACGAGGCGTTCTCCCGGGGTCTGCTGAGCCCGCAGGAGGTGCGCCGCATCGGCCTGCCGGTGTCGGAGCCCCTGGTGCGGCGCAGCTGGCTGGCGGTGGGAGGCACCCTGCTCACGGCCCGCCTGGCCCTGCGCCACGGGCTGGCCTGCCACCTCGCGGGAGGCACCCACCACGCCTTCCCGCTGCACGGCAGCGGCTTCTGCATCTTCAACGACTGCGCCGTGGCGGCCCGGGTGCTGCTGGCCGAAGGCCTGGTGCGCCAGGTGCTGGTGGTGGACCTGGATGTGCACCAGGGGGACGGCACGGCAGCGATCTTCACCGGCGACCCCCGGGTGTTCACCTTCTCGATGCACGCGGCCAGCAACTTCCCCCTGCACAAGCAGACGGGCGACCTCGACCTGGCCCTGGAGGACGGTGTCCGGGACGACGCCTACCTGCGGACCCTGGAGCGGACCCTGCCGGACCTGCTGGATCAGGTGCGCCCGGATCTGGTGCTCTACAACGCGGGCGTCGATCCCCACCGGGACGACCGCCTCGGCCGGCTGGAGCTGAGCGACGACGGCCTCCACCGGCGGGATCGGCTGGTGATCGACGCCGCCCTGCGGCGCCACCTGCCGGTGGCCACCGTCATCGGCGGTGGCTACGACGACCTGGCGGCCCTGGTGGAGCGCCACACCCTGGTGGTGCGAGCCGCCGATGCGCTCGCCCGGATCCACGGCACCGGCAGGGAGCTGTCATGTCCGGTCACAGATGGCCCCTGCCCCGGTCAGGCCTGAGTCATACGGGGGCGTTTTCCTGGTGGGGCAACGGAGCTTTCCGCCATGATCAGCCGTTCCTCCCGCCTGCTCCACGCCGCCCTGGCGGTGGTCTGCGGCGCCGGAATCGTCTACGCCCCGGTCCAGGCCCAGACTTCCCTGACCGTGCCCCTGGGACAGCCCGGCTACTACGGCCGGATCACCATCGGCAACCTGGCCCCACCGCCGGTCCTCAGCTACCGCCCCGTGATCGCCAGGCCGTCGCGGGGCAGTGACCGCTGGACCCCGTCCGCACGCGTGCCCATCTACCTGCGCGTGCCCCCCCAGCAGGCCCGCGACTGGGGCCGCTACTGCAGGCTTTACCAGGCCTGCGGCGTTCCCGTCCTGTTCGTCCAGGACGACTGGTACCGCAACACCTACGCACCGCGGGTGCGGGCGGCCCAGGCCAGGCAGGCCAGGGAGGCCCGCGATCGCTGGCGTGCCTCCCGTGAGCAGGGGAAACGGCTAGTGACCCCCGATGGCCGCGTCTTCCTGCTGGAGAAGCGGCGCGACCGTGACGACGACTGAGGCGCCCGGCTCAGCGGCGACCGAGCAGATCCTCCCAGGTGAGTGGATGCTGGGAGGGGTCGTGGCGGGGCGGCCTGGCCGCCAGGGGGCAGCAGGGGTAGGCATGGGCGCCGCGGCCGACGGCGGCGGCGCTGGAGATGGGGCGTGTCGCTGGGGACGGGCGCCTGGAGAGGGTGTTCATCGGAAAGGTGGACAAGGGGATATGGATCTCGCACCGGGAGGCTGCCGTTCCCCCGCGGGGAATCGCACACGGCAGCCGTTGTTGGGCCTGTTGGACCGACAGTGGACCTGGTGGACCGACCCCAGGAAGCGCGGGGCGGCTCGGTGCTGGCTCCGGCGAAGGCGAACAACAGGTTCGCCGGCTTCTGCCGGATCGATTCACCCTAGCCGATGCTTCGGCCGCCCCATACCGGGAAACAGCCGATCCAGGGCTGCAGGGGTGGTGGCGCCCGACAGCCGGACCTAGAATCGGCACTGCTCCTGTTGGCGCTTCATGGCAGGGGTGTGTCGTGCCCTTTTCATGTCAAAGGATCAGCATCCCGAAGGGAAGCGTGCCAGTCCACGGCAGCACGTTCCGGTCGGCGTCTCGGTCAGCCTCACCCTGGCCACGAAGCAATCCGTGTTCGTCAATCTGCGCGACGTCAGTGAGCACGGAGCCTGTGTCCTGCGCCAGGGCAGCCTGGATGTCAAGGAGGACGACACCGTCATCTTTGAAGCCCGCAACTACGACGCGGGCTCGCAAGTGACCCTGCGCTCCAAGGTGCGCTGGGTGCGTAACACCGGCTTCAACACCTACGTGGGACTGTCCTTCGTCAACGCCTCTCTCTCCCAGGACGCCCTCGCCAGGCTCGTCGCCTGAGGCTGGGTCAGCGCCCCTCGGGGCTTGCTCCATCCTTCTCACTCGGTAGCGGACCATCCATGAGTGTCCGGCTGAGGTGGGCGCCGCGGAACTCGGCCCCATCGACCCTGGCGCCCCGCAGATCCGTCTGGCTCAGGTTGGCTCCGGTGAAGTTGGCGCCGCGAAGATCGGCGCCTCGGAAATTCGCGCCTGTCAGATCGGCGCGGCTGAAATCAGCCTCGGCCAGATCGGCGCCATGGCAATCAGCGTTGCGCAGCACCGTGCCGGAGAAGTTGGCACGACGCCAGCGGCCGAAGGGGATCCTCAGACCCTCCAGATTGGAGCCCTCCAGATCAAAGCCGTCCTGCCAGATCCCATCCTCGGACAGCATCTCCAGGGCCCGAAGTCGGCCCAGGCTGTTGGAGGCCCCAGCCTGACGCTGGGCCAGCAGAAGTTCGAGCATCTCATGGTGCTCCTTCTCCTTGCGTTGTCCGGCTTCGAGCAGATAGAAGATCGCCGCCGTGACAATGCTGAACGATTCGACCGTGCCGATGCTGATGATCTCCAGAACGTTGCTGGTCAGGCAATCGGCCTGCCCGGCCTTGGCATGGCAGTTCTCGAAGCGGTTGACCACGGCCAGCAGCACGAAGGAGAGGGCGGCGGCCATCAGCACCCGGAAACCGAAGGAGCGATCCAGCAGCCGGAAGAACGGCGATTCACGCCGCCGCTTCTGGCGTGCGTACCAGGTGGAGGAGGGCGAGGGCCTGCGCATCGGGGTCAGTCCTGGGGCAGTGGAGTGGGGAAGATCCTGTGCCAGTCACGCCGCAGGCTGACCAGGCTCCAGCCGTGGCGCCGGGCAAGCTCCAGGCCCAGATCCAGTCGGCCGAAGGCGGAGGCGCGGTCGTAGGCCACCTCCCGCTCGTCGTCATCGTGGTGCAGCAGCAGCCCCAGCCGCCGGCCGGGGCCGGCAGTGGTCCAGCGCAACATCGCCAGGTCGCCGTCGGAGTTGCCGAAGGCCGCGATCGGGCGGCGGCCGATGGCCCGTGCAATGCCCACCGGCTTGGCGTCGCCGTCGTTGATGGCGTCGACCACGGCTTCGCGCCAGACGGTCGGCTGGCCGTTCTCCTCGCCGTAGCGCAGCTGCAGCGTCGAGCCGATCACCCGTTCCGGAGGGATGCCGTAGGTCTCTTCGGCGAACACCCGCACGAACTCGACACCCCCACCGGTGACGATCCAACTGCGGAACTCCCTGGCCCGCAGCAGGGCCAGCAGCTCCAGCATCGGCTGGTAGACGAGCCCGGTGTACGGCACCCCCAGCCCGGGATGGCGGGCCTCCCGCAGCCAGGCGCGGGCCAGGGCGCTGAAGGCCGCGTCGGCCATCCCGGCGTGGGTCATCGCCGCCAGCTCCAGCAACCCCTCCAGGCCGTGGCCCATCAGCGCCTCGATGTCGTCGGCCAGGGCCGCCGCCACCAGCGGATGGTGCGCCAGCTCGGCCCTCTCCGCCACCAGGCACCGGACACGCTGGAGAGCGAAGGCCAGCTGCACGTACATCGGCTGCTCCGACCAGAGCGTGCCGTCGTTGTCGAACACCGCGATCCGCTCCTGGGGCGCCACCCAGGCCGGGTCCCCGGGGGTGCAGACAGCCGCGACGAACGCGAGCAGGCGCCTCTTGATGCTGCCCTCCCGCCAGGAGGGCAGGGGATCGGGGCCAGCGTCAGCGGTCATGGCGGTAAGGCCGGAGCTGGAGAGGAACGGCCGGTTACGGAGTTCCGTCCTGCCACGCTGGCATGGCGGGGGAAAGCTTTGCTGAGCCCAGCCAAGTCC
>NZ_JAYGHX010000004.1:197684-266660 GCF_034931325.1 Cyanobium gracile UHCC 0139 | reverse complement strand
CCATCACCAGTTCCGCGGCAAGTTGTTTGTGGGAGTGGATGCCGATCCCGTACCGATCAGCGAGCGGGTCCATGCCCTCAATCCCCTGATCCCCGGCACCGGGATCACCAGCGATTGCACGGTCACCAGTGGCAAGCCCTACAACGCCACCACCCGGCCGAATTTCGACAAGTGCAACCGGCCCGGCCTCCCAGGCGCCCGGGAGATCTTCCTGCTGGGCGATTCCCATGCCCAGCACCTGCTGCCGATGCTGGATGCGGTCACCGCCCGCACCGGCCAGCGCCTCACCTTCGCCGCCATGGGCGCCTGCCTGATCGATCCGGAGCTCACCGTCACCTGGCAGCAGGGCCGCTACGAATCCTGCCGGCAGTTCTCGGCCGGCGAGATGGAGCGCTCCCTGCAGCGCCTCCAGCCGGGGGACATCGTCCTGGTGTCGGGCTTTTTGCACAACTACCTGGCCAGCAACGACGTGGAGGGCCGGGGCTACGGCGCCCCCACCTACCGGGGCGAGCGCCGCCTGCGCATCGCCGAGGTGCGGCGGGCCTGGGTGGGCGGCATGCGGGCCTACGCCGAACGGCTGGCGGCCCGGGGCATCCAGCTGGTGCTGGTGGTCGACAACCCCTCCCTGGCCAGGGAGCCGGTGGCCTGCCAGGACCCCGCCGGCAGCAGCTGTGCCGGCGATCCCGCCACCACCGCCCGGATGCGGGCGACCCTGGGCGGGCTGCTGGGCGAGGTGGCCGCCGGCCTGCCCAACGTGCACGTGTTTGATCCCACCCCCTATCTGGTGGGTCCCGACGGCCGGGTGGTCTACCGCCGGCCCGACGGCACGCCCCTCTATGCCGATTCCCACCACCTGAGCGTGTCGGGGAGCCGGTCCCTGGCGGGTCCGTTCGAGCGTTTCCTCCAGCAGCAGGGCCTCACCAGCCCGCGGCCCACCGCTCCCCCCTCACCATGACCCTGCACCCCCCCACCGGGGACTCCCCCCGCTGGCGCTTCACCGATCCGGCCAGCGGCGATGCGCTCACGGTCGCCCCCGAGCGCGGCGGGCTGGTCACCGGCTGGAGCTGCGGCGGAGAGGAGATCCTTTATTTCGATGCCGAGCGCTTCGCCGACCCCGCCAAATCGGTGCGGGGCGGGATCCCGGTGCTCTTCCCCATCTGCGGCAACCTGCCCGGCGACGCGCTCGTGCTGAGCCAGGGGAGCTTCCCCCTGGCCCAGCACGGGTTCGCCCGCGATCTGCCCTGGTCCATCGCTCCGCTGGCCGACGGCAGGGGGGTGGGTCTGCGCCTCGAGGACGGCCCGCAGAGCCGCCCCCATTTCCCCTTCGCCTTCGTCCTCGAGCTGGAGCTGCGGCTGCAGCCCTCGGCCCTGGCGATCACGGCCCGGATCAGCCACCGGGGCGAGGCCGGCGCCGATCCCCTCCCCTTCAGCCTGGGCCTGCACCCCTACATCGCCGTCGCCGATCTCTCCCGCGTCCGGCTCGAAGGCCTGCCGGCGGACTGCTTCGACCACCTCACCATGGCTCCGGCCATCACCGCCGATCAGCTGTTCCGGCTGGAGCAGGGCGTGGATTTCCTCTGCAGCGGCCAGGGCCCGGTGCGGCTGGTGGATCCGGCCGGGGGCCGGGCGGTGACGCTGCATCCCGCCGCTCCGATGGATCTGGTGGTGGTGTGGAGTGACCCGCCCCGGCCGATGCTCTGCCTGGAGCCCTGGAGCGGGCCGCGGGGGTCCCTGAGCACCGGGGAGCGGCGTCTGCTGGTGCCCGCCGGCGAATCCATGGAGCTGGGCTGCCGCTACACCGTCGAGAGCCTCTGAGCGACGCCGGGGAGCCGGCCCGGGGCCAACTGGCCGGCGGGATCGAAGCGGCGCTTGATCGCCTCGATCAGGGGGCGGGAGGGGGCATCCAGCCAGGCCGGCAGGCCGGCGCCAGGGGGCTGGCGCAGCACGGTGAGGTGGCCCCCCAGTTCACCGCAGAGGCTGCGCAGGGCGCTCACCTGGGTGGACGACACGACCGTCTGGGGCTTCGCCGGGTCTGACCAGGCCAGGCCGAGCCCGCTGCCGGCCGCCATGTCCACGGTGAGTCCCTCCAGGACCGGGGCCTGCATCAGGGCCACGAGCCGATCGGGGCTGACGCCGAGGCGCAGCAGCCAGGCGGGGGCGGTGGCCCCCGTGGGCGCTGCGGCGGCAGGGCCGGTGCCACCCCGGGCGCGGGCCAGCCAGCCGCCGGTGCTGGCGGCGTCCAGCACCCGGGCCTGCAGGCAGCTGCGCTCCTGCAGGCAGCGCACCTGTTCCTGGAGGGTGGCGGCGTCGACGCTGGCCAGGCCGATCAGCAGCAGGGGCTCCGGGTCCAGCCCGGCGGCGGCGGCGAGGCTGCCGTTCCACCAGTCGATCCGCTCCGGGCTGAGGCTGGAGCCCAGCAGCCAGCGGCTGAGGCCGGCCAGGTCCTCCGCCCCGCCCTGGAAACAGACACTGCGGCGCAGGGGTGGCTGGGGCAGGGTGCGCAGGGTCAGCTCGGTGATCAGGCCCAGGGAGCCCCAGCTGCCGGTGAACAGCCGCATCAGGTCGTAGCCGGCCACGTTCTTGACCACCTTGCCGCCGGCCCTGGCCGTCACCCCGTCGGCCCGCATCAGCGCCAGGCCGATCAGCTGGTCACGCACCCCCAGGTAGCGCTGGCGGTAGCCGCCCGCCAGGCCCCGGGCCACCAGCCCACCGATGCTGCCGGCGGCGGCGCCCTGCCTGTCCCCCCAGGGGGCATCCACGGACAACCACTGTCCCTGGTGTCCAAGGGCCTCTTGCACCTCCACCAGTGGCGTGCCGGCGGCCACGGTGATGGTGAAGTCGCCGGGATTGAACTCCCGCACGCCCCGCAGGGCGGCGCAGCTGACCACCGTGCAGGGCCCCGCGACGGGCGGCCCCCAGTCGAGCCGTGTGCCCAGGCCCGCCGGCAGCCAGGCCGAACCCTGCTGGTGCAGGTCCCGCACCAGCTCCTGCAGCTCGCTGGGCTCAGGTCGCATCACGGCACGATGGTGCCATGGCGCAGGCAACGTTCGACCCCCGCCCCGGGCTCAAGATCGTCGTCATCGACGACGACCCCACCGGCTCCCAGACCGTGCACGGCTGTCCGTTGCTGCTGCGCTGGGACGCCGGGACGCTGGCCGCCGGCCTGGCCCACCCGTCGCCGCTGCTCTTCCTGCTGGCCAACACCCGGGCCCTGGCGCCGGCGGCGGCGGCCGACCGGGTGCGGGAGATCTGCGGCGCCCTGCGGCCCGCTCTGGAGAGAGCGATGGCGGCCGGCACCATCAGCAGCTGGCTGGTGGTGAGCCGGGGCGATTCCACCCTGCGGGGCCACTTCCCCCTGGAGGTGGACGTCATCAGCGAGGAACTCGGCCCCTTCGACGCCACCCTGCTGGTGCCGGCGTTCCTGGAAGGGGGCCGCACCACCGTCGATGGGGAGCACCGTCTGCACGGCCGGCCCGTGCACGAGAGCCCGTTCGCCCGGGACGGACTGTTCGCCTACGCCACCAGCCATCTGCCGGACTGGGTGGAGGAGAAGAGCGGCGGCCGCATCCCGGCCACCGCCGTGGACCGCATCGGCTGGCGGGAGCTGGAGGCCGGCGGCCCCCCCCTCCTTCGCCACCTGGCCCGCCTGGAGAGCAATGTGTGCGTGGCGGTGGACGGCGCCTCCGAGGACCATCTGGCCTCTCTGGCCAGCGCAGTGCGCTCCCTGATCGCCGGGTCCCCGGCGGGTGCTGGCCTCGGCGCTGGGCGCCCGCGCCGCTTCCTGTTCCAGTGCGCCGCCAGCCTGATCCAGGCCCTGGCGTCGCTGCCGCCCCAGCCGCTGGCGCCGGCAGCCCTGGCCTCCTTGCGCCGCGGCGGCGGCGGGGCCCCCCTGCCGGGGCTGGTGCTGGTGGGCTCCCACGTGCCCCTGGCCGACCGGCAGCTGGAGCGGCTGCTGGCGGCGCCCGGCTGCGTCGGGGTGGAACTGGAGGTGGCCAAGGTCCAGCGGCTGCTGGAGGGACCGGAACCCGCCCTGCTGCTGGCCTCCCTGGAGCAGGCCTGGGGGAGGCGCCTGGCGGAGGTGCTGGCCGGGGGCTTCACGCCCGTCCTCTACACCAGCCGTGGTGAGGCCCGCTGCCGCCATGCCGGCGAGCGTCGGGAGCTGGGCCTGGCCCTGGCGGGGGTGATGGCGCGGCTGGCCGCCGCCCAGGCCCCCGCCCTGGGCTACCTGATCAGCAAGGGGGGCATCACCACCCACACGCTGCTGGCCGACGGACTGGATCTGGATCACGTGGAGCTCCAGGGCCAGCTGCTGCCGGGACTCTCCCTGGTGCTGGCCGCCATGGAAACCGCCGTCGGGACAGCCACCTCGGCCCACCTGGGACCCCTGCCCGTGCTCACCTTTCCCGGCAATCTCGGCGACGAGGACACGCTGTGGGAGGCCTGGCGGCGGATGGAGGCTCAGGCCGGACCGGCGTAGCTGCGATCCAGCAGCTCGATCGGATGGACCACCGGCAGCGGCCGCGGCTGGGCCTCCATGGCCTGGCGGATCTGCAGCGTGCAGCCGATGTTGGCGCTCACGGCCAGCTGGGCTCCGGTGCCGCTGAGATCCGCGGCCTTGATCCGGCCCAGTTCGGCGGCCTCTTCCGGCTGCACCAGGTTGTAGATGCCGGCACTGCCGCAGCAGACGCCGGCTTCGGTGGCCTCGCGGATCCGCACGTGGGGGATCCGGCCCAACAGGCGCCGGGGCTGGGCCGCCAGGCCCTGGCCGTGGAGCTGGTGGCAGGCATCGTGGTAGGCCAGCTGAACGGGACGCTCGGGACTGGCGGGGGTGCCGTCCTCGTGGACGAGGGGCCGCAGACCCGCCTGGAAGCTGTCGCTGAGCCCGACCGTGTCGAGGAATTCCTGCAGGTCGGCCACCCTCCCCAGCACGGGGTGGCGACTCCCGAGGATCTGGTCGTAGGCCTTCAGGGTGTGGCCGCAGCCTGAGGCCGCCACCAGCAGGGCATCGAGGGGTTCGGGGCCCGCCGGTCGCCCCGGGCCGATCACCGCCTCGAAGCTGGCCATCAGGGCCGCCGCCAGCTCCCGGGTGTGGTCCAGTTCTCCTTGGTGGTGGGTCATGGCACCGCAGCAGCCCTGGTCGGGGGGGATGACCACTTCGATGCCGTTGGCGGCCAGCACCCGGACGGCGGCGGCATTGACGCCCGGCTCGAAGACCCGCTGCACGCAGCCGAGCACCAGCCCGACCCGGTGGCGACGGGGCCCCACCGCCGGCACCAGCACGGGCCAGTCATCACGGAAGGACTGCGCCGGCAGCGGCGGCAGCAGGGTCTCCATCGCCGCGATCTGCGGCCCGAAGAGCCTGGTCAGGCCGCTGCGGCGCGCCAGGGCCTGCAGGGGGGTGCCGGCGTAGGCCCGCAGGGGGGCCAGCAGCGCCCGCAGCCGCCCCGGGTAGGGGAGCAGGGCGAACAGCAGACGCCGGAAGGCGCGCTGGCCGGGGCTGCGCAGCTCGGGTGCGTTCAACCGCGGCCGCATGGTCTCGATCAGCTCGTCGTAACGCACCCCTGCCGGGCAGGCGGTGACACAGGCGAAACAGCCCAGGCAGGTGTCGAAATGCTGCGCCACCGTGGCATCCAGCGTCAGTTCCCCGGCATCGATCGCCTTGAGGGCATGGATGCGTCCCCGGGGCGAGTCCATCTCGGTGCCCAGCACCCGGTAGCTGGCGCAGGTGGGCAGGCAGAAGCCGCAGTGGACACAGGGGTCGGCGGCGATGAAGCCGGTGGCGGGCGCCGAAGCACCTGGGGACCCGCTGGTCGCGATGGACGGAAGGCTCATGTGCCCCATTCTGGGTGCACACCCGGGCCCCCACGCCAGCGACCGTTCAGGTCCAGAAGGCACCGAACCAGGCGTCCCATTGCCGAGGCATCCGCAGGAGCAGGCCCGCCCCCGGGTAGGGCGTCAGTTCCCCCACGAGAACGCCCTTGTCGCTCAGATAGCCGTCCACCCTCAGGAAGGGCGTCTCCGAGGAGAGTCTCCGGGCCAGGCCGCAGAAGGTCTCCAGCGGCAGGCGATCGAGGGTGGCAAAATCCGGGCAATGGTCGTGCTGGGGCCTCTCCAGTGGCAGAGGTTGGAGCGCCTCATCGAGAAAGCACTCCTTGGTGCGGGGCAGATGCGGCTGGTTGCTGCGATGGACGGCGTGGGCGGACTCCGGGCGGAACAGCCGCAGGCCCCTGACGTTGCCGAGGAAGCAGAAGGCGCTCATTTCGATGCACTGCCTGCCGGCGCAGCTGAGAAACTCCTCGGCCAACAGCCGCCGAGGCAGTCTCCTGTAGCCCCATTCATGAAAGATGTCGGCGTAGTCCATGCTCAGCCAGCGGCGGGCCTGCTCCATCACCGTCTGGTCAAGGGGATGGGTGGTGGCGCTCACCAGCTGGTACCAGCCGGATCCATGGCTGGCCTTGAGCATCCAGCGGTCGGGAAGGGGGTGATCCCTCAGGGCCTCAACACTCTCTGTGATCGCCAGGGTGCGCGGGGTTCGGCCCGCTCCGATCCGGGTGGCGATCCAATCCTTGGCCCTGACCTTGTCGCAGAAGGTGCGCAGCAGGGGGTCGCGATCCGTCAGGATCCGATGCAGGATCCGCTCACTCAGCAGGCGTGGGTTTCGTAGATCGGGAGCCACGCCGTTGATCTGGCGAAAGCGGGTGGCCATTTGGGTCCGCTTTGGCAGAAATCTGACCAGATGCTGGGCCGCTTGGGATTTGCATCTCCTTGCAGACCGCATCCCCGGCATGACCACTCCGGGATTGACCCTAGGGCGCGTGCGCGGGGTTGGTTGGCAACTCGCCTTGAGACCCATGCGTCAGAGCCGGTACCCCGGCCCGCGCGCGCCCCCCCCCGGCATTCAGCCCCCGAAGTGGCGCACCACGGCTTCGGCGAAACCCGAGCAACTCACGGCCTCGGCGCGGGGTTCCATCAACCGGGCCAGGTCATAGGTGACCTCCTTGTTGGCGATGGCGGCGCTGATCCCGGCGGTGATCAGGTCGGCCGCCTCCTGCCAGCCCATGTACTCGAGCATCATCACGCCGGAGAGGATCACCGATCCCGGGTTGATGCGGTCGAGGCCGGCGTGTTTGGGGGCGGTGCCGTGGGTGGCCTCGAAGATCGCCGCGTTGTCGCCGATGTTGGCCCCGGGCGCCATGCCCAGCCCGCCCACCACCGCGGCTGCCGCGTCAGAGATGTAGTCGCCGTTGAGGTTGAGGGTGCAGAGCACCGAATATTCCTGGGGCCGGGTCTGGATCTGCTGGAAGATGCTGTCGGCGATGCGATCGTCGACCATCACCATCGACCTCCACTTTCCGCCGCCGTGGCTGGTGCCGATGGCGTCGAGCACGGCCTTCACCTCCGCATCGACGGCCGCCTTCTTCTCGGGGGTGAGACTGTCGTAGCCGGGTTCGATCAGGCGGGCGTTGTCCTCGATGCTCAGGCCCGGCTGCTCCTCCAGGTTCCCCAGGATCCAGCTCTCCCGCTCGGTGATGCACTGGTCACGGAATTCGGTGGTGGCCAGCTCGTAGCCCCAGTCGCGGAAAGCCCCTTCGGTGAACTTCATGATGTTGCCCTTGTGCACCAGGGTCACGTGGCGCTTGGAGCCCTCCAGCCCCAGGGCGTGGCGGATGGCCTTGCGCACGTGGCGCTGGGTGCCGGCCTTGCTCACCGGCTTGATGCCGATGCCCGAACCTTCCGGGATGCGGCGGTTGCCCAGCTTGCCGTTGGCGGGGATCACGGTGTCGTTGAGGTGGGCGATCAGTTCGAGGCAGACCGGATCGCTGGCCTCCCATTCGATTCCCATGTAGATGTCCTCGGTGTTTTCCCGGTAGACCACCACATCCAGGTCCTGGGGCCGCTTATGGGGGCTGGGGGTGCCGTCGTAGTAGCGGCAGGGCCGCACGCAGCAGTAGAGGTCGAAGATCTGGCGCAGGGCCACGTTCAGCGAGCGGATGCCGCCGCCGATCGGGGTGGTGAGGGGGCCCTTGATGGCCACGCCATACGCCTCGATGGCCGTGAGGGTGTCCTGGGGCAGGTACTGGTAGGTGCCGTAGAGCTCACAGGCCTCGTCACCGGCGTACACCTTGAACCACTCGATGCGGCGCTCGCCGCCGTAGGCCTTGGCCACGGCCGCATCCAGCACCCGCTGGGTGGCGGGCCAGATGTCCACGCCGGTGCCGTCACCGCGGATGAAGGGAATGATCGGGTCGTTGGGCACGATCGGCTGGCCGCCCTCGAATCGGATCGCCGTGCCGCTGGACGGGACGGTGAGCTTCTCGTATGTGGCCATTGAGTCGGCACGGAACACGCCGATGAGCCTAGGTTTCGGAGACGTTGGCTTTCTGCTCAGGGGAAACGGCATGAATGCGGCCGACCAGGCCCGATCGGTGGAACTGGCCGCCGCGATCGCCGCGGTGGTGGGGCACTTCCGCCTGCATTTCCCCGCTGCCCGGGCCAACCTCACCCCCTGGCGCGACGATCCAATCACCCGGGCCTTCGATGAGCGGGAGACGCTGGATCTCTCCTTCCACTTCCCCGGCTGGAGTCCCCGCTTGCAGTGCCGCTCGCTGCTGGTGCAGCTGCGCCTGGAGCGGGCGCCGGTCGGATCCGGCGAACGGCCCCGGCTGCTGGGTGTGCTGATCCGGGGGCTCACCTATGAATCGGAGCGCTGGCGCCTGGCCACGGTGGGGGACTGGCAGCCCTCGGGCTCCCATCTCCCCTCCGACGAGGTGGTCGGCGTGCTGCAGCAGGTGTGCCGGGAGCTGTTCGATCTCTTCGGCGATGTGTCGGCGGGTGGTACCCGGGCCGCGTAATCCTTCGCAACCTTGCCGCGTCGCCCCGCAGGCCCCACCTACGTTTGTAGGCCTGCCCGCGCAGCCTCCCGAACCCATGCCCGTCGCCCTTGCCTCCCAACTCCGTGAGGGAACGAAGAAAGCCCACACCATGGCCGAGAACACCGGCTTCGTGAGCTGTTTCCTCAAGGGGGTCGTCGACAAGGCCAGCTATCGCACCCTGGTGGCCGACCTGTGGTTCGTCTACAGCGCCATGGAGGAGGAGATCGGCAAGTTGACCGACCATCCGGTGGTCGGCCCGATCGCCTCCCCGGAGCTCAACCGCCGCGAGTCCCTCGAAGCCGATCTCACCTTTTACTTCGGCGGCGACTGGCGCCAGCAGATCCGGGCCACCCCCGGCGCCCAGGAGTACGTGGCCCGCCTGCATCAAGTGGCGCGGGAATGCCCCGAGCTGCTGGTCGGCCACCACTACACCCGCTACATCGGCGACCTCTCCGGGGGCCAGATTCTCAAGAACATCGCCCAGAAGGCCATGAACCTGGGCGAGCACGATGGCCTGCGTTTCTATGAATTCGACGCCATCGACGACGAGAAGGCCTTCAAGGCCAACTATCGCGCCACCCTCGACAGCCTGCCCATCGACCAGGCCATGGCCGACCGGATCGTGGCCGAGGCCAACGAGGCCTTCCACTGCAACATGAAGATGTTCCAGGAGCTGGAAGGCAATCTGGTGGCGGCGATCGGCAAGGTGCTGTTCGGCTTCCTCACCCGCCGCACCCGGGCCGGCAGCACCGAGGCCGTGCCCGCCTAGGTTTGCCAGGCCAGCGGCGGCCGCCGCCCTTCCGAACCGCGTGCGCCCGATCCGTTTTCTGCTGCCCGGCACCACCGGCCGCCTCCGCGGCGGCGGTCTGCTGGTGGAACTGCAGACCGCACGGCTGACCTCCCAGCTGACCCCGACCGAGGTGGTCACCTACCGGATGCGGGAGCCCGACCACCCGTTCCTGGATGACCTGCTCGCCCGGGAGGCGGCGCCCGGGGACGCCCTCTGGATCGTCAGTTGGGGTTTTGACGTGCCCCGACTGCTGCAGCGACTGCGGGGCCGGCCCGTGGCTTACCACGCCCACAGCAGCGGCTACGGCTTTTCGCTGCCGCCCGGGGTGCCGCTTCTGGCGGTGAGCCGCAACACCCTTGGCTATTGGGGCGACCGGGCCCCACGTAACCCCCTGTTTCTGGTGCCGAATGCGCTGCAGCCCCAGTGGCTGGAGCGGGGCAACAGGACGGCCCCCGCGGGCTGCGGCCGCCCCATCGACGTCCTGGTGCAGCAGCGCAAGTGCAGCCACTACGTCCTGGCGCAGCTGGTGCCGGCCCTTCGCCGGCGGGGGCTGCGGGTGGAGGTCCAGAGCGGCTGGGTGGACGATCTCGTGGATCTGTTCAACAGCGCGGCCGTCGTCCTGTACGACTCCGCCGACTACTGGCGCGGCCGGGGGGTCAGCGAGGGATTCGGCCTGCCGCCACTGGAGGCGATGGCCTGCGGCTGTGTGGTGTTCAGCAGCCTCAACCACGCCCTGGCCGACAGCCTCGATCCGGGGGTGGTGGGGCACCAGATCGGCTGCGGCAGCCTGGAGCATGATCTGGAGAGGATTCAGGCGGCGGTGGCCGACCCACTGGCCTGGCTGCCGCCACCGGCAAGGCTTGCCAGCCTGCTGGAGGCCTGCAGCGAGCCGGTGCTCCAGGAGCGCTGGCATTCGGCCCTGGAGGCCATCGACGCCCACTGGACCCACCTGCTGCTGGAGGGGGCCTCGCCGCTGCGCGCGCCCCCCGTGCTGGCCGTGCGGATCAACCAGTGGCGGCGCCGGTTTTCGGCCATGTGGCGATCACTGAACTGACTGGCTGGTGTGGGGGCGGCCCTTCTGGCCGCACGGGTACGATTTCCGCAAAAGTCTGACCAGATGTTTCGCAAAAGCCAAACCTTCAAGAGTTTGGTGCGACTTCTGGCCCAATTGCCGCGCCGTCGCAAGCAGGCGCTGATGCGGTTGATCCCGCTGGCGATCCTTGCCGGTGTGGCCGATCTGGTGGTGGTGGCCCTGGTGGCCCGCCTGTTCACCGTTGTCGTCGGCGGCGAGAACCGCCCCTCCATCCCCTGGGAAGGCCTGGTTCCTGAAGATCCACGGGTCAAGGTGGTGATCCTGGTGGTGGCCTTCGTTGCGGCCGCCTGGTTTTCCTCGCTCTCCAAGCTGTTGTTGCGGGCCTTCCAGCTGCGGCTCAAGGCATCGATCTGGCGTGATCTTTCCGACATGGCGCAGCGCAAGCTGATCGCCCAGCCCTATGTCTATTTCCTCGGAGAGTCAAATTCGGATATCTCCGCCAAGGTGCTGATCAATGTGTCGCGCGTCGCCGACATCGTCGTGCTGCCACTGCTGCAGCTGGCCAGTGGCGTGTTCGTGATCGCCCTGCTTTCCGCCGGGATGCTGATCGTGGGCAAATTACTGGCGGTTGTGCTGATTGTGGGTCTGCTGGCCGGCTATCTGCTGATCTCCACCGCCATCACCCCCTTCCTGCGTTTTGCCGCCCGGCAGCGCATTCTGCTCGAGGTGCGCACTAATTCGATCCTTTCGGAGTCGATGCGCACGATTCTCGATGTGCAGCTCACCGGATCCGAGCCCTACTTTGAGCGCCACTACCAGCAGGCGGGGCGCGACACGATTCCGTTCATGTGGAAGGCCGATGTCCTCCCGGAGACACCGCGAGCGCTGATCGAACCGCTCGGCATCACGATGATCTTCGCGGCCGGCATGCTGCCCCTGCTCTCGAATCCGGATCCCGGCGCCCTGCTGAAGATCATTCCCTTTCTGGCCACCGTGGCGGTCACGTCCCTCAAGCTCACCCCTCCCCTACAGGACAGCTTCCGGGCCATCACCTCGCTGCGGGCCGGCCTGCCGGATCTGGAGGAGACCCTCAAGCTGATCGAACTGCCCGACACCCGGCTCACCATTCGCTCCGAAGGGGTACCGTCCCCTGATGGGGTCATGCCCAAACGGGTGATCCGGCTCAAGAACGTCTGCTACCGCTACCCGGGCACCGACGTGAACGTGCTCCACGACATCTCCATGTCGATTCCGGTCGGCTCCCGCGTCGCCTTCGTCGGCGCCACCGGCAGCGGCAAGACCACCACCGCCAACCAGCTGCTCTGCCTGCTGCGGCCCACCAGCGGCACCCTGCAGCTCGATGGCATCGATGTGGATGATGCCGATGTGCCGGCCTGGCAGGCCAACTGCGCCTATGTTCCCCAGTCCATCAACCTGCTCAATGGCAACATCATCGAGAACATCGCCTTCGCCGAGGAGGTCGATGCCGTGGACCAGATGCGGGTCTGGGAGGCGCTTCAGGCCGCCCAGCTGGCCGACATCGTCGCTGAGCTTCCCCTCGGCCTGTTCACCCCCATCGGCGACAACGGCATCCGGCTTTCGGGAGGACAGCGGCAGCGCCTGGCCCTGGCGCGTGCCTTCTATCGCAATGCCAAGTTCCTGGTGCTGGATGAGGCCACCAGTGCCCTCGACAACCGAACCGAATCGGAGGTGATGGATGCCATCGAGGTGATCGGGCGACGCTGCACCCTGGTGGTGATCGCCCATCGCCTCTCCACCGTGATGCGATCGGACTGCATCTTCGAGTTCGAGGGAGGTCATATCAAAGCCTATGGAAGCTTCGAGCAACTGCGCCAGCGTTCCGATACCTTCGACGATCTGGCCTCCTTCGAACGGCGCCTCTCCAGCCCCCTTGGTTGATGGCCAACCGCTTGTTGCTCCCGTTCACAGGCCATGACTCGGACCGGCAATTCTGCCTCCTTCCCTTTAGTTGAACCACCCCTATCTGTTCGCATCGGCACGCCTGTCGGGAAGGGGCTGCTAGGGTCCGATTTCAACCTTCCACGCCGGAGCCTGTGAGTTTTCTGGCCGGTCTGAACGAGGCCCAGCGGCGGGCGGTCGATCACCACACCGGTCCGTTGCTGGTGGTGGCTGGGGCCGGCAGCGGCAAGACCCGGGCCCTGACCCACCGCATCGCCCATCTGATCGGGCACCATGGCGTCGATCCGGCCCAGGTGCTGGCGGTCACCTTCACCAACAAGGCCGCCCGGGAGATGAAGGAACGGCTCGAGGTGCTGCTGGCCCAGCGGCTGGCCCAGAGCCAGTTCGGCCAGCCCTGGAGCACCCTGCCGGCCCGGGAGCAGAAGCAGCTGCGCAGCCGCATCTACCGGGAGGTGATCAAGGACCTCTGGATCGGTACCTTCCACGCCCTGTTCGCCCGGCTGCTCCGCTTCGACATCGACAAGTTCCGCGACCCCGAGGGACTCACCTGGACGCGCCAGTTCTCCATCTACGACGAGAGCGACGCCCAGAGCCTGGTCAAGGAGATCGTCACCCAGGAGATGCAGCTCGACCCCAAGCGTTTCGAGCCCAAGAAGGTGCGCTGGGCGATCAGCAGCGCCAAGAATCAGGGCTGGCTGCCGGAGCGGCTCGAGGAGGAGCACCCCGGCCCCCGCGGTAAGCACGAGGCCGAGGCCTACCGCCGTTACCGGCGCGCCCTGGCGGCCAACAACGCCCTCGATTTCGACGACCTGCTGCTGATGCCTGTGCAGCTGCTGCAGCAGAACGAGCAGATCCGCCACTACTGGCACCGGCGCTTCCGCCACGTGCTCGTGGACGAATACCAGGACACCAACCGCACCCAGTACGACCTGATCAAGCTGCTGGTGGCCAACGGCCATCCCCCCGAAACCTTCAGTGACTGGGAGGGCCGCTCGGTGTTCGTGGTGGGGGACGCCGACCAGAGCATCTACAGCTTCCGGGCCGCCGACTTCACGATCCTGATGGGGTTCCAGAAGGAGTTCGGCGACGGCTCCCTCGACGGGGACACCGGCACGATGGTGAAGCTGGAGGAGAACTACCGCTCCACCGCCACGATCCTGGAGGCGGCGAACGCCCTGATCGCCAACAACAGCGAGCGCATCGACAAGGTGCTGCGCCCCACCCGCGGCGAGGGGGAGCCCATCAGCCTCACCCGCTGCGACGACGAGATCGCCGAGGCCGAGGCGGTGGTGCACCGCATGCGGATGCTGGAGGCGGCCCACCCGGAGCTGCGCTGGGGTGACATGGCCGTGCTGTACCGCACCAATGCCCAGTCCCGCGCCATGGAGGAGTCGCTGGTGCGCTGGGGCCTCCCGTACATCGTGGTGGGGGGCCTGCGCTTCTATGACCGGCGCGAGATCAAGGATGTCCTCGCCTATCTGCGGCTGCTGGTGAACCCGGCCGACACCGTCAGCCTGCTGCGGGTGCTGAACGTGCCGCGGCGTGGCATCGGCAAGACCACCATCGAGCGGCTCACCGATGCGGCCAACCAGCTGGGCATGCCCCTGTGGGAGGTGGTCAGCGATCCGGAGGCGGTGCGCTCCCTGGCCGGCCGTTCCGCCCGGGGGGTGCTGCAGTTCCAGGAGTTGATCTCCGACCTGAGCCGCCGCCTCCAGGACGCTCCCCCCTCCGAGCTGGTGCAGCGGGTGATGGAGCAGAGCGGCTACCTGGCCGAGCTCCTGGCCGAGGCCACCGATGAATCGGAGGAGCGGCGCCGCAACCTCCAGGAGCTGGTCAATGCGGCCCTCCAGTACCAGGAGGAGAACGAGGAGGGATCCCTGGAGGGCTTTCTGGCCTCCGCCGCCCTGGCCAGTGATGCCGACAGCAAGGACACCGAGGCCGATCGGGTCACGCTGATGACCCTGCATGCCAGCAAGGGGCTGGAGTTCCCGGTGGTGTTCCTGGTGGGGCTGGAGCAGGGCCTGTTCCCCAGCTACCGCTCCCTGGAGGACCCCGCCGCCCTCGAGGAGGAGCGCCGCCTCTGCTACGTGGGCATCACCCGGGCCAAGGAGCGGCTGTTCCTCTCCCATGCCAGCGAGCGGCGGCTCTGGGGAGGGATGCGGGAGCCGGCGGTGCCCTCGGTGTTCCTCTCCGAGCTGCCCGAGGCCCTGCTCCAGGGTGACATCCCCCGCAGCGGCGGTGCGGCCCTGCGGCGGGAGCAACGGCTGGAGCGGCTCACGCGGGTGGATCGCGACGACAGCCAGCGGGTCGCGGCCGGCGGGGCGGCCGGCGTTCCCGCCAATGCGGTGCGCCGCCGCAGCGCCCCTCGCACCTGGGCGGTGGGGGATCGGGTGCGCCACAGCAGCTTCGGTGAGGGTCAGGTCACCCATCTGTTCGGCAGCGGCGAGAAGACCTCCATTGCCGTGAAGTTCGAAGGCATGGGGCCGAAGATCCTCGATCCGCGCCTGGCCCCGATCGAACCGGCATGACCCCGCCGCTGGTCACCGCCGTGGTGCCCACCCGCAACCGCCGCGAGACCACCCTGCGCTTCCTGGACGCCATGGCCGGCCAGACCCACGGCGCCCTGCGGGTCGTGGTGGTCGATGCCAACTCCAGCGACGGCACCGTGGCGGCGATCCGCCGGCAGCACCCCAAGGTGACGGTGGTGGCCGCCGACGACCGGGATTTCTGGGCCGGTGCCACCAACCGGGGCGTCCGCCGGGCCCTGGCGGCCGGCACCGACTACGTGCTCACCATCAACGATGACGCCGTCGTCTCCGCCGATTACGTGGCGCGGATGGTGGCCCTGGCCCAGCGCCACGGCTGCGGGATCCTCGGTAGCCGCATCGACCTGCTGGCCGAGCCCGGGCGCATCTGGGCCCTGGGCACCCGCACCGACTGGGGCACGGACCGCTTCCTGCGCCTCTCCCACCACGACGAGCTGGCCAGCCAGCTGGATCCGGCGCTGGCGGCTGCCGAGGTGCTCCCTGCTGAGGCGATGCCCGGCAACGGGGTGCTGATCCGTCAGGAGGTCTTCCGCCGCGTCGGCCTCTACGACGCCCGCTGGCTGCCCCACTACCACGCCGATTCCGAGTGGGTGATGCGGGCGGTCCGCCGGGGCGTCGAGGCCTGCGTGACCCCGGGGGTCGTGGTCCTCAACGACTTCGGCGACGAGCAGAAACGGCTGCCCCTTGGCAGCCTGAGGGGGCTGTTGTTCACCTTCTTCCACCCCAAGTCCCACCTCTACCTGCCGGCTGTGGCCGCCATCCTGTGGCGCTACTGCCCCCCGACCCAGCGCTGGCCCACCCTGCGGGGCCTGGTGGGCCGTTTCCTCAGGATGAAACGGTGAAGGAGGTGCGCGGGTGGGGCGGATCCGGCCGGCGCAGGAGCCGCCACCAGCACCAGCGCAGGTAATCCCCCAGCCCCCACCAGCGGCCCCGGGCCCGCTCCGGGTCGGAGAGGCAGAAGCTCAGGGGGCGGACGGCGTAATAGAGCAGGTTGAGCAGCAGGGCCAGGGGTGTGGCGTGGCGATGCAGGAAGTAGAGCTTGCTGAAGGTGGCGTGCTGGTATTTGGCCCGGGGGGCCCGCTGGGTGATGGCCGATACCTGGTGCTCCACCAGCACGGCCTGGGTGACCCGCAGCCGGTAGCCCAACCGATGATGGCGCTCGGAGATATCGGCGTCCTCGTAGTCGAGGAAGTAGCGGGGGTCGAACTGGGGGCAGTCCCGCAGCACCCCCAGCCGGAAGATCATGCTGCAGCCGGAGATCCAGCGGGTCGGCCAGGTGCGGACCGGGAGGGGGCGGCAGTCGTCGCCGGGGAAGCGATGGCCCAGCTGGCCGGTCCAGCGGTTGAAACTGCCGTGGCTGAACCAGACAGTCCCCCGTGGGTCCCGGATCCGGGTGCCGAGCAGGGCGATTAGATCGTCGTCGCGCAGGCACTGCCTGACGTAGGTGATCGCCCCTTCATCGAGGCGCGCATCAGGGTTGATCAGCCAGGCCACCGCCTGTCTGTCGGTCTGCCACACATGGCGGAGCCCCAGATTGCAACCGCTGCCGAAGCCGAGGTTGGCCCCCGCCTCGATCAGACGCACCGGCAGGGGCAGGCTGCTGGTGTCGATCCACTCCCGCAGGCTCCGGTCGGCAGGGGAATTGTTGACGACGACGAACCGCAGGGATTCCGGGTCGTCGGCGCTGCTGCCGATCGCCTCGATCAGGCCACGGATGAAATCCCCACAGTGATAGTTCACCGTGATGAAGTGAATGGGCAGGCGGGCTGCGGATGTCCTGCCCATCAACAGAACAGCGCGGCGCCGTGCTCGGAGTGGTGGTCACTCATAGGTGGAGGGGTAGATGAAGGTTCCCGTGATCCCTTTGATCGCTGCTTCCCGCAGGCGGTTGTTGTAGCTGAGCGGCACACCACGGCGGTACATGAGATCCCTGAACTCTTCGACATACGGTTCAACATCTCCGCTCGGGAGCGATTGCTTCACCACCTCCCTGAACAGGCTGATCGCCTGGGCCATGGTGTAGCTGCCTGCGGTGCAGAGATCGTGCTTCACGAAGGGGCAGTGCAGGTAGAAGGGGTAGAGAAAGGCGGCAATGTGGCTGGGATTGCCATTCTCGATCAGATCAGCGATGCTGTAGAGCTGTGCGCCAGATAGTCTTTCATGCTGATCACTCTGCAGCATCAGCTGCTGCAGGGAGTAGCCGATCTTGCGCCGCTGGGATGTGCGTGCGGGAGAAGGCATCAGCCGGAAGACCTCTTCGGCAGGCACGCCACCCTCGTCGCGGAAATGGCTTTCGAGGGCCTCCTGGAGCTTGTCACTTGTATAGAGGGTGTCGACAGCGCCAAATCGTCGGTAAACGTCCTGGGAAAGGGCGATCTCTCCGTTGTAGATGCAATGCCCCCGGTGGGAGAGTGGTGTGTAGTTCGTCCAGAACTGGAGAAAGGCCCTGGAGCGGAAGATCTCGGGCTTGAGAACCTGGAAATAGGATTGGTAGTGGGTCTGGATCTGATGGCTGATGTGGCTGAACAGGGCCTGCTTCTCCGAGGCCACAAAGGCCTTCAGAGCGGCAATGAGTGCCTGGGCGTTGCGGCCCGGAATGAACTGCATCGAGTCATTGGCGATGCACAGAACCCGGCAGCGATCGAGATGCCCTTCTTGATGCAGCAGCAACACCCCATCCCTGAAGCCGCCGAAGTCCCTGCCGATGTTTTGGTGGTCATAGGCACGCCAGCAGAGGAACTGAAGGGCAGCCGCAGCGTCCGGATCGGTGCGCTCGTTGTTGATGTAGACCACCGCGAAGCCCGCCTCTTTGAGGGCTTCGATGTAGGCCCGGTTGGAGAGGGTCAGGCGGCTGGAATAGGCAATGAAGAGCGCGATGCGATCGGGGGTGTCCTCGGTAGAACCGGAAGGTCTGGAGGCCATGCTGCTTGCTGAACCCCAATCCCGGGAGAGCGGCAGGAACCGCCGTTCCGGTGGACAGCGAAGGCCGTGGGGACCCAGCCAGTAATCCACCAGGGCCAGGACATAGTCCGTGAGGATGAAGACCTTGATCTTGATCTTTTTCCACAGCCCCAGGGGGGCCTTGAGGACCTTCTTGAAGCTGTCAGTCATTCCGTGCGACCCTGGCGACCTGGGTCTGATTCCACGGGCTCCGGCTCAGGCAGGGGGTGTCAGTCATGGGCGTCAGTCATCGACGTCAATCATGGAAAGTCAGAGTGCCTACGTCACCATGATTCCCCTATCGACACCAGGCACGATCTCGTTCGCCCGAGTGTACCGTGCGCCTTCTGGACAGCGCTCCATGGGCCTGAAGCGATGACGGCCTCCGCGATCGACCCGGGGGATCTCTCCCTGCCGCCCCGTCTGCTGGGCGCCTTCCGCCGGTCGGCGGACTGTGCCGTGCTGGCCGTCGTGGGCGGGGCCGTGCGGGATCTGCTGCTGCACCGGGTGCACCGCGATCCCCTCCGGGGCCTGCCGGATCTCGACCTGGTGGTGGAGCTGGCCCCGGGGGGCGATCCGGCCGATCCGCGCCCGGCGGCCCATCGCCTGGCCGAGAGGCTGCTGCAGGACACTCCGGCCGCGGCGGTGGGCTACTGCCAGTTTCACCGGGCCTTCGGCACCGTTGAGCTGGAACTGGACGGGACCCTGCTCGACCTGGCCAGCGCCCGCCGCGAGACCTACCCGGCCCCTGGGGAGAACCCCGTGGTGACCGACGGCTCCCTCGAGGAGGATCTCGCCCGCCGCGACTTCAGCATCAATGCGATGGCCCTGGTGTTCGCCAGCTCCGGCACCGGCCTGCGCCTGCTCGATCCCCATGGCGGCTGGGCCGACCTGGGCCACCGACAGCTGCGCCTGCTACACCCCAGAAGTCTGGAGGACGACCCCACCCGGATCGTGCGGGCCGCCCGCTATGCCGCCCGGCTGGGGTTCAGCCTGGCCCCCGCCAGCCTGGAGCAGTTGCACACCACCCTGGCCCGCTGGCCTTGGGGAGAGCAGAGCCGCGGCGCCGGCACCGGTGGCGGACGGGTGCCGCCGGCCCTGGGCACGCGGCTGCGGATGGAACTGGAGCTGTTGCTGGAGCGGGAACCCTGGGAGGCGGCCCTGGGCTGTCTGCAGGCGTGGGGCGCCCTGGTGCTGGTGGATCCGGCGCTGCAGGACGACAGCGGCTGGCCCCGCCGCCTCCACTGGGCCCGCCGCTGCGGCTTGCCGCCCCTGGCCGCCCTGCTGGCCGGCAGCGACTCAGCGCCGGCTGTGGCGATGCGGCTGCAGCTCCCCCACGGCCAGCAGCGTCTCCTGGCCCAGCTGGCCCTGCTGCGGCAGAGCTGGCAGGCCCTGGAGACGGCGCCGTCCACAGCCCTGGCCTGGACCAGCTTCCTGGAGCACCCGGGCTGGTCCGCCGAGGCCGTGGCCCTGGCGCTGGTGAGCGGAGCCCTGCCGCGGCGGCCCCTGCTGCGTTGGTGGTGCCGCTGGCGCCACCTCCCCTCCCCGGTGTCGGCGGCCGAGCTGATCGCCGCCGGCCTGCGGCCGGGACCGGCCCTGGGGGAGCGCCTGCGTGAACTCCGGGGGGAGCGGCTGCGGGACGAGCGGCTCTGAGCCGTTGTCGGAAAAGGCAGTCCAGACAGGTCCCCTAGGGTCTCGGTGCAGCGGCTTCCCCTGCGCCGAATGACAGCGCTGACCGAACCCTTCCTCCCGCTGCTGCTGGCCGTCGCGGCACCACTGCTGTGGGGGTGGCGCTGGCGCCGGCCCAGCTGGCAGATGCTGCTGCTGGGGGTGGGCTCCTGGGCCGCCATCGGCTGGCTGTCTCTGCTGCCGGCGGGGCCCACGTTGCGGCAGTCCTATGGCCTGCTGGTCGTGCTCGACCTGCTGGTGGTGGCGGCGGCCCTGGCCGTCCGGCCGTTGCTCTGGCGTCAGCGGCTGGCCGACCCGGCCCTGGTCCGGCCGTTGCTGGCGGTGCTGGCTCCCGCCCTGACCTGTGCGCTGGCGCTCGGTCTGCGGGGGGTCGTCATGGAGTTCCCCTCCGATGGCTTCGTCTACTACACGACCTACTTCGGCAGCGATCTGATCGACACGGTGCGCCTCGACCCGTTGCGTTACCGCTCGCCTGCCAACTGGTTCTTCACCGCGGCCAGCTTCCTGTTCGGCTTCCCCGACGCCCTTGTCCCTTGGCGGGCCAGCCTGCTGGCCGGGCTGAACACCTTCCTGGTGCTGGCCGCCAGCTGCCAGCTCAGCCTGCGCCTTACAGGTCGGGTGGCCCTCGGCTGGCTCACGGCCCTGCTCTTCCTGCTGGGGATGGGGCACCAGAACTTCTCGTTCTTCCATCAGATCGCCCTCAACGGCACCCTGCCCGGGCTGGCCCTGGTGCTGGCTGCCGCCACGCCGCTGCTGGGGCTGCTGCAGCGGCCGTGCTGGCCCGGCGCACGCTCCCTGGCTGCGGCGCTGGGGTTGCTCCTGGGGGCCGCCTACCTTGCCTATCACGCCCATGGGGTGACGGGCTTTTTGACGGTCAACCTCCTGGTGACCACCACGGTCGCCTGCCTGGTGGTCTGGCCCTCACGGCGGCGCCTGCTGGCTGCCGCCGCCGCAGCCGGACTCCTGCTCGCGGCCCTCCAGCGCCTGCCCTGGCACCCGAGGCTCGAATCCTTCTACGCCTGGCCGGAGACGATGCGCTTCGTCCACGACTACCGGGTTCTGGGCCACCGTTTCTTCTACTTCTGGCCCAGCCTGCCGGTGGCGACCTGGGAGCCGGTGTTCCTGGCGGCGCTGGGGCTGTCGCTGGTCTGTGCCGTGGTCTGGCGGGTCCGGCGCCAGGCCCCCGGTGCCGTGCTGGCCCTGGCGCTGCTGGCGCCGCTGGTGCTGCTGGAGTGGTGGGCCCCTTTCATCAGCGATCTGGTCTTCAAGCTCATCGAGCCGGACAGCGCCTATCGGCTGGTGTGGACCAGCCTGTTCTGGCTCAGCATCCCGGCGATGGCCCAGGCCCTTGACCCCGGCGGGCGCCGGGACCGCTCCAGGGGGTGGTCCCGGGAGCGAGGGATCCTGATGGCGATGCTGGCCGGACTGATCACCGTGCTGACGGTCCCGATCGGGATGCGGGGCCGCTCCAATGTCTTCGTCTCCAAGGTGCCTCACCTGCTCACCCCACTGGAGGAGGTGCGGCCGGCGGATGGCACCACCATCGAACCGATCCTCGGGCCCCTGCGCGAGCTGTGTGGGCGGGAACCGCGGCTGCAGGGCCGCTCCCTGCTGAGTGATCCCTACGTCGGCGCGGTGCTGGGCACGCGCCAGTGCCTGGCTCCGGTGGCGGCCAGGGACATCACCAAACTGGCGGCATCCACGGTGGAGACGGGGCAGTATCCGGGGCTGCTCAGCGCCCTGGTCTCCACCGCTGCGCTGCGGGCCTGGCTCGACGAGCGCCGGGTGGACGTGGTGGTGCTCCGCGATGCCTACACGCCCTACGAGAGCCGGATCGCCCGGGCCAGCAACCATTGGCAGCCGGATCTGCTCAGCCGTTACGGCGATCTCTCCCTCAACCGTCTCTCCACGGCCCAGCTCGCCCGGGTCGGATTCCAGCTGGTGAGACACCAGCACGGAATGAGGGTGTACCTCAGGACACCGGCTGCGCCTGGATGAGGGCCCTGCCGGGCTGCTCTTCGGTGCTGCGGTAGCCCTCGGGATTGGCGCTCTGCCAGGCCCAGCCATCGCGGCAGATGTCCGCCAGGGAGCGTCGGGTCCGCCAGCCCATGCGCCGCTCCGCCTCGCGGGGATCCGCAACGCTGATGGCGGAATCCCCCGGCCGCCGATCCACCACCACGTAGGGCAGGGTGAGGCCGTTGGTGGTCTCGAAGCTGCGCACCAGGTCGAGCACCGAGTGGCCGCAGCCGCTGCCGAGATTGAGGGTGAGCAGCTGGGGCGGCTCCGTCTCGAGCACTTCAAGGGCCCGGCCGTGGCCCTCGACCAGATCCATCACGTGCAGGTAGTCGCGGACGCCGGTGCCGTCCGGGGTGGGCCAGTCGCCGCCGAACACCTCCAACCGCTGGCGGCGCCCCGCCGCCACCTGGCACAGGTAGGGAAAGAGATTGTTGGGGGGGCCGGAGGGGTCTTCGCCGATGCGCCCGCTCGGGTGGGCACCCACCGGATTGAAGTAACGCAGCAGGGCGATGCGCCAGCCGCAGGCGCTGGCGGCCACATCGGCGAGCATCCTTTCCACGGCGGCCTTGGTGTAGCCGTAGGGATTGATCGGCTGCAGCGGGGCCGTCTCGGGGATCGGCACCCGGTCGGTGATGCCGTAGAGGGTGGCGCTGCTGCTGAAGACGAGCGTCCGGCAGCCGTGGCGGTCCATGGCCTCCAGCAGCCGGACGGCACCGACGACATTCACGTCCCAGTAGCTCAGGGGCTGGCCCATCGACTCCCCCACCGCCTTGAGGCCGGCGAAGTGGAGCACGGCGCCGATGCCCCCGCCTCCGGTCTCCTCCCCGACCCCGAAGGCCCGATCGAGATCCCGGGGGGAGCGCACATCCCCCTTCAACAGGGTGAACCGGGCCGAGGGCCCGTCTCCTGCGGCCCACCGCTCCGGCGACAGCTGCCGCCAGCCCCCCAGCCCGGCCAGCGCGCTGACGCGGCGCAGGGCTTCGGGACTGCCGTTGCTGAAGTCATCGATCACCACCAGCCGGTGGCCGGCCTCCAGCAGGGCCAGACAGGTGTGACTGCCGATGAATCCGGCTCCTCCCGTGAGCAGCACCTTGGTCAAGGACCGGCCCCCGTCAGGCTCTCAATCACAACTTACCTGTTCTTAACCTCCGACACCCTCCGGAACCGCCACCGCCATCACCCGGCCATCGCCACGGCCAAAGCCAGGCAATGGCGGTAATGTCCCCGCAGCACTGCCATCCCCCATGGACCCGGCCCATCCGCCGATTCGCACCATCTGTTGCATCGGAGCGGGTTATGTGGGGGGGCCGACGATGGCGGTGATCGCCGATCGTTGCCCCGGCATTCAGGTCACGGTGGTCGATCTCAATGCCGAGCGGATCGCGGCCTGGAATGACCCGGATCTGGGCCGGCTGCCGGTGTACGAACCCGGCCTCGATGCCGTGGTGGGCAGGGCCAGGGGACGCAACCTCCACTTCAGCACCGAAGTCGATGCCGCCATCGCCGCGGCTGACATGGTGTTCCTTTCGGTGAACACCCCCACCAAGACCAAGGGGGTGGGGGCTGGCCAGGCCAGCGACCTGCGCTGGATCGAGGCCTCGGCCCGCCAGGTGGCCGCCTCCGCCCGGGGCCACACGATCGTGGTGGAAAAGAGCACCCTGCCGGTGCGCACCGCCGAGACGGTGAAGGCGATTCTGGGGGCTGCCCAGCAGAACCGCCCGGAGGGCGATCGCAGGCAAGCCAAGACCTTCGCCGTCCTCTCCAATCCCGAATTCCTGGCCGAGGGCACGGCGATCGCCGACCTTGAGGCCCCCGACCGGGTGCTGATCGGCGGCGAGGACCCAGCGGCGATCGAATCCCTGGCCGGGATCTACGGCACCTGGGTGCCCCAGGATCGGATCCTGCGCACCAATCTCTGGAGCAGTGAGCTCTCCAAGCTCACCGCCAACGCCTATCTGGCCCAGAGGATCTCCTCGATCAACAGCATCGCAGCCCTGTGTGAGGCCACCGGGGCCGATGTGCGAGAGGTGGGTCGTGCCATCGGCACCGACTCCAGAATCGGTTCCAAGTTCCTGCAGGCCGGTCCCGGCTTCGGCGGCAGCTGCTTCCAGAAGGACATCCTCAACCTGGTGTACCTCTGCCGCCACTACGGGCTGGAGGAGGTGGCGGGCTACTGGGAGCAGGTGGTGACCCTCAACACCTGGCAGCAGGACCGCATCGCCCGGCTGGTGGTCCAGCGCCTGTTCGGCACCGTCACCGGCAAGCGGCTGGCGGTGCTGGGCTTCGCTTTCAAGGCGGACACCAACGACACCCGGGAGGCCCCGGCCATCCGCATCTGCCAGGACCTGATCGAGGAGGGGGCCCGCCTGGTGATCGTGGATCCCAAGGTGTCCGCCGCCCAGATCGCCGAGGACCTCGGCCAGCCCTCTTCGCCGGCCGACGGCGGCTGGCAGACGGCGGGATCGCCCCTGGAGGCGGCCTCCGGCGCCGATGCCATCCTGATCCTCACCGAATGGCGCGACTACGCCCGGCTCGACTGGGGGGCGATCGCGGCCCAGATGCGCCGTCCGGCCTGGCTGTTCGACGCCAGGGCCATCGCCGATGCCGCTGCCGCCAGGGCGGCGGGTCTTAACGTCTGGCGGGTGGGCGAGGGCTGAGTGACACGGCGCAATCTGATCACGGGCGGGGCCGGCTTCCTCGGTTCCCATCTGGTCGACCGGCTGATGGAGGCCGGTGAGGAGGTCATCTGCCTCGACAACTTCTACACCGGTCGCAAGGACAACATCCGCCACTGGCTGGGTCACCCCAGCTTCGAGCTGATCCGGCACGACGTCACCGAGCCGATCCGCCTGGAGATCGACCGGATCTGGCATCTGGCCTGCCCGGCCTCGCCGGTGCACTACCAGTCGAACCCGATCAAGACCGCCAAGACCAGCTTCCTCGGCACGTACAACATGCTCGGCCTGGCCCGACGGGTCGGCGCCCGGCTGCTGCTGGCCAGCACCAGTGAGGTCTACGGCGATCCCGAGGTCCATCCCCAGCCCGAGAGCTACCGGGGCTGCGTCAACACCATCGGCATCCGCTCCTGCTACGACGAAGGCAAGCGGATCGCCGAGACGCTCTGCTTCGACTACCAGCGCATGCACGGCACCGAGATCCGTGTCATGAGGATTTTCAACACCTACGGGCCCCGCATGCTTCCCGATGACGGTCGGGTGGTGAGCAACTTCATCGTCCAGGCCCTGCAGGGTCTGCCGCTCACCCTCTACGGCGATGGCAGCCAGACCCGTTCCTTCTGCTATGTCGACGATCTGATCGAAGGCATGATCCGGCTGATGAACGGCGAGCACACCGGCCCGATCAACATCGGCAACCCCGGCGAGTTCACCATCCGCCAGCTGGCCGAGAAGGTCCGCGAGCGGATTCAGCCCTCTCTGCAGCTCACCACCCAGCCCCTGCCCCAGGACGACCCCCTGCAGCGTCAGCCGGTGATCGACCTGGCCCGTGAGCTGCTCGGCTGGGAACCGAAGGTGAGCCTGGACGAGGGACTGGAGCCCACCATCGCCTACTTCCGGGAACGGATGCGGGCAGTCCGTTGACGGCGAAGGGCCCGATCCTCGTCACCGGGGTCGCCGGCTTCATCGGGGCCGCGGCGGCCGAGCGCCTGCTGGCCCGGGGCGAGCGGGTGGTGGGGCTCGACAATCTCAACGCCTACTACGACCCGGCCCTGAAGCGGGCCCGGCTGGAGCGGCTGGAGGCCCTGGCTCCGGCCGGGGCCTTCGCTTTCCATCGCCTCGATCTGGTGGAGGCTGAAGCGGTGGCGGCCCTGTTCGCCGCCGAGCGTCCATCCCGGGTGCTGCATCTGGCCGCCCAGGCCGGGGTGCGGCACTCGATCGACAACCCGGCCCTCTACATCCAGAGCAATCTGGTGGGGTTCGGCACGGTGCTCGAAGGCTGTCGCCACGCGGGCGTTGAGCACCTGGTGTATGCCTCCAGCAGCTCGATCTACGGCGGCAACCGCCACATGCCCTTCCGCGAGCAGGACCCGGTGAACCATCCGGTGAGCCTCTACGCGGCCACCAAGAAGGCCAATGAGCTGATGGCCCACACCTACAGCCATCTCTACGGCCTGCCGGCCACCGGCCTGCGCTTCTTCACCGTCTATGGCCCCTGGGGCCGGCCCGACATGGCGCCGATGCTGTTCGCCCGCGCGATCCTGGCCGGCGAACCGATCCGGGTGTTCAACCACGGCCGCATGGAGCGGGATTTCACCTACATCGACGACATCGTCGAAGGGGTGATCCGCTGCCTCGACAAGCCCGCCACGGCGGATCCGGCCTTCGATCCGCTGCACCCCGATCCCGCCACGGCCGCCGCCCCCCACCGGGTCTTCAACATCGGCAATGCCCGGCCCGTGCCCCTGCTGCGGTTCATCGACTTGCTCGAGCAGGCCCTTGGGCGTCCGGCGATCCGGGATCTCCAGCCCATGCAGCCCGGGGATGTGCCGGCCACCGCCGCCGACACCACCGCCCTTGAGTCCTGGGTGGGATTCCGCCCCTCCACGACGATCGAGACCGGGATCGGGCACTTCGCCGCCTGGTACCGCGCCTTCCATGGCGTCTGAGCCAACCCCTTCGGGCACAATGGTTCGCTGCCGATCCGCACCGTCTTGAAACCGCTCCAGAGCCTGCGGGGCATGGTCGACCTGCTGCCCGGTCAGACCCCCTTCTGGCAGCGGATCGAGGCCACCGCCAGGGATCACTTCCGCCGGGCCGCCGTCGAGGAGATCCGCACGCCCCTGCTCGAGGTGACCGAGCTGTTCGCCCGGGGCATCGGCGAGACCACCGACGTGGTGGGCAAGGAGATGTACAGCTTCGAGGATCGCGGCGCCCGCCGCTGCACCCTGCGGCCCGAGGGCACCGCCTCGGTGGTGCGCGCCGCCATCCAGCATGGCCTGGTGGCCCAGGGACCCCAGCGGCTCTGGTATGGCGGGCCGATGTTCCGCTACGAGCGGCCCCAGGCCGGTCGGCAGCGGCAGTTCCATCAGATCGGCCTGGAGTTTCTCGGCCATGCCGATCCCCGCAGCGACGTCGAGGCCATCGCCATCGCCTGGGATCTGCTGATGGATCTGGGGGTGGGCGGCCTCTCCCTGGAGCTCAACTCCCTGGGCAGTCCCGAGGACCGGCAGCGCTACCGGGCCGAACTGGTGGCCTGGCTGGAGGCCCATCGGGAGCGTCTGGATCCCGATTCGCAGCAGCGGATCGCCACCAACCCCCTGCGGGTGCTCGATTCCAAGAACCCCGATACCCAGGCCCTGCTGGCTGGAGCCCCCACCCTGGCCGATGCCCTCAGCGGCGAGAGCCATGAACGCTTTCTGCGGGTGCGCCAGGGTCTGGAGGCCCTCGCCATCCCGTTCGAGCTCAACCCGCGCCTGGTGCGGGGGCTCGACTACTACGGCCACACCGCCTTCGAGATCACCAGCAGCCAGCTGGGGGCCCAGGCGACGGTGTGCGGCGGCGGTCGCTACGACGGCCTGGTGGAGCAGCTGGGCGGCCCCCCCACCCCCGCCATCGGCTGGGCCCTGGGCATGGAGCGGCTGGTGCTGCTGCTCAGCCAGGCCATGGAGGCGGGCACCCAGGCTCCCGTGACGGCGGCCCAACCCGATATCTACCTGGTGAACCGCGGGGACCTGGGAGAGGCCTGCGCCCTGGAGCTGGCCCGGTGCTGCCGCCAGCGGCCCGGGGTGCCGCTGGCGGTGCAGCTGGATCTCAGCGGCGCCGGTTTCGACAAGCAGCTCAAGCGCGCCCGCCGGAGCGGCGCCCGCTGGGCCCTGCTGCTGGGTGATGAGGAAGCCGGGGCCGGCCAGGTGCGGTTGCTGCCCCTGGATGCCGAGGCTGGATCGGGGGATCGGACTCTGAGCCGGGAGGCGTTTCTGGCGCTGCCGCTGGAAGAGCTGCGGCGCCACGGGTGAACCGCCGGCCATCGGGTGCCATGACAGGCTGAGACGGCTTTATGAATGGCTCAGCGAGCCAAGGCCATCGATGCGCAGGGGACCGGCCAATTTCGTGATCTTCTTTGATGAGAAGGAGGGCACCACGGCCCTGATGTCGCTGCTCGACAAGCTCCCTGGGATCACGATCCTGAGGATGGAACGAGGTCCTGGACGCACCAGCGCTGAACCCTTTGATCTCCACACCTCTGGACACATGTCCAAGGCTGATCTGAAATTCTGTCTTGATGGCCTTCTGGGCTCGCGACCTGTCGATCCTGAGGCCATCCAGACGCGGTATGGGCGAACGGCCAAAGGCCGTCTAGCCGGGATCAGCCATCAGGGAGTAACGGGCCTCAAGATGCGATTCAGGGTCTTGACACTGCCGTGGTATCCCGATCGCCTTCCACGACTGCATGGTGTCTTGTCGAAAGCCCTGCCGCGGGTCAGCAGGAAGCTGCAAGATCTTTCTCTGAGAATCAACTTCAGGGACTACAAGAAGTTGATGATCAATATGCTGAAGCGGAGTCGTCCCGTTGTCTTTCTGGCTGTGCGGCAGGACGTTTTTCGATGGGCCCTCTCCAAGTACCATGGCGATGGGACGGGCAAGCCTGGCCATCTGCAGTTCAAGCTGGCGAAAGGTGAACTTCAGAGACGCGATATTGGGAAGATCTATGTTGAGCCTGAGCATTTCAAGACCATCGTTGCCAGCTGCGAAGCCATCCATGAACGAAAGCGGGAACTCATGCAGGAACTCCTGAGGGCGGGACTGGAGGTCCATCCCATCTGCTATGAGGACTTCTTGGCGAGTGAGCACGAGACGCTGGCGCGTATCTGTCGGTTGATTCGGCTGGATGTCCCCGAGGATGATCTCCGCAGGGCTGTTGCTGAGGGCGCCGACTTTCAAAAGGTTCATTCCGAGGATATATCCGAATTCGTGGAAAATCACCAACAGATGATCGAACTGTTTGGCGACCGCTTCGTTCCATGGCAATGATGGCGATGCCACCATCAATCTGAGCTCGAGTCCAGCAGCGCCCTGCAGATGGGAAGCAGCTTGTCTGCCGCCTGTCGATGCATTTCGGGCGATGGATAGTATCGGTTGTAGTTGACTGTGACGCCTTGGGAGTTCTGCAATGGCTGTGGCAGGCCTGTCTGGCTGCTGCAAGCCACAAAGGCGTCGGCGAAGGGGCGAATCATCTCCAGCATGGGCTCCGTGACGAGATGGGGGAACTTGCCAAGGAGCGAGGGTTTTGGGCTGCGGTCCCACATCCCTAGCTTGTAGAGAACTTTGGCGTACAACCGGCCCCGCATCGTGCGAGAAAATCGCAGCTCTTCCAGTCGTTGCTGGCTGGGAAACCGGTAGTCATCTGGTGCGCGTTCGGAAAACCAGAAGAGGATTGTTGGAACTGAGATCTTGTTCAGGAGCTGAACCATTTTCTCAACATACGCTCTGGAATTTTCTTCGATGAGCCTCCGTAGGAAACCGGGATCATCCCCGCGTCGATCTTCCCCAAGGAAAAGATCGCTCCAGACCTGCTCGGATCTCATTGGCAGGCCATCCGGAAGCCGATGACCTTTTGATGCACCTGAACCGCAGAAAAAGACGGAATTGTTGATGCTTCTTCCCGACATGACCTGGACAACGACCAGTCGTGCCCGGTTGGCGATACCCAGCAGCGTCTGCGAATCCTGGGAAGTGAGATAGTAGTCAGGTCCCGCTCCGCCTCTGCCGAGATTGATGGTGCCGATGCCCAGCGTTCTGCCGATGAGGGTGGGGAAAGGCTCTGCGCAGTACGTGCCGAAGGTCTGGGCCGCCCCAAGGTAGGCGATGAAGTCGGAGTCGCTGCACCGGGGGCCTCGTAAGGTGAGCCCATCCAGCTCATACAGCTGATAATCGATGAATTCCCTGTCTCGGGCCTGGTAGAACTTGCCCATGCCAGCACTGGAAGCCGTGTGACCTGCTGGAGTTTAGGTATGGGGCCCGATACCGCAGGGCTCTGTGACCCGGCCTCGGCTATCCGTCGCTCGCCTTGGACGGTTGCCAAAAAAAAGCGGATCCGTTGGGATCCGCTGCAAGATTCGATGGATAGGGATCGACGGATCGAATCAGGCCGAACCCACACCCACATAGGAGCCGTAGAAGAACAGGCCGACCACGAAGATCACGGCCATGCCACCGGCGGTGGCGACCATCCAGAGCGGCAGGACCCCTTCGGTCCACCGGCTCTTCCAGGCCACGGCCGGACGGCCGTCCGGAAGGCGGTCGGGGATCCGGCCGTCAGGAAGTGAGGATTTCTTGCCGCTCATGGATGGGTGCCTCCCGATCAGTTGAAGAAGTAGCTGGAGAAGAGGATGCCAATGACGAACACGAACAGCAGGCCCAGATAGAGGCTCGTGCGGTTCAGCTCGACCGGCAGGTTGTTGGGGTTGGGATTGCGCTGCATGGGTGTCTCAGCGACGGACGAACTGCATGGCCGCCAGGGCACCCAGGAAGAAGACCGTGGGAATGCCGAGGGCATGAACGGAAAGCCAGCGCACCGTGAAGATCGGGTAGTTGCGCGGCGTGGTGGGGGCGGTGGACTGGGTCATGGTTCCTGCAGACGCAGATCAAGGCTGCTCTTGCCCTCGTAACGCTGACTCACGACAGGAGCCTTCGTTTCCTGGGCCTGGAAGTAGGCATCCGGACGGGGCGTGCCGAAGGCGTCGTAGGCCAGGCCAGTGGACACGAACAGGAAGCCCGCCAGGAAGATGGCCGGCAGGGTCACCGCATGGATGACCCAGTAGCGGATGCTTGTGATGATCTCGAAGAACGGGCGTTCCCCTGTGGAGCCGGCAGCCATAGCAACAAGCGTTCAGCCCGGCAATCCTAGGGGTCGGCCAGCGGCTGGCGGGAGCGGGTCGGGGGGTTGGTTACACAGGGATGCAGTTCAGCCCAGCCAGCGCAGCAGCACGCCCCGCTCCCCGAGGACGAAGCCCTTGCCATCGGGGGCGAAGACGATCCGGGAGAAGTTGGTGGGCTGCTCGCTGCCCACCGGATCCCGCTGCCAGCTGGCGCCGCCATCGTGGCTCACCAGCAAGGTGCCGTTGCCACCGCCGGTCCAGACGGCGCCTTCGGGATCCCAGGCCATGTCGAGGTAGCCGTAGCCGTTGGTGATCGGGATCACGGGCTTGCTCCAGTCGCCGCTCTCGGTGCTTTCGGCGGTGCTCGGGTCACCGTCGAAGCGCAGCTGGGCGCCGCGGGCCACCATCCAGAGATGGCCGTCGGGCTGGAAGCCCATCGACTGCAGCCGCTGGCTGCTGACCCGCTGGTGCACCTGCCAGGCGGGAAGGCCGGGTTCCCAGGTGGCGAAGAAGTTGCCCAGGCTGCTGACACTGACGTAGTCGCCGTCGGCGCTGCGGCGCAGGTCGCGGATGGCGCCGGCGGCATCGCCCACCAGGGCCTGCCAGCTGGAGCCGGCATCGGTGGTGCGGTAGACGGCGCCGACGTTGGTGGCCAGCTCGGCGGTCTTCGGCCCCAGGGCCGTGACCAGATAGGGCTCGCCGGGCAGCTTGGTGTCGAGGAGCAGCCGGCTCCAGCTGCTGCCGGCGTCGTCGCTGTGCAGCAGCAGACCGGGCTGGCCCACGATCCAGCCCTCACGGCCGCGGAAGTCGATGCTGATCAGCCGGAAGTTCTCCTCCTCCGGCAGGTCGAGGGCCCGCTCCTGCCAGCTGGCGCCGCCGTCGTCGGTTTCCATGATCAGCCGGTTGCTGCCCACCAGGAACCCGTGGTCGGGGCTGCTGAAGGCGACGTCAAGGGGGTTGGAGCGGGTGCCCAGGGGGACCGGCTTCCAGGGGCTGGCGGCGGCGGTGGGCAGTCCGGTGGTGACGCAGCCCGTGAGGCCGAGGACCAGCACGAGCGAGAGGGCCAGGCTGAGCAGGGGCCGCAGCGGGCGAAGGACGGCCGGCAGGGCGGGAAGGGGCGCGGACATCAACGCAGGGAATAGAGGGAGAGGAAGAAAGCGAAGGCCAGGGCGAACCCCCCGAAGATCAGCACGTTCTTCTGGCCGGGAGTGAGGCGGTTCACCCCGAGGCCGAAGTTGAGGTTCTCCTCGAAGCCACTGGGCTTGTTGCGCGGGCCGATGTCCTTGAAGGCCCCCACCCGGCTGCGACACACCGGGCAGCGGAATCCGACCGGGTCGAGGTCGAGGAAGGAGGTGCCGGCGGGGATCCCCAGCTTCTTCACACCCTCGGCCGGGTCATAGACGAAGCCGCAGCTGCGGCACTCGAAGCGGTGGCTGGAGGGATCCTCGACGACGGCTTCGGCCGCCCCGCCGGTGGTCTCGGCGGGTCCGGTGGGGAGCTCTTCGGTGGGTGTCTCCGTCGGTGGTTCCGTGCTCATCCCATACCTGGCCTTACCAGGGGACTCTATCGAGGGCGGCCCCGGGTCCCGGGGGCTCTCCGGCCGGCTGGGCGGGCCGGTCGCCCCGGCGACCACCGCCCCCGGAGGCAGGTGGCAGAATGCGCGCCAGGTTGGGTCTGCCGATGTTCGTGCTCTCCGGCTACGACGCCTTTCTGGGCTTCCTGCTGATTTCGGCGGCAGTTCCGGTGCTGGCGCTGGTGGCCAACAAGCTGCTGGCGCCCAAGAGCCGCCAGGGGGAGCGCCAGCTCACCTACGAATCGGGCATGGAACCGATCGGCGGGGCCTGGATTCAGTTCAATATCCGCTACTACATGTTCGCCCTGGTCTTCGTCATCTTCGATGTCGAGACCGTCTTCCTCTATCCCTGGGCGGTGGCCTTCCACCGTCTCGGTCTGCTGGCCTTCATCGAAGCTCTGATCTTCATTTCCATCCTGGTGCTGGCCTTGGCGTATGCCTGGCGCAAGGGCGCCCTCGAGTGGAGCTGAGCTCCTCCCCACCATGACCCTCACACCCCCTGCCGGCTCCCTGTCCGCCAATGCCCTGCGCGATCTGCGCGAGGCCAGCTGCGGTCCCGTGGGCGCCCCTGGCGTCACCGCCGACCTCTCCGAGAACATCATTCTCACCAGCCTCGACGACCTCCACAACTGGGCCCGGCTCAGCAGCCTCTGGCCGCTGCTCTATGGCACGGCCTGCTGCTTCATCGAGTTCGCGGCCCTGATCGGTTCCCGCTTCGACTTCGACCGCTTCGGCCTGGTGCCCCGCTCCAGCCCGCGCCAGGCCGATCTGCTCATCGTGGCGGGCACCGTGACGATGAAGATGGGGCCGGCGCTGGTGCGGCTTTATGAGCAGATGCCGGAGCCCAAATATGTGATCGCCATGGGCGCCTGCACGATCACCGGCGGCATGTTCTCCGCCGACTCCACCACGGCGGTGCGCGGTGTCGACAAGCTGATTCCCGTCGATCTCTACCTGCCGGGCTGTCCTCCCCGGCCTGAGGCGATCTTCGATGCGGTGATCAAGCTGCGCAAAAAGGTGGGCAACGAGGCCCTGGCCGAGCGCGGCAACCTGCGTCCCACCCACCGCTACTGCACGATCCCCCACCAGATGAAGCGGATCGACCCGATCGTCACCGGGGCCTACCTGCGGGCCGAAACCCAGCAGGCCGCCTTGGCCGCCGCCGCCGGTCTGCCAATGGGCACCGCCGCGGACACCGTCCCCGCCACCACCACCACCCCCACCACCGATGCCTGAGGAGTCCCCCGTCACCCCTGGCGCCGCGGACGCCACCGGTTCCGAAGCCGGTGCCCTTCAGGCCGCCGACCCCGGACCCGTGGCCACCTGGCTGAGCGGCCAGGGTTTCGATGCCACCACCCTCGGCCCGGACCATTCCGGCGTCGAACTGCTCGGGGTGGAGCCCGCGGCCCTGCCGTTGGTGGCCACGGCCCTGAAAGCCGCCGGGTACGACTATCTCCAGTGCCAGGGGGGCTACGACGAAGGCCCGGGTGGCCGGCTGGTGAGCTTCTATCACCTGGTCAAGTTGGCCTCCATGGTTGGTCAGTTTTCGGCCATGGCCGATGGCAACGGTCCCCTGCCGGCCGAGGCGCGTCCGGAGGAAGTGCGTCTCAAGGTGTTCCTGCCCCGGGACGGTGCTCTTTCGATCCCCAGCCTCTACGGCCTGTTCCGCGGAGCCGATTGGCAGGAGCGTGAGACCTTCGACATGTTCGGCATCTCCTATGAGGGCCATCCCCACCCGAAACGCTTGCTGATGCCCGAGGACTGGAAGGGCTATCCTCTGCGCAAGGATTACGTGCAGCCTGATTTCTATGAGATGCAAGATGCCTATTGATGGCTCCTATGGCAGATCTGAATCGCTGAGGGCTGCGAGCGTTTCCTGGAGGTAGCGGCTCCCCCAGCGTTGGTCGGGTTCGAGGTGGTTGCCTTCGGCCCACTCGTTCCAGGCGTTGATGAACACGATCGGTTCAGGCAGACCGCAGGAGGGGAGGCGTGCCACGGTCTGCCTGAGCCATTGGCCGTAGCGCTCCGGCGTCGCATCCTGGAGGATGATGCCTCCCCAGCGGCGCCGGGCGGTGTTGTCCCAGGACGGGGTGACGCAGGGGAAGCGGGGATAGGGGGGTACTGGCCTGGAAAGGGCGGCCTGGCAGATCTTGTCGTAGTCGACAACCCGGTGGATGCTTTTCCCCGGTGACTCCTTCTTGATCAAGCCCTTGACCCTTTCCCGCAGGCTGGGGGTCTGGTGGGGGAGCGATCCGAGCATCGGCCAGCAGGGCTGAAACTCCACCGCGGCATCAAAGCCGAAGTCCTGGGGGTCCCTGATCTCACCCTCCTTCGACTCAACGGAAACGAGATACAGATCTCCCAGGCCATGGTCATGGGCGATCGAACGCCAGATCTCTGCCGTTCGTGCCGGATGGGGCAGGGCGCTGGTGCGATAGACGAGAAACAGAGGTTTACCCTCGATCCTGATGTAGCGAGGATCCCTGAAAGCCGTCAAAAGGGACAACAGGTGGTCGCGGTCGTCCTGTTCGCTGTAGATCTGCTCCAGGAGAATCTCATCATCGGATCCGTCCCAGCGCCGGGTCCAGTTTTCATTGGCCCAGCAGAGACAGAAGGGGAAGTCAGGCTCCCCGGAAGCCAGCACGTCTTCGAAGGGCCGTTGCAGGACCCTGCGGCCATTGAACCAGTAGTGGTAGTAGCAGAAGCCATGAAGGCCGAAGGCCTGTGCCAGCTCCGCCTGGGCCTGGCGGACTTCCGGAAGCCGCAGGTCGTAGAAGCCCAGATCGGCGGGAAGGTGGGGCTGGTAGTGGCGGGGGTAGAGAGCCCGTGCCCTGGTGACGTTTCGCCATTCCGTGAATCCCTTGCCCCACCACGCATCATTCTCCGGTATCGGGTGATATTGGGGAAGGTAGAAGGCAATGGCTTTGGCTGAATTCACGGGGAATGAAGGCCTGGCGGAACGGACGTGTATCCGGTGGGGCAAAATCTCAGGGTTCAACCCAACTCACTTTAGGGTCCCATGCGTTGCACCACCCTCCCATTGTTGATTGGGTGATGTGGATCACCACTGGCCACTGATCCTTCAGAGTGTTCCTGTGCGCGCTGCTCGACCAGGCTGGAGCTGGGGGAACCCCACGGGTGTTTGCGTCGGCAGGACACCAGCAGCAGATGCAGCAGTCGTCTCAACAATCGTGCTTTAGAGGTGAGCACAACGTTCTGGGCCCTGATGATTTCAGCCTGTGCCTTGATGGACATCTCTCGCTCGTCCAGGCAACGGACCATGGAGGTGATCCAGACGTCAGGGGCCGGAGAGGAGGGTTGTGCCGCGACGACCCTCAGTCGAGGCCGCTCGGAGTTGGGCGCAGCTGCCTTGATGATCCCCGTGATGGCCTCAATCCTGTCGTCGATTAGTCTCAGATCCTTCGCTTGGGCACTCTCGTCCACTGGCCTGATTGAATCGATCAAAGAGTTGATCACGGTCGCCAATGTGTCAGGCTCAACGCCGTAAGGGAAGTTGCCGTCATTACTTTCTGCCCAGCAGTTGACCTTGTGCACATTCATGGTTATACGCGGTACACCATAGGATCGGGCGACGATGCGGTAATGGAGACTGGTGGAGACGATCGCCGCGGCGTTGGCTATCTGATGGCAGATGGTGAAGATATCAACCGATGGCAGAACCTCAATTGCAATGGAGGATTCAGCGGCCAGTCGCTTAAATCTGTAGAAATCATCCAGTGAGTCGTGATAGTTGGCCGTGCCTGCAAGGCCGATCTTCAAACCGCCCTCGAATCTGGGGGCAATCTGTGATAGCGCGTGAATCAGTGCCGCAGCGTTTCTTCGCAGATACTCGCCATTGAAATGCATAAGAAGGTAGCGAGCCTGTCCTGGCTGGTGGGCGACGGGCATCAATCGGCTGATGGACAGCACGATGTCAGGGGAAAAAATCGCATGATCAACCCCCAGGCTTCTGGCATTTCGTAGAGAGTGGGCGTCTCTGAAGCTGATGAGCGTGGCCGCCGCAAATGTCTGTCTTAGGCTTTCGTGGTGCACAGAATCGTCTGTGAGCCGAGTCAGGCCGATGCCGTAGAAGAGTCTGTTCCCCCAAGTATTCAACTGTTCGTGGATCCGTTCGTATTGGGGTGTTAGGTAAGGGAACGTCCGGTCTGTCCCAAGTCGTTGATGGACCTCAGAGCTGACGACGTCTTTGTACTGGTAAGGCAGAGGTGCTGGAGAGTCGCAGGCGAGTGCATCATTGAAGGTGCAGGAGGCTGATTCTCCACCGACGTGCAGAATCGGGATGTCTCGATCTAGTCCGCTGGCCAGGAGATGAAATATGGAGTGCACTCTGGCGCCGCCACAATCCGTCAGATCATTTTCAAGAATGCTGGCATGAATAGTATTGATCCCTTTCTGTTTGAGGAGCTTCTCAAAGGCAAAGCCCATGAGAAGATCTCCGAAGTTATGCCTTTCAAAGGCGCCGAACAGAATGGCATCGGGATTCATTCGCTATCGGCGCCTGTCGGGTTGTGGTTCTATCAGAGGGTGTGGAGCCAGCCGGTTGATGGCCCAAAGAAGGCTCAATCCGTCAGGAGGCTCCAGGTTCACGGCCTGGGTGTATCCGTCGACGAAGGGTTCGCTCACTCCGGTGCATCCAAGCCGCCGCGACAGCGACGGGAGTCTATGGCTTCAATCTCTCCTGTGCTTCCGGTAGAACCGGATCACCTCCTTGGCCACGCTGCGCGGTTCGTGCCGCAGGGTGGCACTGGGGCGGGCCCCCTGCAGTGGCGCCAGGATCACTTCGTAGCCCTGCTCCTTGAGGACGGAGGCCTGGCAGGTCACCGGTTCGGCGCCCCGCAGTCGGTAGACGTCAAGCAGGCTGGAGTCGTCCAGTTCCTCCTGGGCCAGCACGGCTGTGAACAGCCGCTGCTCCACCCCCAGGCTCGCCAGCTGGGCTTCGATCGCCCGCAGGTGGCCGCCGACGTCCAGGCCGTCGGTCTCGCCGGGCTGGGTCATCAGGTTGCAGATGTACAGCCGCGGCGCCTTGCTGGCGCTGATGGCACTCACCAGTTCCGGCACCAGCAGGTTGGGCAGCAGCGAGGTGTAGAGGCTCCCCGGTCCCAGCACGATCAGCTCGGCGTTGGCGATCGCCTCCAGGGCCCGCGGCAGGGCTGGCGGCCGTTCCGGGGTGCAGCCCAGCCGCACGATCGGACAGGGAGCATGCCCGATCTGGGATTCCCCCTCGATCCGCTCGCCGTTCTCCAGTTCCGCCCACAGGCGCACGTCGGCGTTGGTGGCCGGCACCACCTGGCCCTGCACCGCCAGCACCCTGCTGCTGGCGATGATCGCCGATTCCAGGCTGCCCGTGATCGCCGTCAGGGCACTCAGGAACAGGTTGCCGAAACTGTGGCCCTCCAGGCCGCTGCCGGCCTTGAAGCGGTACTGGAACAGGCGGGTGAGCAGGGGTTCCTCCCGTGCCAGGGCCGCCAGGCAGTTGCGGATGTCGCCGGGGGGTTGCACCCCCAGCTCACGCCGCAGCACGCCGCTGCTGCCGCCGTCGTCGGCCACCGTGACGATCGCCGTGAGGTTGCTGCTGTAGCGCTTCAGGCCGCTCAGCAGGGTGGCCAGACCGGTGCCGCCGCCGATGGCCACGATGGTGGGGCCGCGGTTCAGCCGCCGCTGGGCCAGCAGGGCATCCACCAGCAGGGTGTCCTTTTCTGGGGCCAGGGCCTGCTGGATGGCCCCGAAGCTGCGGCTCTGGCCGAGCCAGATCAGGGCACCGCCGATGAGGAGCACCAATGGGCCGGTGATGCCCCGCGGCATCACCTGGGTGATGCGGTTCAGGCCCCAGCGGATCGTCTCGAGGGTCCAGTAGATGGGCTGCAGGTCGGCCCACACCGCCGCCCCCAGCAGGGCGATCACCAGGCCCAGGCCCGAGGTGATCATCCAGCGCTTCACCACCAGCCCCGGCTGCAGCCAGCGGGCCGCCCGGCGCGAGCGGCTCATCAGGTCCTGCTGGCGCAGGTCACCGCGGCCCACCCAGCGGGGGCGCCCCGGGCGGGAGCCGCCCCGGCGCCGCCGGGCGTTCGCAGCGGGGCCTCGAACCGTCAAGGGCAGGGCGTGGCGACGCGGCACAGACCACCGGAACTGTACGGATGAAAAGCCCGTCCTGAACCGGCAGGATGGGAGTCGGGTCCCCGGGGGCCATCGCCGTGGTTCCTTGGCCCTCAGTCAACTCGCGCTGAAAGTACCCCCGGCCATCCCTCCGGTGGCCCAGATGGAGAACCTCAGCATGCGCTGGGGATCCAACATGGTCCTCGACAGCGTCGACCTGAGCCTCACGCCGGGGGAGCGCCTCGTGGTGGTGGGGCCTTCGGGCTCCGGCAAGTCCACCCTGCTGCGGCTGCTGGCGGGCCTGCAGCTGCCCACCTCCGGCCTGCTGCGCATCCACGGCGAACCCCAGACCTACCTGCGCCTGGACCAGCGCCACCCCCCGGATGTGCGCCTGGTCTTCCAGAACCCCGCCCTGCTGGCTTCGCTGTCGGTGCGCGAGAACGTCGGCTTCCTGCTGTATCGCTTCAGCCGCCTGGGCGTCAAGGAGATCGCCGAACGGGTGGACCAGGCCCTGCAGGCCGTGGGGCTGGCGGGCATCGCCGACCGCATGCCTGGGGAGCTCAGCGGTGGCATGCAGAAGCGGGTGAGCTTTGCCCGTGCCCTGATCGACGACCCCACCCTGGCCTCGGCCCGCACCCCCCTGCTGTTGTTCGACGAGCCCACCGCCGGTCTCGACCCGGTGGCCTGCACCCGCATCGAGGACCTGATCGTGCGCACCTCCCGCATCGTCCACGCCTCCACCCTGGTGGTGAGCCACGTGATGAGCACGATCGACCGCTGCGCCGAGCGCGTCGCCCTCCTCTACGACGGCCGTTTCCGCTGGACCGGCTCCGTAGAGGACTTCCGCGTCAGCACCAATCCCTATGTGGTGCAGTTTCGTAGCGGTAGTCTGCACGGACCGATGCAGCCGGCCGAGAACTGAGCCCATGCGCCGGAGTGTCCGTGAAGCCCTGGTTGGATTTTCCCTGCTGGCGGCCATCGCCAGTGGGCTGGGTCTGTGGTTCTGGCTGCGGGGGGTCTCCCTGAGAGGCAACACCTGGACGATCCGCGCCAGCTTCGCCGATGCCGCCGGTCTGGCCGACCGTTCGCCGGTCACCTTCCGCGGGGTGCTGGTCGGCAGCGTGCGCCGGGTCACCGTCACCGATGCGGCCGTGGTGGCTGACCTGGAGATCACCGACCCGCGCCTGCGTCTGGCCCGTCCCCTGGTGGCTCGTGTCGGCAATGCCTCCCTGCTCGGGGGAGACGCCCAGGTGTCCTTGCTGGCGGGAGGCCCGCCCCTGCCGGCCGGCCTGCCGGGGCCCCGGGAGCGGGGCTGCAACAACAACCGCATGGTTTGCAACGGCGGCCAGGTGAAAGGAATTGCGGCGGCCAGCCTCGACACCGTCACCGAGTCGGTCCAGGGCCTTCTCGACCAGGCGGAGAAGGAACAGCTCGTTCAGCAGATGGTGGCGGCCACCGCCGCCTTCTCCAAGACCGCCAAGGAGACCGAACTGCTCACCAAGAGCGGCCAGGTCTTCCTGAGGGACGCCCAGGTGCTGGTCACCCAGCTGAACCGTTCGGCGGGCAAGGTGGATCCGATCCTGAGCAATCTCAACCTCGCCAGTGCCGATGCCGCCCGGGCCAGCAAGCACGTCGGCAACCTGGCGGCGGCGCTGGACAACCCCAAGACCGTGGCCGATCTGCAGGCCACCCTCACCAACGCCAAGCAGCTCACCGACCGCTGGTCGGCCGTCGGCGGCGACGTGAGCAAGCTCACGGGTGATCCCAAGTTCCTCGACGGCATCCGCAGCGTCTCGATCGGCCTGGGTCGTTTCTTCGAGGAGCTCTACCCCGCCGAGGTGGATGCGGCGCGCGACCGCAAAGCTCGCCAGGACGCCCGCCAGCAGGAGGCGAAGGCCGCCCGCCAGGCCGCCCAGGACCGGCTCGCCCCCACGGTCAGAAACCGTTGATCGCCTCCAGGGCGATGGCGGCGATCGCCTGGTCGCTCGCCTTGGGCAGCTGCACGTAGCGACCGCCGGCCGACTCGGCCAGCTCCTTGCCCATGCCGCTGCCGATGAACTTGCGCTCGGTGTCGATCACCAGCAGCCGCAGGCCCAGGCTGCGGTAACGACTCGCCACCTGCCGCAGCTCCTCCTTGAGGTCCACCGGTTCCTCCCCCTCCAGCGCCGGCTGGCCAAGGGAACGGCTCAGGGGCACGTTGCCGCGGCCATCGGTGATGGCCACCACCACCACCTGGCCCAGGTCGCCGGTGGCCAGGGCGTTCGCCCCCACCCGGGCCGCCTGGGCAAGGCCATGGGCCAGGGGTGAGCCGCCGCCGCAGGGCATCGACTCCAGCCGCCGGCGGGCGGCGGTGATCGAGCGGGTGGGCGGCAGCAGCACCTCCGCCTGCTCGCCGCGGAAGGTGATCAGGGCCACTTCATCGCGGTTCTCGTAGGCCTCGGTGAGCAGGCGGATCACGGCCCCCTTGGCGCTCTGCATGCGGTTGAGGGCCATCGAGCCGCTGGCATCCACCAGGAAGATCACCAGGGCGCCGGCCTTGCGCTGCAGCTGCTTGGCCCGCAGGTCCCCCTCCTCCACGATCACCTTGCGGTGGGGCTCCCGGGCGCGGCGGGCCTTCTGGTACGGCGCCGCGGCCCGCAGGGTGGCGTCGATGGCGATGCGGCGCACGGGGCCCCGGGGCAGCATCGGCTTCACGTAGCGGCCGCGGCTGTCGCTGAACACCACCGCCCGGCTGCCGCTGCCGCCGCTCTTGGCCTTTGCCGAGGCGAACACCAGCAGGTCGGGGTCGATGGCGGTGGCCTCCGGATCGAGCAGGAATTCCTCGGGGATCTGGGGTGGGGCCTGGTCCTGGGGGCTGTCGTCCTGGTCGTCGTCCTCCTGATCCTCAGGCGCGTCGGTGTCGGGCTCCTCCTGGGGCGGCTCCGGCTCCTCGGGGGGCTGCTCCCCCTGGGGCGGCGGTGGCGGCGGCGGCTCCATGGGCTGGTCGGGATCCGGGGGCGGCAGTTGCAGGGCCCGCGGGGCGATCACCAGGCGCACCGCCACCTGCAGATCGTCCGCGTCCACCCGGTCGCGGCCGGAGAGGGCCGCATGGGCCCGGGCCACCCGCACCGCGTAGAGCTCGGCCCGGTGGCCCTCCACCCCCCCGCGGATGGCCTCGGTGACCAGGTAGCGGATCTGCTCCCGGTCGATGGCCACGTCCGGCAACCACTGGCGGGCCAGCAGCAGCTGGGTGGCGAGGGCTTCGGTCTCCTCCTGCCAGCGGGCGCCGAAGGCGGCGCTGGAGGCCCCGTGGTCGAGGGCCGAGCGGGTGATCGCCACCCGCTGGTCGGTGTCGAGCAGCTGGTTGGCCGACAGGGCGATGGCGAAGCGGTCGAGCAGGTGGTCGCGCACCGCCCCCTCCTCCGGGTTGTAGGTGGCGATCAGCATGCAGCGGCAGGGGTGCGACAGGCTCAGCCCCTCCCGCTCGATGCGGTTCTCGCCGGAGCCCACCGCCGCCAGCAGCAGGTTGGTGATGCCGTCATCGAGCAGGTTGAGCTCGTCGACGTAGAGCACCCCGCGGTGGGCCTCCGCCAGCAGCCCGGGCTGGAACACCGGCGCCCCGGCGGTCAGGGAGGCGGCCACGTCCACCGAGCCGATCAGCCGGTCTTCGGTGACGCCCAGGGGCACCTGGATGAACGGGGCCGGAATCACCCGGGTGGGCAGCAGGGCCTCCGGATCGGAGCCGCTGGCATCGCCGCCCAGTTCGGTGATGCGCTGCCGGGTGGCCCCGTCCCACTCGTCGGGCCGGGAGGGATCGGCCTGCCGCAGCCCCGGACCATCGGCCAGATCGATGACATCGATCGGCGGCAGCAGGGCATGGAGCCCCCGGGCCAGCACCGATTTGCCGGTGCCGCGGCCGCCGGCGATCACCACGCCGCCCAGGCCGGGGTCCACCGCCGCCAGCAGCAGGGCCAGCTTCAGGGTGCCGTGGCCGGTGATGGCGGCCAGCGGAAAGCTGCCGGTGGGGGCGGCACCGGCGGGCGCGGCAGGGGACCCGCTGACGACCATGGGGCAGTGGCTGGGTGGGGTGGCCAGTCTCGCCGACCGGGTGGCGGCGGGGGCGGCCCGCTGGCCCCGATACCCTGCCTGGACGTCAGGCCCCGGTCGGCCGCCGATGACCCGCCGCCCCTCCAACGTTCACGAGCGCTATCACGCCCACGTCTATTTCAGCGCCGCTGAGGCGGCGCAGGCCGCTGACCTCTGCACCGGCGCCGGGGCCCGCTTCGGCCTGCCGGTGGGTCGGGTGCACCTAGATCCAGTGGGACCCCATCCGGTTGGGAGCTGCCAGATCAGCTTCGGCCAGGCGGACTTCGAGGCCCTGATCCCCTGGCTCGAGACCCACCGCGGCGGCCTCACGGTGCTGGTGCATGGCCTCACCGGCCAGGATCTGGCCGACCACACCGAACATGCCGCCTGGCTGGGGGAGCCCGCCCCCCTCAACCTGGCGGTCTTCGGCGGCTGAGCCGATGCCTCCCACCCCGGCTCGCCCCTCTCCGTCCAGCCTGGCCATCGCCCTCGGGGCCAACCTCGGTGACCCCGTCGCCACCTTCGCGGCCGTGCGACCGCGGCTGGAGGAGGAGCTGGGCGCCTGGGCGGCGGCTCCCCTGCAGCTGAGCTGGTCGCCCCGGTTCCGCACCCAGCCGGTGGGGGGGCCGCCAGGCCAGCCGCCTTACCTCAACGCCGTCCTGCTGGCCTGGAAGGGCTCCGCCCACGGGCCCGACGGGGCCTGGCCCGATCCGTTGCTGCTGCTGGTGCGGCTTCTGGCGTTGGAGGCGACGTTCGGCCGCGAACGCCGCGAGCGCTGGGGACCCCGCCGTCTCGATCTCGACCTGCTCTGGTGCGGGGCGATGGCCAGCCGTGGCCCACAGCTGGTGCTGCCCCACCCGCGCCTGGGGGAACGGGCCTTCGTGCTGGCCCCGCTGGCGGCGATCGATCCGGACCTTCCCCTTCCCCTGGCGGCCGCCCTCACCCCCCGCACGGCCGCCGCCGGGCTGGCGGCCCTGCCGCGGGCCGCCCTGGAGCCGCCTCCCCTGGCCCTGGCGGGGGAGCCGGGCTGGCCGGAAGGGCCCTGAACCGCGCCCCCCGGCCCCTGCCCGTCACACTGGGGGCCCAATGGCCTGCCCCATGGCTCCCCTGCCGCCCCCCGAGCCCAGCACCCATCTGGAGACCACCGCCGCCCTGCAGGCCCGCAAGGTGCGCTTCGAGCTCAACCGGGTGGTGCTGCCGATCGGCATCGAGGGCACCTACGGCGTGATCCGCCATCCGGGCGCCTCCCTGGCGGTGCCCGTGCTTGAGGACGGCCGGGTGGTGATCCTGCGCCAGTACCGCTTCGCCGTTGCCGGGAGGCTGCTGGAGTTCCCGGCCGGAACCCTGGAGGAAGGGGAGGAGCCCCTGGGCTCGATGCGGCGGGAGCTGGAGGAGGAGACCGGCTACAGCGCCAGCCGCTGGGATCCCCTGGGCGCCATGCACCCCTGCCCCGGCTACTCCGATGAGGTGATCCACCTCTTCCTGGCCCGGGATCTCACCCTGCTGCAGGATCGCCCCCCCGGCGACGACGACGAGGACATGGAGGTGCTGCTGCTGCAGCCGGCCGAGCTGGATGCGCTCCTGGCCAGTGGTGACGAGGCCCTGGATGGCAAGACCGTGACCGCCTGGTACCGCGCCCGCCAGCTGCTCGGATTCTGATGGCCCCGGAGCGCTGGCTGTTCTGGCACCGCCGCGACCTTCGCCTGGCCGACAACCTGGGCCTGGCGGCGGCGGCCGCCGCAACCCCGGCGGTCACGGGCCTCTACGTGCTGGATCCGGCGATCGTGGCCGACCCGCTGATGGCGCCGGCCCGGGCCTGGTTCCTGTGCGAGAGCCTGCGCGAGCTGGCGGCCCGCTGGCGGGCGGCGGGCAGCCGGCTGCTGATCCTGCGGGGCGACCCGGCTGCCCTGGTGCCCCTGGCGGCCCAGGCGGCGGGGGCCGCGGTGGTGGCCTGGAACCGGGAGGTGGAGCCCTACGGCCGCGAGCGCGACCGGCAGGTGGCGGCCGCGCTGCGGGGCCAGGGCACCCGGGTGCTGGTGGACTGGGACCAGCTCCTGGTGGCGCCGGAGGCGATCCGCACCGGCGCCGGGGAGCCCTACCGGGTCTATGGCCCCTTCCTGCGCAACTGGCGCGGCCAGGTGGAGGGACGGGCTGCACGCGGCGCCGGATCGGCCGGCAGTCTGGAGCCGGTGGCGGCGCCGAGCGGTCTGCTGGACCTTGATCCCGGCGCCCTGCAGGGGGAGCGTGCTTCCTTGTGGGAGGCCCTGCCCCGGCTGGACGCCATGCCCAGCGCCGAGGAGCTGGGCTTCTCCTTCAGCGGCGCCGATCTCTGCCCCTGTCGCCCCGGGGAGGCGGCGGCGCTGTCCCAGCTGCAGGCCTTCGCCGACGGCGGCGTCAACGGCGGGCCCCTGACCGCCTACGAGCCCGGTCGCAACCTGCCGGGGGAGGCCGGCACCTCCGGGTTGTCCGCCGCCCTCAGCTTCGGCACCCTCAGCCCCCGCCAGGCCTGGGCCGCCGCCCGGGAGGCTCGCGCCCTCGCCCGCAGCACCGAGGCCCTCACCTCCATCGGCGTCTGGGAGCAGGAGCTGGCCTGGCGCGAGTTCTACCAGCAGGCCCTGTTCCATTTCCCCGAGCTGGCCGACGGCCCCTATCGCCCCCAGTGGCGCCACTTCCCCTGGGAGGACGACCCGGTACGGCTGCGGGCCTGGGAGGAGGGGCTCACCGGCTTGCCGATCATCGATGCCGCCATGCGCCAGCTGAACGAGAGCGGCTGGATGCACAACCGCTGCCGCATGATCGTGGCGTCCTACCTCGTCAAGGACCTGATCATCGACTGGCGCCACGGCGAACGGGCCTTCATGGTCCGCCTCGTGGACGGCGATCTGGCGGCCAACAACGGCGGCTGGCAGTGGAGCGCCAGCAGTGGCATGGATCCCCGGCCCCTGCGCATCTTCAATCCCTCCACCCAGGCCGCCAAGTTCGATCCGGAGGCCACCTACATCCGCCGCTGGCTGCCGGAGCTGGCCCATGTGGCCACCGCCGACCTGATCAGCGGCGACATCGCACCGCTGGAGCGGCGCGGCCACCCGGCGCCGATCGTCAGCCACAAGATCCAGCAGGCCCGCTTCAAGGCCCTCTACGCCGCCCTGCCCCGGGGCTAGGCGGCCCGGGGCAGAGCCTGGCCTCAGGCGACGACGGCTTCGGCTCCCACCAGGCTGCGCACCGCGGCGATGACGCTGTCCTGCTGCGCGGCGCTGAGTTCGGGGAAGATCGGCAGGCTGAGCACCTCGGCGCAGAGCCGTTCGGTGATCGGCAGGCTGCCGGGTCCATAGCCGAGGGACGCGTAGGCCGGCTGCCGGTGGATGGGAATCGGGTAATAGATGATCGTCGTCACGCCCGCCTCCTGGAGCTGCTGCTTGAGCCAGTCGCGGCAGCAGGCCTCGGGCAGCCCGTAGCTGGCGCTGTCGGCCGCGGGGGTGCAGCGCCCCCCGCAGGCGCTCGTGGCGGCCGGGCAGCGGGGCACCCGCACCACGAACTGGTTCCAGCTGTGGCCCTCGGGCCCGGGGGCCGCGGGAACGAGCCCGGGCAGACCCGCCAGTTCCCGCTGGTAGCGCTCGGCGATGGCCCGGCGCCGCTCCACCCAGCCGGCCAGGTGGGGCAGCTTGACCATCAGGACGGCGGCCTGCATGGCATCGAGGCGGCTATTGTAGCCCAGATCGGTGTGCAGGTAACGGCGGGGCATGCCGTGGACCGCCAGCTCCCGGATCCGCTGGGCCAGCCCGGCGTCTGCGCAGACCACCATGCCACCGTCGCCCGCGGCGCCCAGGTTCTTGGTGGGAAAGAAGCTGAAACAGCCGGCATCGCCCCAGCCGCCCACCGGCCGACCGGCCCAGCTGGCGCCGCTGGCCTGGGCGCAGTCCTCGATCACCCGCAGGCCATGGGCGGAGGCGATGGCATTGATCCGCTCCATGTCCACCGGCCGGCCGAACAGGTGCACCGGCATCAGGGCCCGGGTCGCGGGGGTGATGGCGGCCTCGATCCCCTCCGGATCGATCAGGTAGGTGTCCGGGTCCACGTCGACGAAGACCGGTGTGGCCCCCACGGCGCTGATCGCCTCGGCGGTGGCGAAGAAGCTGAAGGAGCTGGTGATCACCTCGTCACCGGCGCCGATCCCCAGGGCCCGCAGGGCCAGAACCAGGGCATCGGTGCCGCTGTTGCAGCCGATGGCGTGGGGGACCCCGCAGGCCTCGGCGAAGGCGGCCTCGAAGCCGCTGATGGTGCTCCCCCCGATGTACTGGCCACTGCGCAGGACCTCCAGGACGGCCTGATCGAGGGCGTCTCCCAGCTGCTGCAGTTGCTCGCTGAGACTGAAGGGGGGCACATGCATGGCGGCAACATTAAGCCTGCGGATCCGACCGCCGCCGCCGGCCCACTGGAAGATTCAGCCGCCGAACCAGGGGGGCTCGGCACCGGCCCGCCACTTGATGTTGCAGCCGATCGCCGGCCGCTGCGGTTCCGGCACCGGCCGCCCCTCCAGCAGGGCCGCCAGGGCCGCCCGCAGATCCCGGCCGTCGCAGGGCTCGCCGCCGGGGCGGCTGCCATCCAGCTGGCCCCGGTACGCGAGCCGGTGGGCCCGATCGAAGAGAAAGACGTCCGGTGTGCAGGCGGCCCGGAAGGCACGGGCTACGCCCTGGTCGGGGTCCTGCAGGTAGGGGAAAGTCCAGCCGCAGGCAGCGGCCTGGGCCGCCATCCCCGCCGGGCCGTCCTGGGGATGGCTGGCGGTGCTGTTGCTGCAGAGGCCGATCAGTCCCGCCTGCCCCTCCAGGTCGCCCTGCAGCCGGGTGAGTTCCGCTTCCACATGCTTCACGAATGGGCAGTGCGGGCAGAGGAACAGCACCAGCACGGGGCTCCCGGCCGGGGCGGCGGCTGCGAGGGGGCCGCCGCTGACGGGCCGCAGAGCGGCCCGCATGGCGTCCAGCGGCAGAGGTGTGCCGAGGGGCAGCATGGTGGAGCTCGTGAGGACCATGGCTGTGCTGCCGCCCTTGCTGCCGAGCGGATGGGGGAGGCCGGGCAAGGATCATCGCCGCCATCGAGCCTTCCCCGCCGTGCCGCCACCGTGCCGTCTGCTGGTGCTGCCGCTTCTGGCGGCCGTGCTCGCCGGCTGTGTGCCCGCCGATCAGCGCCCCAGCGGACGGGTGTACCCCCTGCCGAGACACCAGCCCAACGACGGGCTCGCCGTGGTGAGCCGGCCCGGCGGCGAAGGCCTGCACATCTGGATCGAGACCGACACCGCGCGCCCCGGTGTCTGCCGGCCGCGCTGGCTTCCGGACGCCGCCCGGCTGCGGGGTGGCAACGGCCCCCAGCCCACCAGCTTCGGGCTGGCGCCGCGGCAGGAGTTCTTCCAGGTCCTGGAGCGGGGGACGGTGCGGCTGGCCCTGCGCCGCCAGATGGAGGCGCTCTGCCGCCAGCGGGCCCCCGGCAGCACCTTCCTGTGGGAGCCGCCGCCGCGGACCGCGGCCGAGCACCGGCCGCCGGTCCTGCCCCTGCTGGAGGAACCCGACCTGCTCAGCGATCCCCGGGCGATCCGGCGGGCCGAAAAGCAGTTGCTGGGGTTGCCCCTCACCCCCGACGACCGCGAGGAGCCCGAGGAGACGGGCCACGGGGGCTGGTGACGACCGCTGCCCGAGCGGCTCAGGCCAGGGCGGCGGCGCCCACGTACCCCTCCGGCAGCAGCAGGGGCCAGGTTTTCGGTTCCGGATCCCTCGGGGCCGGCGACGGGCCGAACAGACCCCTTCCCCTGGCCTTGAGGCGCGCCTCCAGCCGGCACCAGGCGGCCAGGAAGGCCTGCTCCCGCTCCTCCTGCGGCAGGGTGGCGATGGCGTCCCATTCTCCCGGCGGCAGGCAGCGGCGGGCGATGCCCTGCCACTCCGGCACCGGTCGCCGCTGCTCCAGATCCACCCCCACCGGCCGGCGGGGGTGAAAGCCCAGCAGGATCAGGTCGCCGGAATGGGAGACGTTGAAGCGGAGGGTCGGCTCCGCCCCGCCCCGGCCTGAGGGCGGCGGGCCAAGCAGTTCCGGCTTGCCATGGGGGCCCGCCCCCAGCACGAGGTCGGCGGGGTCGCACCCCAGCCAGCTGCCCAGGATCAGTCGCAGGGCGCCGCGACCGAGCAGGAAGCGCTCGCCATCCCCCTCGCCCCGAAGCCGCTCCAGGCGTTGCCGCTCGCCTGAATCCAGCAGTTCCCCCAGGGGGGTGAGCAGCGCCCGGACGTGGGGATCGCGGCGGTCGATCAGCAGCAGCAGGGGAAGCCCATCGGGCCCGGCAGGGGGCCAGGGCGGCGGGGCCGGGTCCGTCCGGGAGGGCCAGCGCCGGGGCAGGAGCTCCTTCGGCATCACCGCCGGCCGCCGTCAGGGCCAGGCCGGTGCAGGGAACGGGCCCCCGCGGGTGGGGGAGAATCGCCGGACTGCATTCCTTCGCCCTCCGGCGCTCCGTTCCCCATGCTCCTAGATCTGCGCGGCAAGAAGGCTCTCGTCACTGGCATCGCCAACAACCGCTCGATCGCCTGGGGCATCGCCCAGCAGCTGGCGGCGGCGGGCTGCGAGCTGGGCATCACCTACCTCCCCGACGACCGGGGTCGCTTCGAGGGCAAGGTGCGGGAGCTCACCGCCCCCCTGAACCCGAGCCTTTTCGAGCCCCTCGACGTCCAGAACCCGGCCCAGATCGAGGCCCTGTTCCAGCGCATCGCTGAGCAGTGGGGCAGGCTGGATGTGCTGATCCACTGCCTGGCCTTCGCCGGCAAGGACGAGCTGGTGGGAGATTTCAGCGCCATCTCTCCGGAGGGCTTCGCCCGGGCGCTGGAGGTGAGCGCCTATTCCCTGGCGCCGCTGTGCCGCCATGCCAAACCCCTGTTCAGTCCGGGGGCCAGCGTGATCACCCTGAGCTATCTGGGCGCCGAGCGGGCGATCCCGAACTACAACGTGATGGGCGTGGCCAAGGCGGCCCTGGAAGCCTCGGTGCGCTACCTGGCGGCGGAGCTCGGCCCCGAGCAGCAGGTGCGGGTGAACGCCATCAGCGCCGGCCCGATCCGCACCCTGGCCAGCTCGGCGATCGGCGGCATCCTGGACATGATCCACAACGTTGAGGAGAAGGCCCCCCTGCGCCGCACCGTGACCCAGGACGAGGTGGGCGCCACCGCCGCCTTCCTGGCCAGCCCCCTGGCCAGCGGCATCACCGGCCAGGTGATCTACGTGGATGCGGGGTACTGCATCACCGGGATGTGAACCAGCCCTGGCTTCTGTCGGCCGAGGGATGGATGGCATTGGAGAGTGCTTGAGCGATCCTATGCGCCGAACCATTGTTGATAAGGGCATCGCTGGACTTGGTAATCGCCTACAGGTCCTGGGCCATTGCTGTGATCTCTCCAGGCGATGGAACGCCGTTCTGTGTGTTGACTGGACCCATAATTCATGGGGTGATTCTTTCGAGAACTACTTTTCGCTGGCATGTCCTTCAGAGCCAGCTTTTCGGCGGTCTGATGGTGATTTTGGCCTTGTGCTTCCAGCGCGTTATGCAAGCTGTATCACGCAAGACCCCGTGAAATGTGATTCCTTGCCGGATGGGGCATTTCTGACTGTTCAGGAAGCAGCCCTGAGTGGTCCCTGGGACACCATGGTCGTTTGCCGATATCTGGCTCGGTACTCCAATCGGATGTTTCGGATTCTTCGGTTGCATCGAGAACTCAGAATGGCGGTTGTTGATCGAATGGGCGATTTTGATCTGTCGCCGGGCAAGTATGACTGCTGGCATATTCGTCACACCGATGCCTCGGGCGGAAGCCCTCTCGACATTCTGAAGGCCATTGCTCGCTACTCAGGCAGCGGCAAGAAAGTTGTGATCACAGACAGTGTAGAGGTCGTCGACTTGTGTGTTTCCTATGGAATCATCTGCCCGTCCATCATTCCTGCGCTCAAGCGTGGAAGCCGGCACGGCGTCCATCATCTCAGGGAGGCACAGCTTGGCCAGCAGGGGTTGACCAAGCAGGAGGTCAATCGTTCGGCCGTGGTTGACCTGATGATCGCCGGTCTGGCGCGTCAATTCTGGGGGACATGTCAGCGATCGACCTTCAGCGAATTCATTTATCGTGGCAGACTTGTTTCTTGGTTTGATTCTGCGATTTGCGACAAAAGATTGAACCTGCTCTGCTGGTCCAATGCCGTCATCGCCAGCTTCCTCCTGCGTTGCTATCTTAGCTACAAGATACGCTTGGGCCGGCGTTTGGGATGGATGCTCGAATGATTCTGCGACGAATGAATTTCCCTCGTTGTCACGGTGATTCGTTGTCCCAATGATGCCCAGTCGAACCGGCGCCGATTCCGTTCCCCAGCATCTGTCCCATGTGCTGCTCTTCTGGTTCGGCGATGACTGGGGTGTTTACGGCCGCACCTATGAGCAGATCGCCACGACGCTGAGCCGTTGCCACCATGTCCAGCAGGTTCTGGTCGTTCTGCCCTCCTCCAAGGGGGAGACGCTGACCACGTCCCTGCAGATCGTCTCCGACAGACTCGCCGTTGCCCGTCTCTACTGGAGGCCGGGTGGGATCAGCCCCTTGCGGCTGAGAAGTCTCGGTTCGCTGCTGAAGCTGCAACGGGAGCGCTTCGCCCTGCGACGACAGATTCGATCCCTGGGGTTCCGGGAGCGGAACACCCTGCTGTGGTTGTTCCCGCCCCATCCGGTCCTGGATGAGCTGGTGCGCCAGGTGCCTGCTGCAGCCAGAATCATCCAGATCGTCGATGATTTCACCCTGGTCGACAAGACCGACTGGTACTACCCCTTTGCGGTGGATCAGTATCCGCGCCTCGGATCCATCGCCGACCTGATCGCCGTCACCTCGAAGGCGAACGAACAGAAGTTTTCGTCCCAGGCTGCCTGTGTCCGCATCGATCAGGCCGTGAGCTCGGCGTTCCTGGCGGAGCCCACCGACTTCCAGCCCGCCGGGGCTCAGCCGGTCCTGGGCTATGTGGGCACGTTCTGGGATCGCACCGACGTCGAACTGCTCCGGAGAATCGCCCTGGAGCGGCCCCACTGCCGGCTCCTGCTGGTGGGTCCCGAACTCAACCGGCGCCTGTCGGACTCCGGCCTTCTCGGGCTCGGCAATGTGGAGTGGCTGGGGAGCCTGCCCAACGATCAGGTGCCGATGCAGCTGAAGCGGATGAATCTCTGCCTGATCCCCCATCTCGATACGCCCTTCTCGCGGTCGATGAGTCCGCTGAAACTCTTTCAATACATCGCCAGTGGCAAGCCGGTGGTTTCTTCCGCCGTGGAAGGGTTGGAGCTGGCCGGTGATCTGATCCGGATCGAAAAGGATCCCGCCCGTTTTCTGCAGGCCATCGATGAGGAACTGGCCTCCGACAGCCCGGAGAAGTTCCGTGCACGGGTGGCCTTCGCCGCCGCCCAGACCTGGGAGAGCCGGGTGGAGCGGATCCTGGCGGCCCTGCCGGTTCAGCCCTGAGGCATCGGCATCACCGCCCCCATCCATTCGATGCTGGTGGTGTGCAGGTTGTAGTACGCCGCCTCCACCTGCAGCCGTCCCGAGCGGAGCCTGTCGGTGAGCATCACGCTGGAATCGACGAGGTTGCGGGCGGCGTTGAGGGTGTGATGCCGGCAGGCTTCCTCCAGGTTGTGTTCGCCGCCGAGGCTGAACAGTTCCATGCGCAGCTGGCCCACCACCTGGGACAGGCTCGGCGTCAGGTTGAGTTCCCGGTCGAAGGCGGCCGCCACCGCACCGCAGGCGGCGTGGCCGAGCACCACGATCACCGGCACCTCCAGGTGGCTGACGGCGTACTCGAGCGAGGCAATCGCGGCCACGGTGCTCATCGTGCCGGCATTGCGCACCACGAACAGATCGCCGAAGCCCGTGTCGAACAGCAGTTCCACCGGCACCCGCGAATCGGCACAGCCCAGGACCGCCGCCACGGGAGTCTGGCCTGCTTCCACCTCCAGCATCCGCAGGCGATCGCTGTGGGGGTGCTGCACCCGGCCGTCGAGAAAGCGCTGGTGCCCGGCGCGCAGCTGATCGAGGACGGCACCCGGACGTTCATCCATGGCACTCACCCCACCACCCCTGGCGGCCCGGCGCCGTAGCGCTTCACACCATGGGCCCACCAGTCCCGTGAGCGGCCATCGCGTCGCCGGAGCAGGGCCCTGGGGGCTTTGGCATGATTCAGGTCCGGCCCGTCGCCTCCGCCCGCGTGTCCATCAGCTCTTCGCGAACCGGCCCTGCACGCACCGGCGACGTGCATCGCGTCACCGGTGAAACCGACGTGCATGTGGCCCTCGACCTCGATGGCACCGGCCGCTGCCAGGTGGCGACCGGCGTGCCGTTCCTCGACCACATGCTCCACCAGATCGCCAGCCACGGCCTGCTGGACCTGGAGATCACCGCCCGGGGCGACACCCACATCGACGACCACCACACCAACGAGGACGTGGGCATCGCCCTGGGCCAGGCCCTGGCCCAGGCCCTGGCCGATCGCCGCGGCATCCGCCGCTTCGGCCACTTCCTGGCCCCCCTCGATGAGGCCCTGGTGCAGGTGGCCCTCGACTGCTCCGGTCGGCCCCACCTCAGCTACGACCTGGCCATCCCGGCCCAGCGCATCGGCACCTACGACACCGAACTGGTGCGCGAGTTCTTCGTGGCGGTGGCCAACAACGCCGGCCTCACCCTGCACATCCGCCAGCTGGCGGGGGTGAATTCCCATCACATCGTCGAGGCCGGTTTCAAGGCGTTCGCCCGCGCCCTTGACCAGGCGGTGGAGATCGATCCCCGCCGCGGCGGGGCCGTTCCCAGCAGCAAGGGGGTGCTGGAGCGCGCCGGCCACGCCGGTGCCTGACCGGTACGCCGCCACTAGCATCAGGTGATCTGCGTACGCGCCATGCGTCCTCTCCTTCTGCTGGTGGCGGGTTTCACGGCCGCCCTCGCCGTGGCGGCCCCGGCCCGTGCCGCCGACTGCCTGCCGGGCCAGGTCGAGGCCGCCCCCTGTGCCGTGGCCCAGCCCCCTTGTCCTGTGGTGGAGCTGCCCTGCGAGGGCTGAGGGTGATCCGCGCCCACACCTTCACACTCCGTTACGTGATAATCGGTTCAGCGCCCTGCGCTGTACTTCCCGTGGGCTGACCCGATGACCGTTGCCTCCCCCGCCGCCGCGGCCACCCCTGCCTACGACCGCGCCGACTGGGCCAGCTCCTTTCGCAATGTCAGCGTCGAGCTCAGCGACGAGCCCCTCGTCGCCGCCCGTGGTGCCATCCCGGCGGATCTGAGCGGCACCCTCTACCGCAACGGCCCGGGCCGGCTCGAGCGTGGTGGCCACTGGGTCCATCACCCCTTCGACGGCGACGGGATGATCACGGCCCTGCGCTTCGCGGATGGTGGGGCCCGCCTCAGCAACCGCTTCGTGCGCACCGAGGGCTGGCTGGCCGAGGAGAAGGCCGGCACGGTGCTCTACCGGGGCGTGTTCGGCACCCCCAAGCCCGGAGGCCCGCTGGCCAACGCCTTCGACCTGCGGCTCAAGAACATCGCCAATACCCATGTGGTGCGACTCGGCGACCAGCTGCTCGCCCTCTGGGAGGCCAGCTCCCCCCATGCCCTCGATCCCCTCAGCCTCGAGACCCGCGGTCTGACCCTCCTGGACGGGGTGCTCAAGCCGGGCGAGGCCTTCAGCGCCCATCCCCGCTTCGATCCCGGCCACCACGGCGCCCCCCGCATGGTCACCTTCGGGGTGAAGGCCGGCCCGCGCAGCACCGTGCGCCTGATGGAATTCGCCGCCGATGGCCCCGGGGCCGGCACCCTGTTGGCCGACTCCAGCCACAGCTTCGGCGGCTTCGCCTTCCTGCACGATTTCGCCATCACCCCCAACTGGGCGGTGTTCCTGCAGAACGCCATCGACTTCAACCCCCTCCCCTATGTGCTCGGCCGCAAAGGGGCGGCCCAGTGCCTGAAGTCCCGGGCCGGTGCCCGTGGCCAGTTCTGGCTGATCCCCCGCCAGGACGGCGCCTTCGCCGGCCAGGAGCCGCGGGTGCTGGAGGCGCCGGAAGGTTTCGTGTTCCACCACCTCAACGCCTGGGAGGACGGCGATGCGGTGGTGGTCGACAGCATCTTCTACGCCGATTTCCCCTCCATCGGCCCCGACCAGGACTACAAGGAGGTCGACTTCGACCGCATTCCCGAGGGTCTTCTGGAGCGCTGCCGTCTCGATCTGGCCAGCGGCACGGTCACGGCCACGCGGCTGAGCGAGCGCACCTGTGAATTCGCCATGGTGGCTCCGGCCCGGGTGGGGCTCGAGAGCCGCTACGGCTGGATGGCGGTGGCCGAGCGGGAGCGCGGCAACGACCCCCTCCAGGCCCTGATGAAGCTCGATCTCGCCACCGGCGAGTCCCGGGTCTGGAGTGCGGCGCCCCGCGGCTTCGTCAGTGAGCCGATCATGGTGCCCCGTACCGGCGCCACGGCCGAGGATGACGGCTGGGTGCTCGGCCTGGTCTGGAACGGCGCCCGCAGCGCCAGCGATCTGGTGATTCTGGATGCCGCCTCAATGGCCGAGGTGGCCGTGCTCGAACTTCCCCTGGCCATCCCCCATGGGCTGCATGGCAGCTGGGTGGCGGCCTGAGGCCACGCCCTGCTTCGGTCGGGTCGCTGGGGTGGGGGATCAGCGCCGCAGCAGCCCTCGGGCGCGGCGCGCCAGCTTCCGGGCCAGGTTGAGCAGGGGCCAGAGCAGGGAGAGGGGAAAGGGCTGGCGGATCAGCGGGGCTTCGGCTTTGCGGTAATCCTTGTAGAGCCGCCGGTGGGCGTCTGGATCGGCCGAGCCATCGAAGAGGCTGTAGTGCAGGCCGATCTCCTCGCTGCCGCCCAGCCGCCGGTGGGGATGGGCCGCCAGGATCCGCTGGATGCTCTGCGTGTAGACGACCGGGCCGGTGGTGCAGATCACCGCCTCCCAGGGATGGGGGAAGGCGAAGGGATTGAAGCGATCGATGTTGCTGAGCACCGCGGCGATCACGGCGGCCAGATAGGGGTGGCCAGGGGAGGCGATGACGTGCCACTGCTGGAATTCACCACCCGGGACGGCGGCCAGTCGCCGGTGGGTGCCCCAGCCGGCATGGGGGCTGCCCGGCGAATGGTCCCACTGGCTCAGCAGGAAGGCGTCATCGTCACGCAGCCCCTCGGAGAGTGGCCGGGTGACGCCGACCTTGACGTCCAGGTAGACACCACCGCAGTGGTAGATGCACAGATAGCGAAACAGATCGGCCCGGGCGGCACCGTAGGCGGGATCGATGCGCAGATAGCGGGCCAGGATCGCCTCGCCGTAGGTGTCGCCGATGAAGCGTTCACGATCGCGATCCTCGTAGAAGCGATAGGTGAAGTCCGGGTTGAGGGCTTCGATCGCGCGGCAGTTCTCCTCCAGCACGGCCGGCATCCGACTCCTGGTGCTGAACGTCTGGTGGATGATCCTGGGGATGCCGCGGCTGGCCGGAGGATGGGAGGCCAGGGACGCCCCAGAAAGCAACCATGGGCTGGCCCGGTTCAACCCGCTCCGCTCCTGCATCGTTTCTCCTTCATCGTCCAGCCGTGACAGGCCCGGGGCAGGCCTCAGCCTCGCGAGAAGCGACTGAAGGTGGCGGGGGAGAAGGTATGACCTTCGGAGAGGGCGATGGCCACCACGGCATCGGTGTCGGCGGCCGCATCCACACGGGCCTTGAGAGCAGGATCGGCCGCCACCTTGGCGAGGAAGGCGGTGAGCTGGGATTTCGACATGGGACCATCGGCTACGGAATCTCCGTCCTACTCCCTTCCGGAGCGTGGCCCGGAGCCCGATCCGGTGTTCCGCTCCCGCCATGGCCTGGTTCATCAAGACCGAGACCTTCCGGCTTCCCCATGACGCGGTGATTCCCCACCTGCAGGAGCATCGCCGCTGGGTGGAGCGGCTGCGCCGGGAGGGCCGCAGGATCAGCAGCGGCTATCTGGTGGACGATCAGGGGCGGCCCGGCGGCGGAGGTCTGCTGCTGCTCGAGGCTCCCGACCATGACGCCGCCCTCGCCCTGGTGCTGCAGGATCCGATGGTGATCGCGGGGTGTGTGCACTGGCAGCTGCAGGGGTGGCGGCCGGCGGTGGGGGACCTGGCGGTGTCGTGATGACGGATCGACGTGTCCTGGTCATCTCGAGGATCGGCGTCGGCCCGCCCTACGCCGGCAACCGAAGCCGCATGGCCGCGTTGCTCGACGACCTGCGGGCCCTGGGCTTCGAGCTCCATTTCGCCGGCGTCGAGCTCTCCGCCGAGGAGAAACGGGAGACCCGCAAGGCTGTCGACCACTGGATCCACGACTTCGTCTGGCCCGAAGGTGGCCGGCGGCCGCTGGCCTCCCGGATCCGACAGCGACTTGTCGGGGCCTGGCAGCGGCTGCGTCGTCGCGGCGGGCCGGGGCAGGACCAGGGCCTCCCCATCGGCAACCGCCCCCTGGACGACTGGTTTCATCCGAGCTGGCTCGTGCAGGCGCGCCGCCTGCAACAGGTCGGCAACTACAGGCGCGTGCTGGTGTCCTATGTGATCCATTCCGCCTTCTTTGAGGCCTTCGACTCCAGCTGTCTGAAGATTCTGGATTGTCACGATGTCTTCACGGATCGGAATGCCATGCTCCAAAAGGCGCAGCTGGATCCTCAGGACTTCTGGATTTCATTGAACGCTGGCGATGAGCGCAGAGGATTACGGCGGTCCGATGTGATCCTCGGCATCCAGGAGCGGGAATCCAGCTATTTCCAGCACCTGACCCATGGCCGGCGTGTCGTCAGGACCGTCGGGCACATCATTGCATCCGATCCTTTGCCCTTCCCCGAAGTTCAGGCGTCCTCCGAAGCTGAGACTTTCGTCGTGGGTTATCTGGCCTCGGCCAATCCCCTCAATCGGGTGGGGCTGCGCTGGTTTCTCGAGGAGGTATGGCCGCTGGTCATGGACAGGGGTGGCCGCGGCCGGCTGGTGGTCGCCGGTGGGATCTGTGAGGCGATGGCCTTGCCTGAGGAGGTTGAGCTCCTAGGGATCGTTCCATCGCCCAGCGAGATCTATCGGTTGTCGCTGTTCATGATCAACCCCATGCGTTCCGGCACCGGCTTGAAGATCAAGACGATCGAAGCCATGGCCCATGGCCGGGCGATTGTGACCACGCCAGCGGGTGTGGAGGGGATGGCCCTGGCTCCGGGCGTTGCGGTGGCTGGAACGGCTGACGACTTCGCGGCGGCCATGCTCGCCTATCTCCGCGATCCTGCGGAGGCCCGAGTCGCCGGCGCCGCTGCCGCGGAGCACCTCGGCGGCCTGAGGCAGCAGGTGCGGAGCTCCCTGCTGGAGGCCCTCGACACCCCTCCGGTTCAACGGTTTCGGACGGTCTTCCGGTAGGCCGTGGCGATCGGCTGTGCCATGGCCTCCCAGGTCAGGGAACGGCCGAGGCGGCTGTTGTGGGCCCGCATCCCGCCGAGGTTGCGGGTCTCGATCCTGGCCAGGGCCTCCGGCAACAGGCCGGGGGCGAAGTATTCGGCCCCGGCATCACCCGGCAGGTCGTAGACCCTGGCGGCCTCCGGGAGCACCATGGGACAACCGAAGGTGAGCCCGAGCGAGACCACCCCCGAGGTGAGCGTGGCGGTGTAGGGCGCCACCAGCACATCCGCGAGGGAAAAGAGTGCGGACACATCCACGTCCGACACGTAGCCGATGCGCAGGCGAATGCGTGGGTCGCTCGCTGAGGCTTCGTTGAGCCAGTCCGTTGAGACTCCCGGGATGGGGGCCCCTGCGACCAGGAGCCTGTAGTGGGAGCCCGGCCGATGACGGAAGGCCTCCACAAGTGACTCGAGGCCTTTGTAACGACGGATGTTGCCGAAGAACAGAAAGGTGAAGTCGGCGTCGCTGATTTCGGTCTCCCTGGCCAGGGCTTCTGATCTTGATGGGTTGGCTGGGTAGTCCTCCGGGTAGCCGGCATGGGCCGCCACGATCGCTTTGCTCTGGAGCGAAACGCCGTATTCCTCTTCAGCTCGGTGAATCGATGATGCGCTGTGAAAATGAATGCCGTTGGCAAACCTGATGATCAGCCTTCGAATCGTTAACTCCCTGCCAGGGTCCGGGCATTCATGGCTAATCAGGTTGTGCACCGTCCAGAACAGTCTGCCTCCCCGGAGCCTGAACAATCCCAGGTCGAACAACATCAGAACGTACCAGGTCAGGAATCGGATCCTGGAGTGGGCGTAGATGGCTTGATCTGTCAGGCCATTCAGCCAATGCAGATGAACGATTACAGTCCTGGAATACAACCGTTGTTGCCGGAGAAAAGCCCCGAAGAGTGGAGGGTGATCCTTGACGGTGACGCTGAAGCCCTGCTGGATGAGCGCTTCAGCAAGTCGCTTCTGGTAGGGGTTGAAGCGTCGCTTGTCGGGCAGGAAGACGACCCTTGATTCCTGCCGGCGCCCCCTCCTTTCTGAACCGGACATGGCTGGAGGGCAGGACGGTTTCATCCAGATCAAGGATACAGGCCCTGCCCTGCGTCGCGCCCGATCGGCAACCCACGCGCCCCATGTCGGAGGCGGCCGGTGTCTCCGACATGGGCTGGTCTCGGGGATGGCCGGGATCGGCACCTTTAGAATCAAGAATCAATGGCCTACTCGTCCTGCCGTGACTGATTCAGCCAGGACGACAGGCCAACTCCTGCGTCTGTTCGTTGTCGGTTCCGAAGAGCCCTATCACCAGGCTCTCTTTGAGGCGCTGGAGACAATCTGCACGGTGCAGACACTGGCCCCCCGGCTCAGCTGGCGGGGCTGGCTGCCCTCCTTCGGCCGGCATCGCCGGGCCTGTGACCTCCCCCGGGGTGCCTTCTCCCGTCATCGCTGGCTGGTCAGGATGCTCGCCCCCGTGGTGGAGCGGCGCCTGCTGGCGACCTACGGCAAGGCCGACGCCCTGATCATCACCGATCCCCACTCCTGGCCCTACGCGATTCATCACCGCGCCCTCGCTTCCGTCATCGCCTATCTGGTCAGCGATGACTACGCGGCTTACCCCCATGTCCGACTCGACCAGGAACACGACGTGGTCGGTCATGCGGATCTGATCCTCCCGGTGTCGCAGCGCCTGGCTGAGGTGATCCGTGCTCGCTACGGCCTGGCGCCGACCCGCTGTCACATCATTCCCAACGGCATCCCCGCCTCCTGGTTGCCGGCGGAGCCCCCCGCCGAGACCTCCGGCCCACCATCCCAGCGTCCCCCCCTGCCGGGGGATCTGGTGCCGGCCGACTTCCGGCCCCTGATCGGCATCATCGGCGTGATCGGCAGCCGCATCGACCTGCTGCCGATCGTGGCGGCCCACGATGCGTTGCCGCAGCTCCGCTGGCTGTTCGTGGGGCCGGTGCGTCGCCAGGTGAGCGGCCTCGCCCACCTCCAGAACAGCCCGCGCTGCCGCTTCCTCGGCGCCATGCCCTACGGCGAACTCCAGGCCTGTTTCGCCACCCTCGATGCGGCCGTGCTGCCCCTCACCGACGGCGACATCAACCCCTGCAGCAGCCCCGTCCGCTTCTTCTCCCAGCTGCCCACCGGCCAGCCGATCCTCTACACCGGCACCTGCGCCCAGATCGCCGAAACGCCGCGCCTGGCCTATCACTGCGCCGATGGTCAGGCCCTCACGGCCACCCTCGAGCGCCTGGCCGCCTGCGGTTTCCGGGATGGCCGTGCCGCTGAGCGCCATCGATTTGCCACCGGATGCACCTGGCAGAAGCGGGCCGAAGCGATGGCCGACGCCCTGGCGGCAACGTTGCAGGCCCGTCGCCGCACCCGACCAGACCGCTAGGGAGACGTCGGGGTGGCTCCGGTGGCGCCCAGCAGCTCCCGCAGGCCCGGCTCCAGCCGGGCGAAGGCCTGCCCCCGGTGGCCCAGCCGCCCCTTGAGGCCCTTGTCCATCTGCGCGTAGGTCAGGCCCGTCTCCGGCACGAAGAACACCGGGTCGTAGCCGAAGCCGCCGCTGCCACGCGGGGCCTCCAGGATCTCCCCGTCGCAGCGGCCCTCCACCTCCAGGCGGATCGCTCCACTGGGATCGGCCACCGCCAGGGCCGCCACGAAGGCCGCCCGCCGGTCCGGCGGGCGGCCCTGAGCGCACCGCGCCCGGTCGGCTTCTCCCAGCTCCCGCACCAGCCGGGCGATCCGGGCGGGGTCGCTGTCGGCATAGCGGGCCGAATGGACCCCGGGGGCGCCGCCCAGGGCCGCCACCTCCAGGCCGGAATCATCGGCCAAGGCCCAGTGGCCGGTCGCCCGGGCCACCGCCTCGGCCTTCAGCCGGGCATTGGCGGCGAAGCTGGTGCCCGTTTCTTCCACCTCCATGCCCTCGGGCTGGGGCCGCACCTCCAGGGGCAGGGAAGCCAGCAGGTGGGAAAGCTCTCTGATCTTGCCTGTGTTGCCGCTGGCGATCACCAGCACGGTGGGCGCCACGCCGGGCTCCGATGGGCTGACCATCAGATGCTCTCCGCCAGCTGGCGGGCCCAGGCCAGCACTGCCCGCACCCGGTCGGCGTCGGGCGCTTCGCAGTAAAGGCGCAGCAGGGGCTCGGTGCCGGAGAAGCGCAGCATCAGCCAGTGGCTGGGGCCCATCCGCAGCTTGACGCCATCGGTGCGGTTCACCTCCAGCACCGCCGCGCCGGCCACCTCCTGGGGCGGATCCTGGGCCAGCAGCGCCTCCAGCCGGCGGCGGCTGGCCATGTCCGGCAGACGCAGGTCGAGGCGGTCGTAGACGCTGGCGCCCCCGCAGCGCCCCTGCAGGGCCTCCAGCCGGGCGCCGAGGGGCAGGCCCCCCTCCACCAGCGCCTCGATCAGCAGCAGGGCCGCGAACAGGGCGTCCCGCTCCGGCAGGTGGAGGCCGAAGCCCACCCCGCCCGATTCCTCTCCGCCCACCAGCACCTCGCCGCTGAGCATCTCGGCGGCGATGTACTTGAAGCCGACGGGCATCTCGATCACCTCCCGGCCCAGGTCGGCCGCCACCAGGGCCATCAGATCGGAGCCGCTCACGGTCTTGACCACGCGACCCCCCAGTCCGCGGGCCCGGGCCAGGTGGTCGATCAGCAGGGGCATCAGCAGCTGGGTGCTGCAGAAGCGGCCCTGCTCGTCCACCGCGGCGATGCGGTCACCGTCGCCGTCGAAGACGATGCCCACCGCCGGCCGGCCGGAGGCCGTGGCCTGGCGCACCTCGGCGATCAGCCGCTCCAGGTAGGGCGCGAGCGGCTCGGGCGGGTGGCCGCCGAACAGCGGATCCCGCTCCCCCCGGATCTCCCGGATCACCCCGGCGGCCGCCCCCGCCTCCCCCAGCAGGGCCGGCAGCCCGCCGGCGGCCGAGCCGTGCATCGGGTCCACGATCACCTGCAGGCCGGTGGCGGCCAGGCCCGCCACCAGGGCCGCGGCGTCGACCTTGGCGCCGAGGCCCGCCAGGTAGGTGCCCATGGCATCGAAACGTTCGGTGGCGCCGGGAACCGGCACCGTCAGGCCTCCGGCCGCCAGGCGCTGCTCCACCCGGGCGGTGAAGTCGCCCTCCACCGAGCCGCCGAAGGGTCCCTTGATCTTCAGGCCCAGCCATTCCGGCGGGTTGTGGCTGGCGGTGATCACCAGGGCCCCCAGCGCGCCCCGCTCCACCACCGCCCAGCTGCAGGCCGGCGTGGGCACGGGGGTGGCGGCCAGCAGGGGCACCAGATCGGCCCCCCGCACGGCGGCGGCAATCGCCTCGGCCAGCTCCGGGGCCAGGAAGCGCCGGTCGTAGCCGATCACCACTTCCCGGCTGCCGAGGCCTTCCGGGGCGCTGGCGGCCAGTTCCCGGGCGGCGGCGGCCGCCACCGGCAGCAGGCGCTCCATGGTGATGTCCACCCCGAGGATGCCCCGCCAGCCATCGGTGCCGAAGTGGATCGGTCCGGCCTCGAGGGGCAGGGGGGCGGAGGCCATGGGCTGCGGGGAGGCGAGGGTGGGGCAGGCCGGTCGTAGCAGGCCAGGCCCTCCGGATGGCCGCGGCGGGTGCCGGCCTGATGGCAGGCCACCGTCCCCCCTAGCCTGCAGCCCATGCCCCAGACCCCGGACGCCGCCTCCCCCGGATCCCCCGTCCTCACCGACCGTCTGCTGCGCAGCTGGGTGCGCTGCCGGCGGCGGGCCTGGCTCGATCTCCATGGCGCCCCCCGGGAGCGGCTCTGGAGTGCCCACCGCGCCCTGGCCCTCGATGACCAGCTGCGCAGCTTCCAGAGCCTGCTGCCCCAACGCCCCGGCCACGGGGAGGGGGCTTGCCGCGAGGGGGCGCCCGGTGTGGTGGGCCTGCGGCTGACGGGAACCGGCCCCCGGGGCCTGCGCCTGGAGGCCCATCCGAGCCTGCTGGAGCGGGTCGAGGGACCCAGCCGCTGGGGCGCCCACAGCTACCGGCCGGTGCTGGCCCGCCAGGGCCGGCGCCTCACCCGGGAGCATCGCCTGCAGCTGGCCCTGTGGGGGCGGTTGCTGCAGGAGCACCAGCGGGCCCCCGTGCCCCATGGGCTGGTGGTGGCCGGCGCCGACCGGGGGCTGGAGCGGGAACGGCTCGCCCTCGGCCCCTCCCTGCAGCGCCAGCTCGACGAGAGCCTGGAGCGACTGGCGCTCGACCTGGCCCGCAGCGAGCCGCCGCCCCTGGTCAGCGACCGCAAGAAATGCACCCTCTGCAGCTGGCGCGGCGCCTGCGATCAGATCGCCACCGCGGAGGGTCACCTGAGCGAGGTGAGCGGCATCGGCGGCAAGCGCCGCGAGCTGCTGGTGGCGCTGGGCATCACCAGCCTCGACGAGCTCGCGGCGGCCGATCCGGATCGGCTGGCCGAAGACCTGGCCGTCCACAGCGAGCAGCATCGGGAGGTGGCCCCCCGGCTGGTGGCCCAGGCCAGGGTGCAGCAGGAGGGCATCCCCCGGCGCAGCGGCCAGGGGGCCGGCCCCGCCCTGCCGGAGCTCTCGGCGGCGCCCGGGGTGCTGCTCTACGACATCGAATCCGATCCCGATGCCCGCGACGACTTCCTCCATGGCCTGGTGCGGCTGGAGCGCGGTGCGGACGGCCGCTGGCCCGGGGCGCCGGGGCCGGGGGAGAGCCTGGGGAGCTACCAGCCCCTGCTCGCCCTGCAGGAGCACGGCGAAGCCCTGCTCTGGCGGCGGCTGAGCACGCTGCTGGCCCGCTACCCCGACTGGCCCGTCCTCCACTACGGCGAGACCGAGTCTGTCGCCCTGCTGCGGCTGGCCGAGCGCCAGGGGGCCAGCGAACGGGAGCGGGAGCGGTTGCGGGCCCGGCTGGTGGATGTGCACCAGCGGCTTCGGCGCCACTGGTTGCTGCCGGTCAACAGCTACGGGCTCAAGGCCGTCGCCGGCTGGCGGGGTTTCACCTGGAGCCAGAAAGGGGTCGACGGTGCCCGCTGCCTGCTCTGGTGGCGCCAGTGGCGGGAGGGCTCCGGCGGCCCGCGGCGGCCGAGCCGGCGGGCCCTGGGCCGCAAGCTGCAGCGAATCTTCCGCTACAACCAGGACGACAGCCTGGCCACCTGGGCGGTGGTCCGCTGGCTGCTCGATCAGGACGGGGCCTTGCCCCCCGGCCCCACCGGCGGCGACTGAAACGCCTCCGGCACCGAAAGGTGCAGGGCCACACCCGGGGCCGCCCCGGACAGCAGCTGGCTCTCCTGCAGCCAGGCCTTGCGCACCAGGGCCAGGCCGATCCAGCCCCCGTCTCCGGGGAGTTCCAGGCTGGAGGTGATCAGGCCGGCGCGGCCCCCGGCCCCGTCCTGCAGGGGCGTGCCCGCAGCCACGGCCCCCTCGGGGACAGCTTCGACGGGGACAGCCGTGGCCCACCAGCGGCGCAGCTGCTGCTTCACCCCGTCGTAGGTGGCCAGCTTGGCCAGGGTTTCCTGGCCCACGTAGCAGCCCTTGCTCAGGCTCACCCGCTCCGCCAGCCCCAGCTCGAAGGGGTTGATCTCCTCGTTGATCTCCCCCGGTGCCGCCGGCAGACCCTGCTGGATCCGCCAGCGTTCCGCCTCCTGGGGTTCCAGGGGGCGCCGTGCGGCCAGTACGGGGGGCAGGGGGGCCTCAGCAGGCAGCAGCAGGGCGTCCCCCAGCTGCCAGCCCGGCGAGCCCTCGAGCGGCGCCCAGGAGCCACCGGGCAGGGCCTCCGGCTCCGGTGCCCCCAACGGCTGGTGCAGGACGGCCGCCGTCACCGGACCCAGCCGCACCTTGTCGGCGGGGAACAGCACCCGGTCGAGGGCGGTGCGCACGGCCGCGGCATCCCCGTCGACGATCACCAGCCAGGCCCCGGCGTCGTCCACCAGCACCTCCGCCAGCGCCCGCAGCCGGGCCGTGGGGCTGATGCAGCAGGTGCCGAGCCACTGGCCAGGGCGGGCCCCCTCGAGGGCCTGGCTGGTCTGACCGTGCAGCACCCGCAGGGTGTCCGGGCCGTCGAGCCGCAGCAGTCCCACCGGCCGTGACCAGCGGCTCCCCTCCGGTGGTCTCCACGGCCAGGGATCGGCCGCCGTTGGCGTCGGGTTGGGGGAGGGAGCCATGGTGGAGCGGGTCGCGGGGTTCAGCCTGTCGCGGGGCTCAGCCTGCCGCGCCGTCCAGCCCGGCGGCCGTGGCGGCCACCTCCTCGAGCAGGAACAGGCTGCGCAGGTCGAGGCCCGCTTCCTCCATCGCCTCGGCCCCGCCCTCCTGGCGATCGACGATCGCCACCACCCGCTCCACGGCGTAGCCCGCCTCCTGCAGCTGGGCCACGGCCTTGAGGGCCGAGCCGCCGGTGGTGACCACGTCCTCGAGGACCGTGATCCGGCTCCCGGCCGGCGGCAGGGGTCCTTCGAGCCAGGCGCCGGTGCCATGCCCCTTGGCCTCCTTGCGCACGATCAACGCATCGAGGTCGCGGCCGGCCAGGGCGGCCTGCAGGGCCACCGCGCTCACCAGGGGATCGGCCCCCAGGGTGAGCCCCGCCACCGCGGCGGCGTCGCCCTCCACAAGCTCCAGCATCAGGCGGCCCAGCAGGGCCAGGCCGATGCCGCTGAGGCTCACCGGCTTGCAGTTGACGTAGTGCGGGCTGCGGCGGCCCGAGGCCAGGGTGAAGTCACCCAGCCGGTAGGCCCGCTCCGCCAGCAGGGCGAGCAGGGTGGAACGCTGTTGGCTGGGGCTGGAGGGCAGGGAGACCATCGACGTTGGGGAAGCGACGTTGGGGAGTGGCCTTGCGGAAGCGGCCGGTGCGGCTGGCCGGGGATGGGCGAGAGGGTCAGAGGTCGCTAACCTGTGGGCCCAACGCCCCGGAACTGGGCCCGCGGAACCCATGACAGCACCGATCCTGGCAGTGCCTGACCCCATCCCCGCCGGCCTTCGCCTCACCGCCCGCCTCGCTTCCGGTGCCACGGCCCTGCTCCCCTTGGTCGTCCTGGCCCCCGCCCTGGCCGGTCCGGTCCTCTGCACCACCACCCTCGAAGCCCCCATTCCCGGCTCGGCCGCTACGGGCCCGGTGGAGGTCACGCGCTGCGGCGTGACGCGCTCCGCTCCCGAGGTGATGCAGCAGCGCTTCTACAGCTATTCGGCCCCCTTCGCCCAGGGTGTCAACCTCCTGCACCAGATCACGGATCCCCTCGGTCTCTCGATCCCCGGCCGCGACGGCGGCAGGATCGTCGCCTTCGGTTTCCCCGACCAGAACATCGTCTGGGACGGAACCGCCATCGAGAACACGGCGTCGGTGATGCTCTCGGAGCAGAGCGGCCTGATGCCCCAGCGCACCGCTGACATCACCAACGGCTTCAGCACCAGCCTCGGGGCGGGGGCTGCCACCCCCACCTACGTCCGGCCGCCGGCCGGCACCACCTGGACTCCGCCGATCCGGGGCCTCTGGTGACGCCTTCGCCCAGGAGGTGGCTCGTCCGCCGGGGGTCTAGCAATCTGGTGAATGCAGCGAACTCATAATTCGCCTTAGGCGAGTTCGATCCTCGCGACCCCCATCCCCCCACGCGCCCCCCCATCCGAACCAGGTTGGTGTCGCTGGGGTTGAGCTGATGGAAGATCTCATCCCTCCGACCGGGAGGGCGGCCAGCACGGCGAAGACTGAGTCGGGCGGCGGGGCCTAACCTTCAGCCACGACAACCCACCGATGCGCTTCCTGGTCCTGGCGATCCTGTTGGCCCTGCTGGCCTTCTTCGCTGCCGGGGAGCTTGCGTTGATCCGTTTGCGGCCCAGCCGCGTCCAGCAGCTCGAGGAGGCGGAGGAGCCCGGAGCCCGATCCGTGGCCCGGCTCCAGCACCGGATGCGCAGCGTTCTGGTGGCCACCCAGCTGGGCCTGGTGCTGGCGCTGCTGGCCATGGGCTGGCTGGCTCGGGGGCTGGCGGAGCAGGTGGCCGGCTGGATGGGCCGGGGTGAGCAGGCCTGGATCGACGCCGGCGTCTTCCTGGTGCTGGCGTTGCTGGCGACCCTCCTGGGCGGCCTGGTGCCCAAGGCCTGGGTGCTGCACCGGCCCGAGGGTTCGGCCCTGCGGCTGGCGCCGCCGCTGGAGTCACTCACCCGCACCCTGGCGCCGTTGCTGCTGCTGATCGAGCGCTTCAGCGGCGGTCTGCTGCGGCTGCTGGGGCTGCCACGCAACTGGGATGAGCTGGTGCCGGTGCTCTCGGCCGGGGAGCTGGAGACCCTCATCGAGAGCGGCAGTGTCACCGGCCTGATGCCTGACGAGCGCAGCATCCTCGAGGGGGTGTTCTCCCTGCGGGACACGCTGGTGCGGGAGGTGATGATGCCGCGCTCCGGCATGGTCACCCTGCCGCTGGAGGTCACCTTCGCCCAGATGATGGAAGCGGTGCATGCCAGCCAGCACGCCCGCTTCCCGGTGATCGGCAGCTCCCTCGACGACGTGCGCGGCATGCTCGACCTGAGGCGGCTGGCCGAGCCGATCGCCCGGGGCCTCCTCCACCCCGACACGGCCCTGGCCCCCTGGATCGTTCCGGTGACCCAGGTGCAGGAAAGCGCCTCCCTCGCCGACCTTCTGCCGCTGATCCGCAGCGGCCAGCCCCTGCTGGTGGTGGTCGATGAACACGGCGGCACCGAGGGTCTGGTCACCGTGGCCGATCTCACCGGCGAGATTGTCGGCGAGGACGAGAACCCCCTGGAGACGGCCCAGGACCTGCTGCCCCTGGTCGATGGCACCTGGTCGGCGGCGGGGGACCTGGAAATCGTCGAGCTCAACCGCCAGCTGGGCCTGCAGCTGCCCGAGGCCGACGGCCATCACACCCTGGCGGGCTTCGTGCTGGAACGGCTGCAGCACATCCCTTCCCCCGGCGAAGGGCTGCGCTGGCAGGGCGTCCGCATTGACGTGCTCACGATGGACGGCCCCCGCATCGAGCGGGTTCAGATCACCCTCGCCAGCACGGACGGAACCTGATCATCGATAATGCGCCCATCTGCTCTGCCCCTGCCATGAACCCAGTGCTCGTGGGTGTCATCGGCATCGGCAACATGGGCTGGCACCACGCGCGGGTGCTGAGCCTCCTGCGCGATGCCGAACTGGTGGGCGTCGCCGACCCCGACGAGGCCCGCGGGCGGTTGGCGGTGGAGCAGTTCGACTGCCGCTGGTTCCCCGCCTACGAGGACCTGCTCGGCGAGGTGGAGGCCGTCTGCATCGCCGTTCCCACCCTGCTGCACCACCGGGTCGGCATGGCCTGCCTGCAGGCGGGGGTGCACGTGCTGATCGAGAAGCCGATCGCCGCCACCCAGGAAGAGGCAGCCGACCTGATCGGCGCGGCCGAGGCGGCCGGACGCCTGCTGCAGGTGGGCCACATCGAGCGTTTCAATCCCGCCTTCCGGGAGCTGCTGCGGGTGGTGGCCAACGAGGAGGTGGTGGTGCTTGAGGCACGGCGCCACAGCCCCAACGCCGACCGGGCCAACGACGTGTCGGTGGTGCTCGATCTGATGATCCACGACATCGATCTGGTGCTCGAACTGGCCGCCTCCCCGGTCGTGCGGCTGGCGGCGGCCGGCGGCCGCAGCTCCGATGGTCCGATCGACTATGTCAACGCCACCCTCGGCTTCGCCAACGGTGTGGTGGCCAGCCTCACGGCCAGCAAGATGGCCCACCGCAAGATCCGCAGCCTCAGTGCCCACTGCCGCAGCAGCCTGATGGAGACGGATTTCCTCAACCGCAACCTGCGCATCCACCGGCGTTCCCACGAATCGGTCAGTGCCGACCACGGCGAGCTGCTCTACCGCAACGATGGCTTCATCGAAGAGGTGAGCACCACCTCGATCGAACCCCTCTACGCCGAACTTGAGCACTTCCTTCAGTGCGTGCGTGGCCGGGAAACCCCGGCCGTGGATGGCCTGCAGGCCTCCCGGGCCCTGCAGCTGGCCGACCTGATCGAGCAATGCGTCGAGCAGCCCAACCTGTGCATGGCCCTCGAGGCGCCGATCTAGGGCCCTCCACTGGCGTCAGCCCGGAAGAGACGGCCTCACGGACAGGGGAGCCCGCTCCAGCTCGGTCAGCTCCTGCAGGGCCAGCAGCTGCCAGCGGCGGCAATC
>NZ_JAYGHX010000004.1:0-197589 GCF_034931325.1 Cyanobium gracile UHCC 0139 | reverse complement strand
ACGGCGTGGCCGATCACCACGTCCAGGGCCAGGTCATCGTCGAACTGGACCTGGGGGTTGGCGGCCACGAAGGCCATCAGGGTGAGCAGGGTCTCGATGCAGAGCCGGCGGTACTCCGGCGCTTCGATCTTGCTCAGCAGGTGCTCCACCAGGATCGCGAAGTTCTTCTCCCCCGGTGTCTTCTCGCGCAGCAGCGGGGCGCTCTCCAGACGGTTGCGCCGCTCCAGCTTGTCGCCGATCACCAGGCCCCGGCAGTGGTAGAGGAGGTCCCAGATGCCCGGATAGAAGTCCTTCGGCACCCGCTGCAGCGCCCCGAGCCGCATGCGGTGCTGCAGCCAGCTGCCGTCCTTGGGCAGTTCCGCCAGGGGATCGGGCACCTCCCAGCGCACCCGCCCCCGCAGGTGCAGCTGCTCCTTGCGCTGCAGGGAGGCCCGGGCGTGCTCCACGTCGGCCAGCACGGCCCGCAGACGGCGGCGGATGGCGTGGGGCGGCAGGCCGCAGAGGGCCTCGAAGGCCTCGCTGGGGCTGAGGTTGGCCTCCGCCGCCAGCTCGCCGGTGAGCAGCAGCAGAAACTGCCCCAGCTGCAGGGTGAGGCTGCCGCTGAGCAGATCCACGTCCGAGCGGGCCAGGGCGTCGATGGCCAGCAGCAGCTCCTGCTGCAGCATCCATTCCCGGCCATCCTCGCCACTGAAGCGGCGGACCATCGCCGCGATCGCCAGGCTGCCCTCCGGGTGGCTGAGCAGGGAATCGCGGGTGTAGTTGCGGCCCACCACCACCTGCTTCTGGCGCAGCAGCAGGTCGGTGAGGGCATCCTCCAGCTGGGGGTGCACCAGACCCATGGCGCCGGCAGCCCGGCGCACCACGCTCCAGTCGGCGTCGGCGAGGCCGCGGCGGTAGACCTCCTCCAGCAGCACCATCAGTCGCACGCCCGGGCCGCTGCGGGGTCCCTGCAGGCGGGCATTGGGGCCCAGCCGGCGGCTCAGCAGCTCCAGCACCTCGGCCTGCTCCTCCAGGGAGCGGCTGGCCCACAGCCGGTCCACCAGGTGGGCCAGCGGCACGTCCTCCAGTTCCTGCTCCTGGCGGGCGGTGAGCGGCTGGTGGCTGGAACTGGGCGGCAGCAGGGTGTGGCCGTCCGGCACCAGGTCGCAGGCCGCCAGCGCCTGGGGCGGCAGGTTGACCAGGCTGGCGAGCGGCACCAGCTCCTCCAGCGACACCAGCCGCACCGGCACCGCGCCCAGCTGGCCCTGCCGCAGATCGCGGCCCAGGTTCAGGAAGGCGTCGGGGTCGCGGCGGAAGGGGCCGGCGGCCACCGGCACGAGCAGCAGCGGGGCGCCGGAGCCACGCCAGTGGCGCTGCAGCACCCGCACCTCGGTGGCCACCGTGTCCACCAGCACCTGGGCATCGTCGGCCAGGTAGAAGGTGTCCTCCTCCAGCACCGCCGGCAGGAAGCCGATCAGCTCGCCGTCGTGGCGGTAGAGCCGGGCGGTGGCCTGGGTCTCCATGCGCACCGGCGGATGGCCCGAGAGCCCCAGGCGGCCGTTGGCGCCCACCGTGGCCAGGCGCCGGGCCAGCTCGCGGGAACTGGCCACCCGCAGGGGGGCCGCCCCGTCCGAGGGCCGCCGCACCGGCAGGCCGGCCTCCGCCAGGGCCGCGGCGATGGCGTCATCGGCCGGAGCCAGGGCCACCAGCACCTCCTCGGCGCCCGGGGGGCTGGGGTGGCGGCGCCCGCAGGGATCGAGATCCTCAGCGGTGATCAGGCCGTGCAGCAGCAGATCCGCCAGCCAGGTGAGGCTCTGGGTCCAGAGCAGGGGCACGTTCTCATTGGGGACGCGGATCTGGCTGCCCGGCTGGCGTCGCTCGGCCTCGATCAGCCGCTCCGGCACCAGATAGAGCTCCGGCAGCAGCGCCTCCCCGTCCACCGGCACGCTCAGCTCCTCCAGCTGCTCACGCCAGCGGCGGGCCTCCTCCCAACGGCCCTCGCAGCAGGCGGTGATGAGCTCATAGGCCAGGAACAGGGGCCATTCGCATTCGATGTGCTCGAACTGGGCCAGCTCCTCCCGTTCGTAGTGGAGCCTGGTCACGTCTTCGAGGACGGTCTGGTGGCCGTCGCGCCGGAAGCGTTTGTAGCCGTAGGACCCGGCCAGCTCGCTGCGGATCTTCTCGCGGGTGCGCTCCACCAGCGCTGGATCCTCCACGGCCCAGGCCGGGTAGCCGATCACCGACAGGCAGGCGCTGTCGGCTTCCTTGCTGGCCGACTCCCTCGGCAGCAGACCGCGCAGGGCGCGCCGCAAACGGACGATGGCGTCATGGGGGATGGTCAGGCAGCTGCTGCCGTCGCCATGGGGCCCGTAGAGATCCAGACCCACCAGGGTCTCGAGGGCGGCCTTCACCATGCCGATCGAGCTGGCGTTGCGCTCCGGCTGGCCGTGGTTGCCCTTGTCGCCCCGCTCCCAGATGCCGTAGTCAGCCACCCGGTAGGCCCGGGCCACGTAGTAGACGAGGTTCTGAAGAAAGTCGCGCTCGTGGCTGGTCTGCACGATCACCAGGCCCGAGCGGGTGAGCTGGGCGAGCTGCAGCAGGAACAGGGCGGTGGCGTCGAGCTGCAGATGGCCCCAGCCGTCGTCGGCCACCACCGGATCCCCCGTGGCGGTGTCGAACTTGGCGTGGATGGCGTCGAGGCGCTCGAGGCTGGTCTTGAAGCGCTCCACCTTCGCCGACTGGCGCATCATCGAGCGCATCAGCCCTCGCATCAGCTGCAGCACCCGCTGCTCCAGCTCGAAGCTGCGCCGGCAGGGCCCATTCAGCCGCCGATGGGCCAGGGACAGCCCCCAGACGCACTGAATGGAGTAGACGCAGTCCCGCACCCAGGCGTCGCCATAGTTCCCGTGCACGGTGCTGGCGGTGCTGGCGGGCAGCAGACCCGTGATCGGATGCTGGCGCCGCAGGACGACGTGCTCGATGCCGCGGTCGAGCCGTTCCAGGAGCTCTCTGGCCTCCGCCTCGCCGGTGGGGGGCGCGGGCGGATCGATCACGCCTCTGTCGCCATTGCTCGCCGTGCTCATCATGGTCGCGTCAGGACGGGGGGTGCCGGTGGCGGCGGCCGTGGAACCAGGCCATAGATTCTCCCCGCCGTCGTTCCTTCCCATGGCAGCCCTCGCGACCACGCCGGTCCGTGCCCGCGTCCTGGGCATTCCTGTGAATGTAAGCAACGACGTCTTCCGCGACGCCGTGGACCTGCACGCGGCCGGCGGCGGCCAGATCGTCACGCTCAATGCGGAGATGACGATGGCGGCCCGGGCGGATCCCGCCCTGGGGGCGGCGATCGAGGCGGCCCGGATGGTCATTCCCGATGGGGCCGGTGTGGTCTGGGCCCTTGGGCGGCAGTCGCACCGGGTGCGCCGGGCCCCGGGCATCGAGCTGGCCCGCCGCCTGCTCGACCATGCGGCCGCCAGCGGCTGGCGGGTGGCCCTGGTGGGGGCGAGTCCGGCAGTGATGGATCAGCTGCGGGACCGCCTGGTCCACGACCTGCCGGGGCTCAAGCTGGTCTTCAGCGTCCACGGCTACCAGAGCGCGGACGCCTGGCCCGGGCTGGAGGGACAGCTGCTGCAGTGCCGCCCCGATCTCGTCCTGGTGGCCCTGGGGGTGCCGCGCCAGGAGACCTGGATCCAGGCACTGCCCGGCCCCCGCAGTGGCCTCTGGATGGGGGTGGGCGGTAGCTTCGACATCTGGGCCGGCACCAAAAAAAGAGCCCCCGCCTGGATGGGCGCTCTCCACATCGAGTGGCTCTACCGGCTGATCAAGGAGCCCAGCCGCTGGCGGCGGATGCTCTCGCTGCCGGCCTTCGCCTGGGCGGTGCTGCGCGAACGCCGCTGAGGGCTGTGTTGCAGGAACTCCGCTGATCAGCGGAAGCCGACCGAGGCCTGCCAGACGAAGGCCAGCAGCAGGAAGAACAGGGGGATGATCGGCAGGATGTCCACCAGGGGGCCGAAGGCCTGGTACGCCTCGGGCAGCTGGGCGAGAGAGTGGGGCGCGTAGCTGGCCAGCAGGGAGAGAGCCATGCCTGGGGGAGAACCATTGCAATGGCCGGAACCTACCACGTGTGGGCGGCCGGGGAGTCGGGCTCCCAGGGAGCGAAATCCTCTGAAAAACATCCCTCGCCGATGGCCTGGGCCATGGCGGTCGTGAAGCGCAGCAGGGTGGTGAGGTTGTGCAGGCTCAGCAGGGTGCGACCCAGCAGTTCCTCGCTGCGGAACAGGTGGTGCAGATAGCTGCGGCTGTGGTGTCGGCAGGCAAGGCAGCCGCAGCTGGGGTCGAGGGGACCGTGGTCGTGGCGGAAGCGGGCATTGCGCAGGTTCCAGCGCTCCCCCCCCACCAGGGCGGTGCCATGCCGGCCCAGCCGGGTGGGCAGCACGCAGTCGAACAGGTCGAAGCCGTTGGCGACCGCGATCGCCATCTCCCGCAGGCTGCCCACCCCCATCAGGTAGTGGGGACGCTCCTGCGGCAGCAGGGGGCCGACCTGCCGCACCACCCGGTGCATCTCCTCGGCGGGTTCCCCCACGCTCACCCCCCCCACGGCGATGCCAGGCAGGTCCATCGACGCGACCACCCGCGCCGAGGCCTCGCGCAGATGGGGGAAGCAGCCCCCCTGGACAATCCCGAACAGGGCCTGGTCGCCGCCGCCGTGGCAGGCGACGCAGCGCTCCAGCCAGCGGTGGGTGCGCCGGCAGGCCTCGGCCACCGCCGCTTCGCTGGCGGGATAGGGCGGGCACTGGTCGAAGGCCATGGCCACGTCGGCCCCCAGGGCCCTCTGGATGGCCATGGAGCGCTCGGGGGTCAGGTCGATCCGCGAGCCGTCCCGGGGGGAGCGGAACACCACGCCGTCGTCGTCGATCCGGTTGATGGCGTCGAGGCTGAACACCTGGAAGCCGCCCGAGTCGGTCAGCAGGGGGCCCTCCCAGCCCATGAAGCGGTGCAGCCCGCCGGCCTCCGCCACCACCGCTTCTCCCGGCTGCAGATGCAGATGGAAGGTGTTGGCCAGCACCATCTCGGCCCCGGTCTCCCTGAGCTGGGGTGTGCTGACGCCCTTGACGGTGGCGGCGGTGCCCACCGGCATGAACCGGGGCGTGTGGACGGGGCCGTGGGGGGTGGTGAAGCAGCCGCAGCGGGCCCGGGTGCGCGGGCAGCGGGCGGTGATCGTGAAGTCGAAGGTGATGACGCCGCAGCGGCTCAGCGCTGACGCTAGGCGCCGCTGCTGCGACGCTACCCGGGGTTCCCGCCGCCACATCCACTGCCACCGCCCTGCCCATGTCCCGCCTGAGCGCTCCACCGTGGCTGCGGGATCTGGCCGGGGCCTGGATCTTCTATTCGGTGCTGCCGGCCTGGCCGGCGCCGGCGCCCCGGTTCGAGCGGATCGCCCGCTTCGCCCCCTGGATCGGTGTGGTTCTCGGCGCGTTGCAGGGGCTGCTCTGGTGGGTCCTGGAGGGGCGGGTGCCCCTGGTGGCCCAGGTGGCGCTGGTGCTGGCGCTCGGCCTGTGGCTGAGTGGCGGCCTCCATATGGATGGCGTCATGGACAGCGCCGATGGCCTGGCGGCGGGGGACCGCTGCCTGGAGGCGATGGCCGACAGCCGGGTGGGGGCGAGCGGTGTGCAGGCCCTGGTGCTGGTGCTGCTGCTGCGGGCCGGGGCCCTGGCGATGCTGGGGCCGGCGGCGCCGGTGGCGCTGGTCTGGGCGGCGGCCTGCGGGCGGGTGGCGCCCCTGCCCGCCATGGCCTGGTTCCCCTACCTGCGGCCCGGCGGCAGCGCCGCCTTCCATCGCGCCCACGGGGCCGGCCTGGCGGTGGAACTGCGGCCGGCCCTGCTGCTGCTCCCGGCCCTGCTGCTGCTGCCCTGGCCGGGCCTGGCCACCTGGCCCGTGCCCGTCGGAGCGCTGGCCCTGGTCCCCGCCCTGCTGGTTCCCCTGGTCCTGGGCCGCCGCCTCGGCGGCCACAGCGGCGACAGCTACGGCGCCTGCGTGGAGTGGACCGAGTCGCTGGGCCTGCTGCTCATCGCTGCGGCACTGACGGTGTGGGCAGGCTGAGCCGGAAGGCGTTGCCCTGCTCAGGCAGAGCCTCGGCCACGGCCCGGGGTGGCACCACCAGCGCCAGCTCGCCGCCCAGGCTGCGGGCCAGATCGCGGCCGAGGGCCAGGCCCAGGCCGGTGCCGGGCAGGTCCTGGCTCCGGGTTCCCCGCACCCCCCGCCCGAAGATCGCCTCCCGTTCCGCCTCGGGGATGCCCGGCCCGCCGTCCCAGACCGTGAGCTGGAGTCCGCCGGCGTCGCTGGCCCAGTGCAGGCCCACGGCGGCGCCCGGGGCGCTGTAGCGGAAGGCGTTCTCCAGCAGGTTGGCCAGGATCTCCGCCACCGATCCGCTGTCGCCGCTCCAGTCCGGCAGGGTCCGGGGACCGTGCCACTCCCGCCCCTGCAGGGTCGCGGTGGCGGCCGCCCGCTGCAGCAGCGGCTCGAGCAGCCCGGCCAGGGGCTGGCCCTCGGGTCCGCTCAGCAGGGGGGGCAGCAGCAGGGGCTGGGGGGAGAGGGGGGCGGCGAGCCGTCCCTCCGGGTGGACCAGCGCGCTGATGGCCTCCACATAGCGGTTGATCTGACGCTCCTCGGCCAGCAGGCCCTGCACCAGGGAGCGGTCGTTGTGGTCGGGGCCGAGGCGCCGCAGCAGCAGCTGGCCGAAGGTGCGCAGGGCCGTGAGCGGGTTCCGAAGCTGGTGGAGCAGCAGGCCCAGCTGTTCCTCGCGCTCCGAGAGTCGCTGCCGCAGCTCCCCGCCCTCCAGGTCCAGCCGCAGGGCTTCGGTGAGGGCCAGGGCCACGGCCTGAAGCCGCTGGGCGAGCGGCTCCGGCCAGGGGTTGCGGGCGGCCTCCACCTGCAGGGCACCGAGCAGGCGCTGACCGTCCCGCAGGGGCAGCCAGCGCCGCTGCTCCGCCGGCACCCGCAGCCGGCTGACGCTGTCCACCGCCGGCAGGGCCCGTTCGTCCGGGGGCCAGTGGCCGACCGGCAGCAGGCTGGGCTGGCCCGTTTCCCCCTGCTGGGTGACGTAGACCACCAGGGAGCGGACCTCCGGGCAGTCCACGAACTGGCCCAGCTGGAACCCCACCAAGGCCAGAAACCGTTGCGAGACAGGCATCACCAGCCGCGGACCGGGTCCTTCCGGGAAATTTTCAGGAGAGGCGTGTCGAAACGCAAAAAAAGTTTTAAGATCTTGGTAACGACCACTACTTCGCAGTCCTCGGACGGGCGGAAAGTTGCAGTCGTAACGGCCTGTGTTGCGCTTTGCCCGCAACCAAGGCTACAGCAGAGGCAGCTGCGCACCGCCTCTGTACCGGCCACGACCTCCTCCGGGAGCCGGCCGGCGTTACTGACGGTGATTCTCTCCGACCAGCCCCAGGTCGACAGTCGTATGGACGTGGACCCGCCACCTCTGGGTGGTCGGTCCTCCCTGTCGTTCGTCGCCGGCTTCGGCCTCCGTCGCACGTCTGCAGCCCCCCCCCACTCCACCTTTCGGTCTCCCTTCACCGGGATCCATGCCATGTCCAAGAAGCGCAAGCGGATCAGTCGCCGTCGTCTCGCAGGCCAGCGGGTCCTCGCCCATGTCCCGACCTTCAACCTCGAAACCGGCTCCCACAAACCGGTGACGGCAGCGCGCCGCTACATCGCCGAAACGGAGCTGACGGCTCCGGCGATTCTCAACGTGCGCCGCAACGAGCACACCACCGACCGCTTCTTCTGGGGGGAGAAGGGCCTGTTCAGCGCCCAGTACGCCGAGGAGAACCACTTCCTGTTCCCCTCCCTGCGGCTGATCGTCGACAGCATCGGGGAGGAGGTGCTGTTCGAGGGTCTCGAAGCCCTCGCCTCCGACGACTGGGAGGAGATGGAGGAGTACGAGTACGCCTTCGTCTGAGTGCCGCCTTGGGGCTCCTGGTCAGCGTCCCTGCCAGCCCCTGACCAGGAAGTCCCGCACCGGGGCGATCAGTTCGGCATCGATGCTGTGGCCCCCCGGGAAGGCGATTCGCCGCACCGATCCCCCGACGTCCGTGAGCGATCGCTGCAGGGCCTCACTGGCCGCGAACGGCACCACCGGATCCTGCTCGCCATGGGTGAGCAGGATCTCTGTCCTGGGCGTCCGGGGCTGCCAGTCGGGATGGGGATAGCCGCTGCAGGCCACCAGCCCCGCCAACGGCAGCGGCTCACTCCCTTCAGGGCCGCCGCCCGTGGCCACATCGATGGCCATGGCGGCTCCCTGGGAGAAGCCCAGCAGGCAGGTGTGCTCGAGCGGCACCGAAGCGCCCAGGGCCAGCAGCCGGCGCCGCAGCGCCTGGCGGGCTTCGGGCAGCTGGGGCCACTCGGGCTGCTGCAGGTCGTACCACTGGCGGCCAAAGCCGGCCGGATGGGGCAGGGGCGCCCGCAGGGCCACCACGCTCAGGCCGATGCTGGCCGGATCGGCCTCCAGGAGCACCGCCCCCAGATCGAGCAGGTCATCGGCGTCGGCGCCCCAGCCGTGCAGCAGCACCAGCCGGCGGTCGGCCTGGCGCGGGCCGGCGAACAGGGCGGTGGCGTCGTCTTCGCTCGGCTGGACGTCGGCGAGGGGATCCGTGGGCACGGTGGCGTTCGGCTGTTGCTGCGTAGGTTGGCTCCTCCCCAGCCCTTTCCGCCGTCATGGCTCCCACGGCCCTTCTGAGTGTGTCCGACAAGCGGGGCCTGGTGCCGCTGGCGGAGGGGCTGCTGGCTCAGGGCTATGCGCTGCTCTCCAGCGGCGGCACTGCCGCGGCCCTGGCCGCCGCCGGCCTGCCGGTCACGAAGGTGGCGGAGCACACCGGCGCTCCGGAGATCCTGGGCGGCCGGGTCAAGACCCTCCATCCCCGCATCCACGGCGGCATCCTGGCCCGCCGGGATGATCCGTCCCACCAGGCCGACCTGGAGGCCCAGGGGATCACCACGATCGATGTGGTCGTGGTCAACCTCTATCCCTTCCGCGCCACCGTGGCCGACCCCGCCGTCAGCTGGGAGACGGCCATCGAGACCATTGACATCGGTGGCCCGGCCATGGTGCGCGCCGCCGCCAAGAACCACGCCGACGTGGCGGTGCTCACCGATCCCGACCAGTACCCGGCCTTCCTGGGGGCCTTGGCGGCCGGTCAGGTCGACGCCACCCTGCGGCGCCGGCTCGCCCTGGCGGCCTTCGCCCACACCGCCGCCTACGACGCGGCCATCGCCAGCTGGATCGACGGCCGCCTCGGCGAGGAGCCGGGGCAGCCGCTGCGGCTGGAGCTGCCCCTGCGGCAGGTGCTCCGTTACGGCGAGAACCCCCACCAGGGCGCCCGCTGGTTCGGTGAGGCGGGCATGGGCTGGGGGGCGGCCCGCCAGCTCCAGGGCAAGGAACTCAGCTACAACAACCTGATCGACCTGGAGGCGGCCCTCACCACGGCGGCGGCCTTCGGCTACGGCCCCGGCGCCGAGCCGGCGGCGGTGGTGATCAAGCACACCAATCCCTGCGGCGTCGCCATCGGCGCCGACACCGCCGAGGCCCTGCTGCGGGCCCTCGATGCCGATCGGGTCTCCGCCTTCGGGGGCATCGTCGCCCTCAACGGCCCGGTGGACGGGGCGGCCGCCGAGCACCTGGCGGGGCTGTTCCTCGAATGCGTCGTGGCGCCGGCCTTCTCCGAGGAGGCCCGCCAGCGGCTGGCGGCGAAGGCCAACCTGCGCCTGCTGGAGCTCGACCCCGCCGCCGTGGCCGGAGCCGCCGGAGCCCTGCAGCTGCGCAGCGTGCTCGGTGGGGTGCTGGCCCAGCAGGCGGACGACGGCCCCGCCGATCCCGAGGCCTGGCAGGTGGTGAGCGAGCGCCAGCCCAGCGCGGACGAGTGGCGGGATCTGCGCTTCGCCTGGCAGGTGGTGCGTCATGTGCGCTCCAACGCCATCCTGGTGGCCCGGGGCGGGCGCACCCTCGGGGTCGGGGCGGGCCAGATGAACCGGGTGGGCTCGGCCCGGCTGGCCCTGGAGGCCGCCGGTGAGGCCGCCCGTGGGGCCGTGCTGGCCAGCGACGGCTTCTTCCCCTTCGATGACACGGTGCTGCTGGCGGCGGAGCACGGCATCCGGGCCGTGATTCAGCCCGGTGGCAGCAAGCGTGACGCGGATTCGATCGTCGCCTGCAACGCCAACGACATGGTGATGGTGATCACCGGCCGTCGTCACTTTCTGCACTGAGGGCACGGAGAAGTTGTAACTTCGATGCACTCACAGCCGGCCCTGGCCCGGTGGAGTTCCAACGCGTCATGTTCGCCGCCCTTCCCGCTTCGATCGCCTTCGGCCTCAACTTCGCCCACCCCCTGCTGATGTGGGTGCTGCTGGGCCTGGCGGGCTACGCCATGGTCCTCGGGATCAAGGCCAAGAAGACCCGCACGGCCAGCGCCGAGGACCGCAAGGAGCTGATCAAGGGGCAGTTCGCCAAGCGCCATTTCCAGTTCGGCAGCATCGTGCTGGCGCTGATGGTGCTGGGCTGCGTCGGCGGCATGGCCGTCACCTACATCAACAACGGCAAGTTGTTCGTCAGCCCGCACCTGCTGGTGGGGCTCGGCATGCTCTCCCTGATCGCCCTGGCGGCCTCCCTCTCGCCCCTGATGCAGGCCGGCAACCTGATCGCCCGCAAGGTGCACGTGGGCCTCAACATGACCCTCATGACCCTGTTCCTGTGGCAGGCCGTCAGCGGCATGCAGATCGTCAACAAGATCCTCACCGCTCCCGCCCCCTGAGGGCCCCAGCCCCTCAGAACTGGGCCCGGCGCCGGGGCGGGCAGGGGATGCCGTGGCTGGCGTGGAAATCCTCCTGGACCTTCCAGGTGAGCCGGCGGGAGATCTGCCGCACGATCTGCCGCAGCAGGTGGTCGCCGCTGCTCTGGACCAGGTGCTCCGGGAGCAGGGAGAGCATGCCGGGCAGGCGCAGCCAGACGGCCAGGTCAAGCTGCCAGCGCACCAGGGTGTGGAGCATCACCCCATCCACCTCCTCGTGGGACACCTCGGAGCCGCTGGCCTCGTCGAGGCACAGGGAGGCCGCGAACTCGACGTCGTAGAGCCCCCGCAGGGCCGCGTCGGAGTGGGGCAGGGGAACGGTGACGATGCGGTAGATCCCGGCGGCCTGGGGCAGCAGCTCCAGGCCGATGGTGGGCTCCACCTCGAAGCCGAAGTTGCCGAAGCGGCCGAGGGTCAGCACATACCCCTGGCTGCCGATGGGCTCGACCGTCATCGGGGCGGCGCAGCGGCGGAACCAGCCCTCATGGCGGTCGAGGTAGGCGCCCACCACGGCGGCCGGCGCCCGCATCTCCATCAGATCGGCGAAGGCGCTGGCATAGCGGCGAATGGCAGGGTCCGTCCTGTCGCGCAGGGGCTCGCTCGGAGTGGCCCCGGTGTCATCGGGACCCTGGTGCAGGGAGGAGCCTGCCGCCATCGTGGTCTGGGGCGTGCGGTGGGTCAGAGGGGAACGGCCAGAAAGGACGGGGGGTCTGATCTCCCGGGCGGCCCTGGGGGGAGGAAAACCTTTCGTGAATGTAAAGCCACCCGGTGGGGGTTCACTCTTCGCTGAGGCCCACCAGTCGCTCGATCACGTCCTCCACCACCCGGTCAGGGGTGGAGGCGCCGGAGGTGATGCCCACCCGCACCGGACCCTCCGGCAGGAAGGGCTCCAGGGTCTCGAGCTCGCCGCCCAGGGGCTTGTGCTCGATGCGGTTGCCCGGCCCGATGCGCTCGGGGGTGTCGATGTGAAAGGAGCGGATGCCGCGGCTGACGGCGATCTCCTGCAGGTGGGTGGTGTTGGAGGAGTTGTAGCCGCCGATGACCACCATCAGGTCGAGGGGCTCGTCCACCAGGGCGAACATGGCGTCCTGGCGCTCCTGGGTGGCGTCGCAGATGGTGTTGAAGGCGAGGAAGTGCTCGTCGAGCTCGGCGGGGCCGAAGCGCTGCATCATGGTGCGCTCGAACAGGCGGCCGATCTCCTCGGTCTCGCTCTTGAGCATGGTGGTCTGGTTGGCGACGCCCACCCGCACCAGATCCCTGTCGGGATCGAAGCCGGGGGAGCAGGCATTGGCGAAATGGCTCATGAAGGCCTCGCGATCGGTGGCCCCCTGGCCCCGCTCGAGGATGAAGTCGCTCACCATGCGGGCCTCGGCCAGGTCGAGCACCACCAGGTAGGTGCCGGCGAAGGAGCTCGTGGCCAGGGTCTCCTCGTGCTTCACCTTGCCGTGGATGATCGAGGTGAAGGCGTGCTTCTTGTGCTTTTCGACGGTGTTCCACACCTTCGAGACCCAGGGGCAGGTGGTGTCGACGATGTGGCAGCCCCGCTCGTTGAGCAGCTGCATCTCCTGCACCGTGGCGCCGAAGGCCGGAAGGATCACCACGTCCCCGGTGCCCACTTCGGAGAAGTCCTTGACGTCGTCGTCGACCGGGATGAAGCGGACGTCCATCTGGCGCAGATGGGCGTTGACCGAGGGGTTGTGGATGATCTCGTTGGTGATCCAGATCCGCTCGCTGGGGTAGTGGCGGCGGGTTTCGTAGGCCATCGCCACCGCCCGCTCCACGCCCCAGCAGAAGCCGAAGGCCTCCGCCAGGCGGATCCTGAGACGCCCGCGCTGCAGGACGTGGCCGTTTTCCCGCAGGCTGGCGATCAGGTTGCTCTGGTAGGCCTGCTCGAGGCTGCCCGCGACCTCGTCGCCCAGGCCGAAGCCGCGGCGGTTGTAGCGATCCGAGTGGTGGAGGGAGCGCTTGAAGGCACGGGTGTCCACAGGCAGGTACCGGGTTGTGCCGACTCTATGGGGGTCGGCGGTGGGACGGGCGAAAAAAAACCGCGGCGCAAGCCGCGGTCGGGTGCGGGAACGGGGCCCGCAGGGTCAGTTCGAGGCGGCCACGAAGTCCGGGTAGGCCTCCATGCCGTGCTCGCTGATGTCGAGACCGACCAGCTCCTCCTTCTCATGCACCCGGATGCCGCCGGTGAGGGCGCCGAGGATGCTCCAGAGGATCCAGGCGGTGATGATCGTGAAGATGGCGTAGGCGAAGACGCCCAGGAACTGCAGACCCAGCTGGTTGAAGCCCTTGCCGAAGAGCAGACCGGCGTCCTTGTTGAACAGGCCCACGGCCAGGGTGCCCCAGATGCCGCCGACACCGTGGACGGAGAAGGCGCCGACGGGGTCGTCAATACCGATCGAATCCATGAAGCTGACGGCGTAGACGACGATGGCGCCGCCGATGAAGCCCACGACCCAGGCCGCCCACATGGGGAAGCCGTCGCAGCCGGCGGTGACGCCCACCAGGCCGGCCAGGATGCCGTTGATGGCCATCGTCAGGTCGGGCTTGCCGGAGTGGATCTGGGAGATCAGGGTGCCGGCGATGCCGCCGCCCGCGGCGCCCAGGGTGGTGGTGACAGCGATGTAGGGGACGGTCTCGTTCATGGCCAGGACGGAGCCCGGGTTGAAGCCGTACCAGCCGAGCCAGAGAATCAGGCAGCCAAGGGTGGCCAGGGCCAGGCTGTGGCCGGGGATGGCCTGGGGCTTGGAGTCGACGTATTTGCCGATGCGGGGGCCGAGGATCATGGCGCCGACGACACCGGCCCAGGCGCCGACGGAATGGACCAGGGTGGATCCGGCGAAGTCGATGAAGCCGAGCTGGTTGAGCCAGCCGTTGGCGTTCCACTTCCAGCTGCCGGCGATCGGATAGATGATGCCGACCAGGATCAGGGAGAAGATCACGAACTCCTTGAACTTGATGCGCTCGGCCACCAGACCGGAGACGATCGTGGCGGCGGTGCCGGCGAAGGCGGCCTGGAAGAGGAAGTCGACGCTGGGAACGAGCTTGCCTTCGGTCACCATCTCAGGGGTGACGGTGGGGTCGAAGAACAGGCCCTTGAAGTGGAGCCAGCCACCGGCGATCGAGTCGCCGTACATCAGGGAGTAGCCGATGAACCAGTAGGCCGTCACCGCCAGGGCGAAGACGATCAGGTTCTTGGCCAGGATGTTGACGGCATTCTTCTGGCGACAGAGGCCGGCCTCCACCATCGCGAAGCCGGCGTTCATGAAGATCACCAGGAAGGCCGCGATGGCCAGCCAGAGGTTGTTGACCAGGAAGGCGGGGGTGAGCTCGGGCAGTTCGGCCGCGTGGGCCGAGAGGTTGAACACGCCCAGGATGAACAGGGCCAGAGGCACACAGGCGAACCAGGTCAGGCCCGCCCGTGAGGAGAGACCACGAACCTTGCGCATCAACAGAGCTGGGGCCTCAAGCAGGCTGGCCTCGCTCAGACTTTTCGGCGGTCGAACCTTGTGCGGGTGACTTGAATCGATCATGGGAACGTGGTGAAGTGAACGTTCGACTTCTGACGCCGGAGTAGGCATCAACAAGCTCCGACTATCCATGACGGACACCCGTTCCAATGTCTGATTCGCTACCAAATGAGCCCGAGGCCATCGCGCCGCCCGCCAGGCCGCGGCGGGAGCGAACCTTAAAGGATGCAAAGAGTTTCCCAAAAAGTTCAACCTGGACAGTGCAGAGGCGCTAGAAATGCATCAGGGAAGCCACGCCGGCCTCCCCATCTCCGCCTTTGTCGCCATGGCCCGTTCTGCCCTCTGCTATCGCGGTCTCCCCTACGACCACTCCCACGACGCGTCCCCTTCCCCCGCCCCGATCGACCACGTCTACCGCGGTCATCACTACGACGCACCGCTGCGGCACGAGCCGTCCCCGGTGGATGAGGCCCTGGACTTCGTCTACCGCGGCACCCATTACCACCATCACCACGCCTGAGCGGCCAGGCCCAGCCACGTCACCGCCGTGGCATCGAAGCTGTAGCGGCAGGGCAGCACCTCCACCCCGGCCGCCGCGGCGGCCCTGAACAGCTCGCCGTAGCGGGGGTCGGCGCTGTCCCCCGGCACGAAGCGCGTCACGTCGCCGCGGCTCAGGCACGGCACCAGCACGGCCCGGGCCGCGGGCACCAGGGCCGTGAGTTCCACCAGGTGCTTCTGGCCCCGTTCGGTCACCGTGTCGGGGAACAGGGCCAGGTCGCCATCGCTCCAGGTGGTGTTTTTCACCTCCACATAGATGGGCCGCGGGTCGGCGGCGCCCTCCGCCGGTGTCAGCAGCAGGTCGATCCGGCTGCGGCGCCCCTCGCCGTAGGGCACCTCGGCGCGGATGCTGCCGATGGGGCCCAGCCAGGGCTCAAGACAGCCTGCCTCGATCGTGGCCCGCACCAGCCGGTTGGGCAGGGCCGTGTTGACCCCCACCCAGACCGGGCCGCCGCCGTGGCCGGGCACCTCGGCCTGCTCCCAGGTCCAGGCCAGCTTGCGGCTGGGTGAGGGGTCATGGCGCAGGCGCACCCGCCCGCCCGGCCGCAGCACCCCGGTCATCGGCCCGGTGTTGGGGCAGTGGGCCGTCACCGTCCGGCCATCGTCCAGCTGCACGTCGGCCAGGAAGCGCTTGTAGCGCTTCAGCAGCACGCCTTCCACCAGCGGGCCGGTGGACAGCACGGGCTCGGCAACGGTCGCTGGGGCCATGGGGTCGGGTGCCCGGGGGGAGCCGGCCATACTGCCGTGCGTTCCGATGGGCACTGTCCCGCCGCCATGGCCCGATCCCTGCGCCGGATAGCCCTGATCGTGGGGGCGGCGACGGCCCTCAGCAAGGTGGCCGGTCTGCTGCGCCAGCAGGTGATCGCCGCCGCCTTCGGCGTGGGTGCGGCCTACGACGCCTACAACTACGCCTACGTGCTGCCGGGGTTCCTGCTGATCCTGCTCGGCGGCATCAACGGCCCCTTCCACAGCGCCATGGTGAGCGTGCTGGCCCGTCGGCCTCGCCATGAGGGCGCCCACGTCCTGGCCAGCATCAACACCCTGGTGGGGGCTGGGCTGATCATCGTCACCCTGCTGCTGCTGGTGGCCGCCGATCCGCTCATCGATCTGGTGGGTCCCGGCCTCGACCCGGAGCGCCACGCCCTGGCCGTGCTGCAGCTGCGCTGGATGGCGCCGATGGCCCTGTTCGCCGGCCTGATCGGTCTCGGCTTCGGAGCCCTGAACGCCGCCGACGTGTTCTGGCTGCCCTCGGTGAGTCCCCTGCTCTCCAGCGTCGCCGTCATCGGCGGCATCGGCCTGCTCTGGTGGCAGCTGGGCAGCGCCATCACCCTGCCCGCCGCAGGGGTGATCGGGGGCGTTGTGCTGGCCGCCAGCACCACGGTGGGGGCGATCCTGCAGTGGCTGATCCAACTGCCGGCCCTGGCCAAGGAGGGCCTCAACCGGCTGCAGCTGGTCTGGGACTGGCGCGATCCGGGTGTGCGGGAGGTCTTGCAGGTGATGGGGCCGGCGACCCTCTCCTCCGGCATGTTGCAGATCAACGTCTTCGTCTCGCTGTTCTTCGCCTCGGGGATGCCGGCGGCGGCGGCGGGCCTGGGCTACGCCAACCTGTTGGTGCAGACGCCCCTGGGCCTGCTCTCCAACGTCCTGCTGGTGCCGCTGCTGCCCGTCTATGCCCGGCTCACGGCGCCGGAGGACCGGCCCGAGCTGGTGACGCGCATCCGCCAGGGCCTGATGCTCTCCAACGCCACCATGCTGCCCCTGGGCGCGCTGATGGTGGCTCTGGCGGTGCCGATCGTGGCCCTGATCTACCAGCGCGGCGCCTTCGATCGCAGCGCCGCCGACCTGGTGGGCCAGCTGCTGATGGCCTACGGGATCGGCATGCCCGCCTACCTGGGCCGCGACGTGCTGGTGCGCGTCTTCTATGCCCTGGGCGACGGCAACACCCCCTTTCGCTGGTCCCTGGCCGGCATCGCCCTCAATGCGGTGTTCTGCTGGGCCTTCACCGGTGGCCCCACGCCGGGCTGGGGCCTCCAGTTGCCCATGCTCAACGCCGGTGCCGCCGGCCTGGTGCTGGCCACCGTGGCGGTGAACCTGATCACCTGCGCCGGTCTTCTGCTGGCCCTGAGCCGCCGGTTGGGGGGGCTGCCCCTGCGGCTCTGGGCGGCCGACAGCGGCAAGCTGCTGCTGGCCGCCCTGGTCGGTGGGGGGGCCTGCTGGTGGCTGTCGCTGGAGGTGGCCTGGCCTGCGGGCCTGGGGGGGCTGCTGCTCCAGAACATCCTCTGCGCCGCCCTGGCGGTCGGCCTTTATGGACTGCTGGCCAGCCTTGCCGGCGTGCCCGAGGCGGGCCAGCTGCTGCGGATGGTGCGCCGCCGGGCCTAAGGGAGCCGCACCTGGCGCTCCTCGCGGACCTGCACGGGGATCTCCAGATGGGAGCGGCCGATCATCTGGGGGCCATCGATGGAGAAGATCCGGGCCTCGATGCCGAAGTCCCGGAAGGCGCTCTCCAGTTCCTGGATCAGGACCTTCTCCACCTGGGCCTCCGCGTCGACCACCTTGCCGATCAGGCGCCCGCCGAGCCGGCCGATGCGCTGGCGCACCACATCGCGGGCATTGGTGACTTCGATGACCAGCACGACCCGCCTGCGTGGGGCGTCACCCTATCGGCAGACAGGCCTTCCGGCAGCAGGTGTCAGCAAAAGGGTTGCAGCACGTCTTCGAGATCCCTCAGCTGACCGGCGGGCACCAGGCGCGCCAGGGGCAGCCGCGTCGCACCACCGCCGATCGGCACCTGCACCGCCTCCAGGGCCTGGCGGGCGCAGACCTCGGCGCCCTGCTCGAGCCGGGCGGCGCATTCGATGGCCAGGGTCTGGGCCAGGCCCGCATCGCCCAGATAGAGATGCCAGCCGGCCACCTGCACGTACAGACGGTCGGCGATGGCCCGGGTGAGTTCCTCGAGATCGGTGGCGGCAAGCGTCATGGCTGGGGCTCGGGGCGTTGCAGCACCACCACGCTGCCATGGACCAGCAGCAGGGTGGCCCAGCCGATCGTCAGCCAGCTCAGGTGGGACCAGGGGTGGCGCAGGCCCTGCACGAACCAGAGGCCGCTGTTCACGGCAGCGAAGAGGGCGGCATGGAGGGTGAGGTTCACGATCCGCGCGAAGTGCCGGTAGGTGGGATCGTCGGGATCGGCGGGGCCGTACCAGCGGATCGGCATGGGGGGAGAACCGCCGCAGGCGGTGGTTGCGCTCTGTTGCGGACCCTATCGGGCCGGGGGTGGCGGCAGCGTTGTTGACGGATCGGCACCCCGTGGGGTGAGAATGACCGGGCAGGCGCTTGTAGCTCAGCGGATTAGAGCATCTGACTACGGATCAGAGGGTCGGGAGTTCGAATCTCTCCAGGCGCGTTCCTTCCCACACCGCCCCACGGGGCGGTTTTTTTCTGGCCACCACCGGCGTCCGGCCCCCGGCCTGTCCGAGCCCGGTCAGGCCTGCGGCGTTTGCCTACGATCGGTTTCACACCGAGTAGCCCCATGGCGGACCGAGCGGATCACGGCCCTGCGCATCCTGCAGCCTCCATCGACAGCCCCCTGGCCAGCGGCGATCCGGCCATCGCGGCCCTGATCGAGAAGGAGCTGCGCCGCCAGCAGACCCACCTCGAGCTGATCGCCAGCGAGAACTTCGCCTCCCGGGCGGTGATGGAGGCCCAGGGATCGGTGCTCACCAACAAGTACGCCGAGGGCCTGCCCCACAAGCGCTACTACGGCGGCTGCGAGCACGTCGACATCATTGAGGACCTGGCCATCGCGCGGGCCAAGCAGCTGTTCGGCGCGGCCTGGGCCAACGTCCAGCCCCACAGCGGCGCCCAGGCCAACTTCGCCGTGTTCCTGGCCCTGCTGCAGCCCGGCGACACGATCCTGGGGATGGACCTGTCCCACGGCGGCCACCTCACCCACGGCTCGCCGGTGAACGTGTCGGGCAAGTGGTTCAAGGCCGTCCACTACGGCGTCGACCCCGAGACCCACCAGCTCAACTTCGACACCATCCGCCAGCTGGCCCTCGAGCACCGGCCGAAGCTGATCATCTGCGGCTATTCCGCCTACCCCCGCACGATCGACTTCGCCGCCTTCCGTGCCATCGCCGACGAGGTGGGGGCCTACCTGCTGGCCGACATGGCCCACATCGCCGGCCTGGTGGCCTCCGGCGTGCACCCCAGCCCGGTGCCCCACTGCCACGTGGTCACCACCACCACCCACAAGACCCTGCGGGGTCCCCGGGGCGGCCTGATCCTCTGCAACGACGAGACCTTCGGCCGCCAGTTCGACAAGGCCGTCTTCCCCGGCTCCCAGGGGGGGCCGCTGGAGCATGTGATCGCGGCCAAGGCGGTCGCCTTCGGGGAGGCGCTGCAGCCCAGCTTCCGCAGCTACAGCCAGCAGGTGGTGCGCAACGCCCAGGCCCTGGCCGAGCGGATCCAGGAGCGGGGCATCGCCGTGGTCTCCGGCGGCACCGACAACCACCTGGTGCTGCTCGACCTGCGCTCCATCGGCCTGACCGGCAAGCTGGCCGACCGCCTGGTGAGCGACGTCAACATCACCGCCAACAAGAACACGGTGCCCTTCGATCCGGAGTCGCCGTTCGTGACCAGCGGCCTGCGCCTGGGCAGCGCCGCCCTCACCACCCGCGGCTTCGATGCCGAGGCCTTCCGCGAGGTGGCCGACGTCATCGCCGACCGGCTGCTCCACCCGGATGACGCCGCCGTGGAGCTCCGCTGCCGCGAACGGGTGGCTTCCCTCTGCGGCCGCTTCCCCCTCTATGGACGACAACGTGAGCTCCAGCACGCCTGACGGCCCCGTTCGCCCGTAACGTGTCGCCTTCAGGACCGCACTCTTCCGGCCCGCCGTTGTGACCCTCGCCTACAGCCCCAACGCGGCGGCCCTGCTCACGGCCACTGCGGCGGCCCTGCTCACGGCGCTGATCGTGCCTGTGGTGCGGAGGCTCGGTCTGCGCTGGGGGCTGGTCGACCCGCCCGACGACCGCAAGCAGCACACCCTGCCCATGGTCCGACTCGGCGGCGTCGGCATCGTGGCGGGCTTCAGCCTCTCGCTGGCCTGCACCTGGGCCTTCGGCGGCTTTGCCGAACTCCCTCCGGACAAGGACCAGCTGATCTGGACCACCCTGGCGGGGGCCCTCTGCTTCTTCGTGATCGGCCTGGCGGACGACCTGTTCGCCCTGCCCCCCCTGCCCCGCCTCTGCGGCCAGGTGCTCGTGGCGGCGGCGGTGTGGAACCAGGGCGTGCGCATCGGCAGCATCGACCTGCCCTTCGGCCTGGGCACCTCCGCCGCCGGCCTGCCCCTGCCGGAGGGGCTGAGCCTGCTGGCCACGGTGGTCTGGCTGGTGGGGATCACCAACGCGATCAACTGGCTGGATGGCCTCGACGGGCTGGCGGCGGGGGTGAGCGGCATTGCCGCCGTGGGGCTGCTCTCGGTGAGCTTCAGCCTCAGCCAGCCCGCCGCCGGCCTGCTGGCGGCGGCCCTGGCCGGCAGCTGCCTGGGCTTCCTGCGCCACAACTTCAACCCGGCCCGCATCTTCATGGGTGACGGGGGCTCCTACTTCCTCGGCTTCGCCCTGGCGGCGATCAGCATCGTCGGGCCGGCCAAGCGCCTCACCAGCGTCAGCCTGCTGCTGCCCCTGATGATCCTGTCCCTGCCCCTGGCCGACATGTCAGCGGTGATCATGGGTCGCCTCCGGGCCGGCCGCTCGCCCTTCTACCCGGATCGCCGCCACCTGCATCACCGCCTGCTGCGCGCCGGCTTCAGCCACCGCCGCACCGTGGTGCTGATCTACGCCTTCACCCAGTGGCTGGCGTCCATCGCCCTGGTGCTGGCCAATGCCGAGATGCGCTTCCTCTGGCTGGCGCTGGCCACGGCGGTGCTGATCGCGGTGCTGGTGGTCTGCCGCAGGCAGATGCAGGAGGAGGCCAAGTGAGCGGGGCCCCCGGCGGCGCCGGGGTGGAGGTGCTCTGCATCGGCACCGAGCTGCTGCTGGGCAACATCGTCAACGGCAATGCCCGCTGGCTGGCCGAGCAGCTGGCCGCCCTCGGGGTGGTGCACCACCGCCAGCAGGTGGTGGGCGACAACCGGGAGCGGCTGATCGAGGCGGTGCGGCAGGCGGCGGGCCGCTGCCAGGTGCTGGTCACCACCGGCGGCCTGGGGCCCACCCCCGACGATCTCACCACCGAGGCGATCGCGGCGGCCTTCGGCGCCGAGCTGGTGGAGCACGGCGAGATCTGGGCGGCGATCCAGGCCCGGATCACGGCCCGGGGCCGGATCGTGGCCCCCTCCAACCGCAAGCAGGCCCTGCTGCCTCGTGGTGCCGCCGTGCTGCCCAACCCCACCGGCACCGCGCCCGGAATGATCTGGACCCCGCTGCCGGGGTTCACCGTGCTCACCTTCCCTGGCGTTCCCAGCGAGCTGCGGGCCATGTGGGAGGCCACCGCGGCCCCCTGGCTGCGGGAGGCGGGCCTGGCGGGCGGGGTGTTCGCCAGCCGCATGCTGCGCTTCTGGGGGGTGGCCGAGTCCGATCTCGCCGAGCGGGTGCACGACCTGCTGGCGCTGGAGAACCCCACCGTGGCGCCCTATGCCGGCGCCGGGGAGGTGAAGCTGCGGGTCACGGCCCGGGCCGGCGACGCGGCCGCCGCCGCCGCCCTGCTGGCCCCGGTGGAGGAGGAGCTGCGCCGCCGCACCGGCACCAGCTGCTTCGGCGCCGACGGCGACAGCCTGGCCTCGGTGGTGCTGGCGGCCCTGCGGCGCCGGGGCGAGACCCTGGCGGTGGCCGAGTCATGCACCGGCGGCGGCCTCGGGGCGGCTCTGGTGGCGGTGCCGGGGGCCTCGGAGGTGTTTCTCGGTGGCGTGATCGCCTATGCCAACGCCGTGAAGCGGGACCTGCTGGGGGTGCCGGCCGAGCTGCTCGAAGCCCATGGGGCGGTGAGCGACCCGGTGGCCGAGGCGATGGCGGCAGGGGCCCGGCGCCTGACCGGGGCCACCTGGGCCGTGGCGGTGACGGGCATCGCCGGACCCGCTGGCGGCACGGCCGGGAAGCCGGTGGGTCTGGTCCACATCGCCGTGGCCGGGCCCGATGGCTGCCGCAGCGAGGCGGTGCGCTTCGGCAGCGGCCGCGAGCGCGGCTGGATCCAGACGCTGACGGTGGGGGAAAGCCTGAACCGTCTGCGGTTACGGCTGAACACTGGGGCGATCTGAGCCGGCCTGATCGGAACATCTGCTGCCGCGGCCGCCATCGATCACGAATCCTGAGGCATGGACTTTTCCCCCCTGCCTGGCCCTTTTCCCCCGAAAGCAGGGGTGTTTTCCACAGCTGGCGGCGGTCGGCCCGAGCTGCCGGAGGGGTCCTGGCTCCGGGCTGCGGGAAAGGCCTCCCCCCCTTGACCGCGACCCCCGGCAGGTACCGCTCCGGCGGCCACCCCCGGGCGGCGGCCGGGAAGCCGCCCCGCGCCGGGATTCTCAGCGGCGGTCCCTTGGGACCGGCCCGGTGGGGGTCGCTTTGACGCGGGGGGCGGCCCCATGGCCTGATGGGGGGGACCGACGACCAGCGCCGCATGAGCCAGATTCCCGACCACGCTCCCCGCACCGTGAGCATCGAGAACCAGATGCCGGAGGACCTCTTCGAGGCGATGCGGGAGTTCATCCGGGTGCACCCCCAATGGGACCAGTACCGCCTCATGCAGGCCGCCCTGGCCGGTTTCCTGGTCCAGCACGGCAGCCATGACCGCGCCGTGGCCCGCCACTACCTCAACGGCCTGTTCCGCCGGGAGCCGGCACCGGTGGAACACCCTCCTTCTAGGGTGGTTTCTGACCGTATCGATCCTTCCTCTTGAGCGCCGGCACCCTCTACGACAAGGTCTGGGAGTTGCACCGCGTCGCCGACCTCCCGGGCGGAGCCACCCAGCTGTTCATCGGGCTGCACCTGATCCACGAGGTCACCAGCCCCCAGGCCTTCGCCGCCCTCGACGACCTGGGCCTGTCGGTGCGCCACCCCGAACGCACGGTCGCCACGGTCGACCACATCGTTCCCACCACCTCCCAGGCCCGGCCCTTCGCCGACCCCCTGGCCGAGGAGATGCTCGCCACCCTGGAGGGCAACTGCGCCCGGCACGGCATCACCCTCCATGGCCTCGGCAGCGGCCGCCAGGGGATCGTGCACGTGATCGCCCCGGAGCTGGGGCTCACCCAGCCCGGCATGACCGTGGCCTGCGGCGATTCCCACACCTCCACCCACGGCGCCTTCGGTGCCATCGCCTTCGGCATCGGCACCAGCCAGGTACGTGACGTGCTCGCCAGCCAGAGCCTGGCGATGGGCAAGCTCAAGGTGCGCCGGATCCGGGTGGAGGGCACCCTGCAGAGCGGGGTCTACGCCAAGGATCTGGTGCTGCATGTGATCCGCACCCTGGGGGTGAAGGGCGGCGTCGGCTACGCCTATGAGTTCGCCGGTCCGGCGATCGAGGCCCTGTCGATGGAGGAGCGGATGACGCTCTGCAACATGGCCATCGAGGGCGGGGCGCGCTGCGGCTACGTCAACCCCGATGTGGTCACCTTCGCCTATCTGAAGGGGCGGCCCCATGCCCCCGCCGGCGAGGCCTGGGAGCGGGCCGTCGCCTGGTGGAGCGCCCTCGCCTCCGGCCCCGACGCCGTCTTCGACGACGAGGTGGTGTTCGATGCGGCCACGATCGCGCCCACCGTCACCTGGGGCATCACCCCGGGGCAGGCCATCGGCGTCGATGAAGCCGTGCCCACCCTCGAGCAGACCGACAGCGACGAGCGGCCGATCGCCGAGGAGGCCTACCGGTACATGGATCTGCGCCCCGGGGCGCCGATCGAGGGGCTGCCGGTGGATGTCTGCTTCATCGGCAGCTGCACCAATGGCCGCCTCAGCGACCTGCGGGCCGCCGCCGCCGTCGCCCGGGGCCGGCAGGTGGCGTCGGGCATCAAGGCCTTCGTGGTGCCGGGCAGTGAGCAGGTGGCGGCCGCGGCCGAGGCCGAAGGCCTCGATGCGGTGTTCCGCGAGGCCGGCTTCGAGTGGCGCGAGCCGGGCTGCTCGATGTGCCTGGCCATGAACCCCGACCGGCTCGAGGGACGCCAGATCAGCGCCAGTTCCAGCAACCGCAACTTCAAGGGGCGCCAGGGTTCCGCGTCCGGCCGCACCCTGCTGATGAGCCCGGCCATGGTGGCCGCGGCGGCAGTGAGCGGCCATGTGGCCGACGTGCGCCGCCTGATCGCCACCCCGTCCTCCCCAGAGCCCGCCACCACCCGAGCATGAGCGCCACCCCCTTCCCGGCCGGACCGATCCAGCACTGCCGGGGCCGCGCCGTCGTCGTGCCCGGCGACGACATCGACACCGACCGGATCATCCCGGCCCGCTATCTCAAGTGCGTCACCTTCGACGGCCTGGCGGAGGGCGTCTTCGCCGATGACCGCCGCGAGCGGGCCGGCGACCACCCCTTCGACCGCGCCGACAGCCAGGGCGCCGCGATCCTGGTGGTCAACCGCAACTTCGGCTGCGGCTCCAGCCGGGAGCACGCCCCCCAGGCGCTGATGCGCTGGGGCATCCGGGCGGTGATCGGCGAGAGCTTCGCCGAGATCTTCTTCGGCAACTGCCTGGCCCTGGGGATCCCCTGCCTCAGTGCCGACCACGACACGGTGCTGGCCCTCCAGGCCGCCATTGCCGCCCATCCCGGCGCCCGGCTGCAGCTTGATCTCGAGCCGCCCCGGGTGACGCTGGCGGCCGATGGCGAGCCCCTGGTATGGCCCCTGGAGCTGGCGGCCGGCCCGCGCCGCATGCTGGTGAGCGGGGAATGGAACGGCACGGCGCAGCTGGTGGCCCATGACGCCGAGCTGCGGGCCACCGCCGGCAGGCTCCCCTACCTGGCCAGCTTCGCCGCCACCTAGAAGGGGCGCTGCAGGGCTCCCTGGGTGGGGTGGTAGGGGATGAAGGGCGTTCCGGGCCCCTGGAAGTTGAAGTCGTTGAGCCGCACGCGGATGCCACCCAGTCCGTCGTAGGGGCTGTAGTAGACGCCGATTTCGTAGGAGCGCCTCTGCCAGCGCAGCTCCAGGTAGGAGCCGGTGACGTCGCCGTAGAAGCCGGAGTTGGGATCAACGTTGATGCCGATGCCGCCGCTGAAGACGAGCGGGCCGACCAGCTGCTGGGAGAGACCGATGCCCACCGTGCCCAGGTCGACGGCCCGGTCAAAGTTGAGCGGGCTCTGGCCCTGGCGCAGGGTGATGCCGCCGGTGACGGTGAGTTGGGTGTAGTCGAAGAACGGCTTCTCGAAGCGACCCAGGGTGAGGGTGGGGCCGAAGGAGAGGCCGATGGTGTTCTGGTTGGTGCCGTCGCTGAAGTAGGCGGCCACCCCGAGCAGGTTGGCGTTGAAGCGCAGGCCCGGAACGATCGGCACGGGGGAGTTGGCCAGGGAGACCACCGGCGGGCTGGTGGTGGGCTTGGCGGTCCAGATCGGGTAAGAGAAGTTCATCGACCCGATGGCGTTGGCGCGCCACACCTGCAGGAGGTCGGGGCTGTTGGCCTGGGCCGCCTGGAAGTTGCCCACCCCCATGCGCCAGTAATAGCTGCGGGCCAGTTTTCCCCAGCTGGGCAGTCCGCCCTGCTGCTCCAGCGAGACGCCGTAGGCGGAGTAGACGTCCTGCTCCCCCAGGGAGCCGTTCCAGGTGCGGAAGCGGTAGGCGCCGAAGATGCGGAAGGTGCTGAAGCCGATCACAGGCAGCTTCACCAGCCGGGCCAGGTCGCCGAAGCTGCGGGTGCCGTTGGCGAAGTTGTCGGGATTGAGGGTGGAGAGGGAGAGGCGGGCATCGGCGTTGAAGCCCAGCAGCGGTCCGGTGAGACGGGCATCCAGGCCGAAGTAGTCACCGCCCTTGGCGGGCTGCTCGACGATGTTGGTGGAGCCGGCCGGCGAGCCGGGCAGCGGATAGGCGTCGGTGTTGCCGGTGTAGAGGCGCTGCACCATCACCTGGGGCTGGAGGTTGAGGAGCCCCTTCTCGCCGATCTTGATCGGAATGTTGTAGCCGAGGAAGAAGCCGTCCCGGTCCTCCCGGTCGTTGCCGATCACGAGGGGATTGCTCACCTCGTCGTCCTTCTGGATGCGGCGCTGGCGCACCACCCGAATGGGCAGGCGATCCTCCAGGCGCAGCGTGTTGCGCCTGGCCTTCACCAAGGTGTCGCCGTTGGGGAGCAGGGTGATGACGACCTTCTCCGAATCCATCCACGACTGGGCCGGGGTGAACGGATCGTTGGTGAAGCCCACCCGATCGCCCGAGAGGGTGTTGGGGGTGATCTTGAGGCGCCGGGCCTGGATGCGCCAACGGCTCACCGTGCCCTTGATCAGCTCCTGGTTGCCTTCGGTGGTCTGGTCCTTGAGCTGCTCGGGCCGGGTGGTGCCGAAGTCGTTGGCGATTTCCGGTGTGGTGAACTCGCGCGGGAAGCCGAAGCGCCGCTCGGCCTTGAGGCTGCGCTCGAAGGTCACGTTCTCCACCCGCTGGGGGATCCGGGCGATGGCCTCACGGCGCAGCCGTTCCTGGTGCCGGGCATTGCGCCACACCCCACCTTTGTCTTCAGGGGGCTTGGCGGCGGGAGTCGGGGCCGGCTGCCGGCTGGTGCCGGTCCAGCCCGGTCCCATCGTCACCTGCTCGAGCTGCTGGGCCAGCCCATCGGGTTGCTCGCTGGCCAGGGGCGGGGCTTCCGGGCAGCCCTGGGCGGGGGGCACCGGCATCGGCTGACTGGCGGGCTTGTCGGAGCCGAAGCGGTAGCGCAGGCCGACCAGATAGGCGTTGCTGCCCTCGCTGACGCCGCTGAAGGTGCCATAGGCGCCGGAGCGGTGGTGGATGCGGCCGACGGCTGACCAGCGGGGGGTGACCAGCGCCTCCACCTCGAAGGCCAGATAGTTGAGCAGGCGTGCCGAGTTCTGGCGGAAGGTCTGCTCGTAGTTGCTCTTGGCGGTGAGGACGCTGAGGCCCTCGACGAAGAACACGTTGAGCCAGGGCCGCAGCCAGAGGCGCAGACCGAGACCACCGGTGAACTCCCCGAAGGTCTGGGAGGGGGTGTCGGAGAAGGGGACGGCCTGGTTGAAGCCGCCGCCAGGCTGGGCACTGGCCCGGTGACCCAGCAGGTTGGCATCGAACTCCAGCGACAGGGGCCCAGCCTGGAAAAGGCGGCGCTGCAGGCCGATGCCGCCCAGGTATTCGGGCCGGAAGCGGCCGCTGAAGGTGAAGGTGTCGCCGAATTCACCGGCATACATCTGGCCGGCCCAGGTGGTGACGGCCCAGGGGTACGGCTGCCACTCGGGCACGGCCGGATAGGAGGGGGTGCAGCTGATCGGCTCCGGCGGCGGCAGGGGCTGGGAGGCCTCCGCCTCGAGGTCGAAGTCCTCCTTGGTGGTGTCGAGATCGATGACGCCATAGACATCGTCGATCTCCCCGACCCCCTCCAGCAGGGCATAGCGGAGGCGGCTGCCCTGCAGATACTGCTGGCCGCGCTGAAAGCGCACGTTGCCCACCGCATAGATGGTGCGGGTGCTGGCCTCGAACTCCAGCCGGTCGGCCAGCAGCCGGCCACCGGCCAGGCGGGCCATGACGCTGCCGGTGGCCACGAAGCGCTGCAGTTGGCCGTCGTAGCCCTGCTGGTTGGCGGTCAGCTCCAGCTCCAGGGGCATGGCGTCGCTCGCCGGGGAGGCATCGAGACCCAGAACCGGCACGGTCGGGGTGGCGGGGTCGGCCGGGATCGGTTCCGGCGTGGGCGGGGGGGTGACCGCCAGGGGGCGGCGTCGGGGCGCCGGGGGCTGAACGGTGGGTGCTGGCTCCGCTGGGGGCTCGGCTCCGGCCTGGGTCCCGGCGGGCGGCGCCGGCAGGGGCTCGTCGTCGAAGGGATCGGGGGTGGAACCTGTGGTGGGGGTGGCTGCCGGGGCCGGGGCGAGCTGCGCCTGGGCGGCCTGGAGCCTGGAAGGTGTGTCCGGCCGTGCCTGGACCGGTGCGGCCGTCAACGCCAGCGCACAGGACGTGCCCAGCCACAGGCCCAGCCCAGGGGTCAGGCCTTCAGGGGCCTGGCGACGTCCCGAGCGGGGATGGAGCACCACAGGCAGCGGATGGTCAGCAAGAACGCGGCCGATCCTGCCATGGGAGTTCGGGGGCGACCCCCGCGGCGGTCCGGTTGTCCGGACGGGTGGCGGGTGGCGCCGCCGCCGAAGGGGTCAGTCCTCCAGGTCCTTGCGGCTGGGGGAGCGGGTGGGATCGCTGGCCAGGAAGCCGAAGACGAAGATCCCGATGAAGAAGAAGACGACGGAGTAAACCGAGATCTTGAGAGCGAGCATGGTCTGTCCGGCGGGTGACAGGGAGTGACAGGCGCCGGTACGGGTCTCGATGACCCCTCGGCAGCCGCATCATCTTATGGGTGGTGGTTGGCCATCCAGGCTGTCCGATGCCGTTTGGCGGGGGCAACCGGCTCCGATTGAAACGTTTCGGTCACGTTCCCCATGCCCCGGCCCCTGGATCTCCAACCCCTCTGGCAGGCCGACCAGCCCGGGGGCGGAAGCGGTCCGGCGCTGGGGGGGGCGTGGGGACGCGACCACCGTCCTGACTGGGCGGCCCGGGGCCTGATCATCTGGCCGCGGGGTGGCCAGTGGTGCCATCTGAGGCTGCGCTGCCCATGCCCGGAGGCCTGGGCCCCCCTGGCGGCGGGGGCCCGGGCCCGGCTGGCGCTGCGCTGGTGGGCCGACAGCGCCGAGCTCTGGGTGGATGGCGAGCGCATCCACAGCGGCGATCTGTTCGACACCGCCTGCCGCTGGCCCCTGCCCGAGCGCTGGTGGCGGGGGGAGGCCCTCGATCTGGAGCTGCGGCTGCGCAGCCCCCTGCACGACGACGGCGCCCTGATCAGCAGCCGCATCGAGCTGGAGCCCCTGGATCCGGCCGATCCCCTCGGCCTGCTGGCGGCCACCGCCGCCGAGCTGCGGGAGCTGCGCCGTGAGCACCGCCACGACGGGGAGCCCGGGGAGGGGGTGATTCAGGTGCTGGGCCACGCCCACCTCGATCTGGCCTGGCTGTGGCCGGTGGCCGACACCTGGCAGGCGGCGGAGCGCACCTTCACCTCCGCCCTCGATCTGATGGAGCGCTTTGGGACGCTCCACTTCGGCCATTCCACCCCGGCCCTGTATGCCTGGCTGGAGCGCCACCGGCCGGCCCTGTTCGAGCGGGTTCGCCGGGCGATGCGGGAGGGCCGCTTCGAGCCGCTCAACGGGCCGTGGGTGGAGAGCGACTGCGTGCTGCTCTCCACCACCTCGCTGCTGCGCCAGTTCCAGGAGGGCCAGGCCTACAGCCTGCGCAGTTTCCCGGAGTGGAGCCACCGGCTCGCCTGGCTGCCGGACAGCTTCGGCTTCGCCGCCGGCCTGCCGGCGCTGGCGGCGGCCACCGGGGTGCGCTGGTTCTGCACCCACAAGCTGGCCTGGAACGCCACCAACCCCTTCCCCCACCGGCTGTTCCGCTGGCGCAGCCGCTGCGGCGCCGAGGTGCTGGCCCTGATGACGGCGCCGATCGGCACCGACGGCGATCCGGTGGCGATGGAGCGCTACCGGCTGCAGTGGCAGCAGGCCAGCGGCTGCGCCGATGCCCTGTGGCTGCCCGGGGTCGGCGACCACGGCGGCGGGCCGACCGCCGAGATGCTGGAGCAGCTGGCGCTCTGGCAGGAGCAGCCCGTGGCCGCCGGCCAGCGCCACGGCACCCTGCGCTCCTATCTGGAGCCGTTGGAATCGCTGGCGGGGCAGCTGCCGGTGTGGCGCGACGAGCTCTACCTGGAGCTGCACCGCGGCTGCCCCACCAGCCGGCCGGACCAGAAACGCCACAACCGCACCCTGGAGCGGCTGCTGCGGGAGGCGGATCTGGTCGCGGCGCTCTTCGGCCGGCCGGCGCCGGCCGCCGCCGACGACTGGCGCACCCTGCTGTTCCAGCAGTTCCACGACATCCTGCCGGGCACGGCGATCCCGGAGGTGTTCGAGCAGGCCGAGCCCCAGTGGCGGGGCGCCCGGCGTCGGGCCGCCCGCCGCCGCGACCGGGTTCTGCGGCGGGGCCTGGCGGCCGAGGCGACCGGCGCCGCCACGGCCGGGACCGCCGCTGAGTCCTGGTGCGTCGTGCAGCTGCAGCCGCTGCCGGCCCAGCCCCGCACCCTGCGGCTGCCGGCCGGCGACTGGTGGCTGGCGGCGGAGCACGGCGAGCAGCGGCTGGCGGGCCAGCCGGCCCCCGGGGGCGGCCAGTGGCTGCAGATCCCTGGCCTTGAAGGAGTGGGGGTGCGGCGCCTGCGGCGGCAACCGGCGTCCGCCGGCAGCGAGCGGGCTGCGCCCGTGGCGGGGCCGGTCCGCCTGGAGCGGGTCGCCGGCGGCGGGCCGGACCACTGGCGGCTGGGCAACGGCCTGGTGTCGGCGCTGATCGGCCCGGCGGGGGTGGAGCAGCTCTTTGATGGAAACGGCCGGCCCCAGCTGGCGGGGCCGCTGGCCTGGTGCCGCTGGCGCGACCGGGGCGAGTTCTGGGATGCCTGGGATCTGGCCGCCGACTACCGCGAGCACCCGCTGGAATGGAGCTGGCAGGGGGTCCCCCAGTGGCTGGAGACGGGGCCGCTCTGCGCCCGGTTCGTCTGGCGCGGCCGCTGCGGCGAGAGCCCGGTGCGCCTCGACGGCCGCCTGCTGGCGGGCAGCCCCTGGCTGGAGCTGGTGCTGGGCACCCAGTGGCGGCAGCGCCACGAGCTGCTGCGGCTGGAGATTCCCCTGGCCGATCCGGCCTGCCGCTGGGCGGCCGACACCGCCGGCGGGGTGATCGAGCGGCCGGCCACGGCCCGCACCGCCCGGGAGCGGGCCCGCTGGGAGGTGAGCGCCATCAGCTGGATGGCCGCGGTGGGCCCCGGCCGCGGCGATGGGCTGGCGTTGCTGCTGGATGGCCCCCAGGGGGTGTCGGGGACGGCGGAGCGCCTGGGGGTGTCGCTGCTGCGGGCGCCCACCTGGCCCGATCCCGGCGCCGACAACGGCTGGCAGCGCCAGCGGCTGGCCCTGCTGCCCTGCCCCGGCGGCTGGCGGGCGGCCGCCGCGCCCCAGCAGGCCACCCGGCTGCGGGAGCCGCTCTGGTGCCGGCCGATGGCAGCGGCCGGCGGCGCGGGCGCTGGGGAGCCGGCCGAAACGCTGTTCCCCTCCCTCGGCGAGGACCTGCAATTGGTGGCCCTGCGGCCCCTGCCGGCAGAGGACGGCACCGAAGCAGACCGCGCGGTGAATGGCAGTGAGGTGGAGGCGGGCGACGTACTCCTCAGCGTCCAGAACCTGGGGCCCTGCCGGCGGCGCTTCTCACCCGGCCCGCACTGGAGCGTGCTGGGGGCCTGCGATGCCCTGGGCCAGCCTCTGGTGGCTGGTGAGCGGGAGGATCCGCCCGGCGAAGGGCCCGAACCCCTGGCGCTGGGACCGTGGCAGCTGGGGCACTGGCGGCTGGGGCGAGGGCCGGCGGGGAGCGCGACGGCTCAGTCGTCGTGATCGTCGAAGGGGTCGGTGAGGCCCTTGGACGGCGGCCCGAAGGCGGTGTACACCCCGAAACCGGTGAGGGCCAGCAGCACGGCGAGGACCGCGAGGGCCACGGAGAGGGCGGGGGAGGTGCTGGCGGCGGGATCCATGGAGGGGTCTCAGGCGGGGGAGGGGTCGCGGGGCCGGGGGGCTTCCGTCACAACTCTCGACAGCCCAACTCGGTGCGGCCGGCAAGACCCTTACAGTAAGCACCGCGATTCCGTGCCCGAGAGGTCCGAGCTGCCATGGCCCAACGCACCCGTCTGGGAAACCTGCTGCGCCCCCTGAACTCCGAGTACGGAAAGGTGGTGCCCGGCTGGGGTACCACCCCCGTGATGGGCGTGTTCATGCTCCTCTTCCTGGTGTTCCTGCTGGTGATCCTGCAGCTGTACAACAAGTCCCTGCTGCTTGAGGGCATCAACGTCAACTGGAACGGCGTCGGCTGATTCCTCTCGCCCCCTGTCCATGAACATCTTCGGCATCGGTCTGCCCGAGATGGCGGTGATCGCCGCCATCGGACTGCTGGTCTTCGGACCCAAGCGGCTGCCCGAGCTCGGCAAGACCCTGGGGCGCACCCTGCGCGGCTTCCAGTCGGCCTCGCAGGAGTTCGAGAAGGAGTTCCGCACGGCCGTGGGCACCGAGCAGCCCATCGACATCTCTGGTCCCCCTGCCGCCGTGCCGCCTGCGGCCGAACCCGCCGCGATCACGCCCGCTGCTGACGCGGCAACGCCGGCGGCGGTGGTCGAGGAGAGCGCCGCACCCTCCAACGGCCCCGCCAGCTGAGGACGGCCATCCGTTGGATCTGCAACTGCTGGTGGGCCTGGGCAATCCCGGCCCCCGCTACGCCGACACCCGCCACAACGTCGGCTTCATGGTGCTGGAGCGGCTGGCCCGCGCCGGCGGCGCCAGCTTTCGCAACCAGGGCCGCCTGCACGGGCTGCTGGCCGAGACCGGCCAGGGGGAGAGGCGGCTGCGGCTGCTGATGCCCCAGACCTTCATGAACGACAGCGGCCGCTCGATCCGCGCCGCCCTCGACTGGTTCCGGCTTGAGCCCGCCCAGATGCTGGTGCTGGTGGACGACATGGACCTGCCCCTCGGGCGCCTGCGGGTGCGGGCCGCGGGCGGCGCCGGGGGGCACAACGGCCTGCGCAGCACCATCGCCCACCTGGGCAGTGAGTCCTTTGCCCGGTTGCGGATCGGCATTGGTGCGCCGGGCGAGACCCCCGAGGAGCGCCGGGCCCGCACGGTGTCCCATGTGCTGGGCAAGTTCTCCGCCGCCGACCGGCCGGTGCTGGAGACGGTGCTGGAGGAGGTGGAGGCGGGCATCGACCTGATCCGGCGGGTGGGGCTGGAGAAGGCGGCCAACCGTTTGAACAGTTTTCGTGCCGATCCGCCGCCATCCTGAGAGCATCGATCGACACCGACGCCACCCCCGCCACCCGCCGCAGCCCCCGCCTCCCGTGAGCCGCCTTCCCGCCACCACCGCCCAGCTGCGGGTGCTGCGCCAGAGCTTCAGCCCCTGCCTGCTGGAGGGGGAGATCAGCGCCGGCAGCTTCCAGTGGCGCTTCCGCTGGGCCTTTGATCGGGGCGAGCTGCAGGTGGAGCCGTCCCTGGGGCGCGCCCTGATCCAGGACGCCCTGCTGCGCTTCCTGCTCAAGGCCGACTACCAGCTCGAACCCGGCGGCGACTACGTGTTCACGGTGCGGGCGTCGTTCTGATCAGCTCCCATCCCAGGCGCCGCTCCAGCAGCAGCTGGGCCACCACGTCGTCGTAATCGCGGGGGGGCTGGCGCAGGCCCAGGGGCAGGAGCCGCCGCCAGCCCCGGGCAGGGAACAGCTGCCAGTAACGGCGCCGCGCCGCCAGGGTGGTGCCGCGCTCATCCACCAGCTCCACCGGCAGCAGGGGCTCCAGGCGCCGCCGCCAGGGGCCGCTGCCGGTGCCGTCGCCGATCACCACGGCCGCCAGGCCCTGCTGGCGGTGCCACCGCTCCAGCCGCTCCCAGGCCGCTTCCGGGGGCAGCACCAGGGCCTCACGGATCTCGCGGCGCTCGGGGTCGGTGAGCACCAGGCCGCATTTGCTGCGGCCGGGATCGAGGCCCGCCAGGGGGCCCGGGCCCGCCAAAGGAGCGGTGGTCACGGCCGTCCCGGCCGGGTGGCTCCGGCGCCACCCGGCCGGAGCCAGCGCAGCTCCACCCCGATCGGGTCGGGGGTGTCGGCGTTCTGGAGGGCCACCGCCTCGAGGTTGGCGGTGACGCCGGCGGGGCGCTCGCTGAGTTCCCGGGCCAGGGCGTTGAAGCCGGCGGCATCGAACTGGAGGCCGTTGACCAGGGTGCCCTGGCGCTGGGCCTTGGCGAAGGCGGCGGCCAGCAGCAGGTTGAGGCGGCTGCGGACGGCGTCGATCTCGCGCACGTCGGGCTCCAGGGCGGTGCGGGAGAGCACCTCACCCTGCTCCACCACCTGGCGGTTGGGGCGCAGGTCGGGGAAGGCCAACACCTGGGCCTCGCCCCGCAGCACGTTGGCGGCCGAACGGATGCTGACCACCCAGACGCCCGGGGTGGCGAGCAGCGATTCGAGCCGGAGGATGTCGCTGCGGGGCACCAGCAGGATCTGGCGGTTGGGGGGCTGGCCGGGCAGCAGCTGCTGGAAGGCGGCCCGGTTGGCCTCCTGCAGCAGGGCATCGATCACCTGGCGGGCCTGGTCGGGCCGCTGCAGCTGCACCTTGGCGGTGGCCAGGGGCTGGCCGCTGGCGATCACCACATCGCCGCGGCGCAGGGCGATGACGTTGGTTTCCAGGTCCTTGAGTTCCTTCTCGCCGGCGGCGATGCGACGGCGCACATTGGCCAGTTCGGCCTCGGTGCGGCGGATCTCGGCGTCCCGGCCCTGCACCTCCCGGCTGAGCCGGGCCCGCTCGGCCTCCAGCCGGGCGCGCTCGGCCTGCAGGGGCTGGAGCTCGCGGCGCAGGGTGTCGACGCGGCGCTCGGCGGCCAGCAGCTGGTCGCGGGCGCGGCGCTGGCTGGCCAGGGCCTGGTCACGGCGCCGCTCGGCGGTGATCAGATCGAGGCGGCTGCGCTCCAGCTCCCCCCGGGTGCGGGTCAGCTCGCCTTCATTGCGCTTGAGGGCGGCGCGGCTGTCCCGCAGGCGGTCCTGGATCTGGTCGAGCTCGAAGAGCCCCACCCGCAGGCGCTCGCTCACCAGCAGCATCAGCCCCAGCGACACGGCACTGATCAGGCTGCCGGTGAGCACCGTGATCACCACGGCGGTCTTGCGGGGCCGCAGGTTGAACAGGCTGAGGCGCGCCTTGCCGACGCGGCTGCCGAGCCGGTCGCCCAGGGTGGAGAGCACTCCGCCGAGCACCAGGAGCGCGAGGATCAGCAGCCAACCCGACACCTTCCGAGCCCCGGTTCCGCGATCCACCAAGTATCCCTGCCGGTGGCCTCACGGCACCCGGCTGGGGCCGCCCGATCAGCTGAACCGCTTGGCCAGGGCGATGGGGTCGAAGACGGTGATCTTCTTGCGGTCGATCTGGACCAGGCCGTCGTTGCGCAGGTCGCCAAGGAGGCGGGTGATGGTGACTCGGGTGGAGCCGATCGCCTCGGCGATGGCCTGGTGGGAGAGGCGCAGGTCGATGGTGATCCCCTCGGCGCCGGGAACGCCGAAGTCGCGGCAGAGCACGAGCAGGAAGCTCACCAGCCGGGAGGACATGTCCCGGTGGGTGAGGGTCTCGATCATGGTCTCGGTCTGGAGGATGCGGGAGGAGAGGCCCTGGAGCAGCAGCAGGCCGACGCTGGCGTCCTGCTCAATGGCGCGCCGCACCGAGGTGGCCGGGGCCGTGACCATCTCCACCCGGGTGAAGGCGATGGCGTGATAGAAGCGGTCGGAGCGCTGGCCGGTGAGCAGGGAGAGCACTCCGAAGAGGCTGTTCTCGCGCAGCAGGGCCACGGTGATCTCCTCGCCCGACTCGTAGACACGCGAGAGGCGCACGGCGCCGCGCCGCAGCAGGTAGACGCGCTCGGCCGGGTCGCCGGGGAAAAAGATCGTCTTGCCGCGCTCGATGGTCTCGACGCTGCTGCCGGCCAGGCCGCGGATCACGTCCAGCAAGGTGGTGGCCAGGGCGCCGGGGGCGCCCATGGGGGTCACGGAGCCGGGGGATCCGCTGGAAGGGCTGCTGGGGTAGCGGCTGAAGCCACGCGTAGCGCCGACCATCAAGGCGTGGCGATTGGTGATGAACCTATGGATCGGTCTGGCCGATCCATGTAGCCAATGACACTCTTTAGCCGGTCGTGGTGCCTGGCGCCACAGCCAGGGCCTGGCGCTGGGCCTCCTGCAGGTCCCGCAGGCCCGGTTCGGCCAGATCCAGCAGGGCGTCGAGGCGGGAGCGGGAGAAGGGGGCGCCCTCGGCGGTGCCCTGGATCTCCAGCAGCCGGCCCTGCTCGTCCATCACCACGTTGAGGTCGACCTCGGCGCGGGAATCCTCGGAGTAGTCCAGATCCAGCAGGGCCACACCGTCCACCAGCCCCACCGACACGGCCGACACCTGCTGGCGCAGGGGCGAGGCGGCCAGCACGCCCTGGTGCTGGAGGCGCTCCAGGGCGGCGGCCAGGGCGATCCAGGCGCCGGTGATCGAGGCGGTGCGGGTGCCGGCGTCGGCCTGGAGCACGTCGCAGTCGACCAGCAGGGTGCGCTCGCCGAGGGCCTCCAGGTCGAGGGCGGCCCGCAGGCTGCGGCCGATCAGCCGCTGGATCTCCTGGGTGCGGCCGGAGAGCTTCATCAGCTCGCGGCCCTGGCGGCTGGGGGTGGAGGCGGGCAGCAGGCGGTATTCGGCGCTGAGCCAGCCGCTGCCGGAGCCCTTCCGCCAGCGGGGCACCTCGGGATCGAGGCAGACGCTGCAGAGCACGCGGGTGCGGCCGGCGGCGAAGAGCACCGAGCTGAGGGCGAAGCCCATCGGGTCCCAGTCGACGGCCACCGGGCGCAGGGCGTCGGCGGCGCGGCCGTCGTTGCGGGGGGCGTCGGCGGGAGTGGTCACGCGGCCTTTGGCGGAGCCGAGCCAGCGTAGGCGCCGCCGGTGGTACGTCTGTTCCCAGCCACTACCGATGGTGTGCCGGGCTGGCGAGGGCCGCTACATTCGGGAGGTGAGCGGCCGGGGCGATCCGTCCGGACCTTTCACACCAACGCTTCCGTGGGGTGTCCATGACCGCCAGCCTCATCGACCCCGGCCACCCCCGGCGCACGGCCGCCCCGGCGCGCCCGGAGCCGCTGGCCCTGGTGCCGCCGCTGCGGCTGGTGAGCCAGCCGGAGGGGCTGCTGCAGATCCACACGGCGCCGTTCCGGGGCAGCTTCGCGGCGGTGTTCAGCCAGGCCCTGCGCAGCGCCGGGCTGGGCAGCCGGGTGTTGGTGAGCCAGTTCCTCAAGGGGGGCGTGGAGCAGGGGCCGGCGGGCAGCCTGACGCTGTGCGGCCGGCTGGAGTGGCTGCGGCCGGGCACGCCCCACTGCCTCGATGGGCCGCCGGGCTCGCAAGGGGAGGAGGGGGCCACGGCCGAGGAGGCGCTCGAAGCGGTGGCGGAGGTGTGGGAAGTGAGCCGCGAGCGGCTGCTGAAGGGGGATCTGGATCTGCTGGTGCTCGATGAGCTGGGTCTGGCGATTGCCCTGGGCTATCTGAGCGCCGAGGCGGTGATCGAGGCGCTTGAACAGCGGCCGGCCCATCTGGATGTCATCCTGACGGGCCCCTCGATGCCGGCCAGCCTGATGGCGATGGCCGATCAGGTCACCCAGTTGCGCCGCGGCGGCTGACGCCATGCTCAAGAACGACCACTGGATCAACGAACAGGCCGCGGCCGGAATGCTGGAGCCGTTCCAGCCGACGCTGGTGCGCCACCTAGATCCGGAGGGCCGGACCGGGCCGGTGCTGAGCTTCGGGTGCTCGTCCTACGGGTACGACCTGCGGCTGTCGCCGAAGGAGTTCCTGATCTTCCGCCACGTGCCGGGCACGGTGATGAACCCGAAGCGGTTCAATCCGGCGAACCTGGAGCCGGCGCCGATGCACAGGGATGGGGACGGCGAATTTTTCATTTTGCCGGCCCATTCCTACGGACTGGGGGTGGCGCTGGAGAAGATGAAGGTGCCGTCGAACATCACCGTGATCTGCCTGGGCAAGAGCACCTATGCGCGGCTCGGCATCATCGTGAACACCACCCCCGCCGAAGCCGGCTGGGAGGGCCACCTCACCCTGGAGTTCAGCAATTCCTCCGGCGCCGACTGCCGCATCTACGCCGGCGAAGGCATCTGCCAGCTGCTGTTCTTCGAGGGCGACCCCTGCGCCACCACCTACAACGACCGCCAGGGCAAGTACCAGCACCAGCCTGAAAGGGTGACGCTGGCGAAGGTTTGAGGGGATGAACAGTTGGTTATCGGGTCCGACTAAATCGCCAGTCTGGGACGGGGCCATGGCGCTCAGGGCCTGCGGTGGAGAGGTTCCGGGGGAATTGCCGGCGCTGCAGCTTCTTCTTAAGCGGCTGAGAGCCTGCCTTTTGGGTGGTTATCGGAACCGTCATAAACAAGTGGCCATTTCCGAAGATGGGGATCAGCAAAGTGAGAGCTGAGATGAGAAGCGATTATGGAAGAATGCGATGAATAGCCAACATACCGACCTCACGTTCTTTACGAATGGGTCGAACCAGACCCTGCTGGATCGCTTCAAGGCTACACTGGCGGATACGCATCTTTTTGATGTTCTGGTCGGCTATTTTCGCGCCAGTGGTTTTTATCAGCTTTATGACAGTATCGAGCCGGTGGAGAAGACCCGTATCCTTGTAGGCTTGGGGATAGACGATGAGTCGAACCGGGCCATTCACGCCTACCGAAGCCAAACTGTTCTGGATTTTGAATCCCATAAAAGCGCCAAAGATCAGTTTCAGCAGAACCTGATCGAAGAGATCGAACAGTCAGAAGAGGCAGATGACAAACTCGAACTGGGGCTGAAGAAGTTTATTGAGTTCCTGAAAACGGAATGTGCCGATTCAGCCAATGACCGCAACCTAGGCGGCAATGGGCGGAAACTGGAAATCAGGGCCTTCCCGTCCAGAAATATCCACGCCAAGGTTTACATCGGCCGTTTTGCTCCGGATGACCGTGATTATGGATTTGTCGTAACCGGGTCGAGTAACTTTTCCTATTCCGGCCTGGTTGCCAACCGCGAATTCAACGTTGAGCTTCGGCAGCGCCGGGATGTTGAGTACGCCCTAGAGCAGTTTGAAGACTTGTGGCGGCAGTCTGTCGACATCTCCGACGATTTTGTCGACGCGGTGCAGAATAAAACCTGGCTCAATGACTCTATCACCCCTTACGAACTCTATTTAAAGCTGATTTATGAGTACCTGCAGGAAGATATCAACCTTCAAGACGATATCGAAGTTTTCCTCCCCGAAGGATTCATGTTGCTGCAATACCAGCAGCAGGCGGTACAGCAGGCGATCAAAAAGCTCAAGGAACACAATGGGGTCTTCCTGGCAGATGTCGTCGGTTTGGGCAAAACCTTTATCGCCGCGCAACTGCTGCAACAGCTCAAAGGGCGAGCTCTGGTCATCTGCCCGCCGGTTTTGAAAAGCTACTGGGAAGAGAGCCTGCACGATTTCCGCGTACCGGCGCGGGTCGAGTCGCTCGGCAAACTGGAGAAGGTGATTAAATTCGGCCTTGATCGGTTTGACTATGTGGTCGTTGACGAGGCGCACCGCTTCCGCAACGAGCGGACCCGTTCCTACGCCGATCTGCACGACATCTGCCGAGGGAAAAAGGTCATCTTGGTAACGGCCACACCACTGAACAACACCATCGACGATATCATTGCCCAGCTCAAGCTGTTCCAGGTGCCCAAGAACTCGACCATTCCCGGCATCCCGAACTTGGAGCGCTTCTTCGCTTCACTGCGCGGCCGTTTCAAAGGGCTGGACCGAACCGATCCAGCATACAAGGAGGCCATTAAATCGGTCTCGCGCGAAATCCGCGAACGTATCCTAAAGCAAGTCATGGTTCGCCGTACCCGATCCGATGTCATGACGTACTTCAAAAAAGACACCGAAAGCCAGGGACTCTTTTTCCCCGAAGTTCAGGACCCCCGCCGAATCATCTACGAATTTGAAGGTGAGCTGGAGGCAACCTTCAACCAGACCATTGGTCTGCTTCAGAATTTCCGTCATGCACGTTATATTCCGCTGCTTTACTACTCCGGCAGCAAGCAGCTTTCCGAATTCGAACGCCAGCAGCAGCGCAACGTCGGCGGCTTCATGAAGGGGATTCTGATCAAGCGGCTGGAAAGCAGTTTTTATGCATTCCGTAAAAGCATCCGACGCTTCATCGAATCCTACGAGCGGTTTATCGGCATGTACGAAGGCGGCACCGTTTATATCAGCAAGCATGTCGATGTGTACGATCTGCTCGACAATGACGACATTGATGTGCTGGAAAAATATGTCGAAGAGGAGAAAGCCGTCAAATACGCAGCCGAGGATTTTCGCGGCGACTTTGGCCCTGACCTTCATCACGACCTGGAACTGCTTCGGCAGGTTGAGGCGCTTTGGAAACACGTCGGTGAGGACCCCAAGCTGGATGCCTTCTCCAAGCAGTTAAAAACGGATCGCGCATTGAAAGAGCGTCTGGTCGTCTTTACGGAATCGAAGGAGACCGGTGATTACCTGTTTGACGAACTTAACCGGCAGTATCCGGGCCGGGTCATGTTCTTCAGCAGCCAGGGCGGACGTGCCGGTTATCCCGCCGTCACCCATAATCCTGCGTTGGCCCGTGACCTCATCAATGCCGCCTTCGACCCCAACCAGAAGGAATATGACGAGAACCTGCGCATCCTGATCACCACTGATGTTCTCTCCGAGGGGATTAATCTCCACAGGGGCAACGTGCTGATCAACTACGACCTCCCCTGGAACCCGACCCGCGTGCTGCAACGCGCCGGGCGCGTCAATCGCCTCGGCACGGTGCATCCCGATATCTTCATCTACAACTTCTTCCCGACCACCCAGGCTGACGTCCACCTCGGGCTCGAAGCCAATGTCACCAACAAGATCCAGATGTTCCACGACATTCTCGGTGAAGACGCCAAATACCTCTCCGACGGCGAGGAGATCGGGAGCCAGGAGCTGTTCGAGACCTTGAACCGAAAGCAGATTTATACCGGTGAAGAGGAAGAAGGCGATTCCGAACTGAAATACCTAGAGCTGATGCGCACTCTGCGGGATGAACAACCGGAGCTGTTCGAGAAGATCAAGCGCCTGCCGAAAAAAGCCCGCTCCGGGCGGAGCGTCGAAGGGCTGGGGGCGAACCAGCTGGTCAGCTTCTTCCGTATCGGCCCCTTGAAAAAGTTCTACTGCACCCAGGAGGGCGAAAGTGGCGAAATCACCTTTATCGAGGCGGTCAACCTGCTTGCCTGTCTGCCCGACACCCCTAGGCACTCCATTCCGAAGGAGTATTACCACTGGCTGGAGATGAACAAGCAGCGATTTGCTTTGGATTCCGTGCAGGAAGAAGAACCAGCCGCCCCCGGCGGCGGCCGCTCCAATGCCAGCTATATCGAAAAGCGCTTGAAGGACAAGGTGTTCCGCAGCTGCAAGAAATTCACCGATGCCGACGAGGAGTTCCTCGATGGCGTGCGCAAGATGATCGCCCAGGGCCTGATGGCGAAAAAGACCGCCCAGACCATCAAGAAAGCCTTCGAAAAAACCCTCGATCCGCTGGAGCTGCTCGCTATCCTGCGCAAGCACATCCGCGCCGTTGATGAGGGGAATGCACAGCCCCAACGCGCCAGCGGCGCACGGCGAGAGATCATTCTCTCCGGCTGCCAGATAGCCGCAGGGGGGAAGTAAGGCATGGATAAAAATCAGGCACACAAGCTGATCCAGCGGCTTTTCTCCCAGAGCTTCGATCTGGAGAGCTACCGGCATTTTGTCCGCAACCTGCTTAACCATTACGAAGATCGCAGCGGGCACTACACCGGCAACTACATCCCCGATGCCTTCAAGCAGCACGTCAACCAGTACTGGCGCATCGGCAAGTATGTCGACCCCGACGGCAACCAGCTTGATCTGCTGGTGGTGGAGGTCAAATCCCTCGCCAAGCTGGAGCGCGCCCGCTCATCCTTGCGCAACTTTGCCGTCAACCGTCTCAAGCAGTTCGAAAAAGAGGCGTCGCTGATCGCCTTCTATGCCCAGGATGATCATGGGGCGGACTGGCGTTTCTCTTTCGTCAAGATCGAGCACGAGGCCTACCAGGATGACAAGGGCAAGGTCAAACTCAAGCAGGAGCTGACCCCGGCGCGGCGTTACTCCTATCTGGTCGGCCAGCACGAAAACAGCCACACCGCCTGCAGACAGCTGCTGCCGGTCCTGGAGATGGACTACGCCGACCCGAAAGTCGAGGAGATCGAGGCGGCCTTCTCCATCGAAAAGATCACTGACGAATTTTTCGACCAGTACAAGGCGCTGTTCCAGAAGCTGGCCGAACAACTCAAGAAACAGACATGGTTCAGGCAAGCTAGCAATGAAGAGACCGACCAGGCGGTCAGTCGCTTCGCCAAGAAGCTGCTGGGCCAGATCGTCTTCCTCTACTTCCTGCAGAAAAAAGGCTGGCTGGGCGCAGCCAAAGGCAAGGCCTGGGGCGAAGGCTCCAGGCGCTTTCTGCGTGAACGCTACCAGCAGTCCGAACAAGTAGGCGGCAACTATTTTCGCGATTTCCTGCAATATCTCTTCTACGAGGCGCTTGCCTGCAAGCGCGATAAACAGGACGACCCCGGTTACTACGACCGCTTCCAGTGCCGGGTACCGTTTCTCAACGGTGGCCTGTTCGAATCCGATTACGACTGGCGTCAAGTCAATATCGAGATTCCCAACAGCCTGTTCCATAACGATGAGAAGACTAGGGCCGGCGATGTCGGCACCGGCATCCTTGATGTCTTCGACCGCTATAACTTCACCATCAAGGAAGACGAACCGCTTGATAAAGAGGTGGCCGTCGATCCCGAAATGCTGGGCAAGGTCTTCGAGAACATGCTGGAGATCACCGAGCGCAAATCCAAGGGTGCCTTCTACACCCCGCGCGAGATCGTTCATTACATGTGTCAGGAGAGCCTGATTCATTATCTGGACAACCGGCTCAACACCTACCCCACCAGCTACGAAGAGCTCGACTCGCCCCAAACCAGCCTGCTGGCCAACACCACAAGCAAGGGGCAACTCAAGCTGAGCTCTGAGCATCAGGACATCAAGGTACCGAAAGCGGACATTGAAACCCTGATCCGCAAAGGCCATTTAGCGCTGGAGAACGACACCCGAGTGCTCAGCAAGGGCAAGGAAACGAAGGATTATAAATTCCAGCTTCCCGAATCGGTGCGTGAACACGCCAATGCCATCGACGACTCCCTGGCCGATATCAAGGTGTGCGACCCGGCCATCGGCTCCGGGGCCTTTCCGGTGGGGCTGCTGCACGAGATCGTGGGTGCCCGACAGGCCCTAGCTCCGCACACCGGCAACAATCGGAGCGCCTACGACCTGAAGCGCCATGCCATTGCCGAATCGATCTACGGCGTCGATATCGACGCCTCGGCGATTGATATTGCCCGGCTGCGGTTGTGGCTGTCGCTGATTGTGGACGAGGAGGACTACGGCACCATCGCCGCGCTCCCCAACCTCGATTACAAGATCGTGCGGGGGGATTCGCTGGTTGGATTCCCGGAAAACTGGACCAGCCCGGCCTTTGCACAGCTTGAAGCCTTGAAAAAGCAATTCTTTGCCGAAACGGATAACGACAAGAAGGCTGCGCTTAAGACACAGATTGACATCCAGATTCAGGAACGGCTGGCCAATTCAAAGCAGGTGTTCGGCCATCAGGTGGATTTCGATTTTCGGCTGATGTTCTCCGAAATCTGGCACAAGAAGGGCGGGTTCGATGTGGTCATCGGCAACCCGCCGTATTTTAATATAGATACATTCGGAGCCAAGTCCCCCATTCAGGAGTTCTTGAAGAAGAACTACAAAGTCTATATGGATAAAAGCGACATCCTTTTTTATTTCTTCGAAAGAGGGTGCAGGATCTCATCTGGATTAGTTGTGCTTATCACATCGAATGCCTTCCTTAACGCCGAGAAAGCAAAAAAACTTAGAACCTTCCTTCTTGAAGGCGACTGGATACGCAGAATCATAAACTTTGAAAACTACATGGCATTCAAAGAGGCAAGCATAACAACAGCGATTAGTCTTTTGCGTAGAAGAGGAGCCCAGCCAAGTTACTTAAATCTACAGAAAGAGACCTACAAGGATGATGAGCTTCTAACGCTAATGGCCCAAGAGAGCAACTACGTTGTTGCTAATGATTGGAACGCTGATGGCTTCACGCTAGCAGATGCTAAGCTCTGGCCGATCATTAAATCCATTGACGGAAACAATCCAAGGCTTTTTGAAAAATATAAAATCGGCAGCGGAATGCAAACCGGTTACAACAATGCATTTGTCTTCAAAGAATACCCAAAAGAATTTCCTTCAGAGTGCATCAAAAAGAGAATTACAGGAGGAATCATTGAAAAATACACATCAAAACCACCTAAAGAATGGATCCTCTACATCGAAGATATTGATCATTTCGAGGACATTCCAAAACCAGTAAAGGATCATTTGACTTATTACAAGAATGAGCTTTCTGGCCGAGCGGATAAAAGAAGGCGGAAAACTGCAAAATGGTGGAACTTTACCTTCCCAATGCATAAAGATCTTTATGCTAACGAAAAGATATGGTGTTCATATCGCGCGCCTGAGAATAGGTTTTGCCTGGATGACACAAATGATTTCATAGGCCTTACTAATACAACGGTGATATTCAACACTAGCAAAACAGTCAATTTTAAATACACGCTAGCTTTGCTTAACTCTGAGGTGGCTACGTTCAGATATAGATTCATAGGTAAAAAAACTGGCAATAACCTTCTTGAATATTTCGAGAATGGTGTTGGGAAAATCCCACTTGTTATAGCTGATACCAGTGTGCAAGAGGTTATATCGATGTTAGTTGAGTTTATACTTAGTCTAAACCGTACTAATCATAAATTGGTTGCTCAGTTTTTCGAGCAACTAGTCCACGGATTGGTCTACGAACTCTACTTCCCAGCCGAACTCATAGCCGCCGGAAAAGACATCCTCCGTCACCTCGGCAAACTGGCCCCCATCACCGACGCACAGAGCTCTGAGGAAAAACTCGCCATTATTCAGCGCGAGTTCGACCGCCTCTACGACCCCCGCCACCCGGTGCGCAACATCATCGAAACCCTGGACAGCGTCGAGGTGGTGCACACCATCCGCGAGGCGTTGAAGCGATGAATCTCAAGGAGCTGACCAAGGAAGTTGCCCTCGGCGAAGATTCCACCCGCCAGTTCAAGGCGGATGTGAATATTGGCGATTCCCAGCCCTTGGAGATGACGGCCCCTGCCAATACCCATGGCGGCACCATCTTTATCGGCGTGTCCGATAACGGTGCGACGCCGGGGCTTTCGCAGCAGGATGTGGCCCGCATCAATCAGCACCTCAGTAATGCCTCCAGACAACTGGTGCGCAGCCCGCTGGCGGTACAGACCGGGAACCTGGCATTGGACAACGGCCGCATCTTTTCGTGCGAACCGTGCCAAAGGGAATCGACAAGCCCTATTTCGACAAGAACGGGGTGATCTGGCTCAAGGCCGGAGCCGACAAGCGGCGGGTGAACTCCTATGAAGAGCTGTGCCGCCTGTTTCAGCTCACCAACCAGTTCCGCGCCGACGAGCTGCCTACCAAGGCAGGGATCGACAAGCTGGACAAGTTCCGCTTTCGCGACTTCCTGCGCGAAATCCACAAGCAGGAGTACCCCTATTCCCCCGCCGTCCTGACCCGGCTATTGCAGAACATGAACCTTGCCTCTGATGGAGGCAATCTGAATCTGGCCGGGATGCTGCTTTTCGTCGAACAGCTGAAGTGTATCGTGCCTCAGTTCGTGGTCAAGACGATCCGCTACCCCGGCAACAACATCCACACCACCGACTATATCGACACGGAGGACTTTTCCGGACTGCTTCCGAAACCCTTTGAGGTGACATTGGCCTTTGTCATGCCCAACCTGCACAAGGTACAGGCCGGGCGCGGAGTGAATGCGCCGGGCTTGCCTGAGACCCTCGAAGTGCTGTTTGGGGAGCTGCTGGTCAACGCCCTGGTGCACCAGGATTATCTGGTCAGCGCTCCGATCCGCCTGTTAGCCTTCGACAACCGCATCGAGATCATCAGCCCCGGCCACCTGCCCAACAACCTGACGGTGGAGAAGATTCGAGCCAGAAACTCGAATATCCGCAACAGGATTCTGGTGTCCTCTGTTACCAAATGGCTGATGCCTTAGCTTGGCCTGGGTTCGCGCATCAGACGGGCGCTGGAGAAATGGACCGCTATCGACTTTGCCGATGTCCACGACGGTTGCCTGTTCACCGCAACAGTGCACCACACGTGGAAAGAACTGCTTTTGACCGAATGCCTGGGAAAAACGCAGGTAGAAATGCTGGTCAACACACCCGACCTGATCATGGCTGACCTCCGGAGAACGCCGCGTTCCACCCTGGCCGAGGTGGCGTCCACCATTGGGAAGTCTGTTTGCGCCGTTGAACGGGCCATCGCCAAGCTGGTTGATGCCGGGAAGCTGTGCCATGTCGGCTTCAAAATAGATGGGTACTTGACAGTCCTCGAATGAGAATCCAGACCATCGAAATCACCAACTACAAAGCCTTCCTCGGCACCCACAAAATTGAGGTCGGCGGCAAGAATGCCTTCATCTACGGCGAGAATGGCAGCGGCAAGAGTTCGCTCTATTACGCACTGAAGGATTTCTTTCAGTCCTCCATGGAGGATATTGACCTCACGAACTTGGAGAATGTCTTCGTCCCGGCTGGGAAAGAAGGCAAGACCGCCGTCAGGGTCACCTTCAAGCCGAATCACCAAAGGCAGAACAAGAAAAAGTCCTATTTGTTCAATGCCGCGATCAATGATGCCCGCGACCCCAGTGACACCAGCATCCGCGACGGCAACAGACTCAAGAGCTTTCTTACCTACAAGCACCTGCTCGCCATCCACCACCTGAAAAAGGATGAAGAAATCAATCTGTTCGACCTGCTGGTCAAGGGGGTGCTCAAGCATTTCAAATACTCGCTGACCCGCGGCAAGGAGCTGGGCGAACTTTGGGCCGATGTCGAAGAGACGATTGCCCGCAGCACCGGCAAGGAATACCCGATCAACAAGAAGAAGGGGGATGTCAACGCGGCGATCAAGGCCTTCAACGAGGCCTTCGGCGAGCTGTTCAAGCCGGAAAGTCCGGAATATATTCTCAGGCACGCCCAGCCGTTCCTTGACTACTTCAGCCACAATCTGGCCTTGCAACTGCGCTTTGCCCAGGTGCGGCCGACCGATGATTACTTGCGGCTGAATGGCGCTCAGGTGCGGGTCGAACTCAGCTACGCGGGCAAGGCCATCGACAAACCCCACCTGTTTCTGAACGAGGCGCGGCTTTCGGCCATTGCCATCTCCATCTATCTGGTCATGATCAAGCGCCATGTGCAGGGCATCCCCTGCAAGGTGCTGTTTCTGGACGACATCTTCATCGGCCTTGACATCGCCAACCGGCTGCCGCTGCTCACCATTCTTGATAACGAATTCCCCGAGTACCAGGTCTTCATCACCACCTATGACAAGCCATGGTTCGAGCATGCACGGGGCTTTCTTGAGCAGAAGATGGCGGACTGGAAAACCCTAGAGTTTTATGCTCAAGCTTGCGCAGATGGCGCGGAAACGCCTTTCATCATGGATGGTACGGATTTCTTTGCCAAGGCAGAGGCGCATCTGAATCGTTGCGATTACAAAGCTGCTGCGGTCTACGCCCGATCCGCTTTTGAAAAGCTGATTCGCATCCATTGCGAGCGCAAAAGTAAAGCCGTTACCTTCAAAACCAAGCTGAAGGATTACAAAACGGAAGACTTTTGGAGAGTCGTCAAAGGTGACTTGCCTGCGACCACCCAAGCCGATATCGAAACCTATCGCCCGCTTGTGCTCAACGCCTTCAGCCACTACAACACGGAGCGGCATGAGATCAAAACGGAACTGATCAGGACGATTCAGGCAATAAAGAACCTCAAGGTAGAGTTGGCGAAGCTATGAGTATGGATTGCATCTTCCGATTAGCGGAATCGAAATAGAAAAATATAGTGAAATGGGTAACGACAGGATCGAGCGGACGTCGCTCCGCGCCACGGCTGATGCTGAACGTCAGCAGTCGAGCCTATTGATTGTTATGTTTAGATGGTCATGAGATAATACCTTGAATGGCATGAAATGTATAATTGTCTTGCTGCTAGTGGCTCGGGTTGAAATGGCAATTTGGTAAGTGTGCCGCCAAAATGCTCCAATCACAGCCAAACACCCTGGCTGCCTGAGATCCATGCGCGGATCAGACCAGAGTGCAAGATACACCACGGATTCGCGGCAATGGGCAAGCTCGCTCATCCGGGCGCAGGGCTGCTGAACACGGACTCCAGCCAGTCGTAAGCACGCTGATGGAACAGTGAACGCGCCATTTCCTCGCAATGGCCGCCGGCGCCTTCGGCTGTGGTGAAGCGCACGAGGGTCCTAGGACACTGCAGCGCGTCATGCAGCTGCACCGCGAAGCGCGCGATCGGATCGCCTTCCGCCCAGGCCACCAGCGTGGGGCAGCGGATCTGTTCCGCGCGCCCCCTGAGGCTGTAGTCGCCGGCGATCCGGAAGTAATCGGTGAGGGAATCGAGGCCATGCACCCAGAGGGCCCGCTGGAACGTCCAGTGCAGGGATGGATTGGATCGGATCTGGTCCTGCAGGGCTTCAAGATCGGCGGGGGCGATTTCGGGCAGGCGTTCGCGCACGGCAGGCGGGAGCGGCAGGTTCGCCCGCAACGCTTCGAGAAGGTCCCACTGGCCGGGGTCGGCGATGCAGGCCGCCAGGCGGTGCTCCCCGCTGGCTGCACGGGGCGCCAGATAACCACCGAAACTCCAGCCGATCAGCGCCATCCGCTGCGGGTCCACCTCCGGGCGGGAGAGCGCGTAGTCGACAACCGGGCGCACCACGTTCTCCCAGTCGGAGCGGAACACCAGGCCCTGGTGGATGAGGGGTCGGCCCTGGCCGGGGCCGTCGAAGGTGAGGCAGTGGTAGCCGCGGCGCACAGCGGCCACGGCATGGGCAAAGTGCGCCTCGTGCACGGTGGCGTCGTAGCCGTTGGTGGCGATCACCAAGGGGCGCGGCTGGCCCGAGTCATCGGCACGTTGGAAGTAGCCGGGCAGGCTCGTGCCCTCGTAGGGGATTTCCACGGCCTCCACGGCTGGCGACATTCGGGCGGCTGCTCTGGCGAACGCCTCGGCCTCCCGGTCGAAGGCCTCCACCAGCCGGACGTCCACAGGTGCACCGAACAGCGGCAGGTAGGACGTGCGGTAGTAGTTGCTGGCCCGCAGGTAGGCCTCGCGGGCACTCACCGCGTGGCCGGCAGCGGCACAGGATTCGGCGATCTGAATCACACGGTCGGCGGTGGCGGTCCAGGCCCGATACCAGCTATCCGGATCCGCGGGCGTGATCTGAGAGGCCGTGACGAAGCACTCGCCGAAATCAGCACCCCCATAGAGCGCGTGCGACAGGGCGCGGACGGCAAACCGCTCAAAGAGCGGATCTTGAAAGAAGAGCCCCATCGAGACGATCTCCGGCGGCCGAGCGAAGACGACCATTGACGGTCTGCATCATCACCGAGGACTTCGGCGCCAGACTTCCCCAGTTCAGGACAAGCCAGGCAAGCCTGCGATGGCGACGCTGAAGGCGGGTGTCTCTGTCGGCCGATTGTGATCCAATCTGCTCTACAGCGCCTTTCTGGTCACTCCTCTTGGGAGTGGTTGGATCTGGGTGGCGCTCCATTCCATTGAGCGCTCGTTGCCGTTCCCAGGCAGGCTGCATCTTGCTGTAGATGATGGCGCCCGTGAATCCTTTGGCTGAGCCCGGCCCCACCACGGTTGGCATCGACGTGGGCGGCCCCCGCAAGGGATTCCATGCCGTTGCCCTCAGCGGCGGCGCCTACGCCGCCCAGTTGGCCACCAGGGATGCCGAGGCCCTCGCCCACTGGTGTCGCTCCGTGGTGCAGGCGCGCGTGATCGCCATCGATGCCCCCTGCCACTGGAGCCGCGATGGCCGCGCCCGACCCTGCGAACGGGAGCTGAGGCAGCAGGGGATCATCTGCTTCGCCTCGCCCACCCGGCAGGCCGCCATCGCCCACCCCACCGGCTACTACGACTGGATGCTGCAGGGGGAGGCGCTCTATGATGCCCTGGAGTCGTCCCACCCCCTCGTCCGCTGCCTGCCCATCGAAGGGCCGGCCTGCTTCGAAACCTTCCCCCATGCCATCACCTGGCACCTGCGCGGCGGCCAGGCCCAGGCCTCCCAGAAGCGCGCGCAGCGCCGGGAGTTGCTGCAGCAGGCGGGCCTCGACCTGGCAGCCCTCACCTCAATCGACTGGATCGATGCCGCCCTCTGCGCCCTCACCGCCCACCACGCCGCCAGCGGTGGCGCCTGCGTGGCCTACGGCGAACCGGAGACCGGCTGGATCGTGGTGCCTCAGTGAACCGCCGGGGCCTCGGCCCCGCGGCTAACGGAGATCACCGCTCCCACCAGGCCGAGGGCGGCCGCCAGGCGAAAGGCCAACTGCTGGGCGCCCAGAAAGGCCTCCAGCTGGGACCCGCCCAGCCGCGCTCCCACCTCCCCGGCCAGGGCGGCGTCGGCACCGGCGGCGCCGAGACCGTGGGCGAGCAGGGAGGCCGCCAGCGCCGTCCCGATCGCCTGGCCGAAGTTGCGTGCCGTCGACAGGAACCCGTTGGCCACGCTGAGGTGCTGCGCCGGCACCGTGTTGAGCGTGGCGCTGTTGTTGGGGGGATGGAACAGGCCGCCGCCCATGCCCAGCAGCACCAGCGGCCCGATGATGCTGGCGTCGCCAGCGTCCGGTCCCAGCCAGGACAGGCCCACCAGGCCCGCACTGACGCAGAGCATGCCGGCCGTGCTGAGGTTCCGCGCCCCGGCCCGATCCCCCAGGCTGCTCACCGTCAGGCTCGTGGCGGTGAGCACCAGCGAGAGCGGCACGATCAGCACCCCCGCCATCACCGGCGAGCGGCCCAGCACCAGCTGGGCATACAACGGCAGCAGGAAGTAGCAGGCCACCGCGGCCACGAAATAGAAGGCGGCGGCGACCGAGCCGAAGGTGAAGGCCCGCGATCGGAACAGGCCGAGGGTCAGCAGCGGTTTCGCCAGGCGCTGCTCCACCGCCACGAACAGGGCCAGAGCCGCCGCGCCGCCCAACAGGATCGCCAGGCTGGCCGGGTTCAGCCCCTCCTGGGAAAGCTGCTCGATCACCAGGAAGGGCGCGCTGGTGGCCACCACCGCCAGCACGGCCCCCGTCCAGTCCATGGCGCTGCGGTCCTGGCTGCGGGGGCGGGCCTTGAGGATCCGCAGGCTGAGGATCAGTCCCGCCAGGCTCACCGCCAGGATCACCAGAAACAGGGAGCGCCAGCCGAACTGGCCGATCAGCAGGCCGCCGAGCACCAGCCCAGTGACCTGGGCCAGCGCCAGGATCGAGGCGTTCACGGCCATGGCCTTGCGCCGCTCCTGCTTCGGGAAGACCGCGGTGATCTCGGCCATCACGTTGGCCAGCACCAGGCCGCCGCCCACCCCCTGGAGCACCCGGAAGGCGATCAGGGTCTCCACCGTCGGCGCCAGCGCGCACAGCACCGACGTGACGACGAGGACGCCCATGCCGATGACGACGATGCGCCGGCGTCCCCAGATGTCGGCCAGGCGTCCGGCCGGCAGCAGGGTGACCGTCACGGTGAGCAGGTAGGCGACGATCACCCACTTCAGAACCGGCAGCCCGACGCCGAACTGACGCGCCATCGCCGGCAGGGCGAGGGTGACGATGAACCCGTCCATGTAGACAACGAAGTTGCCGCATTCCACGGCGGCCAGGGTCCACCAGCGGTCGGGATTGGCCGGCGGCGCTTCCCCCGGACGCTGGACGGCTGGGTTGACTTGGTCCATGGCCGGTGTTGCCCTGATCTCCAGATGGCCTGCAGATACTGGCAGCGGTGCTGTTCTACCGACGTGGGTTTCGGCCGTGAGCAGGCAGAAGGACCTCAATCGAAATGTCCATTACGATGCCCTAATGGACATTTCCGTGACCGAGTTCCGTGCCCAGTGTCTGGAGTTGATCCGGCAGGTGGAGAGCGGCGGTGAGGTGGTGGAGATCACCCGCCACGGCAAGTTGGTGGCACGCCTCATGCCCCCGACCACGCGCTCCGCTCAGGGACTCCCGCCATGGACGACCCTGCGCGGTTCCGGAGTGCTCCACGCTGAGCCAGAGGAATCCCTGCTGGAGGCCCAGGCCTTCGATGCCCTGCGGTGAAGATTCTGCTGGACACCCATGTCTGGCTGTGGTGGCTGCTGGGTTCCGAGCGCCTCGTGGCCGGGGAAAGGCGTTCGCTGGATCGAATGGCTGCCGCCGGCAGCACCCACCTCTCGGCCATGAGCCTCTGGGAGGCGCAGATGCTCTCCGCCAAAGGACGGCTGGCGCTGGATCGGCCGTTTCAGACCTGGTTGCAGGAGGCCGCTTCCCCTGCGGTTGTTCAGATCATGCCCCTTGACGTGGAGGTGGTCATCGCCCTCCATCAGATGCCGGATGGGTTCCACGGCGATCCTGCCGACAGGCTGATCGTGGCCACGGGTTTGGCCCATGGGTTGGTGCTCGCCACCCATGACCAGGCCATCCGCAATAGCGGAGTGATCCCGATCTGGAGGGGGGCCAGGTCGTAGCCCGTTTTTCCTGCATTGGAAGCTCCGTTTTTCCTACATCAGAAGCTCCGCTTTTCCTACATTGGCTGCTGCCGCAGGCCTGCTGCGCTTTCGCCAGCAGATCGCTCTGGCCGCTGACGGCTTGAATAGGCAGCAGGCCAAAGAAGCGCCCATTCCAGGAGCAAGACATTGCCCTACGTGAACGTTCAGATCACCCGAGGTGCATCGCGGCAGCAGAAGGCCGAGATCGTCAGGGACATCACCGACTCACTCGTTCGTGTGCTCGGCAAGAAGCCCGAGCACACCCATGTCGTCATCCAGGAGATCGACGACGAGAACTGGGGGTTCGCCGGGATGCTCACGGACGACTGGAAGGCGGAACAGGCGGGGACATCGAGCCATGGGCGATAGACCTGCCAGCGATTGGGAGGCCAGGTTCCAGGCCAGCCGGGAGCCCCAGGTGAAGGTGCTGGAGAAGTCGTTCGCGGGCATCCCCGCCGGTGCCCGGATGCTGGGGCGACCCTGCGTCAGCGGCTGGCCGCGCGGCATGGGGCCGACGACGCCTGTCCGGTCACGCCGTTCTGGCGCGCGGTTGACCCCGACAGCGACCTGGCGGCCATTCAGATGGTGCTCGCCACCTATGCCGAGGTGGAGGCCGCGATCCTCTACGGATCCAGACCTGATAGGGCACGCCATCCGCCATCCCGCCCTTCTGGACCACATCCAACGTGCCAGCGTGCTGCTGTACCGGCGCTCGGATCCTCCTCGCTGACGCCTGCCCCATGGAACACGAGATCGCCACGCTCGAAGAGCAGCTCAGAGAGGCCATGCTGGCCTCCGATGTGGCAACGCTCGAGGCCCTGATCTCCCCGGATCTGGTCTTCGTCAACCATTTCGGCGCCGTGCTCTCCAGGGAGGAGGACCTTGCGCCGCATCGCTCCGGCGCCCTGAGATTCCATCGCCTCGATCCATCCGAGCGACGCATCCTGATGCTGCAGCAGGCGGCCTTTGCTGGCGTTCGTGTTCACCTCGCGGGTGTGTTCAACGGTTCCCCTTTTCAGGAGGATCTGCAGTTCTCCCGTCTGTGGCAACGCCATGCCAGTGGCGCCTGGCAGATTGTCGCCGGCCAGGCCACCCGCGTGCAGGCTCCGGCCCCACCATCCTCCTGATCGTTTCCCCCATCGGCCCTGTGCAGCCCGCTTCCGTTCGCCAAGCCACCGCCGCCGATCTCGAGGCCCTCGTACCGCTGTTCGACGGCTACCGGCAGTTCTACGGGCAGCCATCTGGGCCGGCCGATGTCCGTGCCTTTCTCCACCAGCGGCTGACGCAGGGGGATTCGGTGCTGTTCATCGCCGCAGCCGATGGCCGGGCGGTGGGTTTCACCCAGCTCTATCCGTCCTTCTCCTCGGTGTCGATGGCGCGGATCTTCATCCTCAACGACCTGTTCGTGCTGCCCGAGGCCAGGCGCTCGGGGGTGGCCCGCCTCCTTCTTGATGCCGCCGTACGCCACGGCCGCGAGGCCGGCGCCATCCGCCTCTCGCTCTCCACTGCCCTCACCAACACCGCCGCCCAGGCGCTCTATGCCTCAGCCGGCTGGGAGCGCGATGCGGTGTTCAGCGTCTATCACTTCACCGTTCAACAAGCCTGAGGCCCATCACACTGAGCGCTGTGGCCAGGAGAGACGCGATGCCCGTTCCCACTGGCACCACCCAGCAGCAGGAAGCGGTCCGGGATCGCATCCGCGAAGATGCCGCCTTCAGCACGACCCACCTGCTGATGAATGCGCTGGCGGCGGCGATCGCCACCTATGGACTGTTCGCCAACAGCCCGGCGGTGGTGATCGGCGCCATGATCGTGGCGATGTTGCTCGGGCCCATCGTCGGTGTTTCCCTGGCCCTGGTTGACAGTGATCCGGCCATTCTCGTCGACAGTGTGCTGTCGCTCCTCTCGGGAGTGGCCGTGGTGCTGGCCACGGCATTCCTCATCGGCGTTGTCCACCGCGACATGCCCATCACCAGCGAGATCCTGGTGCGCACCGCCCCCAATTACCTCGATCTGATGATTGCCCTGGCAGGTGGTGTGGCGGGTGCCTACGCCACGGTGTCGTTCCAGCTCAGCTTGGCCCTGGTGGGTGTGGCCATCGCCACGGCCCTGGTGCCGCCTCTGTCGGCGGCGGGAATTCTGCTGGCCCGCGGCGATGTCTCCCTGGCCCTGGGGGCCCTCGGGCTGGCCATGGTCAACTTCGTGGCCATTCAGTTTTCGGCTTCTGTTGTGTTGTGGCTCACAGGGTTCCGCCGCCTCACCCGCACCGCCGAACTCCCTCTGCGCCTCTTTCTCAGGCAGAACCTGCCCAGCATCATCATCCTGGTGGCCTTGGCCATCTCGCTGTCGGTGAGTTCCCAGGCGGCCATCGCCAACCAACTCTTCCAGACGAAGGTTCGCTACAGCCTCGAGCAGGACATCAATGCCTCCTCGGGCAGCCAGCTGGTGGCCGTGCGTTTCGAGCGGAACCCTGGGCAAACCATCGTGAGGGCCGTGGTACGCGGGCCGAATCCACCCACCGCGGCCCAGGTGGCCGCCATGGAGGACCGTGCACCCCCTGCTCCCAACGGCTCCAGGGTCAGCCTGCGGATTCGTTTTGTCCCGCTGGTGATCATTGGTCGTGACGGTCCGATCAACGCCGATCTCGACTTCGGCAGCGAGGAGTAGCCAGCCTCCGGTGGCGACCCGCGTCTCGCCAGGGAGATCAGAGCCCCTGTTCCCGGAAGAAGCGCTGCATGGCGTCCTCGGCCTGGGTCACCTGGGCCGGGGTGCAGGAGGAGGTCTTGCTGAACTGTTTCCCGGCCTTGTTGAAGTTGACCCGGCAGGCGCCCTCGAACTTCACCTGGTGGATGCCCAGCAGCAGCTTCACGATTTCCGGCGGTTTCGCCGCGGGCGTGGTGGGTGTGGTGCTGCTGGCTTCCTTGCCGTAGGGGGCGGGGTCCCAGAAGACAAAGATCGACTGGTTCTCCAGCCGGTACACCTGGCCGCGGTTGGCCTCCAGCATCTCCCGCCTGGCCGGTTCCCCCCGCCCATCGAAGTAGGCGTTGGGGGTGCTCTCGTTGGGCTTGAGTTCGATCGTCTGACCGCCCTTGAGCTGGATGGTGACGAATCCCTGCCGCTGCGAGAAGGTGCACAGCCCCGAGGAGGTGGCCTTGTCCTCTCCGGCGGGGAAGACATCGCAGCGGGCCTGCACGCTGTCGGCCAGCGCCGGCGCTGACACCACCACGGACGCCAGGCCCAGCAGGGAGGCGGCAAGGATCGGAAGTCGGCGCATCGGCAGGGTTGGGACTGCTCCGAATGTACCCATCGCGGCGGTCGGTGTCCGTGGAGTCCGGATCGGGGTGACAGGGCCCCTTGGTCTCGCTAGCAGTGCCCTGGGAGGTGTCGCGCCTTGATCAAGACCATCGCCACGGAGGGCGCATCGGAGGGCACCAGCGGCCCGCGCCTCCGTCCGACGATCCGTCTGGGGATCGCGCTCTGGCTCGCCTACAGCGCCCTGGCCGGAGTCCTGCAGTTCCGCACCGGCATTCCCTACACCGACTGGTTCAAGACGGCCGGCCATGCCTTCGCCACGGCGGTTGTTCCCCTGACTGTCGGCGGCCTGGCGCTGCTGGCCTTCAGCCGCTGGTGCCGTTGGGACCATGTCTGGCGGGATCCTGTGCGGCTGCGCTGCACCGGCCTGATGAAGCTGTCGATGCTGGCCTGGATGGCGATGATCGCCCTCCGCCTGGTGGGCATCCAGTGGGGCGCGGTGCCGCACGACCTGCTCCTGGCCATCCTCGCCGCCGGCGTCGGCGTGGGCTTCGCCGAGGAGCTGCTGTTCCGGGGCCTGTTTCTGCGCTGCCTGCGCCAGGGGGGCCGCTCGGAGGCCACCGCCGCGATCTGGACGGGCGTCTGCTTCGGGCTGTTCCATCTCCCCAACATGGCCATGGGGATGGGCTGGATCGGCGCGATCCAGGTGGTCCTGGCGGCCCTGAGCGGCATCCTCCTGTATGTCTTCCGCCGCTACACGGGCCTCATCTGGCCGGCGATGGTGGCCCATGGCCTGTGGGACATCTCGACGTTCCTGGCCGGTGGCTATGCCTATCCCTGGCTTTCGGCCGCTTCCTTTGCGGCGCAGGGGGTGTTCGTGGTGCTGGGCCTGCTCGTCTACGTGGGCCTCTACCGCAGCGACAGGGGCACGGTGGTGCTGCCTTCTCTTGAAGTGGCTACAATGTGACTACATGGTTGGAGCCGGGCGTGTGAGGGCCAAGCTGGTCAGGATCGGCAATTCACGCGGTCTTCGCCTGGCCAAGCCGCTGCTCGAGGAAGCTGGCCTGACGGACGAGGTGCACATCCACGCCGCCCCTGGAGTGCTGACGATCACGCCTGTGGCGGCACCGCGGGCCGGGTGGGCCGAGGCCGCAGCAGCCGTGGCGCCGGAAGGTCTCCTGGATGCGGCCACTCCCACCCACTTCGACGAAGGGGAGTGGGAATGGTGACGGACGTCGCCGTCAGCCGCGGTGACATCTTTCTGGTGGCGTTGCCTCCCACCCGTGGCCAGGAGATCCGCAAGACCAGGCCCTGCGTGGTCGTGTCGCCGGATGAACTCAACGCCCACATGGGCACGTTCATCGTGGCGCCGTTGACGACCGGTGCTCACCCCTACCCCTTCCGCGTTCCTTGTTCGTTCCAGGGCAAAGAGGGCCACGTCGTGCCTGACCAGCTGCGCACGGTTGATCGCGAACGGCTGGTGAAACGGCTGGGCACCCTGCCGAACGACACCCTGCTCCAGCTCCTGACCATCCTTCAGGAGATGTTTGCGGTCTGATGGCCCCCCTCACACCACCGCCAGCGCCGTGAGTGAACCGCTGTAGCCGGTGATCTCGACGATGGCGTCGCTGGCGGCCTGGAAGCCGGCGGTCCCGTCGTTCAGGGCCAGGAAGGTGCGGCTGCCACCGCCGCTGCCGCCGCCGGCCAGGGTGAAGGTGGCCCCGCCGTTGGCGGCGAAGCTGGCGGGGGTGAGCACGGCGGCCAGGGCGGCGGGGGTGAGGTCGGCCACCGCCCCCAGTTCGCGCAGGGCGGCGGCCGACACGGCCCGGGGACCATCGATGCGGTCGCTGCCGATCACCAGATCGGTGATCTGGTCGGGGGCGGCCAGCAGCGAATCGCGCAGGTTGGCGAGGCGGAACGTGTCGGCGCCCCCCAGGCCGGTGAGTACGTCGGCGCCGGGGCCGCTGCTGAGGGCATTGGCGGCGGCATTGCCCGTGAGGAAGCGGGGGTTGGCGGCGCTGAAGGCCAGCCGGCCGGCGCCGCCAAACAGGGCCGCCGCCGTGAGGGTGCCGCTGTGGCCCAGGGCCCGTCCCTGGCTGGCGTTGAAGCCCACGGTCACGCTGCGGCCGGGCTGGATCGCGCTGGCCCAGGCGTCGCCGCTGACGGTGTGGCGGAACAGCCCGCCCGCCAGCGCCGTGCTGCTGATCCGCACCCCCCAGGGGGTGCCGCTGGGCCGGTGCGGGCTCTCGAAGCTGAAGCTCCAGCCGTTCAGCGCCGCCGTGCCGGCGTTGCTGACGGTGAGCTGCACCGTCATCCCCCCGGTCCAGATCGCGCCGCCCACCACCACCGCCAGAGCCGGGCTGGAGGTGAGCGGGATGCCGTTGAGGGTGGCCGGCAGCGGGGCGCCGGGGGTGGGAATGGGCGTGGGGACCGGTGGCGGCGGTGTGGGAGTAGGTGTGGGCGTGGGGGTTGGCGTTGGGGTTGGCGTTGGCGTTGGTGTGGGAGTCGGTGTGGGGGGCGGCGTCGGCACCGGGGTCACCGGAGTTCCGCCGCTGCCCGGCCGCACCGTGATCCCGGGCAGGGCGTCGAGCTGGGCGTCGCTGAGCGGCACGCCGCCGCGGCGTTCGACACTGCGGGCGAAGGCACCGGTGAGCGCAGCGTTGTAGTCGAGGGCCACCTCATTGGCGACATAGTCGTCGCGGCGGTCCTGGTAGGCGAAGTCGTTGGCGCTGGTGGGGCCGCCCACCAGGGCGCCATAGAGGGTGTGGGCGTTGGGCTGGCCGTTGCGGAACCCGTCCCAGCCCACGCCCGAAGCCGCCCGGTGGTGGGGCTGCCGGGGCGCGTTGGCCCCGAAGCCCACTAGGTAGCTCGACTGGCGCGGATTGGCCCCGAGGATGTAGTCCACCGTTCCCTGCGAAAGACGGCCGTAGGCACCGCCGGGGTCGCGCACGTTGTCGGCGTAGACATCGGCCAGGAAGGCCGTGTTGGCGGCGTAGCGCAGGGAACCCCACTGGCTGATGTGACGCAGGCCGCCGGCGCTGATCGTCACCCCGTTGCCGCCGCTCACCCAGTTGTTCAGCCAGCCCTCCACGTCCTGCTGGATGCGGGCCGAGCCGGTGTCCTCCGCCAGGATCACGGCGGTGGCATAGGAGGCGTCGTCCCAGTTGCCCGTCCAGCCGCGTGAGAGGCCGCCGATGCTGCCGGTGTAGATCGACAGGGCCTTGTCGCGGTAGGCCGTGCCGTTGCCCCCCGCCGCGTTCACCGCCCGCGACAGCCAGGCGGCGCCGTAGGCGAGCTCGTCGTTGTAGCCGCTCCAGGAGTTGTAGAAGGAGCGCACCTCGGGGATCGCATCGGCATAGCTGCCCCGGTAGCTGTCGGCGAAGTCGTAGAGGGAGCGGGCGCGGTTGAGCAGCACGTCGGCGTAGGCGGCATCGCCGTTCTGGCGGAACAGCACCGACGCCGAGGCCAGCGCCGCCGCCGAGCCCGCCGCCACATCGGAGCCGGGTTTGCTCGGCGTCACCGCCAGTGCCGGCCGGGCGATCGTCTGGTTTTCGGGCGCGCTCCAGAGGGCGTGGTCGGCCCCCGCATCGCCCACCTGGGCCACGAAGTAGAGCGTGGTGCCGGCCGCATCGACGCCGTGGGCCTTGAGCAGATAATCGGTGCCCCAGCGCACCGCCTCGAGCAGCTCATCGGTCTGGCCGGTGACCGCATAGCCATCGGAGAACTCGATCCCACCCCAGGCGAGGGTGGCGAGGGTGGAGGCCAGCGGCAGCCCGAACTTCACGTGATCGCCGGCATCGTGGTAGCCGCCGCTGAGGTCGAGCGTCAGCCCGCTCTGCAGGTTGGCCGCCGAGCGCCCACCGAAGTACACCCCGTCGGCGCCGTCCCGCAGGCCGGCGTCGCCGCGCCAGTCGATCCGCTTGCGGGCCTCGTCGAGGTCGCCGGAGCGCTGGGCCTCATAGAAGAGGAAGCTTTTCTGCAGGGCTTCGGCGTAATTGAACCCCACCCCGGTCAGCGGATCGACGGACGCCATCGCTCAGAACAGATCACCCCCAACGGTTTACGGCGCCCCGCCAGTCCGGGGCGACCCCCTTCGGAGGGTGGTTGGTGGCGCGCCGGAGGGTGATCGGCTGCCACGGCTCGGGGGAGGGGCGGCTCAGCGCAGCCGGATCAGGCCCTGCCGCAGCGCCATGACCAGCGCCTGCAGCCGGTTGCGGGCGCCCATGTTCTGCAGCAGCCGCTTGGTGTACGACTTGGCCGTGCTCGGGCTGATCATCAGCCGCTCGGCGATCTCCCGGTCGGTGAGGCCGTCGGCCAGCCCCTCGAGGATCTCGTAGTCACGCGGACTGAGTTCGCTGATCGGCGCCGGCACCGGCAGGTCCCGCATCGAGGCGCTGCGGAAGTGGTGCCCGCCCAGCGCCGCCAGCACCGCCGCCTGCAGGGCGCCGCTGCGGAAGGTCATGTCGCGCTCCGCCACCAGCCCATCCACCCAGGCCGCCCGCACCAGCGCAGGGTCTTGGACCGGGGCGGTGCCGATCACGATCACCTTCAGCTGGGGATGGCGCTGCTTCACCGTGGCGGTGAGGCTGAGCACGTCGCCGCCCTCGAGGCTGTCGGAGCAGACCAGCAGCCCGTGGGGCTGCTCCGCCAGGCGGCGCAGGCAGCTTTCCGCGTCGGTAACGGCGCAGCCGATCAGGCCGTAGCCGAACAGCCCCACCGTGTAGCGCAGCAGCAGCGGCTCGTCGCCCATCGCCAGCGCCACCCGCGGCGGCAGATCGGTGGCGATCAGGGCCCGGCGCATCACCGCCCGCCGGATTTGCACAACGGGCAGATCGGCGGTGAAATCCACGGGGACCGGCGGGGGCTGTGGGGCAGGCTATGGGGATGGACCGATTCGGGGCGACACGTCGGAGCCGGCGGTGCGCCTTGGCGCCGCTGCTGCTCGCCGGCGGCCTGCTGCTGGCCGGGCCGCCGTGCCTGGCGGAGGGGGAACAGGCGGGCGTCACGGTGCGGACGCTGGTGCAATCCACCCGCTCCTGGAACGGCACCCCCCTGCCCGCCTACCCCAGCGGCCAGCCGGACGTCACCGTGCTGCACATCACCATCCCGCCGGGTGTGGCGCTGCCCATGCACCAGCACCCGGTGATCAACGCCGGCATGCTGATCCGCGGCCAGCTGCTGGTGACCAGCGCGGCCGGCGCCAGCCTGCAGCTGCAGGCGGGCCAGGGGTTGATCGAGATGGTCAACCAGCCCCACTACGGCACCAACAACGGCACCGAACCCGCCGAGATCGTGGTGGTCTACGCGGGGGTGAAGGGCCAGCCGATCACCGTGCCGGCGCCGGCGGCAGAGCCAGCCCGCTGATGGGGGGCCTTGCCGAGGGGCTTCGGCGAGGGGCCGCTGCGCTGAAGGGCTCTGGCGCCTGATCGGCGACCTTGATGTCTCTCTCGGAGCTCGGAGCAGACTTGTACAGGCTGTACAGCTTTGTGCGCTGCCCTGTTGAGCCCCTGCCGCCCGCCGGATGCCACGGGTTTGGAGTTGGATGGGCCCCAGTCCTGCGCAGGGAGCTGGGCCCAGTGGCCAGGCATCTCCGTCCCCTCCTGGCTGGCCTCCTGGGCGCCTACGTGCTGGGCTACGGCGTGGCCCGGGTGTCCATCTTCCACGCCGTGGAGCGTTACGGCGGCCTGGAAGGGAAGGGGCCCCCACGGCAGGACTTCATCACCCGGCGCGACCGTCCCCCTGGAGACGGCTGGGTGTATGGGCTGTTCCTGCCGGCCATCAAGGCGGAAGAGGCCACCCTGGGTTGGATCCACAACCGTTAGCCGCCAGCCCGTGGACAACCTTGAGTTACTGATCGATCTGCACCGCGATGGGGAGCGGCAGGGGCCGGGAGGGGAGGCCGAGACGGAGCTGGCGCTGCAGCTGGCCGGGGTCGATCGCGCGGCGCCGCTCCAGCTGGCCGATATCGGCTGCGGCACCGGCGCCTCCACCCTGCTGCTGGCCCGGCTGCTGGGGAACGCCCGGATCACGGCGGTGGATCGGCTGCCGGACTTTCTCGACGTTCTCCAGGCCCGGGCGCGTCACCTCGGATTGGCCGACGCGATCACCCCCTGCGCCGCCTCCATGGACAACCTGCCCTTCGCTGACGGGGAGCTGGGTGTGATCTGGTCGGAGGGGGCCATCTACAACATCGGCTTCGCCAGGGGCATCGCCGAGTGGCGCCGTTTCCTCAAACCGGATGGCTTGCTGGTGGTGAGCGAGATCACCTGGACCACCGCGGCGCGACCGGCCGATCTCCAGCGGCACTGGCAGACGGAGTACCCCGAAATCGACGTGGCCTCGGCCAGGATCGCCCTTCTGGAACGGCACGGCTACGCGCCGATCGGCTACGTCGTGCTGCCGCAGCACTGCTGGCTGGATCACTACTACCGGCCCCTGCAGGCCCGCTTCGATAGCTTCCTGCGCCGGCACGGCCACAGTGAGGCCGCCAAGGCCATCGTCAGCGCCGAAGAACACGAGATCCGTCTCTACGAAGCTCACAACGCCCACTTCAGCTACGGCATGTACGTGGCCCGGAGGGTCGGGTAGACCGGTCCTGCCGAACGGCGATCGGGTGAGGTCAGACACAGTGACGGATGGGCCCCGTCCATAGACTCGCTGCCGTGGTATCCACAGACGGCTCAGGTCTGGATATGGCTGATTCATCCACCACCAGAGCTGATTCGCCCCCAGTCAGAACCGACAACCTGGCGCCCATTCTTCCGAACGTTCCCTTGCTGTCCAGTGCTGGGGCAGGGTGGCAGGGGATCGCGCTGGAACAGTTCCGCTGCCCTCCGTTCGAAACCCCGGAGTATGCCTATCCCGACCACAAAATTGCCATCCATACCCGCATCCCGGAAGACCTCCAGGTCAAACGGACGTTGAATGGACGGGTGCAGGTTGAGCAGGTTGTTGCCGAGCAGGTGATCGTCGTCCCTGCCAAGGTGACGCATCAGGTTCAGTGGGATCAGGACGCGGAGTTCCTGATCCTCACCCTCAGGCCCGATGTTCTCGGTCGGGTGGCCTATGAGGCGATCGGCCCCGATCAGGTTGACCTGGTGCCGGGTCTGCCCCGGGTGGATGCCTTGGTTCGTCAGTTGGGGCTGGCCCTGCGCTCGGAGCTGGAGCTGAACGGGGGACGCGATCACCTGTACGTGGAATCGCTCGTGAATTGTCTGGCCGTGCATCTGCTGAAGACGTACTCGGCGGTTCCACCCCGATTCCCGGCTGCGGGGCCATTGCCGCCGTCCACGCTTGCCCTCGTGACCGGCTACATCCAGGACCATCTCGACCAGGCGCTTTCGTTGGCGGACCTGGCGGACCTGGTGGGACTGAGCACCTGTTACTTTGCCACTTTGTTCAAGCAATCCACGGGGACGTCGCCCCACCAGTTCATCGTGCAGTGCCGGCTGCAGCGATCGCAGCAGCTGCTGGCGTGCTCGGATGCAGCCATCGCCGCTATTGCCCTCCAGTGTGGCTTCTCCAGCCAGAGCCATCTGACGCGCGTGTTTCGCCAGCACCTGGGCACGACCCCCAGGGCCTATCGAACGTCCGTGAAATAGCCCACACCTCCCACGAAGATCAAAAGAATCTGCCATCTTCCAAAAGATGTTGAAAGATCCATTCAGGGTTCCTGGCTAGCCTGACCTTGAATCCATCCCAACGGCTTGCGTTCCGAGGACCCTGAATGTCTATCCCAGCCGGACTGCCGCCGATTTTCGCCGAGGTGCCTGTGGCGATCGCTCCATCGCATCTCGTTGCAGAGTTTCCACCCGGCACGTTCCTGGAAAGCATTGCGGTCAGCACCGATGGCACGTTGTTTGTCAGCAGCCATCTCGATGGCAAGGTGTTTCGGATGGGAGCCGATGGTGTGCCCGTGGTGCATGCGGCCATCGCTGGAAAAGCCACGGGGCTGGCCCTGACTCCTGCCGGAGACTTGTTGCTGACAGCCTGGGACGCCGACGGCCTTCCTGTCGTCTACTCGATTTCCCCCCAGGGTGCTGCGACGCTGCTGGCGACCATGACCGAGGCCATCTTCCTGAATGGATTGACACCCCTCTCGCCATCCACCTATCTGATTGCCGACTCCTATCGCGGTGCCATCTGGCACTTGAATCTGGCGGATCGGTCGGTCGGCCTATGGCTGGAGCATCCTCTGCTGGCGCGCCGTTCCGAGGACAGGGAGTTCCCGGCAGTCAACGGACTCAAGATCCATGGGCAGATGCTCTACGCGTCCAACACGGAACGGATGCAGTTGATCCAGATACCGATTCAGTCCAATGGGCAACCTGGTGAGCCGGAGATCTTTTTCGAACCCGTCAATCTCGATGACTTTGCCTTTGACCGGGAGGGCAACCTCTATGGCACCACCCACATTTACAACAGTGTGGTCAAGATTACGCCCGATCGCCGGATTACCATCATTGCCGAGGCAGAGCAGGGGATGGCCGGGAGCACGGCGCTGGCCTTTGGTGCCGGCGCGGGCGACCACACCAGTCTTTATGTCGTCACCAATGGAGGCCTGTCGTTCCCGCTGCCTTCGGGTCTGGAATCTGCCAGAGTTGTTCGCCTGGACATCGGCATCGCCGGACACCAACTCCTGCAGCCATGAGCGCTCCTGACCACCTGGATTCTGATCCGCCCACGACGGTGGATGTGCTGCAACGGATCAAACCGGGATGTGAAGCGGCCTTCGAAGCGGTTCTCGCCGAGCTGATTCAAGCGGCCATGGCCTGTGAGGGACATCTGGGCGTCAATGTGTTTCGCCCCTCCGATCCGGCCCATCCGGAATACCGGATTGTGTTCAAGTTCGATCGCATCAGCAGGCTCAAGCAATGGGAGGAGTCTCCGATTCGCCAACGCCTGTTGAACCGTGCCCGGCAGTTCACGGAGGGCACGGGCCAGTACGCGATGCTCACCGGCCTGGAAACCTGGTTCACCCTGCCCCATCGACCGGGGCTGCCTGCCCCACCTCGCTACAAAATGATGGTGGTCTCCTGGATCACGATCTATGTGCTGATCAATCTGATCAATGTCATCCTGGTGCCGCTGATTGGCACTCTCCCCGCCTTTCTGCGGACGTTGGTGGTGACGTTGGTTGTGGTCGCCGTGATGACCTATGTGGCCATGTCCCGCATGACGAAACTCTTCAAGGGCTGGCTGTATCCAGCCAGGCGACTGTGATGGCGACTTGCATGGAGATCATGATCTGCTGAACAGGCCTGTGCAGCGTGTACAGCTTCCGTCACGGCTTCTGTCGGCTTACCTCTGCTGAGTGGCGTGATGCCTTTCGCCGTATCCGATGTTCCTGAGCCGCCGCCTAGGATCGCCAGACAGATCAATGGAGCGTGAGGATGGTGCCCCCCAACACGATCTCTCGCAACACGATCTGCCTCTGGTACGACGGCACCGCCCTGGAGGCGGCCACGTTCTACGCCGAAACGTTCCCGGACAGTGCGGTGGGAGAGATCTTCCGGGCGCCGGCCGATTATCCGTCGGGCCAGCAGGGTGATGTGCTGACGGTGCTGTTCACCGTCGCCGGCCTCCCCTGCCTGGGCCTCAATGGGGGGCCGGCGTTCAGGCACAGCGAAGCGTTCTCGTTCCAGATCGCCACCGACGACCAGGCCGAGACCGATCGGCTCTGGAACGCGATCGTGGCCAACGGCGGCGAGGAGAGCGCCTGCGGCTGGTGCAAGGACAAATGGGGACTGTCGTGGCAGATCACCCCGCGCGCCCTCACCGCCGCCATTGCCGATCCCGACCGGGCCGCCGCCCGGCGCGCCTTCGAAGCGATGATGCAGATGACCAGGATCGACATCGCGGCGATCGAGGCGGCTCGCCGCGGGTAGGGTCCCTCGGCTGCGCCGCCATTCCTCAGCGATGACCCGCCAGCCGATCGTGATCCTCGGGGGCTTCCTGATCAGCCCGGAGGCCTATGCCCCGATGCTGGCGCGGCTGGAGCAGCTCAGCGGCCAGCCGGTGCGGCTGGTGCCGGTGGGCAAGCCCGAGTGGCTGCTCACCGTGTTCGCCTTCGCCTGGGCCGGGATCCTCGATCGGGTGCAGGCCACCGCGGCCGAGCTGGCCCGCACGTCCCCCAGCGGCAAGGTCACGCTGATTGGCCACAGTTCCGGCGGCATCATGCTGCGGCTGTTCCTCGATGACGCTCCGTTCCGGGGCGCCGCTACGACGGCAAGGCCCTGGCCGACACCCTGGTGATGCTGGGCAGCCCCCACACCGCCCTCAAGGCCACGGTGCTGCGCCGGATGGTGGCGGAGCGCCTGCCCGGTTCCCCCTTCGCCGATCGGGTGCGCTACGTCTCGGTGGCGGGGGATCTGGACCTGCAGGCGGCCTCCCCTCTGGCCCGACGCCTGGCCCCCACCGCCTACCGCAACAGCACGGGCGATGCCCACGACCGCGGCGACGGCCTGGTGCCGGTGGCCTCGGCCCTGCTGGAAGGCTCCACCCCCCTGGTGTTGCCGGGGGTGGCCCACGGGGGCGCCTTCGGCCCCTCCTGGTACGGCAGCCCGGAGGTGGTGGAGCGCTGGTGGAGCGCCGGTTTCAGCGCGCCTGGGGGTTCCCCCGGGTCGTCGCCTGCTGGCGCAGCTCACTGACAACCCCGCTGCGCTTGAGGGCGCTGATCGCCTGGTCGATGCGGTCGGCGGTGGCCTCCGGCAACGTCGGCGAGAAGGCGAACGCCTGGGATTCGGGCCGGATCCCTTCCAGCGCCAGGCTGGGTAGGAAGCCCTTGGTCTCCTCCTGGAGCAGCAGGTGGCTCAGCTGCAGGTTGTCCCCCAGCAGGGCGTCGATGCGGCGTTCGGCCAGAAGGTCTCCCCCTGCTCTGATGCTGGCCAGCGGCACGATCGTGGCCCTGTTGCCCGGGCTGGAGGCGTTGAGTTCCTTCAGCAGCGACTCGCTGACGGTGCCGCTCCGTACCCCCACCCGCAGGCCGCGCAGATCCGCCGGTGACCGGATCGCGCCCGTGGACCTGCCCTGGATCTCTCCGGCCACGTTCACGGTGAGATAGCCCACCAGCAGCGATGCCGAGACGATCCGCACCAGGTAGGCCAGGATCACGATCCCGTTGCCGCGGATGGTGGTCACGATCGTGTTGCTGCCCGGCCCGGTGGCCAGCACCTGGAACACCTTGCTGCAGTGGCGCAAGGAGCTCTGCCGGCTGGCCTGAGCAGGATGGGTGTGCGCCTCCAGGCGCAGGGTGAGCCAGGTGAGCCCCGCGATCGCCAGCAGGTAGCCGCCCAGCAGCTGCAGCAGGGTCGGCGTCAGCAGGGCCGCCAGGAAGGAGCGCCCCAGATCCAGCCGGCTCTTGACCACCATCACCGCCAGGCCGTCCTCCTGGAAGGGGAGGCTGAAGCGGTAGCGCTGCAGACGGTCGGGTGAGACGTTGATGCAGCCCACCGCCACGTCCAGCCGGCCCACGCGGCTGGCCTCCAGCAGCTGCCGCACCGACGGCCACTCGGACACCACGTAGGGCAACGACTCGAGGCTGGCCACCCGGTTCCACAGATCCACGGCCAGCCCCCGCCACACCCCCGCTTGCCGGTAGCTGCAGGGCGGTGAGCCGGCCACCATCCCCACCCGCAACACTGGCTCGGTCGCTGCCGACCCTGGGAGGCCAACCGCCAGGAGGAGGGCGATGCCCCAGCCCACCAGGGGAGTGCCCCTGGTGAAGCACCACCACCGCGGTCGTTGCGGGTCCCTGATGTCAGCGCCGGTGCGTTCCATGCCCGTTTCGGGAGCAGTGACGACCGTATCGCCGGCCATTCAGGGCGCCAGTCGCTTGCGCTGCAGCCCGCAAGCGTGAGATTGGCGGCGCAACGCCGGCATAGGGTTGGAGTGGAAAGGGTCAGCGGAGGATGGATTGATGCAGATTCAGATCAACACCGATCACAACATCGAAGGTGACGAAAAGCTGGCTCAAGAGGTGGAAACGGCCGTGAGGGGTGTTCTGGGTCATTTCAGTGCGCAGCTCACACGGGTGGAGGTTCACCTCAGCGACCAGAACAGCGACCAGAAGTCCGGGACCGAGGACAAACGGTGTCTCCTGGAGGCACGGCCTGCCGGCCATCAGCCGCTCTCGGCGAGCGACCATGCGGCCACGCTGGAGCTGGCCGTCGATGGCGCTGCCCACAAGCTGAAGCATGTTCTCGAGTCCACCCTGGGCCGATGACACCTCTGGCCTGCCTGTTCTTCAGGGGGCCAGCCGCGCCCGGTGCAGCCGGCTTTTCTCATACCAGTCGGCGAATTCCGGCACCCACTGCTGCAGGTGGGGCCACATCAGGTCGCAGAGTTCACGGATCTCCTGCTGGGCATCGAGCTTGGCCCGCAGGTCGAGGAAGTGCAGGAACGCCCGCAGGGTGAAGCTCACCACGAAGTGCTGGCGGTAGTCGAAGGGCAGGATGCCGCGGGCGTGCTCCTCGGCGTAGCCGGCATCGAGCAGGTCGCGGTAGCGCCCGGCCGCCGCCCGGCAGAGCTCCAGATCGATGGCCCGCTGGCTCTCGTCGTAGAGGTACTTCTTGCCCTGGCGGTCGCTGTAGGGACCCACCGGCCGCAGGTAGAACACCTCCTCCAGGTCGAGTTCGCCGTTGGCGGCCTGGCGGATGCGGTCGCCGGTGTAGCGCATGGAGTTGTGCACCACGAGGCCATTGGCCACGAAGTTGTGCCAGGGTTCGGCCACTTCAAGGTCGTAGGTCATCTGGGAGCCCAGAAACTCCACTTGAACCACGGTGAGCGGATGGGCCATCAGCCTCCGGCCCTGTGGGTGGGGCTTCTCGGGCCAGGCCTCGATCGGCCTCAGCGGCCGGAAGGTCGCGGCAAAGTCGGCCTCCTGGTGGTGTTTGTGAATGAAGGCATGGCAAGGTTGGCAAAGTGTGACGAGATTCTCGATCCGGCAGCCCAGGCTTGGATCCGCATAGACGGGCACCAAGTGGTGGGCATGGAGTTGTTGCTCGCTTCCACGCAGTCCACAGCGCTGGCAGGTGTGATCGAAGCGTCGATGGACTTGGGGAGCGATCTGTCGCGTCCAGGCAGCGATCAACACTCGCTCAGACGATGTGCCCCCTTTCCAGAAGTGTGACGCTGAGCCTCGACGGGTGATCCGTCGGCCATGGGCACGCCGCGCTTCCCGAGACGCTTCCGACAGCTGCAGGCGATAACCACCTCGCCCTTTGTTCCAGGGCCGCATGCCCTTCTGGAAAAATGGACGTTTATTGAGGGTCAGTCCGAAGTGATAGACCCACTTTTTGATGGCTTCAACGGAGCAGCCCGCGAGTTCGGCCATCTCCTTGGCACAAAGCCCGTTCTCCAGTTGTTGCTGCAGCCACTGTTGCTGGCGATAGAGAGCTGAAGGATTGTGATTCCAGGGCTTGAATCCCGGCTGAAAGCGCGTGTCGCTTTTCGCCAGGCGGATCTGATGCTTACGGGCCCAGTCACGGATCGTGGTGGTCGAGCAACCAGCCCGCTCCGCCATCTCGTCGGGGGTCGCCCCGGCTTCGACCTGTTGTTGCAGCCAGTCTCTGTCCCGGTAGGCCCCGTTGCCCACCGCCACGTTCCCATTCGCCAGCACCTGAGCTGTGCGTCGAAAACTGCGCACGGTGCCATTCTTGTTCACTCTCAGGGAGAGGGCGTCTCCCATGGTTTGCCAGCCTTCCGGCGTGAGCAAGCGATGGTTGGCGGTGCAGTCAAGAGTGCGGCCGTCCTCCATCGTCAGCCGATAGACCGGTTGCAGTCCACTGCACATCACATCCTTGAGATGGCTCGTTTCGAAGATGTTTGTGACTTCGTTCAGCACCCGCAACCGCATCTTCTGCAACCGCTTGCGGCAATCGCGTCGGTAGGTTCCAGGCGTTTCGCCTTGACGGCCACGGATCTGCCTGTGCCGTGTCGCACGCTCGCCATTCGTCCAGAGGTCGTGCAGTTCGGAGATCCTGATCTTCCGCAGGCCCCCTCCGGCATGCAGGAAGGTGATCTCGGTATCACCGGCAAGACACTGCACATCAAAGCTCACCCCCACCCGATGGGTGCGGGCCTGCTGCATCACCGAATGGGGGAACCAGCCCACGTTGAGCACGATCTGGGCGTGCTCCAGGGGCCCGTAGTGGCCGCGCTCGCCGGCCAGCAGTCGCTTGACGCAGATCTCCCCGGCTTTGGTTTCGTCGGGCCACTCGGCCCGGTCGGCGGCCACGAAACCCTCGCTGTAGTCCTGGTGCATCCCCGCGTAGACGCAGAGCTGCGGGTTCGGCGTGGCGGCGATCAGCTCGACCCGGAAGCGGGGATCCATGGGCGGGGGTTCGTGGGGAACGTGGATGGTGGGATCAGCCGTGGCTGCGAGGGCCGGCCTGGGGCGTGGCTTGGGGCTGGGGGCCAGAGCTTTCCGCTGCCGCCACGGTTTCGGTCAGGGCACTCACGGCCCCCACGCCCGCCAGCTGCGGCAGGGGCGTGCCGTCGACCAGGGCGCTGCTGAGGGCGTCGAGCTCGGGGCCGCTGCGGGCGCCGATCGAGCGGCCCACGGAGCCGCCGCCGGCATCGAAGAACTCCAGCTGGGGAATGCCGTTGACGTCGTAGCGCTCCAGTTGCGGCTGCCAGCGGGGGTTGTCGACATTGAGCAGCACCACATCCATGCGGCCGTGCTGCTGGCGCTCGATCCGCTCCATCGCCGGCGCCATCGAACGGCAGGCCTCGCACCAGTCGGCGTAGAACTCCACCAGGGTGGGCCGGCCGTCGGCCAGGGCCACGCTGAACTCGGGCGACTGGCGGGCGAGGCGCTCCAGGGGCGCTTCCGGGTGCAGGCCGCCCCGCAGCCACACCATCAGCACCACCAGCACGGCCGCCACGGCCGCCAGAACCATGCGCTCGGTGCGGCCGAGGCTGGAGGGGGGGGAACTGCCCGACGGGGCCATGGGCGGCGGCGACACGGAACGGCGCCCACTCTGGCAGCGGGGGCTGGACCTGGAGAGCGTTGCTAGCGTCAGCTTTCCCGGCCTGGAGCGGTGAAACGGCGCCTCACTCTCCATTTCCCCTCCGAGGCGGTGCACCAGCCGATCACCTACCGCCTCGCGGTCGACTTCGACATCGCCGCCAAGATCCTGCGGGCCCAGATCGCTCCCAACCAGAGCGGCACCATGGTGGTGGAGCTCTCCGGCGACATCGACGAGCTTGACGCGGCCGAAGACTGGCTGGAGAGCCAGGGGCTGGGGCTCAACCGCGCCCCCGGTGAGATCCGCATCGATCCGGAGCGCTGCGTCGACTGCGGCATCTGCTCCAGCGTCTGCCCCAGCGGCGCTCTCCACTACACCCCGGCCAGCCAGCGGCTCCATTTCGAGGCTTCGCGCTGCCTGGTCTGCGAGCAGTGCATCCCCAGCTGCCCGCTGGAGGCCATCACCCTGGTGCTGGAGCCATGAAGGAGATCGTCCGGCTGATGCTGCTGCCGCTCCAGGCCCCGATGCTGCTGGTGCTCGTGGGGGTCAGCACCTACCAAGGCATGCATTGGAGCCATGCCCTCGAGACCGGAGGCACGCGGGTGCAGGAGCTCACCACCTTGATCTGGTCGGCCGAGTGCCTCCAGGCCATGCTGATCGTGTTCGTCTGCAGCATGCCCGACCTGGTGATCCGGCAGCTGTCGATCGTGATGTCCGCCAGCCGGGTGGTGAGCCTGGTGGTCACCCTGCTGCTGGTGACTGTCGGCGGCCTGTACCTGCTGCACCTCAACGTGCTGGCCAACGTGCTGATCATGGGTTCGGCGGTGCTGCTGGCCCGGCTCGACCTGCTGCGGGTCCGGGTGGTGCCACCGCCGCTGGTGCTGGCCGGGGTGCTCACCCTGCTGGTGCTGGGGGGCGCCAACTTCGGCCGCATGCTGGTGCGCTGAATCAGCAGTCCGGCTCGCCGCCTTGCTGATAGCTCCAGACGTTGCCCAGCACCTTCTTCACGTACAGGCGGGTCTCGGGGTAGGGAATCGCCTCCACCCACAGCTCCGGGTCGCTGCGCAACTGGGGACTCACCCAGCCGGCCACGGCGCCGGGCCCGGCGTTGTAGCTGGCCACCGCCAGCAGGGGGTCCCCGTCCCACTGGCGCAGCATTTTGGCCAGATAGCGGCTGCCGAGGCTGGCGTTGCCGGCCGGGTCCTCCAGCACCTGCTCCGCCACCGGCCCACCGGCCAGCTCGGCCGCGGTGTCCGGCATCAGCTGCATCAGGCCCGTGGCCCCCACCGGCGAGCGCACCGCCGGGGTGAAGCGCGACTCCTGCTTGGCCACCCCCAGCAGCAGCTCCATCGGCAGCCCGGTCTGGCTGGCGGCCGCCCGGAAGGCGGCCTCGAACCGCAGCGGATGCAGGCTGCGCTCGAGTTCGCGCTCCAGGGCGCACTGGTCGCCATCGAGCTTCAGGCTGGCCTGCTCCAGCAGCCCGAAGCCGGTCCAGTCGTCGCCGACCCCCTGGCGCAGCCGTCCCTCCAGCAGCAGCTCCCGGCTGCCCTCCGGGGCGCGGCGGCCGCGGCGGTGGCGCCAGGTCTCCCAGGCTTCGGTGCGCTGGTCCAGCCGCCAGAGCCGATCGAGGCTCGGATCGCCGCTGGCCAGGGGCCGCCAGTCGCTGCCGTCTCCTGGGCCGTCGGCACGGGCCGGTGGGTGGGGGCCGGCGCCCAGCTGCAGATCCCCCCGGCCCAGGCGCACCGCGGCGCGCCAGCCGTAGTAGCCGCCGGGATGGCGCCGCAGCAGCGCCTCCCAGGTCGCCCTGGCGGCGGCCCCGTCTCCGAGCTGCTGCTGCACGAAGCCGATCCAGAAGCTCTGGCGGGCGGCCAGGGGCGGCGGCAGCTGGTCCGTTGGGATGGCCTCCAGCAGGGCCATGGCCCCCCGCCAGCGTCCGGCCAGCAGCCGCTCCCGCACGAGATCCCACTGCAGGGTGCGGCTGGCGGGGTCGAGGGGCCAGCGGCGCAGCAGCTCGAGGGCGGCGGCGTCGGTGCCGGGATGGGGGCCGTCTCCGGCGGGTTCGGCGTCCAGGATCCGCCGCGCCAGCACCGGGGCGCTGTCGCGCCAGCGGGGCGGCAGCCGGGCCAGGGCGGCGGCGGCGGCAGGGCTGCCCTGCTGGGCCAGCAGGCGCACGGCCGCCTCGGCCTCCGGCGTGGTGGGGGAGTTGCGGACCAGATCCAGCAGCAGCTGCTCCGCCTGGCCCTGCTGAGGCTCGTCCCCCGCCAGCAGGGCCCGGCCCAGGCTCAGCCGGCCGCTGGCCCCCAGGCCGTTGAGCGTGGGTCCCAGGCAGCGCAGGGCCCCCTCGGCATCGCCCAGCTCGGCCAGGCCCTCCGCCAGCTGCCCCCGCTGCTGGGCGCTCAGGGCCCGGCCGTGCTCCCGGCAGACCTGCCGCAGGCGGGCCTCGGCGCCGGGCCAGCGGGCGCCCCAACGGGCCAGGTGCAGGGCGCCGCGCCGCCGTTCGGCCGGCTCCGGGCCGGCGGCGAGGGCGGCGGCCAGGGCCGCGGGATGGGCCGGGAAGCGCTGCAGCAGCTGTCGGCGCTTGCCCGGATCGTCGCCGCCGAGGGCGTAGAGGGCATCGGCGCTGGCCGGATCCCCTGGGAAGCGGCGCTGCAGCTGGCGCCACAGGGCCTCGGCTGTGTCGGGACGATCGAGTGCCGCGGCGGCGAGGGAGTCCTGCTTCAGGACCAGCGCGGCCAGGGGATCGGGACCCCAGGCCTGGCCCCGCAGCCACTGGCGCTGCTCCTGGGGATCCTTGCTGCGGGCCGCCAGCAGCAGGCTGGCCTCCCGGCGCCGCCAGGGATCGGCATCCCAGTGCTGCAGCCACTCCAGCCGGTCGGTGGCGGTGGCGGGGGTGAGCGCCGGCTGGCGCGCAAGCAGGGCCCGGCCCCCCACCAGCGCCAGGCCGGTGCCCAGGCAGGAGAGGGACAGCAGCAGCGGGAGTCGGGCCAATGGCCGGGGGACGGCGTCCGGGGCATTCTGGGCATCCGCCTGCGCCGCCCCCGGTGCGACTGCCCTTCCTCCCCGCCCTGCCGCCGCTGTTCGACCGCCTGCCCGGGGCGGGCCAGCGCCGCCGCGCCGTGGCGGTGAGCGCGGTGGCCCTGCTCACCCTGCTGCTGCGGCCGCTCTGGCCGCTGCGGCTGCTGCCGGGTTGGTGCCTGGGCCTGCTGCTGCTCTGGGCCACCGCCGAACTGCTGCGCTGGCGCTGGTGGCCGCCCCGCTGGCGCTGAGCCCCGCCGGCAGAGCCGGCTGCAACGTCACCGGGAACGACGCGTAGCCTGCTCCCCAGTGATGGCAGCGGCATGGGAGAAGCGGCTTCGCAGGCGGCGGGGTTCCCCCTCGGGGCCCCCCTGACCGACGGCGTGGCCCGCTTCGGCACCGACGGCATCCGCGGCCGCGTCGGCACCAGCGTCACCCCCGCCCTGGCCCTGCAGGTGGGCTACTGGACCGGTGTGGTGCTCCAGGCCGACGGGCCGGTGGTGATCGGCACCGACTCGCGCCGCAGCGGGCCGATGCTGGTGGCGGCGCTCAGCGCCGGGCTGATGGCCGCCGGCCGCGAGGTGTGGCAGCTGGGGCTGTGCCCCACCCCGGCGGTGCCGGGCACGATCCGGCGCCAGGGGGCCGCCGGCGGCCTGATGGTCTCGGCCAGCCACAACCCTCCCCACGACAACGGCATCAAGGTGTTCGGCGCCAGCGGCGCCAAGCTTTTGGCGGCCCGCCAGCAGGCGATCGAGGCGGGCCTCCAGGGCCGCACCGCCCCGCCGCCGCTGGCGGGCAGTGGCCGGCTGGTGTCGCGGCCCGATCTACTGGCGGCCTACGTCGATTCCCTGCGGGCCAGCACCGGCGGCCAGCGCCTCGACGGCTGCCGCGTCGTGCTCGACCTCTGCTGGGGTTCGGCCACCGCCTGCGGCGAGGAGCTGTTCCGCTCCCTGGGGGCCGAGGTGCTGGTGCTGCACGGCGAACCGGACGGCGAGCGCATCAACCAGGGCTGCGGCAGCACCCACCTGGAGCCCCTGAAGCGGGCGGTGCTGGAGAGCGGCGCCGACATGGGCTTCGCCTTCGACGGCGACGCCGACCGGATGCTGGCGGTGGACGGCCGCGGCCGGGTGGTGGACGGCGACCACACCCTCTATCTCTGGGGCTCCGCCCTGCGCCGTGAGGGGCAGCTGCCCGACGACCGCCTGGTGGCGACGGTGATGTCGAACCTGGGCTTCGAGCGGGCCTGGCAGGCCAGCGGCGGGCTGCTGGAGCGCACCGATGTGGGCGATCAGCACGTCCACGCCGCCATGGAGGCCCTGGGGGCCGGCCTGGGGGGCGAGCAATCCGGCCACATCCTCTCGGCGCGCCATGGCATGAGCGGCGACGGCCTGCTCACCGCCCTTCAGGTGGCCACCCTGATCCAGGGCGGCGGCCTGAAGCTGGCCGAATGGATGGACGGCAGCTTCCAGCCCTACCCCCAGCGGCTGGTGAACGTCACCGTGCCCGACCGCCAGCTGCGCCAGCAGTGGCAGCAGTGCGAACCGCTGCGGCTGGCGGTGGCCGAGGCGGAGGCGGCCATGGCCGGCCACGGGCGGGTGCTGGTGCGGGCCAGCGGCACCGAGCCCCTGCTGCGGGTGATGGTGGAGGCGGCCGAGCAGAGCCAGGTCGACCACTGGAGTGAGTCCCTGGCGGCCGCCGCCGAGGAGCACCTCAATCGGGGCTGAGCCCCCGCCCGCCGGTCCTCACACCACGCCGTTGGCGCGGAACCAGGCCTGCATCTGCGTCCAGCCGGCGGCCGCGGCGGCCTCGCGGTAGGTGGGCCGGTAGTCGGCGTGGAAGCCGTGGGGCAGACCCGGGAACACCTCGATGCGGCTGGGGCTGCCGGCCGCCTTGAGGGCCGCCTGCATCCGCTCCACCGATTCCATCGGAATCCCGTCGTCCTGGCCGGCATAGAGCCCCAGCACCGGCGCCTTGAGCCGGGGAATCACATCGATCGGATAGAGGGGCTGGAGATCGCTGGCCTGGCCCACCAGCCGGCCGTACCAGGCCACCCCGGCCTTCAGCTTCGGGTTGTGGGCGGCATAGAGCCAGGTGATCCGTCCGCCCCAGCAGAAGCCGGTGATGCCGAGCCGTGAGACATCGCCGCCGCCGCTGGCGGCCGCCCAGGCGGCGGTGGCATCCAGGTCGGCCATCACCTGGGCATCGGGCACCGTCGCCACCAGCGGCAGAATCGAGGGGATGTCGGGCAGCACCGTGACATCGCCCTGGCGATCGAACAGGCTCGGGGCGATGGCCAGGTACCCCAGCCGGGCCAGGCGGCGGCAGACGTCCTGGATGTACGCATGGAGGCCGAAGATCTCCTGCACCACCAGCACCACCGGCAGGCCTGAGCCCCTGGCGGGGCGGGCGCGGTAGGCACGCACGGCGCCATCGGCCGCCGGCACCGACACCCAGCCGGCGTCGAGCCCCTCGGCGGAGGTGGTGACGGTGGAGGCGGCCACCGGCCGCACCGCCAGGGCGAAGCCGGCGGCGGCCGTCCCCAGCAGCAGCTCCCTGCGGCCGATCCGGAAGCCAGCGCCGGGCGTTGTGGAGAAGGGTTCCATGGGCCGCGGGGCCCGTCAGGGCGGTCAGGTGTTGCCTGATCGTAGGAATCGCCGGCGTCCGGGGGGCGGGCGACAGCCTCCAACCCCAACGGGGGGGAGCCTCCGGTGTCGTTTCTTCGCGGCCGCTCCCGCCTGGCCGGCTATCCGACCGCCTGGCTGGGGAGATTGCCGCCACGGCCGCCCGGGCGGAGTGGCCACATTGATGTGATCAATCTCTTGCGATCCATGGCTGGACAGGTTGGACGAGTCAGGCAGTGGCTGGCACGGCGCCTGCGCGCCGTCGCGGCGGTCCTGTGGCAGGAGACGCCACCACCTCCCCTGGCCCCGGCCCGCGCGGCCCTGGCCGCCAGCGTGCCCGAACCGGCCCTGACGAGGGCCCCAGCGCCTGATCCCGGCGCTGCCCTCCTTCCCGGTGTGCGGGAGCCCCTGTCAGTGGAGGCCGCCGTGCTCAGCAGGGACATGACCGTGCTCAAGCGGGAAGCGGCCGACTCCCTGGCGGCCCTGGGCGCGGCCCATGCCCTGGTGAGCTCCGACCGGCTCGCCCAGGTGCAGGAGCTGCGGCCCCGGGTCCTGGAAGGCCAGGCCTCCGGCGAGGCCCTGATGGCCCTTGCCGCCGACTATCAGGGATGGCAGGGCGACCAGGTGCGGATCTTCGACGCCCTGGCCCTGGTGCTGCGCATGCAGGTGCCCCGGGGCCTGGTGCTCGATCAGCTGGATCCCAACGTCCAGGAGCAGGCCCGCTCCCACCTGGAGGCCCTTTCGTTGGAGTACCAACGGCGCCTGCTGTCGGAACAGTTTCACACCTCCGTTTGAGGCCCGGCCTCGCCAGTCGGCTTCCGGCAGCAACGGCTACCATCCCGCTCCGTGTCCCGGCCGTCCTCCGGGAGACAACGTCCGATGGATCCCTTTCGGCTGCTTGAGCTCCTGATCCTGGTGGCTGTGCTGGTGGGGTTCGTCGGCCTGCTGCTACGCCGCAACCTGTTCCTCAAGGTGTTGGCCATGGACGTGATGGGGTCGGCCGTGGTCGGCCTGTTCGTGCTGGTCGCTGCGCGCTCCGGCCTGCAGAGCCCGATCCTGACGGCGCCCCTTGCCCCCGGTGCCGTCGCGGTTCCGCTCCCCATGGCCGACCCGATCCCCCAGGCCGTGATCCTCACGGCGATCGTGATCGGCCTCTCGATCCAGGCCCTGCTGCTGGTGGTGATCACCCGCCTGTCCCGCATCGACCCCAGCCTTGATCTGGCCAGCTTCGACGCCGGTCACCTCGACGCAGGGGGGCGGCGCTGATGGCGCCCCTCTCCGGCCAGTTCCTGCTGATCGGCTGGCTGCTGCTGCCCTACACGGCGGCCTTCCTGGCCGCCCTGCTCCCACCCCTCGCCCGCTGGCTGGCCGTGTTGTGCTGCCTGGCCACCGGCGCTGTGGCCGTCGCGATCCAGGCCGGTGCCCTCCCGGCGAGCCTCAGCCTGCTCGGCCCCTATGGGGTGGAGTTGCAGCCCGATGGCCTGGCGGCCCCGTTCCTGCTTCTCGATGCCCTGGTGTGCGGCGCGGTGGTGCTGGACGGCTGGCGACGGACGTTGCCCGGGCCCTTCCTGCTGCTGCTGATGGTGCTGCACGGCGGCCTGGCTTCCGCCTTCGTGGCGGTGGATCTGGTCAGCCTTTACGTGACCCTCGAAGTGGTGGGGATCGGCGCCTTCCTGCTGATCCTGGGCAGCCGATCGGAGCGCTCCCTATGGCTGGCGCTGCGTTACCTGCTGATCGGCAACACCGTGATGACCCTCTATCTGGTCGGCGCCGCCGTCGTCTATCTGACGCAGGGCAGTTTCCGGCTGGACGCCGTCGCCGGAGCCGGAGCCGCAGCCCTGGCCCTGTTGCTGGTGGGGCTGCTGACCAAGGCCGGGCTGTTTCTCTCAGGTCTGTGGCTGCCGCGCACCCACGCCGAGGCGCCGGCCGAAGTCTCCGCCCTGCTCTCCGGCGTGGTGGTCGCCGCCGGCATCGTCCCCCTGCTGCGGCTGAGCAGTGTGGTGCCCACCCTGGAGACGGTGCTCCCCATGATCGGTCTGGCCAGCGCCGGCCTGGGGCTGCTGTTCGCCCTGGTGGAGGCCGATGCCAAGCGGCTGCTGGCCTGGAGCACGCTCTCCCAGATGGGCCTGGTGGTGCTGGCGCCCGCCGCTGGAGGGCTCTACGCCCTCGGCCACGGGCTGGCCAAGGCCGCCCTGTTCCTGGTGGCCCGCCGTTTCCCTGGCCGCGACCTGGCCGGCTGGGCCGGTCGGCCCCTGGCCGCCGGCGTGTGGCTCCCGCTGTGGATCGGCTCCCTCTCGATCGTGGGGGTGCCCCCGCTGCTGGGCTTCTTCGCCAAGTCGGGACTTGATCGCGCCCTGCCGGAGCCCACGGGCCTGCTGCTCAGCCTGCTCACGGTGGGCTCCGCGGCGGTCTACGCGCGGCTCTGGGGCGCCCCCCTGCACGGCAAAGCCGCGCCGACCCCACCGGAGCCCGCCTGGTCCCCCGGGGTGCTGCTGCTGCTGCTGGCGCTGCTACTGCTCGGTGCTGCCGAGGCCACCCGCACCTGGAGTCCGGAGTTGCTGCCGGCGGCCGCCAAGGCGGCCCTGGTGCTGGCGGCCGGCGTGGGGGTGCACCTGCTGCTACAGCCCCTGCGGCGCAACCCCTGGTTCCGGCTGCCCGATCTGGAGGGGTTCCCCGATCTGGTGGGCGGCATCGGTGTGGTGGGGGCCGGCCTGCTGGTGTGGATCCAATGAGACGCCTGCTGCCCCTGCTGCTCACCACCGGTTTCCGGCTGGCGGTCTGGTGTCTGCTGACCGCCGACCTGAGCCGGCTCAACCTGCTGATCGGGCTGGTGGTGGCCCTGCTGCTCCCCCGCGCCCACTCCAGGCCCCTGCCGCTGCGGGCCCTGCTGCGGGCCTTTGGACGCAGCCTGCTGGCCGTCCCCCAGGCCTACCTGGAGGCCCTGCGGCTCATCGTCGGCCACGAGCCGGTGGAGGGGGAGACCAGCGAGGCCACCACTGACGGCACCATCCCCCTGCTGGTGTTCCTGGATGTGTTCCGCATCACCCTCACCCCCTTCACGATCGTGCTCGGCCTGGAGGACGGCGGTCGCCGCTACCGGATCCACGCCCTCACGCCCCGTCGCACCGGAGGGCCGACCCCATGACAGTGCTGCTCTGGGGGATGGTGCTGGCCCTGCTGATTCCGATCACGGTGGCCTGCCGGCCGTCCGATGTGTGGCACCGCCTGGCGGCCTTCTCCAGCGTCGCCAGCAAGGTGGCCCTGATCATCCTGGTGGTGGCGGCGGTGCGGGGCGACCGCATGCTGGCACTGGCCGGCGTGATCGTCCTGAGCGTCGGCAACGCCGGGCTGCTGCTGCTGGCCAACCTGCTGCGGGGGACGGAGCGATGACCCTTGCCGTCCTGGCCGATCACGCCAGCCTGCTGCTGCTGGGGGCCGGGCTGCTGCTCTGGTTCTGGGGCACCTGGCCCCTGCTGGAGAGCCGCAGCTATCTGAGCAAGCTGCACGCCCTTTCGGTGGCCGACACCCTCGGCTCGGCGCTGATGCTGCTGGGGCTGCTGCTGCGGATCCCCGGCCAGTGGCCCCTGCTGTTGCTGGCCCTGGTGGCGCTGATCCTGTGGAACACGATCTTCGGCTATGTGCTGGCCAACTGCTCGCTGGCCTCCCGCCGGGAGCCGGAGCCATGAGCGGCACCGTGTCCCTGCTCGGCGAACTGGATCTGCTCCTGCCGATCACCGCCCTGCTGCCCCTCACCGCCGTGCTGCTGGTGAGCCAGTCCAATCCCTATCAGACCCTGGTGCTGCGGGGCATCCTCGGGTCGGTGTCCACCCTGCTCTACGCCCTGCTCGGCGCGCCGGACGTGGCGATCACCGAGGCCCTGGTGGGCACCCTGCTGTCCACCACTCTCTACGCGGTGGCGCTGCGGTCCTCGATGGCGCTGCGGTTGTCCTATCCGGCCGACGCCCCCCCCAGCGAGGCCAGCCAGGCGCTGCTGCGCGACTGGCTGGAGCCTCTGTCGCTGCGGCTGCGCCTGCTGCCACCAGCTCCGGCGGAGGCCGCTGAGGCCGACGCGAGCCACGGTCGCCTCGGCCCGGGCCTGCGGCTGGAGGTCACCAACCCCAGGCTGGCGGAGCGGCTGCAGGCCCTGGAGGGTTATCGCCGCTGGCAAAGCAGCGGCGGTGAACTGCTGCTGCGGGAGCGGCCATGACCTGGCTCTACCTGCTGGCCGCCACCGCCCTCTGCCTGGCCCCGCTGGCCGCGGCCCTGCCACCGGTGCCTCCGATCGGCCCGGTGATCGCTTCCCTGGCCGCGATGACCGACGTGCCCAATCTGGTGTCGGGGGTGATCCTGCACACCCGCCTCTACGACACCATCGCCGAGGTGGTGGTGTTCACCCTGGCCTCGATCGGGGTGCGCTTCCTGCTGGCGGGGGAGCCCACCAAGACGAGCATCCGGGCCATCGAGGACGCGCCCTCGGTGGTGCTCTGCCAGCTCGGCGCCACCATGGCCGCCCTGATCGGGGTGGAGCTGGCCCTGCGCGGCCACCTGTCCCCGGGGGGCGGGTTCGCGGCGGGCGTGGCCGGCGGCACCGCCATCGGCCTGGTGCTGATCAGCGGCTCGGCCCGGCTCTCCGATCGCCTCTACCGCCGCTGGCGCGCCGACCTCTGGGAGAAGGCCGCCGTGATCGCCTTCGTGGTCCTCTCCGCCTTGGCCCTCGGCGGGGTCCCCCTGCCGGCCGGAACCTTCGGCACCCTGGCCTCGGGGGCCTGGATCCCCCTGCTCAACGTGCTGGTGGCCGTCAAGGTGACCCTGGGATCCTGGGCGATGGTGCAGCTGTTCGTGCGCCATCGGGGCTTGCTCTAGGCGGTGACGCCCACCCGCAGGCTGGAGCCGCGCTCGCCGGCGATCACTTCGATGCCGCCGCGGATGCGCTCCCGCAGGGCACCGACGTGGCTGATCAGGCCGATCAGCCGGCCCCCTTCCCGCAGCCGGTCGAGTTCGTCCATGGCCAGCTGCAGGTTGTCGGGATCGAGGCTGCCGAAGCCCTCGTCGATGAACAGGGCCTCCAGGGGCACACCGCCGGCGTGGGCCTGCACCGTGTCGGCCACCCCCAGGGCCAGGGCCAGGGAGGCCTGGAAGGTCTCCCCGCCCGAGAGGCTGCTCACCTCGCGCTCCTCGCCGGTGTAGGCATCCAGCACCCGCAGACCCAGACCGGCGTTGCGGCCGCCGTGGCCGCCCTCGTCGGTGAGCCGCAGCTGGTAGCGGCCGGAGGTCATCAGGGTCAGCCGCTGGTTGGCGAAGCCGCAGATGTCGGACAGGTAGGCGGAGAGCACCCAGCGCTGCAGGGAGATGTAGGGGGCCGCCTTGCCCTGGCAGCGGTTGGCCACGGCGCCCAGCCGCTCGGCCCGCTCCTGCTTCTGGGCCAGAGCGGCGGCCCCGGCCCGGTGCTCCGCAGCCAGCCGCCCGATCTCCCGCTGGGCGGCCCGGGCTTCGCTGTGGCGCTCCACCGCCCGGGTGCGGGCCCCATCCAGGCGGGCCACGGCCTCACCGGCGGCGCTGGTGTCGGGCCGGGCTTCGGGCGGATCGGCCAGATCGGGGGCGGCCAGGAGGTTGCGCTGCTCGATCACCGCCGCCTCGTAGGCCGCAATGCGCTCCACCAGCTTCCGGCGCCAGCTCTCCTCCTGCAGGGCCGCCGCGGCATCCGCCGCCGTGGCGAACGGTGAGGCGGCCAGTTCCTGGCCCAGCCGCCGGGCCGCCTGCTCCAGCTCGCTGCTGGCGCGGGTGTGGGCGCCGGCCCCGGCCACCAGGGCCTGGAGGGCGGCCTCCAGGGGCCCGAAGGCCCGCAGCACCGCGCCGGGCTCCAGCCCCTCCCCCAGCTCCAGGGCCACCTGCTCCGCCAGGGTCCGCTGCCGCTGGCTGGCCTCGGCCACGGCCCGGCGCTCCAGCGCGATCGCCGTGGCGGCGGCCTCGATGGCCTTGGCCAGCTGCTGGCGCTGCTGCTCCCGATCGGCGGTCCGCTGCTCCAGCGCCGGCAGACCGTCGGCCAGGGCCTGGGCCGCCTGGTGGGCCGCGGCCGCGCTGCCGGCGGCCTGGCGGGCGGCGAGCGGATCGGTGCCGTCGCCCGCCTTCTCCAGCACGGTGCCCAGGGCGGCCTGGGCGTTGGCCAGGGCCACCGCCGCTGCCTGCGCCGCCTGGGTGGCCGCGGCCAGGGTCCGTTCCGCGGCGGCGATCGCCGCGTCATCGACCGCGTTGTCCGAGGGCCGGGCCGGCGCCGGGTGGGACGTGGCGCCGCAGACCGGGCAGGGGGCTCCGGCGGCCAGACCCCCGGCCAGCCGGGCGGCCATGCCCTCGATCTGACGCCGCCGCAGCGCGTTGAGGTTGGCGGCCACCGCGTTGACCTCGCGATCGGCGCCGTTCCTGGCGACCTCGGCCGCGAGCTGCCGCTCCCGGGCCGGGGCGATCGCTTCGGCGGCCACGGCGCGGCCATCGGCCTCCCGGGCGGCCCGCTGCAGGCCCTCGAGCTGGTCGCGGGCACTGCGGGCCTGGGCGAGCAGCGCCAGCTCCCGCTCCTGCTCCGCCGCCAGCCGCTCCTGCCGGGCAACGGCCGCGCCCCGCCCGGCCTCGGCCTCGCCGGCCCGCTGGCTGGCGGCGGCCGCGGCCCCCCCGGCCTGGGCGGCCTCCTCGGCCTTGCGGGCCAGCTCCCGCACCTCGGCTCCCCGGGCGGCCAGGTCGGCACCGGCTGCGGCGAGGGCTTCGGCGGAGGGCAGCGCCACCAGATCCAGCCCCTGGACAGACACCGGCAGCGCCCGTGAGCCTTCGCGTGCCTGGAACGCCGCCCGCAGCTGCTCCTGCAGCCCCCGCTCCACCCGCTCCAGTTCCCGGCGGGCCCCCGCTTCGGCCACCAGGCTGGGGCGCAACGTTTCAGCCCGCTCCGCCTGGCTGAGCTTCTGGCGGTACGCCTCCACCATCTCCCGTTTGGCGTCCAGCTCACCCAGCCGGGTGGTGGCGGCGGCGCGCCGGTCCCAGCGCTCCGCCTGCGCCGTGAGAGCCGCCTGGGCCGCCTGGGCCGCCGTCAGGCTGGCGGAGGCCTCTTGCAGGGCGGCCTCGGTGCCCTGCACCACCACGCCGATCTGCTCCATCAGCGCTTCGAGGCCGGCCTGGTCGGCGGGTGGTTCGGGCGGTTCGGTCCCTTCCGGCAACTCGGGAGCCTGGGGGGCCCAGGCGTCGGCCGCCCGGCGCCGCAGCACCTCCTGCTCCCGGGTCTGGTCCAGCGCCAGGTTTCGCGCCGCGCGGGCCTGGTCCTCCAGCCACCAGCCGGCCCGCTCGTAGATCGCCGTGTCGAAGAGGGTCTTGAGCAGGGCTTCGCGCTCTTCGGCCTTGGCGCGGAGCACCTCGGCGAAGCGCCCCTGGGGCAGCAGGATCACCTGGCGGAACTGGGCGGCGCTGAGCCCCACCAGGCCCTCCACCTCCCGGGTCACCTCGGTGGTCTTCGCCGCCACGGCTCGCTCCGGCGACCCGGCGTCCAGGCGGAACAGGACCGCCTGGGCCGGTTTGTCGGTGGTGCCCTGGCCCCGGGCCTTCACGGCGGTGTGGGCCGGGGTGCGCTCGACGCGGTAGCGGGCGGTGCCGCAGGAGAACTCCAGGCTCACCCGGGGCACGGCAGCGGGGGGGGCGTGGTCGGAGCGCAGCCCCTTGACGCTGCGGTCGCCCGACACTTCGCCGTAGAGGGCGAAGCAGAGGGCATCGAGCAGGAAGGTCTTGCCGGCGCCGGTGGTGCCGTGGATCAGGAACAGCCCCTCGGCGGCCAGGGCGTCGAAATCGATCGCCACCGGATCGGCATAGGGCCCGAAGGCCTCGATCGTGAGCTGGTGGGGCTTCACCGCTCCCCTCCCCGTTCCGCCGCGTCCAGGGCGGCCTCCAGCAGCCCGGCCTCCGCCGCCGTGGCCGCCCGGCCCTGCTGGTCGGTGAAGAAGGCGGTGGCCAGCTCCAGCGGTGAACGGGCCTGGCGCACCTGGCGGTGGCGCTCGGCGTCACCGGCGCGGGCCACCTCGGGGGGCTCGTGGCGCAGCTCGGCGATGTGGGGGAAGCGGGCCCGCAGCCGGGCCATGGCCTGCAGGGGCAGGGTGTCGTCGGTGAGGATCGCCCGCACCCGGGCCTCGCTGGCGGCGGCGTGGCGGGGGTCACCGCAGAGCTCGTCGATGGGTCCCCGCAGGGTGCACAGCCGCCGGCCCACCCCGAGCGGCACCACTTCCACGCTGGGCGTGCCGTCGGCGGCCAGCTCCACGATCCGCACCGACTTGACGTGCCGCTCCTCGGAGAAGGAATAGGCCAGGGGGGTGCCCGAATAGGCCACCCGGGGGCCGTCCAGCTGCTGGGAGGCGTGCAGGTGGCCCAGGGCCACGTAATCGAAGCCCGCGAAGGCCGCCACGCTCACCCGGTCCACGTTGCCGATGGTGAGCTCCCGCTCCGACTCCGACGTCTCGCCGCCGGCCACGAAGGTGTGGGCCACCAGCACCGCACGGTGCGGCGGCCGTTCGCGGCGGTCGGCGTGGATGCCCTCGATGGCCAGCCGGGTCACCTCCTCGTGGCGCAGGCGCAGCGGTGCTCCGGCCAGGGTCGGTCCGTCCACCGCCGGCTCCAGGTAGGGCAGGGGATAGATGGCCACCGGCGCGCCGCCGTCCCTGGGCGTCACCAGCACCGGCTCGGTGGCCCGGCCCACATCGCCCCGCACCGTGACCCCGAAGGCCGAGAGCAGCGGGTCGTACACCGACACCCGCACATGGGAATCATGGTTGCCGGCGATGGCGACCACGGCGGTGCCATCGCGGCTCAGCCGGGCCAGGGCCCTGTTGAACAGGTCCACGGCCTCGGTCGGCGGGATGGCCCGGTCGTAGAGGTCGCCGGCGATCAGCACCGCATCGACGGCATGCGCGCGGGCCAGTTCGGCGATCCGCTCGATCGCCGCCTCCTGCTCCTCCAGCAGCGAGGCGCCGTGGAAACGGCGGCCCAGGTGCCAGTCGGAGGTGTGCAGCAGGCGCATGGGGGCCAGGCTACGGAGCCCCACGGCCAGCAAGGCGGTCCCGTTGCGGGCCGGCGGTGAAGCGGCGCAGGCGTCCGCAAGGGACTGGAGCGCCTGGAGGGGAGCAGGGAAGCGGGATCGGATCGAGGCAGCCGGCATCGAACTGGGAGGACCCCACCGGGACCGTGCCATCTCGGCAGACCGTGAGCTCCTGGCTGCGGTTGGGCGTGCTCCACTTCTGTCCTGCCCCGGCCCATCACGGCGTTGCCAGGGGCCGGGCTTGATCCAGTTTCAGACTGGCAGATTCCGCATTCAGTCCCAGTCTCAGCCCCGCGGCGGATTTGATGTCTGAGCGTTCGTGGCGCGGGGCGCCAGGCGTGGTCCGATCGCAACACTGCAAACGCTGCCGATGTTGCTCAACCGACCCCCAGGCAACTGCAAGGGCGAAGGAATGACGCAACGCGTCATTTGATCGGCTTCTGATGCTTCTTGCGCGTCTCCAGCCGATGCAGATTTTGCCCACCCGCCCGCGCGTCCATGCAACGCATGGGCAGGTCTTCGGCTTCAGTGGCGGCAGGACTGCTGCAGCATCCATGCAGCGCCTCCCTGTCCAGGCCGGAAGGAGTTCTGGGATGGTTTTGCAGATGAACCCCCTTAGGCTGCCAGGACTGCCGTGGCCGCGTTGCCCCGTGATGAAGACCTCACTGGATTGCATTCCCTGCCTGCTGCGGCAGACCCTGGAGGCAGCACGATTGATCACCTCCGATTCTTCCACCCATGAACGGCTGCTCAGGGAAGCGCTGCATTGGGCTGAACGAATGGACCTGAATCAATCACCGCCCGCCATGGCTCAACGCATCCACCGACGCCTGCGGGAGATGACGGGAGTGAATGATCCCTACCGAGAAACCAAGGAGTGGCAGAACCGTGTCGTGATGGAGATGCTCCCGGCGCTTCAGGCCGAGGTGATGGCTTCCGGCGACCCCCTCCTGACGGCCACCCGACTGGCGATCGCCGGCAATGCCATCGACATGGGCAGCAATGGCCAGCTCACGGAGCAGGATGTTCGCCAGGCTGTGCAGAAGGCGCAGATGGATCCTTTCTCTGGAGACGTGGAGCGATTTCGAGGCGCCGTCAGCCAAGCTGAAACGATCCTCTACCTGGCGGACAATGCCGGGGAAATCGCCATCGATCGCCTGCTGGTGGATCAGCTGCTTCCGAGGAGGATCATCGTGGTCGTGCGCGGATTCCATGTTCTCAATGATGCCACCCGAGTCGATGCAGAGCGGGTGGGACTTGATCCAGTGGTGGAGGTCATCGACAACGGCTCGGATGCCCCGGGAACCATCCTCTCGGATGGTAGCCAGGAACTGCGTGAGCGCTTTTCTGCCGCTGACCTGATCATCGCCAAGGGGCAGGGAAACTATGAATCCCTGAGCGATGAGCCTGGCAACATCTTTTTTCTGTTCAAGGTGAAATGTCGCGTGATTGCCGATCGTGTCGGCCAGCCGATGGGGACTCAGATGCTGCTCCACGCCTGAGCTGCCGCCGCGATCACGACCCCTTGCGGGCCAATCCCAGGGCGCGCACGAGGGGCCCGAATGGCTTGAGGAAGCGGCTTTCGTGCAAACCACCCTTGAGCACCCGGTGCCAGTACACCCAGGGGAACACCCGCGTTTCCACCAGGAACATGCTCCAGCGCTCCTTGGTGGGGTCCACCAGGAAGGAACTCACCGGCTGCAGGGTGTAGTCGAACTCCGCCATCACCACATCGTGGAAGCTGGTGATCAGGGGGCAGGCGGTGTAGCCGTCGTACCGGGCCGCCAGAGGCCGCCCATCCAGGTGGGCCAGCAGGTTGGCCACCAGCACCGGCGCCTGGCCGCGCACGGCCGCCAGACTCTTGGCCGTGGGCAGGGAACTCACATCGCCGAGGGCGAACACGTCGGCATGGCGTGTGTGCTGGCAGGTGTGGCGATCGACTTCCACCCAGCCCCCCGGCCCGGCGATCGCCAGGGGGCTGGCGGCGATCACGTCCGGCGCCGCCATGGGAGGCACCACGTGGAGCAGGTCGTAGGCCATCGCCTCGCGCCTGGGCTCACACCCCTCGGCCAGCACCTCGAAGACGGCCACCTTTTCCTCGGCGCGCACCTCGACCAGGTTGTGGAACAGGCGTGTCTCGATTCCCCGGCGCTCGACCACCCGCTCCACGGTGGCGTTGTAGGCCTCCACCGGATAGAGCTGCGCCTGGGCGCTGCAGAAGATCACCTTGGTGTTCACCCCAACGCCGCTGGTGGCCTGGAAGATGTCGTCGGCCAGATACATCACCTTCTGGGGGGCGCCACCGCATTTGATCGGTGTGGCGGGATGGGTGAAGAGGGCCGTTCCACCACGGAACGCGCGGATCGCCTTCCAGGTGGCGGCGACGTGGGGGTGGGAATAATTGCTGACGACCCCGTGGTGGCCGAGGGCCTCCGGCAGGCCCTTGATGCGGCTCCAGTCGAGCTTCAGGCCCGTGGCCACCACCAGCACCTCGTAGCTGAGGGTGTCCCCGGCCGCGGTGATCACCCGGCGGGCCTCGGGCTCGAAGGTGGCGGCACGGTCCTGGATCCAGACGGCGCCGGCCGGAATCACGGCGGCCTCCGGTCGATGGGTCTGGGCGTAGGGGAGCAGGCCGGCACCGGCCAGGATCCAACCGGACTGGTAGGCATGGACGGAGGCGGGCTCCAGGATCGCCACATCCAGGCCGGGGCGGGCGCGCAGCAGCTGGGCGGCAACGGTGATGCCGGCGGAACCGCCACCCACGATCAGAACCCGGTGGTGGCGGCGGTCTTTCGATGCAGCAGCAGCCATCTCCCCATCACGCCATGGAGTCCACTCTGGAGGCACCCGGCGGGGAACCGCAGCCCTGGACACAGAAGTTAATGCGCTCACACGCATAAACAGATAGAATCAGGGTCCAGTGTCGGGGTCAGGCCGATGGCTCCAGCTCAGCGGCCCGACCCTCCGGTCCCGGCGGCAGCGCCGGTGCCCCTTCTGAAGCATGGAGGCATCTTCACCGCCGTGAATCCGGCCGACTGGATCCGCCACTGGCGCCAGCCCAACCACCTGATGCTGGCGGTGCCCTGGCCGGGCTTCTTCGGACTGATCACGGCGGGTTATCTGCTGCTCCATCTGCTGTTCGCCCTGCTCTACCGGCTCGACCCCCACGGCATCGCCGGGGTGGCCGGTGAGACGACCAGCTTCTCGGAGGCCTTCTTCTTCAGCGTGCAGACCCTGGGGTCGATCGGCTATGGAACCTTCCATCCCAGCAGCCTGTTCACCCACCTGCTGGTCACCGTCGAATCCCTGCTGGGGTTGATCGTGATCGCCCTGATGACCGGGATGGCGTTCAGCCGCTTTTCCCGTTCCACCGCGCGGATCCTGTTCTCCGACGTGGCCACCGTCCACGATTACGAGGGCCTGCCCACCTTGATGTTCCGCCTGGCCAACGAACGCCGCAAGACGATCCTGGAGGCCAGGGTCCAGGCCTATCTCGCCATCGATGAGCGAACGCGGGAGGGTCACCGCATGCGGCGCCTGCACCCGATGGCCCTGACCCGCGACCGCTCCCCCCTGTTCCTGCTCACCTGGACCCTGATGCATCCCATCGATGTCCACAGCCCCCTGCGGGGACGGACGTCCGCCGACCTCAGGGCCGGCCAGGCGGAGATCGTGATGGCGTTCAGTGGCGTCGACGCCACCCTGGAACGGCCGATCTACGCCCATCACCATGTCCCGGCCCCCGGCGTGCTGTTCGGCCAGGGCTTCGACGACATGATGCAGGAGGAGGAGGGCCAGGGTCAGTGCTTCGACTTCGCCAACTTCAACCGCACGCACCCGTCCCCCTGGCACGGACCGGATTTGTCGTAATCGCGGTAGTGTTATAACGCCACTCTGAGCCGTATGCCATGTCGCTTCCCTGTCGCCGTCCTTCCCTGCTGAGGAGGTCCGTGCTGGCGCTTCTCCCCTGGCTGTTGGTCCTGCTCATGGGAGCCCCCCCTGCCCTGGCGGCCCAGAGCTGGTCGCTCAACGATGGGGCGGGTCATCGACTCAACGCCAGGGTTTTCGAGCAGCCGTTTCCGGAGTACCCCTCCGGCCTGCGGCTCCGCCTCAATGCCCTGGAGACCGGCACGCGGCTGGATCACCAGGAGGAACTGGTGCTGAGCGATTCCCTGGGCCAGGAATGGAGCCTGCCCAACCGCAGCGAGGAGCTGGTCGAGAAGGGCCGTGGGCCCATCCCCGCCGGTTCGGCCCAGTTCGACCTGGATGCCCTGATGCCCCGCCCCAGTGAGGCGTTGCCCCTGCATCTGACCGTGGCGTCGTCCGAAGGGGGCCTGGGGTTCGACCTCACACCCGATGAGGCGATGGCGCTGCACGCCATGGGATCGGTGCCCCGGGGCGGCGATCAGGCCTGAGCGGTCCCGGAGCCGTCCGGACTGGAAACGGCTTCGCCGGCGGCCTGCCAGCCGGCGAAGCTCGGCGGAAAGCCCCGCACATGGGTGTAGCCACGCAGGTGCAGAGCCATCACACCCATGGCCGAGCGAAATCCTGTGGAGCAGTAGAGAACGATTTCTTTGTCTGTGGGGATGTCGCTGAGTTGATCATCGAGTTCCCTGAGGGGGATGTTGATGGCCCCGAGGATGTGGCCGGCTCGGTACTCCGAAGGCTGGCGCACATCGATCAGCAGGGTGTTGCCGCCCGCCAGCTGGCGCTTGAGGGCTGGAACCGTCCTGAGCGTGTGGAAGTCTGCGGGGAGGGAATGGAGGTACTGGTCCACGGCACCCTGCAGGGCGGTGACCCCCTGCGGTTCCGCCAACGCTGAACCGGAGCCACCCCCCAGCAGCAGAACCAGCAGGGCGAGGGCGAGGCCTCTGAGCGCCTGGGACAGCGAGGTTTGCATGCGTGGGTGTCAGGGGGAGGATCAGGCTGTCCGACTCACCGGCGCAGGGCCTGGGAGCCTGCCAGCAGGGGGAGGGCCAGCTCGGGCGACAGGCGGAATGGCGCCGATCTCCTGGTTCAGGCCTTTCGTTCAGGCCTGTCGCTCAGGCCTTGTCGAGCTCGATGTCGACCTTACCGCGGAATGCGATGTAATTGTAGATGTTGTAAAAGAGCATGATCGGAATCAGAACGCCGATGAAGGTGAGCATGAACACCATCGACGTGACAGAGGAAGAGGCTTCGAAGATGGTGATTGAGGGAGGAATGATCGCCGGAAACACCATCACACCGAGACCCGCAAAACTGAGAACGAACAGCAGCACCGTGTACACGAAAGGCCATACTTCCTGACCCATGGCGAGGCTGCGGAACAGCTGCACGATCAGGGCGATGCCCAGCAGGGGCAGGAGCACGAAGAAGGGCAGGAAGGCCGGATCGAACAGCCGCGCCCGCAGGGTTTCCGAGACGAAGGGGGAGGTGACCGTGATCAGCAGGGCCCCCCCCAGGGTGGTGGCCGCGGCCAGCCGGGCGGTGCGCACGTGCAGCTGCTGCAGTTCGCCGCTGGTCTTGAGGATCAGGTAGGTGGAGCCGATCAGCACATACCCCTGGATCAGGGTGAGGGCCACCACCAGGCTGCTGCCGTTGAACCAGATCCAGGGGGAACCGATGAAGTGCCCATCGACGTCGGTGGGCAGGCCGGAGAGCACCGTGCCCAGGCAGATCCCCTGGGACGCGGCGGCCAGCAGGCTGCCGATGCCGAAGGTGAGGTTCCAGGGCCGCTTGTTGATGGCGTTCTCGCGGAACTCGAAGGCCACGGCCCGCAGGATCAGGCCGAGGATCATCAGGTAGATCGGCCCGTAGAGGGCCTTGAGGATCGTGCCGTAGGCGAGGGGAAAGGCCCCGAACAGCGCCCCGCCCATCAGCACCAGCCAGGTTTCATTGGCGTCCCAGATGGAGCCGAGCGAGGCCATCAGCAGCGTGCGCTGCTGCTCGCTGGGGGAGGTGAGCGACAGGATCCCCACCCCCAGATCGAAGCCGTCGAGGATCACGTAGAGGAGCAGAAACAGCGCCAGGATCACGAACCAGACCACCGGCATGAAGACATCGAGGAAGTCCATCAGTCGGTCGGCAGGGGGAGGGGCCCGCGGACGGGACCGGTCGGTGGCTCCAGGGTGAGATCGGGACCCTGGCGGATGATGCGGGCGCCGAAGACCAGGGCGAACAGCAGCAGGGTGGCGTAGAGCACCGTGAAGCCGCTCAGGCTGAGCAGCACCTCCTGGGCCGGCAGCTGGGAGGCGGCCTCGGAGGTGCGCAGCTGGCCGTAGACCGTCCAGGGCTGCCGGCCGACGCAGCGCACGATCCAGCCCGACTCGATCGCCAGGTAGCCGGCCGGGGCGGCCAGGATCCAGCACCAGCTCAGCCAGGCCTGACGGCGGAAGAACGCGGGGGTCAGGCCGGTGCGCCACCACAGCAGCACGGTCAGGCCCATCAGGGCGGTGACGGCGATGCCGATCCCCGCCATCAGACGGAAGGCGTAGAAGATCAGCCCCACCATGCGAGGGCGCTGGTCGGCAGGCCAGCTGTTCAGGCCCCGCACGTCCTGGCTGAGTCGGGGCCGGCCTTCGAGGATCCAGCTGAGCCCGCCGGGCAGGCCCACCGCCCAGCGGTTGCGGCCGCCGTTCTCATCGGGCGCGGCTATCACGGTCCAGGGGGGGGCCTCGCCGGCGGCGTGGTTCTCCCAGAGCGCCTCCATGGCGGCCAGCTTGGTGGGCTGGTGCTCGGCCACTTGCAGGCCGCTTTCGTGGCCCGCCAGGACCTGGAGGGGAGCGACCACGAGCAGGACCACCAGGGCCAGCCGGAAGGAGAAGGAGAAGAAGGCCTCCGCCTTGCCGGCCAGCAGCGACCAGGCGCTGATCGCCGCCACCACCAGCATCGAGGTTTCCACCGTGGCCAGGCTCATGTGCAGCACGCTGCGCAGCATGAACGGGTTGTTGATGGCGGTGAAGTAGTTCTCCACGTGGAAATGGCCCTGGCTGAAGCTGCCGCCGGCGGGAGTCTGCAGCCAGGAGTTGGCGCTGAGGATCCAGAACACCGAGAGGTTGGCGCCGAAGGCCACCATCACGGTGGAGAGGAAATGGATCACCGGCGGCACCCGGTTCCAGCCGAACAGCATGATGCCGAGGAAGCCGGCCTCGAGCATGAAGGCCATGGCGCCCTCGAAGCCGAGCACGGCCCCGAAGAAGTCACCCACGAACTCCGAGAGCGGCGCCCAGTTGGTGCCGAACTGGAACTCCATCGGCAGCCCGGAGGCCACGCCGATGCCGAAGTTGAGCACGTAGAGCCTGGCCCAGAAGCGGGCCTGCCGGTAGTAGAGGGGGTTCTGGGTGCGCAGCCAGAGGGCTTCGAGGATCACCAGAAAGATCGCCAGGCCGGTGGAGAGCACCGGCCAGAGCATGTGGAAGATCGCCGTCAGGGCGAACTGCAGGCGCGAGAGAACGAGGGTGTCGGCAAGCCAGTCCATCGGGAAGGCGCGGTGGTAAGGAGTTGCCAGGGCTGAGCTGGGGCCGCTTGATGGACCCTTCCGAGAGGCGGCTCACGCCCTCGTCAGGTTGCATCGGCATGCTGTGAGCACGATTCCGTTGTGAGCGGATGAACACAGGCCGCCGTTCACCGATGGCTTCATGCGACCAGGCCCATGTCGTGATGGGATGGGCCATGCTGGAGCCATGAACCCTTCCACGCCGGCCTCCACCGCTGAGGCGAGCCACTGGGACCAGCGCTACCGGCAGGGCGGCGACGGCTGGGAGCTGGGCCGGCCGGCTCCGCCCCTCGACCGGTTTCTGCGCACGCACCCGTCGGCACCCCGCCCGCCGGGGCTGGTGCTGGTGCCGGGCTGCGGCCGCGGCCATGAGGCCGCCCTGCTCGAAGCCCTCGGATTCGACGCCATCGGCCTCGATTTCAGTGGCGAGGCCCTGGGAGCCGCCCGTGCGCTCCATGGCCGGGAACGATCCAGCCTGCGCTGGCTGCAGGCCAATCTGTTCGACCGGCCGGCCCTGGAGGCGGCTGGCCTCACGTCCGGAACCCTTGCGGGGATCGTCGAGCACACCTGCTTCTGCGCCATCGATCCCGGCCGGCGCGAGGACTACATCGCCACCGCCAGCCATCTGCTGGCACCGGGCGGCTGGCTGCTGGCGCTGTTCTGGTGCCATGGCAAGCCGGGCGGTCCCCCCTGGGGCGGCGACCCCGGGGTGGTGGCCGGCCAGTGCCGCGCCGCCGGCCTGGTGCCGGAGATCTGGGAGCCGGCCACCGGTTCGGTGGACCAGCGCCGCGACGAATGGCTGGGCCTCTGGCGCCGAGCCGCAGCGCCCGGCTCCAGCGGGGGGAAACCACCATGCTGAGCGCCCTTGGGGATCGGCTGCGGGCCTGGGGCTTCTCCTGGGAGGGTCTGCGGGACAACCGCCACGGCGAATGGTGGGTGCTGGGGCAGATGGCCCTGATCACCGCCCACTGGCTGCCGCCGACCCCTCCCCCCTCGGCTCTGGGGTTCCACTGGCCCCTGGCCCTGCGCCTGCTCGGTGGGGTCACGTTCCTGATCGGGGTGGTGGTCGGCGCCCAGGGGGCCCTCAACCTGGGGGACAGCCTCAGCCCATTGCCGGAGCCGATTCCAGGCGCGCCCCTGGTGACCGAGGGGGCCTATGCCCGCTGCCGCCACCCCCTGTATCAGTCGCTGCTGCTCTGTTCCCTGGGGGTGGCGATCGCCCTCGGCAGCCTGCTGCACCTGGGCCTGCTGCTGGCCCTGGCGACACTGCTCAGCCTCAAGGCACGACGGGAGGAGAGGCGCCTGTGTCTGCTGCACCCCGGCTACGCCGAGGCCATGGCGTCCACTCCGGCGATCGTTCCCTTCGTGCCCGGCCTCGACTGGCGGGTGTGCTCAGACCCGGCCTGATCCCAGTGACACCCTGTTCCAGGGCATGGCGGCCAGCAGCCGGGCCATGCCACAGAAGCCGGAGACGCCGGCGAAGGTGAGCCCGGCCCCCACGAAGCCGCTCAGCCAGATCCAGCCCGGGGCCACGGTCTGGCTGAGGATCACCCCCACCAGCACCAGGCTGCCGGCGACGATCTGGACCTGGCGCATCAGCGGCAGCGGCGCCCCCTTGAGCTTGCGCACCGGCAGGCCGGCCTGCTGCCAGGCGGGCACACCACCGAGCAGGTCGGCGACGGGGTGGGGATGGCCCTGACCGAGCAGCTGGGTGAGTCCCTTGCCGCTGCGGTTGCCGCTCTGGCAGACCAGCACCAGCGGACCGCGGGGCAGGTCGGCCTGGGTCAGGCGGGAGAGGGGCACGTTGAGGCTGCCGGCGATGTGGCCGGTGGCGAACTCCATCGGCTCGCGCACATCGATCACGGTGACCTCACCGGCCGCCAGCTGGTCGGCGAGGTCGTGGGCACTGATGCGACTGGGGCTGGACATGGGCGTGGCGGTCATGGTCGTGGTGGTCATGGATCGAGGAGGAAGGGGAGGGAAATCCAGTGGGCTGTGGGTGCTTCAGGCCTGGACGACCCCCTCGAGGGGGAAGCCTTCGGCGGCCCAGCGGTTCAGGCCGCCGTGGAGGTTCGCCACCTGCTGGCGGCCGGCCTTGAGCAACTGCTGGGTGGCCAGGGCCGAGCGGCTGCCCGAATGGCAGACCACCACGAGCGGGCGACCTGTGGGGATCTCGCCGGAGCGGCTCTCCAGCTCCGGCAGGGGGATCAGCAGGCTGCCGCTCACACGCCCGTCAGGCCCGTCGAATTCCTCGGCGGAGCGCACATCGAGCACGGTGACATCGCTGCGATGGGCGGCGACCCAGGCCGGGCTGAGTTCGGGCAGTCCCGCGTAGCTGCGGGCCATGGGTGCCCAGGCGGGTGCGGCGCTGGCGTCGCGGGGCTTGCCGGAGCGCATGTTGCCGGGCAGGGCCTGGGCGATCCGGTGGGGATGGGGCAGCCGCATGTTCTCCATGTGGCCCACGAAGTCCCGCTCGGTGGCGTTGCCGCCGAGGCGGGCGTTGAAGGCCTTCTCCTCGGTGACGGAGGTGACGGTGCGGCCGGTGTAGTCGTGGCCGGGATAGAGCAGGCAGTGGTCGGGGAGGGTGAGGATCTGGCCGGTGATCGAGGCCCAGAGGGTGTGGGCGTTGCCCTGCTGGAAGTCGCAGCGGCCGCAGCCGCGCACCAGCAGGGCGTCGCCGGTGAAGGCCATCGTGTGGTCGTCGAGGACGAAGGTGAGGCAGCCGTCGGTGTGGCCGGGGGTGGCGCGCACCTCCACGTGGCGGCCGCCGAAGAGGACGCGGTCGCCGTGCTTCAGGGGACGGGTGACGTTTTCGGCGCCGACGCAGGCCGCCAGGCCGATGGCGCAGCCGGTGGCCTCGTGCATCAGCCAGCTGCCGGTCACGTGGTCGGCATGGGCGTGGGTGTCGATCGAGGCCACCAGTTCAAGGCCCAGCTCCCGGATCAGCGCCAGGTCGCGGTCGTGCTGCTCGAAGACCGAATCGATCAGCAGGGCCTGGCGGCTGGCCACATCCGCCAGCAGATAGGTGAAGGTGCCGGTGTCGGCGTCGAACAGCTGGCGGAACAGCAGCGGGGCGCCCCCGGCGGCGGCGGCGAGGGACAGGGAGGGCGCGGGCGCGACAGCCATGGGAGTTCAAACATCAACTGCTATGAGCATAGCCGCATAGCAGTGAAACAGTCACAGGGCCGCCGGGGTCTGTGCTGCGGTCAGCAGCTTCTGGACGATGGCCACCCCACTCAGCGCCTGCCAGCCGAACAGCAGCAGCACGCTGCCGTTGAGTGCCACATGCAGGCCCCGGGCCCAGTCCTTGCCCTTCTGCAGGGAGGGTGCCAGGGAGGCGGTGGCTCCCACGAGCACGACGACGGCCAGGCCGACGAACAGGTGGGGGCCCAGGATCAGCTTGCCGTTCTTCAGGAACGTGGCCCCCATCCCGCCGGCGGCCCCGAGCAGGGTCACAGCCAGGATCACCAGACCGAGCCGGCCGTGGCGCTGGCCGTACTGCAGCGGAAGCATCGCCTTGCGTTCTTCGGGCCCGACCTTGCGGATCTGGCTGGCCTTGAGTCCGAGGTAGCCCGAATAGAGCATCAGGCCCAGCAGCCCCCACATCAACACGGGGTGGACGAAGTTCAGGGCGAAGGGCATGGCACCGGGGCGAGGGAGGGGATCCGCTCTACGGCATCCCCTTCACTCTCGGCAGGTCGGCCTGGGGCGATTCCGCAGCCAACCAGGAGATTGCCGGCGGCCGCGATCGGCTCTCAGGGCGCCAGCCGCTCGATGGCCCAGGCCGCGCCGCCGCCCCCCTCCCCGGCAGGCTCGGCGGGCCGGTAGCGGAAGCGATCGTGCAGGCGATTTTCGCGGCCCTGCCAGAACTCAAACTCGAACGGCACCACCCGCAGGCCGCCCCAGGCCGGCGGCAGCGGCACCTGGCCATCGGCGAAGCGGCGCTTCATGGCGTCCCACTGCATCTCCAGGATCGAGCGGGAGCCGATCACGGCGCTCTGCTGCGACACCCAGGCCCCGAGCCGGCTGCCCACGGGACGGGAGAGGAAGTAGGCCAGCGACTCGGCGGGGCTGATCCGCTCGGCCCGGCCCAGGATGGCCACCTGCCGCTCCAGCCCGTACCAGGGGAACAGCAGGCTGACCTCCGGATGGGCGCCGATCTCGGTGGCCTTGCGGCTCTCGTAGTGGGTGAAGAAGACGAAGCCGCGGGCGTCGAAGGCCTTGAGCAGCACGGTGCGGGCGCTGGGGCGGCGGCCATCGCTGGTGCCCAGCACCATGGCGTTGGGCTCCTCCAGAGCGGCGGCCACCGCCTGATCGAACCAGCGGCGGAACTGCGCCACCGGATCGTCGGCCAGATCGCCCCGCCGCAGCGCCTGGCGCCGGTAGTCGCGGCGCAGCTGGGCGGGATCGGTAGGGTCCGGGGGCATCAGGTGCGCCTCAGGTGGGGATCAGGCGCAGGGCGGCGCTGCCGCCCGCCACGGCCCCAGAGCCCAGGCGGCGGTCGAAACTCACCAGCGTGCCGCCGTGGTGCACCGCCAGCGCCAACAGATAGGTGTCGGTGAGTTGCCCCGCCTCCAGCAGCTGGTTGGCGTCGACCAGCGGAGCTTCGCTCCCCGGCGCGGCGAGCAGGCTGATGGCATCGGGCCAGAAGTGGTGGCGTGGATGGCGGATCAGCTCCCGCATCAGGGGCGCCACCACCGCCGGTGGCCCCGGGCTGTTGGGGTAGCGGGGCTGACCGAGGATTCGCAGCACCGCGTTCTGGGTGAGCGGGCAGGTGGCCCAGCCCGGGCCCTGGGAGGTGGCGAACCAGTCATGGGCCTGCTCATGGTGCACATGGCGCCCGTCCAGCAGGGCGATCAGCACGTTCACATCCAGCAGGGCTTCGCTCATGGCAGCTCGTCGCGCAGGCTGTTGACGAGCGCGAGGTCCACCGGCGCGCCCTGCGGCTGCCAGGGCAGCAGGGGCAAGCCGTTGCGGTGGCTGGGACCGGTGCCAGCGGAGCCTGGGGGTGGCGCCACCAGCCCCTGGCGGGCCAGCGCACTGATCACGGCCCCCAGGCTGGTGCGCCGTTGCCGGGCCAGTACCCGGGCCGCCGCCAGCACGTCGTCATCGAGCTGCAGGGTGGTGCGCATCGGATGTGCACGCATCAATCATCAACCGTAGCCCGACCTTGGTGGGCCCGACGACGGCAGCGGAAGGCGCACCGTCTCTGCGCTGGCCATGGTGGTCGCAGTCGAGTGACGGGAGCCCTTCCCATGAGCAAGCCGCAACACCTGACGCCCGTCGGTTCGATCGAGGCGATGCAGAACGATCTTCCCCATGACGAAGCGATCGGCAAGAAGGCCTACAAAAGAGAACTCCAATCGCTCCAGATTGAACTGCTCAAGGCGCAGCGTTCCATCAAGGCTGACGGACAGCGCGTCGTCATCCTGTTCGAAGGGCGCGATGCGGCGGGCAAGGGTGGATCGATCAAGCGCTTCCGCCAACACATGAATCCTCGCGGCAGTGACCATGTGGCGCTGCCGAAGCCCAACGATGACGAACGGACCCAGTGGTATTTCCAGCGCTATGTCCAGCACCTGCCATCGGCCGGCGACATCACGATGTTCGACAGGTCCTGGTACAACCGGGCCGGCGTCGAGAAGGTGATGGGCTTCTGCACACCGCAGGAGCATGCCCTCTTCCTCCGCCAGGTTCCCGCCTTCGAACAGTCACTCGTCAGCAGTGGGATCCTGCTCTTCAAGATGTGGTTCACCGTGTCGCAGGGCCGGCAGAAGCGGCGTTTCGAAGCCCGCCGTGACGATCCCCTCAAGCAGTGGAAGATCTCGCCCATCGACGAGGCCAGCGTGGCGCAGTACGACGCCTACACCCATGCGCGCAACGAGATGCTGCTGGCCACTGACACCCTCGTGGCCCCATGGACGATCGTCAATTCCAACGAGAAGAGACGAGCCCGACTCGGCGCCATCCGCAGCGTCCTCCACGCCCTGGACTACGACCACAAGGACCGCGACGTTGTCGCTGAGCCCGATCCACGGGTCGTGCGGACGGCCCATTCCCTGTTCATCGACAACTGAACGGGAGTCCCGCGAGTGGTCTTGCTCCACCCCGAAGACGCGATACAACGCATTTGCCCCGTGCCCGTTCGATGGCCCCTGCCTCCCTCCGGCGGGCTCCAGTGCTGTTGCTGCTGCTCCTGCTGCTGCCCGGCGGCAATGCGGCTGCGGCGGGGACCGATCGGCCAGGGGCCCCTGGGGAGCCGCCGATCCCCGATTCCGCCACCGGGGCAGGTGCGGAAGCGCCGCCCGCACCTTTTCCCGAGCGGGTCGCCCCCGCCCCCGCCCCCACGCCGGCGGCCACCAGGCCCGAGCGTCCGGCGCTGCTGCCCAAGGAGGTGCCGGTGGGTGACCTCGCTCTCCAGGCCCGGGCGTCCGGGGCCGGTGAGGCCGCGGCGGGGCCGCTGGCGCCGCTGCACTATCCCTTCGACGTGGCGGCCTCGGAGCAGGACCCCTGGGGCTGGCGGTTTTCGGAGGCCCGTGGGGCCTGGCGCTTGCACACCGGTGTGGATCTGATCGCGCCGGAAGGAACCGCCGTGCTGGCAGTGCAGGCCGGCCGGGTGCAGCGGGTGGCGGAGATCAGCGGCTACGGCCTCACGGTGCTGATCGATCACGGTGGCGGCTGGTCGAGCCTCTATGCCCATCTGCTCCAGGCCTCGGTGGCTGAGGGCGACAGCGTGGGGGCCGGACTGCCCATTGGCGAGGTGGGCCAGAGCGGCAACGCCAGCACGCCGCACCTGCACCTGGAGGTGCGCCAACGCCAGCCCCAGGGGCTGGTGGCGGTGGATCCCACACCCCTGCTGCCAGCGCCTCCCGCCGGTGGTGCCATCGCTGGCGACCTGCGGCCCTGAGCGTTGGGCGGGCCCCCCACAACTGCCCCACCGCAGGCAGATTCCCCGCACCGCCGCCCAACATGATCCCTCTCTGCGCGCGGCGTTGGCGTTCCGTGGCCGCATCGGCAGAGTCCATTGAAACGCGACGCAGGGCTGGGTATTACCGGAAAATGATGGCTGGGAGTGGCGCTCCCAGCGAGATGCCGGCGGCTGAGCGGTTCCAGGCTGATGAGTATCAGTCAGGCCAATAGATACGTTGGCGTAGGTGGTGGGACGGCACGGCTAACCTCAATCCAGCAAGGTTGGGCCATGTCCGAGCAGGAACGCCAACTTCAAGAACTCGAGAGCCGGTTCCCGCCGGTTTCCGGTGAGGCCTTCGCCGCCGCGCGTGCCCAGGTACTGGCCTCAGGGCAAAGCGTGTTGCAATCCGAAGGCGGCTTCATCGTCCGTGTCTTCCCCGACGGCCGCAAGCAGCGGCTCAGGCCGATTGAGGCACCCACACCGGTCACGCCTGGCACCACCTTCACCATCCGGTGATCGAGGCCGCACCCAGGTTGCGGGTGTTCGCCGGACCCAATGGCTCGGGCAAAAGCGTGCTCAAGGCAGTGCTGCCGTCGCCCCTGCTGGGGGTGTACCTGAACCCCGATGAGATCGAAGCGAGCATCCGCCAGAACGGCTGTCTCGATCTGGGTGCCTTTGGTGTCAGCACTACAGCCGCTGAGCTTTTGCCGGCCTTCACGGGCTCGGAGTTGCTGAGATCTGCAGGGTTGCTGGAGCCGGCGCGACGACTGCGATTGGAGGGTGGACGGCTGGAGTTTGACGGGGTGAGGGTCAATGCCTACTTCGCCTCGGTGGTGGCGGATGTTCTACGCCAGGGCCTGTTAGTGCGCCGTGCCAGCTTTACCTGCGAAACTGTCATGTCCCATCCCGGCAAGGTGGCGCTGCTGGAGCAGGCGCAACGACTTGGCTACCGCACCTATCTCTACTTCGTGGCCACGGATGATCCAGAGATCAATGTTTCGCGTGTGCGCAACCGCGTGGGACTGGGTGGTCATCCTGTGCCGGAGGACAAGATCATCAGCCGCTACCATCGCTCGCTGGCGCTATTGCTGGAGGCCATCAAGCACACAAGCCGGGCCTACATCTTCGACAACTCAACCGACAGCTCCGACCCACAGCTCGCCTGGATCGCAGAAATCACTGATGGCCGGCAACTGGAGCTGAAGTCAGACCGGATCCCTGCCTGGTTCAAGAGGGCAGTGATTGAGAAGATCGCTTGAGCCTGTCATGGACGAGCAGCCCTCGGCAGCCGACTTCAGAGCCATGATGGGACGTATGCCTGATCACATACGCCAACAGTCGGGGCCACAGGTAGACCGCGCTCACTCCTGGAACGGTGAAGGCCGATCCATCAGCTCGCCTAGACCCTTAAGTGACAGTGCCGGCTGCTGATTCATGCGTTCCCAGGCGTCGAGTGCCTCAGGGTCGAGGCGGAACTCCACGCAGTCGGCCAGCACCTGCTGGGCGGCTAGGCGCCGATGGAGGGCGCGGCTGCCAGGGGCGTCCATCGGCCTGAGTTCTTGTCTGTTCACCGTACGGCCAGTGCCAGCTCATGGGTGTGAGACGCCGGTGGCACTTCCCTGTGCAGCCGCCCCAGCCCCTTGGCCACCCGCGCCGTTTATTCCTTCACCGGCTTTCCCGGCGTCCCGGAGCGCCACCTCTATCTCCACCACGACGGCTACCCCACCGGCGCCGCCTGGCGCTTCGCCTCGGCCCTGCGCCAGCGCCCGGAGCCGGAGGCCTTCGCGGCCGCGTTCCTGGCCAGCCAGCCCGCTGCCGAACTCCTGGCCGCCCCCGCCCAGGCCGCCGATGCCGAGTACCGCTACCGGGTGCAGCTGCTGGCCGGCGGCGGCGTGCTGCAGGTGGCCTGCTGGCGGCGGCTGCCGGGCGGCACCAGCTGGCAGCCCCGCTGCGGGCCGATGGCCCTGGAGCTGTTCATCCGCCGCTTCCTGCCCGGGGATCCGCCGTGAGCTGCTGTTGTGCCCGTGTCAGGGCACGGCGTGCTCCAACGGGCTCGCCAGCGTGGGGAAAGCCCGCAGCAGTTGGCGATCGGAGGTGATCAGGCGGGTCTGGAGTGCCAGGGCGGCCGCCACGAACTCACAGTCGTAGGCGCTGCAGTCGCTCGCCTCCACCAGCCGGAACACGTCGGCGGAATCCACCGCTACTTCCGATCCTTGCAACAACGCTTCCGCCTGGCCCTGGAGCCTCAGCACCTGCTGGTGATCCAGCTGCCCGCGTCGCAGGTAACCGCTGAGCACGTTGCGCAGCTCGCTGCGCCAGAGCACCGGAGCGGCCCATTCAGGGTCGTGAAGCAGCAGCGCCTCAGCCTTCTCGGTCTGGGGGCCTGCCAGCAACAGATAGGCCACCACGTTGGTGTCCACCACGATCACGGGCGGCCCTCGCGCTTGAAGGCATCGATCTGGTCGGGCGTGAACGCCGCCTCCGTCGGCAGGCTGTGGCGCAGGGCCCGGATCTGCTCCAGTCGCTCGGCGGCCGTGATGGCCTGGGGCGGAAGGGCCGCTTCCAGGCACACGATCGCTTCGTTATTGAGGCTGCGGCGATGTTGCCTGGCCGCTTGCTTCAGGCGGCCGTAAAGGTCGTCGGGGAGATTCTTGAGGGTGAGGCTCCTGGCCATGGCCGTTGCCGGGGCAGTGGCAACCATTCTGCAACCGAAACGGTGGCACTTCCCTGTGCAGCGGCTGGCGGGCGACTCGGCCCCGCTCCAGGTGCAGGTCTGGCAGCCCCGCTGCGGGCCGATGGCCCTGGAGCTGTTCATCCGGCGCTTCCTGCCCGGGGATCCGCTGTGAAGCGGCGGCGGGACGCCAGTCGTACAGTAACGCGTACATGTCGGAAGGTCTGCCGATGGACGCCATCACCTACACAACGGCCCGCGCCAACCTGGCGCAGACCATGAACCGGGTCTGCGCCGACCATGAGCCGCTGATCATTACCCGCAATGGGCAGAAATCGGTGGTGATGATGTCCCTGGAAGACTTCAAAGCCCTCGAGGAAACCGCCTACCTGCTGCGGGTCCCTGAAAATGCCAGGCGTCTGCTGGAGGCGACCGCCAGCCTGGATGCCGGCCAGGGCAGGGAGCATGCCCTCAGCGAATGAGGCTGATCTTCGCTGAGCAGGCCTGGGAGGATTACCTCCACTGGCAGGCCACCGACAAGGTCCTGCTCAAGCGCATCAACGCCCTGATCAAGGAAGCGTCTCGGACGCCGTATTCAGGCACCGGCAAGCCGGAAGCCCTGAAACACGCCCTCGCTGGCTATTGGTCACGCCGCATCAACGACGAGCACCGCATGGTCTACAAGGTTGATGGTGACGCTCTGCTGCTGGCCCAGCTTCGGTATCACTATTGACCCCTCTTCAGAAACCGCCGCACCTGAGCCGGCCAGTCGCCAGGCAGATCGCCCGGCCGCAGGCTCGTGCTGGCCATCGAGGCCAGCAGCGGCGTGCCCCCCAGCCGCAGGCTGTCGCCCACATGCAGCACCACGGCCAGGCCGATCAGCAGCCAGGCCGCCAGGTGCAGGCTGTAGGCCAGGTGGTGCAGCTGGCCGTCCCGCAGCCAGTCCTCCTGCATCAGCTTGCCGGTGGCCACCGCCAGCACCAGGGCCCCCAGGGCCATGGTGTTGGTGATCCGATTCAGGCGCGCCCGCCCCAGGGTGAGGGCGTAGGCGGCGAAGACCAGGCCCAGGGGCAGCAGCAGGAAGCCCGCCTGGCCGTGGAGGTCGATCCAGTTGCCGCCGGGGGTGAAGGGAAGCCGCCCCCAGCGCCCGTCGTAGCGGCTGTAGACGAACAGCCCGCTCAGCCAGGCGGCCAGCACCAGCAGCGCCGTGACGCCATGGGTCAGCCGCAGCAGGGAGGGTTGGTAGGGGGGGCGCGCCATCGCGTCAGCCTTTGGTGTCCACCAGCGTGTCACGGGCCAGCGGCGCCTCGGGGATGAACACGGCGTACATCCCCCGCAGGTCCCCTGCCTTGAAATCGAAGGCACGGTCGGCGGGATAGTTCTCCGTCACGAAGGCCGGCCGGCTGGCCTTCGTGCCGTGGCAGGCCAGGCAGCTGGGCTCCACGTTGATGCGGCGGTAGTAGTTCACGCCGGCGCCTTGCTCGGCCGTGGCCGGTTGCCACAGGCCGGTGATCGCCGGATGGCGGTGGAACAGGTCGATCACCTGCCGCTCCTGGGCATGGGCGGGGGCGTGGTCAGGGTTGCGGAACTTGGTCGCCACCTGGCGCACCTGCCAGCCGTTCTCCTCGCCGATCGCGGCGGCCTTCATCCCCACCGGCTTGCAGACCTCCTTCATGGTCTGCAGGGTGGGTTCCTCGCTGCGGCCCTCCAGGGTGGCGGCCAGGGTGATGCGCATCCGATCGAGACCCTCCATCGCCACCACGGCCTTGGCCAGGGCGGCCGGCTCCACGGGCGCAACGGCCGGCGACGCGTCGGCGGGCGCCGCCAGGGCCGACGGTGGGGCGAGGGTGAGCAGCAGGGCGCCGAACAGCACCATCGCTGCTGAGGCGAGGGCCGTCAGCGCCAGGCGCCGCAGGCTGGGAAGCAGGATCTGGGCCATGGGTTGGTGGCTCCGGACGAGGGGGGTGGGACGGATGGACAGGCGGAAAAGGGAAACGGGCCCGGAGCAGTCCGGGCCCGGCAGGGGCTCAGCGAGGGGTCGGCTGGGCGGGGTTCAAAGCCCCACTAACCGATCGACGGAGCCGTGAGGGCCACGGGGGTGGTGGCGGTGGCCGCCAGATCGAGGGGGAAGTTGTGGGTGTTGCGCTCGTGGATGGCTTCGATGCCCAGGCCGCCGCGGTTGAGGATGTCGGCCCAGGTGTTGATCACCCGGCCCCGGTGATCAAGCACGGAGTGGTTGAAGTTGAAGCCGTTCACGTTGAAGGAGAAGCTGATCACCGCCAGGGTGGCGAACCAGATGCCGATCACGGGCCAGGCGGCCAGGAAGAAGTGGAGGCTGCGGCTGTTGTTGAAGGAGGCGTACTGGAAGATCAGCCGGCCGAAATAGCCGTGGGCGGCCACGATGTTGTAGGTCTCCTCCTCCTGGCCGAACTTGTAGCCCCGGTTCTGGGACTCGGTTTCGGTGGTCTCCCGCACCAGGGAGCTGGTGACGAGCGAGCCGTGCATGGCGGAGAACAGGGCGCCGCCGAACACACCGGCCACGCCGAGCATGTGGAAGGGATGCATGAGCACGTTGTGCTCCGCCTGCAGCACCAGCATGAAGTTGAAGGTGCCGGAGATACCCAGGGGCATGGGATCGGAGAAGGAACCCTGGCCGATGGCGTACACCAGCAGCACGGCGGTGGCGGCACCCACCGGGGCGGAATACGCCACGGCGATCCAGGGACGCATCCCCAGGCGGTAGCTGAGCTCCCACTCCCGGCCCATCCAGCAGTAGATCCCGATCAGGAAGTGGAAGATGATCAGCTGGTAAGGGCCGCCGTTGTACAGCCACTCATCGAGGCTGGCGGCTTCCCAGATGGGGTAGAAGTGCAGGCCGATGGCGTTGGAACTGGGCACCACGGCGGCGGTGATGATGTTGTTGCCGTAGAGGAGGCTGCCGGCGATCGGTTCGCGGATGCCGTCGATGTCGACGGGGGGAGCGGCGATGAAGGCGATCACGAAGCAGACGGTGGCCGTGAGCAGGGTGGGGATCATCAGCACGCCGAACCAGCCCACGTAGAGACGGTTCTCGGTGCTGGTGACCCAGTTCTTGAAGCGATCCCAGGGATGGACCCCGGAACGCGACAGGGTGGTGAGAGTCATGACAGGACATCCGAAGATGGACAGACCGGCAGCGACGGGCAGCGACAACGTCTTGCGACCATGCCGCTTGCTGCTACCGGACGATAAAACGATAGCGTTGAACCGCCCCATCCCGGGACTGCCCCCCATGCGTGTTTCTGCTCAACCTGTTTCGGGCTCCCCCGTCGGTGGCCCACGGCCCTGGCTGGCGGCGCTGGCGGCCCTGTTGCTGGTGCTGCTGCTGACCCTGGCACCGAGACTGGCCGGAGCCGATGAGGGTCAGCGCTGGAGCCTGCGCGACCGGGACGACAACCGCTGGTCGCTGCGGATCTTCGATCAGCCCGATCCCGCCTACCCCAGCGGCGAGCGCCTGCGCCTCAGCGCCCTCACCCCGGGGATCGCGGTGGACCACAGCCGGCCCCTGCTGCTCAGCGACGGCGTGGGCGGCTCCTGGACCCTGGCCAATCGCAGCGAGGAGCTGGTGGCGGTTGGCGCCGGGCCTTTGCCGGAGGGTTCGGCCCAGTTCGACATGGCGGCCTTGCTGCCCCGCCCCAGCGACGCCCTGCCCCTGGTCCTCAGCCTGCCCCTGGCGGGTGAGGCATCGACGGAGCTGGTGCTGGGCCCCGAGGAGACCCAGGCCCTGCATGCGCTGCCCGGCTCCGTGGCCGGCGGCTGAGGCCCGGAGGTGCAGTCGCTGGCCACGGCCGTTCGTCATCGGCCGATGCGGATGGTGCGCAGAGAATCCATCAGGCCCAGCATGTTGAGGAGCCACACCACAACAGCGACCACCACGACAATGTTCAGGATGCGTTTGATCTTCCCGTCCATGGGGATGTAGTTGTTGACGAGCCACAGCAGGACCCCGACGACGATCAGGGTGATGATGAGCGAAATCAGGGAAATGTTGCGTTCTCCTGGTGGTTGAATCCGAGCTTGTTACGGCAGGCTTTATGGCCCCGCCGCCTTTTGGTTTCGATGAAGACCGAAGAAATTGGCTGCATCGAATACAAAATTAGGCTGATATGTTGTGATTCCATGCCTCTGGATGCTGCAGATCAGCCGCAGAATGGAACGCCGCTCGTGGTGCTGATTGCGCCATTCCTAGAGTCGTGGCCGTCCCTCTTTTCTGGTTGCCATGTCAGATTGTTTTGGGGACTATTTGCGCAGCATCGGCCGCATCCCCCTGCTGACACCAGCCGAAGAATTGCATCTCGGCGCCCTGGTTCAGGGCTGGCGCTCCCGGTCGGCCCCGGCCCCCAGCGAGGAGCGGCGAGGGCGCCGCGCCTTTGCGCGCATGGTGACAGGCAACCTGCGCCTGGTGGTGTCGATCTGCAAGCAGCAGCACAACCGCATCCGCCAGATGCATCTGGATCCGATGGATCTGGTGCAGGCCGGCAACCTCGGCCTGATCCATGCGGTGGAGCGCTTCCTGCCCGAGCGCGGCTACCGGTTCTCCACCTACGGCTCCTGGTGGATCCGCCAGGCGGTGCACCGCCATCTTCAGGAAACGACCGGTCTGATCCGGGTGCCGCCCCAGATGGCGGCCCTGGCCCGCAAGGTGCAGGCCCTGCGCCATGCCTCCCCGGAGCCCCTGACGCTGGCTGCGATCGGTGCCCAGCTGGGGGAGAGTCAGCGACGGCTGGAGACCGTGCTTCAGGCCTCCCATGACCTGCAGACCCTCTCCCTCGATCAGGCCCTGGGGAGCACCGACGGAGAAGTGAGTCTGACGGACCTGATCGGCGACCCCAGGGAGCCGGGCCTTCAGGACGATTACCTCTGGCTGCACCGTGCCCTCACCCGGCTGTCCCCGTTGGAGCGCCGGGTGCTGCGCCTTCGCTATGCCGACGCCGAGTCCCCGTCGCTGGCGAAGATCGGCGAGAGCATCGGTCTGTCCAAGCACAAGGTGCAGCATGTGGAGCGCAAGGCCCTGCTCGGGCTGCGGCGATGTTTGGCCGAGGAACCCTGACCGGCGCGCCGATGGCAGGTCATACGGTCCGACCACTGATCAGTCGGGCCGCAATCACGATCAGGGCAATGACCAGCAGCAGATGGATCAGGCCGCCCAGGGTGTAGGACGTCACCAGTCCGAGCAGCCACAGAACCACCAGAATGACGGCGATTGATTCCAGCAATGGGTCCTCCTTTTGGTGGTGATGCGTGGGTGACGCGTGGGCGGATGGGCCAGTGGTCTGATGGGCCGCTTACTTGATCTTGTTCGCCAGTTTGTCGGTGGCATCACTGGCCTTGCGGGCCACGTCCCTGGTGCCGTCCTTCACGGCTTCGGCCGCGTTCATGGCGGAGGCCTGCACCTGCTTGGCTTTGCCCTTCACCTGGTGACCCGTGTCACCGGTGATTTCGCCATAGGCCGATTCCATCTTGCCTTCGGCTTCCTTGGCTTTGGCGCTCATCTTGTCGGACATGGTGGCGAGGGCGACGGGGGTGAGGGATGGGGCATGGCTGGCCATGGCCATGGCTGGCCACTGGATCATCAGGGAGATAACCATGGCGGCCATGGAGGCGAGCGTGAACAGGCGTTGGCGGATGCGAATTCTCATCGGATCTGGCGTTGAGGTGGTTCACCTCTTCTCTACTGAGTGCGACGCCCCGCGAAGATTTCGATTGTCGCCATCCGGGCCGCAGGAGGCGGCCTTCGGCAGCTGTTCAGTGGTGTCAGTCCGTCTGGGCTCTGTAGCGATTCATCTCTTTTCTGCAGCACTCTGCGTCGTTTCTGCCATAAGCAGCCAGATCCGTGGTCAGGCCCCATGAAAACCACCCGTCTGGAGGCCTTCAGTGACGGTGTCCTGGCCATCGTCATCACGATCATGGTGCTGGAGATCAAGGTGCCCCAGGCCACCGAACCGGCGGCCCTGGTGCCCCTGATCCCTGTCTTTCTGAGCTATCTGCTGAGTTTCATCTATATCGGCATCTACTGGAACAACCACCACCACATGCTGCACACCCTGCAGCGGGTCAGCGGCCCGGTGCTCCTGGCCAACCTCCATCTGCTGTTCTGGTTGTCGCTGGTCCCGTTCGCCACCGGCTGGATGGGCCAGAACCACCGGGCGATCGCCCCTTCGGTCCTCTATGGCGCCGTGATGATGATGGCGGCCCTCGCCTATTTCATCCTCCAGGGGCGGATCATCGCCAGCCAGGGCCCCGACTCCCTGCTGCGCCGGGCCGTCGGCCGCGACTGGAAGGGGCACACCTCCCTGACGCTCTATCTGGTGGCGATGCTGGTGAGCCTGCGCTCCCCGGGCGTTGGCCAGGCGGTCTATGGGCTGGTGGCGCTGATGTGGCTGATCCCCGATCGCCGCATTGAGCGGGTGCTGTCCGACTAAGCGCTCAGAACGTGCACCAGCTCCTCGGCCGCGAAGACGGCCGCCTGCGCCAGCAGGCGCCGTTCCTCCTCATCCGCCCGGGTGCAGGCGAAGCCGTAGCGGGCCCGCACCCGCTCGGAGGCCTGCCGCAGCGCCAGGGTTCCCTTCGCCCGCAGCTCCGCCACGGTCACGGTCTGGCCTGGGGCGAGGTGCTCGAGGATCACGGTGGAGGGGGAATAGAGGCGGCTCCTGCCCCCGTCCGGCCATTCCAGTGTCAGCTCCACTTCCGGCATGGCGCCCCCCACCACCCAGCGAGGCCATTGTGTGCCGGGCCCCTTCCGGTTGCGGTGGCGATCACGACAGGTTGATCACGGCCGCCCGATCAGGGCAGCGCCCCGAAGCCGGTGAGCGGCGCCTCTCCTCGCCAGATCTCCTGCTGCTGCCCCCCCGCCGCCAGCACCAGCCGGCGCTCCGCCGTGAACGTGCCCACCTGGGCCAGCAGCAGGCCGCCGCAGGCGGCCACCCGCTCCGCCAGCCGCCCCTCCTGATCGGGTCGGGCGGCCAGCAGGAAGCCGAAGCTGGGGAAGCAGGTGAGCCAGGGCTCCAGCGCCACCCCATCGGGGGGCAGGATCGCCGCCAGATCCAGGCTCAGGCCGCAGCCGGCCGCCTCGCAGACCATGGCGGCGGTGCCCACCAGGCCGCCCATGCTGATGTCCTTGGCGGCATGGACGCTCCCATCGGCTGCCAACTCCGCCATCAGGGCCAGCTGGCGCCGCAGCCGGGCGGGCTCGGCGTCGGTGGCCGCATCCCAGCAGAGGGAGTCGCCGCGGAAGCCGCCGTTGGGGTCGATCAGCAGATGGCAGTGGTCGCCGGCCCTGGCGGCGCGGGCCGAGAGCACCGGGCCGGACGCCGTGCCCAGCACGGCCACCGCCAGGGCGTCGTAGGGGCTGTGCAGGTTGGTGTGGCCCCCCACCACCGGCACCCCGAACACCTCCGAGGCCCGGCGCAGGCCCGTCAGGATCGGTTCCGCCTCGGCGGCGCTGCGGCACCAGAGGCTGTTCACCACCGCGATCGGCGTGCCGCCCATGGCGGCGATGTCGCTGAGGTTCACCAGCACCCCGCACCAGCCGGCGAACCAGGGGTCGGACGCCACCAGGGCCGGGTCCAGGCCCTCACTGGCCAGCAGCAGTGGCGTGGCCACCGCCGGCAGCAGGGCGGCGTCGTCGCCGAGGGCCGCGGCGGGACCCAGCTCGGGAAAGGGCTGGTGGGGGAAGGTGGCCGCCGGGGACTGGATGTCGGTCTTGCCGGTGAGCCCGCCCAGGCGGCGCAGCCGGCCGGCGAGGGCCGCCAGATCAGGATCCTGCGGCCCGGGGCGACTCACGCCGCCGCCACCCCCGCCGGCTCGCCCACCGCCAAGGGGCGCCGTTCGTGGCCGGGCTGGTAGTAGGCGAGGTCGGCCTCCATCAGGTGGTGGGGCAGGCCGCGGATCTCCAGCGTGTCGATCGAGGTCCAGTGCAGGCGCTGGAAGAAGCGCACGTTCTGGAGCTGCACCGTGGCCAGGAAGCGGTCGCAGCCCCAGCCGTTGGCCGTCGTCACTGCCTTCCAGATCAGGCCCTTGCCGATCTGGTTGTGGCGGCGGTGGTCGCCGTGCACCCCGAGCCGACCGCCGTACCAGAGGCCGGGCCGCTCCTCCAGGATCCGCACCACCCCCACCACGCCGCTGCCGCTGCCGGTGCTGTGGTCGAGGGCGGCGATGGGATAGGCGTGGCCATCCTTCTCATCCCGGTCGGTGGCCTCGAACAGATGCTGCTCCTGGCAGAAGATGGCGCTGCGCAGCTGCCAGTAGCCCTCCTCCAGGGGCGTGCCGCGCCGCAGCAGATGGAAGGAGAAGCGCTGGGAGCTGGCCGTGGGCGAGAGGCGGAAGTCCTCGGCCTCGATCGCCACCCCCCGCCGCACCGAGGGGGTGAAGGCGGCCGGCGCGGAGCTGGCGCTGCGGCCGATGTCGTGGCTGGAGGGGTCGATGAAGAACATGGCCGCGCTCAGGGTGTGCCCGGCTCCGGGCCGGCTTCGAACAGGGACAGGGCCGAACAGGCGCCGCACTTGGCGCAGCCGGCCGCCATGGCCTCGGACCTGAGGTCGGAGGCCCGCAAGCGGTCGCCCACGGCCGTGTAGACCGCCACCATGAAGTCGGTGGAGGGGGCGGGATGGGCCTCCAGGGGGGTGCCGGCGATCGGCACGAAGGGCACCACGAAGGGGTAGACCCCCAGGGCGATCAGCCGCTCACTCACGGCAACGAGGGAGGCGGCGCTGTCCCCCAGCCCGGCCAGCAGGTAGGTGGACACCTGGCCGCGGCCGAACACCGCCACCGCCTCGGCGAAGGCCTCCATGTAGCGCTCCAGCCCCAGCTCCGATTTGCCGGGCAGAATCCGCCGCCGCACCTCCTCTTCCACCACCTCCAGGTGCATGCCGAGGCTGTCGACGCCGGCGTCCTTCATGCGGCGGTACCAGGCTGGGTCTTCGGGGGGCTCGCACTGGGCCTGGATCGGCAGGTCCACCTGGGCCTTGACGGCGGCGGCGGTCTCGGCCATCAGCCGGGCGCCCCGGTCGTCGCTGTTGGGGGTGCCGGTGGTCAGCACCAGCTGGCGCACGCCATCCAGGCGCACGGCCGCCTCGGCCACCTCCGCCACCTGGGCGGGCGTCTTTCGCACGAGGGTGCGGCCATCCTCCAGCGACTGCTCGATGGCGCAGAACTGGCACGACTGGGTGCGGTCGCGGAAGCGGATGCAGGTCTGCAGGAGGGTGGTGGCCAGCACGTCCCGGCCGTGCAGCAGGGCGATCGAGCGGTAGGGGATGCCCTCGGCGGTGGTCAGGCCGTAGAAGCGCGGCTCGGGCGGGGTCTCCACGGCCAGGGCCATGGTTTCGCCGCCGGTTTCGCCGCCGGCTTCGCCGCAGGCTGTCGCCGTGCCGCTCACCTGCAGTCCGCCGCTGAAGTCAGCCTCCAGCCGGTAGGGCGAGCTGCCGGCCAGGGCGTTGTAGACGGGCACCATCACCGTGGTGCCGTCGATGCTGAGGGCGCGGTGATCGGACGGGCCGGCGCCGCCGCGGCGGCCGGGGTTGCCCGGCACCGCCGGGTCGACCACCCCGTGCACCTGCAGTTCGGTGAGCCGCCGGCCCAGGGCGCGGCGATCGTGCTCAGCCATGGTGCAGTTCCTCCAGCACCGGCAGGCTCAGGGGTGTCAGGTCGCCACCGGACTCGATCGGGCGTTCCTGCAGCTGGCGGGCGTGGCTGCGGTCGATCAGCAGAGCCAGCAGGTCGGGGCGGCTGTAGTGGCCGACGCTGTCCATCATGCGTTTGCGTTTGGTGATCAGGCTCAGGTCGAGTTCGGTGATGGCCAGCCCCTCGCCATCGGGCAGCGGCCCGGCCAGGTAGCGGCCCTCCGGGCTGATCACCGCCGTGTGGCAGCCCCCCTGGCAGGCCTTCTGCAGCACCGGATCGGGCGTGATCCGCTCGATGTCCTCCGGCTCCAGCCAGGCGGTGGAGGACACCACGAAGCAGCCGGCCTCGAGGGCGTGGTGGCGCAGGGTGACGGCGGTCTGCTCGGCGAAGATCGGTCCCACCAGCGAGCCGGGGAACTGGGCGCAGTGGATTTCCTCGCCCTGGGCCATCAGGCTGAAGCGGGCCAGGGGGTTGTAGTGCTCCCAGCAGGCCAGGGCGCCGATGCGGCCGAGGGCGGTGGCCACCACCTGCAGGCCGGCCCCATCGCCCTGGCCCCACACCATCCGCTCGTGATAAGTGGGGGTGAGCTTGCGGCGCTTCAGCACCAGCTCACCGGTCGCATCGATCAGCAGCTGGGCGTTGTACAGGCTGCCCCCGTCCCTCTCGTTGATGCCCAGCAGCACGTGCAGGCCGAGCTGGCGGGCGGCGGCGGCGATCCGGCCCAGGGCCGGGCCGGGCACCGTCACCGCCTGCTCGTACAGCTTCAGGTGCGACTTCCCCATCAGCACCGGCGGCTCCACGAAGGAGAAGTAGGGGTAGTAGGGCAGGAACGTCTCCGGGAAGACGATCAGCTCCACCCCGGCCGCCGCGGCCTCCTCCATGGCCGCGACCACCCGCGCCACCGATCCCTCCAGGCTGTAGAGCACCGGACGGATCTGGGCGGCGGCGACGGTGACCGTGGCGGGCATTCAGAGCGTCCAGGTGTCGAGGATGAAGGCGCCTTCCTTGCGGTGCAGCAGCACGATGTCGAGCACATCGAGGGGGTTGACCGGGGTGATTCCCGGGATCAGGGCGCCTTCGCCGTGGCCGTAGAGGGCCTGGAGGGCGAAGCGGCAGGCGTAGACCTTGCCGCCCTGGTCCATGAACTTCTGGATGCGGGCGCCGAAGTTGAGGTGGCCGTCGAAGGCGGCATCACCGAGCTTCGGGAAGCCCCGCTGCAGCCCCAGGGTCACGCCCGGGCCGTACAGCAGGATCGAGGTCTCGAAACCCTTGTTGATCAGGCGGCTGGCCTGCAGCAGGTTCACCAGGCCGATGGAGCCCTCGAAGGCCACGGTGTGGAAGGTGACCAGGGCCTTCTCACCCGGTTCGGCCTTGACGTCGGGAAAGACCTTCTCCTCGTAGTCGACGAGGAACTCACCCGTCTGGTTGGCGGGACGGCTGACCTGGGGCATGGGGAGGTGCGGTCGGATGGATCGGCATGGGGGACCGTGCCATGGATGAACTTTTGTTCTGTGTCGCCGATGCCACCGAATCCCGGCGTCGGGTAGCGGTACTCACGGCGCCAGCCAATCCGTGCCGGTCGTTACAGGAGGTATCGCCTGCGGCGGCCAGCATCGGCTCTCGTTCAGGCGCCGGTGTGGCTGTGGCAGGGGGTTCGGAGTCGGCGCAGCGGCATGCTGTGGTGGTGGTGGGTGGCGGCCAGGCGGGCCTGTCGGTCGCCCATTGCCTGCAGAAACGGGGGGTGCGGCCCCTGGTGCTGGAGCGCCACCGCATCGGCCATGCCTGGGCCCGCCAGCGCTGGGAGTCGTTCTGCCTGGTCACCCCCAACTGGCAGTGCCGCCTGCCCGACTTCCCCTACGACGGCGACGACCCCCAGGGCTTCATGGGCCGCGAGGAGATCGTCCGCTACGTGCAGCGCTTCGCCGACCACATCCAGGTGCCCGTGCGCGAGGGCGTGGCGGTGAACCGCCTGCAGGCGAGTGGCAAGGGGTTCCTGCTCTCCACCGATGAGGGCGCCATCGAGGCGGAGCAGGTGGTGATCGCCACCGGCGGCTACCACCGCCCCCGGCGCCACCCCCTCGCGGCCCGCCTGCCGGAGGCGATCCTGCAGATCGATGCCCGCGACTACACCAGCCCTGAGTCGCTGCCCGCCGGACCGGTGCTGGTGGTGGGCAGCGGCCAGTCGGGCTGCCAGATCGCCGAAGACCTCTTCCTGGCCGGCCGCCGGGTGCACTTGAGCGTCGGCAGCGCCCCCCGCTCCCCCCGCCGCTACCGCGGCCGCGACGTGGTCGACTGGCTCGATCGCATGGGCTACTACGCCATGCCGATCGACCAGCACGCCGATCCCAAAGCGGTGCGGGGCAAGACCAACCACTACCTCACCGGCCGCGACGGTGGCCGGGAGATCGACCTGCGCCGGCGCGCCCTCGAGGGGATGGTGCTGCACGGCCGCCTGGCCGACCTCGGCCACGACCGCATCCGGTTCGCCGGCGATCTGGCCGCCAACCTCGACGGGGCCGATGCCGTGTACAGCCGCATCTGCCGCAGCATCGATGACCACATCGCCGCCCAGGGCCTCGATGCCCCCGAGGAGCCCCCCTACGTCCCCTGCTGGACGCCGCCCCCGGGTCCGCCCGAGCCCCTCGACCTGGCCGCCGAGCCCCTGGCGGCGGTGATCTGGTGCACGGGCTACCGGCCCGACTTCTCCTGGGTGGAGGTGCCCGTGTTCGACGGCGCCGGCCATCCGGTCCACGAGCGCGGCATCACCCAGGTGCCGGGTTTCTACGTCCTGGGCCTGCCCTGGCTGCATACCTGGGGCTCGGCCCGCTTCTGCGGCGTTGCTGAGGATGCCGAGTACCTGGCGGAGGCGATCCGCCTGCGGGCCTCGCGCCAGGCCGCCAGCCAGGAGCGGCTGGAGTGCACCGCCCTGCTGGGCACCTGAGCCCTCAGGCCACCAGAGCCGACCAGGTGAAGGCCAGGCCGATGCCCATCAGCAGACCGGCGGTGATGTTGACCGCACCGCTGGAGGCTCTGCGGCGCCAGCCCCGCACGGCCGTCAGGGCCACCAGCAGCAGCAGGCTCTGGCTCACCAGCAGACCCACCAGGTAGAAGCCGATCGGGGTCGGCTCCCAGCCGAGGACGGCGCCGCTGAGGGCGTAGCCGTGCAGGAGGAAGGCGGGCACCAGCACGGCGGGAGGCAGGCGCCGGGCCAGCACCAGGCCGGTGAGGGTCACCGAGAGGGCCACCAGCGGCTCGATCCAGGGGAAGCCCGGCAGGGCCAGCCCCAGGGCGTTGCCCACCAGCCCGCAGCCCAGCAGGGCCAGCACCCAGCGGAAGGGCTGGACGATGCCCACCAGGCCGATGGCCAGCAGGAACAGCAGATGGTCGGGGCCCAGGATCGGGTGGGCCAGGCCGCTCAGCAGGCCGGACACCACGCCCGGCTTCATGCCAGTGAGATCCATCAGGTGGTGCGCCGAGGCCGGGGCGGCCAGCAGCAGCGGCAGCGCGCACAGAGCGACGAGGGCGATGGCCCGGGGGGCGAAGGGCCGGGCGACGGGTCGCGGGGCCAGGGAAGCCTGTTTCATGGGATGTCTCCGGTCCTCGCCGGAAGCGAAAGTTTCGAGTGGGGGTGAGCGTTCTGACTGAGGACGCCGGGGCGGGGGCCACGGTGTCCATCACAGCTGCGGGACAGCGGCGGACTTGGGTCACCCCGCACCGCCTTTCCTCCTTGCGTCCTCCCCGTGAAGGGGAGGAACCTCCTGCGGGCCATCCTCCCCCCTGACCGGTCAGAAGCTGCGGTCATCGGGCGGCAACGTCACGGGCTGCGGGCACAATGGGCACACGGTTCCCGGGGTTCACCTCCGGGAGGAAACGAGGAAAGTCCGGTGCACGGCAGGGTTCTCCCTTCCATCATTCCGGCGCTGTCCCGCAGCTGTGATGGGGTCACCCTCAGCCAGAACGCTCGCCGTGAACCGTTCCTTCCAACCCCGGCGCGGACCGGGATCCTCGATGACCCAAATCTCCGGCCTTCGCTCCTGGACCCTGCTGGGCAGCGCCGCCGCCCTCGGTTTTGTTCTTATCGGCCAGCCGGCCCAGGCCCACGGCCTGGCCCACGGCGGCCTTGGCTACGGCTTCCTCCACCCGATCACCGGGGTGGACCACCTGCTGCTGCTGATCGGTGTGGGCGCGGCCGCCTCCTACGTGTCGGCCCAGCTGCTGCTCTGGGGACTGGCGGGCGCGGTGCTGGGGGGCCTGGCCGGGGCCATGGGCTTCACGATGCCCTTGGCTGAGGTGCTCGCCGCCCTGGCGATCTCGGCGGTGTCGCTGCTCGTCCTGCTGTCCCACCGCGAAGGGCGCAGCCCCGGCCTGGCCTTCGCTGGCGGCCTGGTGGCCGCGGCGGTGGCCCTGCATGGCGCCCTGCACGGCGGCGAGGCCCCGGCCGATGCCTCGGCCCTTGGCTGGTGGGCCGGCGCCCTGGCCGCCTCGGTGCTGGTCAGCGGTGGTTCCTTCCTGCTGATGCGCCGTCTTCCCCTGGTCTGGACCGCCCGCCTGGCCCTGCTGCTGGCGGTGCTCGGCGGCGCCCTGGCCCTCGTTCCCCTGACCGCTCAGGCCGGCTGAGGCCCCCGCGCCAGGGCCGCCGCCAGCGCCAGGGCCCCCTGGCAGGCATCGCCGGCGGCCCCCACCAGCCGGCTGCCCGGCAGGGCCAGGGTCAAGCTGCGACCGAAGGGGCCCCGCAGCTGCTCCAGGTGGTGCAACGCCCCGCCCATCGGGCACACCGCCGGAGCCACCAGATCCAGGCTCCGGGCCACTGCTGCCGCCATCGCCGCCAGCGCCCCAGCATTCCGCTCCATCACGGCGACGGCCTGGGGGTCGCCCGCAGCCGCCAGTCGGTCGAGCACCGGAGCCAGCCGGGCAAAGCCGGCGGGGCCGAACCCGTCGCCCACCACCAGTGCCTTGAGCCGCTGGGGGGATCCGGGGTCGTCGGTGTCCAGATCCAGGGCCTGCCACAGGGCCCGCCGCAGGCGGGTCTCGGCCAGGCGGCCATCGGCCATCTGCAGGCTCAGGGCCAGGCCGTCCCGGCCGATGTCCATGGCCGAACCGGCCCCATCCAGCAGCCAGCCCCAGCCGGCGCAGCGGTGCTCGCGGCTTTGGCCGTCGCGGCCGACGGCGATCGTGCCGGTGCCGCTGATCACCACGATGCCGGGGCCGGCAGGGAAGGCCCCGCGAAGGGCGGTGCGCTCGTCGCCGGTGACCGCCACCCGCTCCGGGGCCAGCCCCAGGGCGGACGCCGCCAGGGCCTGCCCCTGCTCCTGCACCGCCGTGCCCTGCTCGATGCCGCTGGCCCCCACGGCGGCCGCCACCAGCACGGCAGCGTCGGCCGCCGCCAGGGGCGCCATGGCCTGGCGCAGGCTCTCCCGCAGGGCTGCCGTGAAGCGTTCAGGTCCCTCCGGGGCAGCCAGGTGGCAGACGCCGGGACCGTCGCCTTCGCCGACCACCTCGCCCGGCCCGGCCGGCCCGCCATCGCCGGCCAGGGCCAGGCGGCAGGTGGTGTGGGTCTGGCCAGCGTCGAAGCCGGCGATCAGTCGCATGGCGCTGGATCCTTCTCCTGAGCTGAGGAGGCTGCCGCGGCGGCGAGGGTGGCGAGGCTGAACAGGGCGATCAGCTGCACCTCCGGCCGGAAGAAAATCGTGTCGGTGAGGCCCTGCACCCCCAGCCCGGCGAACACGGCCACCGCCGCCAGGCACGGCAGGGCCAGGGGGGCGCTGCTGCGCCACTGGGCCAGGCCCACCTTCACGGCGCTCAGCAACAGACCCAGCCCCGCCAGCAGCCCCGGAATGCCGGTCTCCACCAGCAGTTCCAGGGGGATCGAGTAGGCGCTGAGGGCGTTGAACTTGGGCTGCTGATACAGCGGATAGATCAGGTTGAAGGCGCTGTTGCCGGGGCCGATGCCGATCCAGGGGCGGTCCTGGATCATCGCCAGGGCCGAGGTCCAGACGTTCATGCGGAAGTTGTTGGAGCTGTCCTCCCGGCCCGCCAGCAGGCTCATCACCCGCACCCGCAGCGGCTCCACCTGGGTGACCAGCAGCACCAGCACCACGGTGGCGCCGGCCAGCAGCAGCAGGGGGAACAGCCGCCGCCACAGGGGCGGCCAGTCGCGGGTCTGGCGCAGCACCAGCAGCAGGGCCATGACGCCGAGGGAGGCCACCATGCCCATCCAGGCGCCGCGGCTGTAGGTGAGCACCAGGGCCACCAGGCCCAGCACCAGGCTGGCCAGGGCGAACAGGCGCCGGCCGCGCCCCTGCCAGCGCAGCAGGGCGACCACGGCCAGGGGCAGGATCGGCAGCAGGTAGCCCCCCAGCAGGTTGGGGTTCTCGAGGGTGCTGTAGATCCGCACCGTGCCTTCGGCCACCGAGTTGCTGTCCGACCAGCGGGCCAGGGCACCGGGGGCCTCATAGAGCTGGCGGATGCCGATCACGCTGGTGACCAGCTCACCGGCCAGCAGGGCGCCCACCAGCCGGTCCCACCACACCGGGACGGAGGCCAGCAGCTGGCGCATCAGGGCGTAGACGCTCAGGTAGCTGAGCAGCTTGACCAGCCCCACCAGGGCGGCCTTCGGCACGGGCGAGAAGCCGGTGGCCACCACCGCCACCGCGATCACCAGCAGCAGCCAGGTGTTGATGGCGCCGAGCCGGCCTGGCGGTGTGCGCAGGGCCCAGACCACCCAGAGCAGGGCGGAGGCGGCGATCAGCAGGCTGAGGCCCGCCCGGGTCACCAGGGGCAGCCCGGCCAGCAGGGCGCAGAGGATCCAGCCCGCCAGCAGGGGCAGATGGGCGCCGAGCCGGCCGGCGGGCAGCCCGGCCAGCAGCCCCTGCCAGCGCAGCAGCAGGGGCACGGGAGCTGGGGCAGGCACCATCAATCCGCTTCAGCGTCGTGGCGATTATCGACGCCACGGGTGGTGGGCTCCAGGTGGGCTTCCAGATCGGCCAGTGGCGGCAGGGGGGCGGTGCTGCGCCGGTAGAGGCTGCGGTGCACCGGCTTGCCCTCGGCCAGCACCTGGGCTTCGCGCTCGGTGGCCACCGGCAGGGGGTTCACCGTGGGGCCGCACTCCTCGGGCCCCGCCAGCTCGAAGGCGCCGCTGGCCTCCACCAGTTGCCGCATCGGAGCGATCAGCGCTTCCACATCGCTCTGCAGGAACAGGCGGCGGCCGGGGGCGAGGGCCGCGGCGATCGCCAGCAGCAGGGCGGGCTGCAGCACCCGGCGCTTGCGGTGGCGCAGCTTGAACCAGGGGTCGGGGAACTGCAGCGTCACCAGCTCCAGCTGCCCGGGGCTCAGCTGGGCCAGCCATTCGGGCAGGTTGACGTTGGCGTTGCCGTAGAGGAAGCGCAGGTTGGCGAGCCCGTCCCGGCGGCGGTCGGCCTCGGCGGCCTCCACCAGGGGCCGGCGGATCTCCAGGCCGAGATGGTTGCGCTGCGGCGCCAGGGGCGCCATGGCCAGCAGGAAGCGGCCCCGGGCCGAGCCGATGTCCAGGTGGAGGGGCAGGGAGGGATCGGCGAACAGCTCGATCAGCGGCGGCAGGGGCCGTGCCAGCTGGTGGATCCGGCTGAGGGGGTTGACGTGCTGGCGCACCATCAGAGCGGCGCGGCGGAGCCCCCGGGCGGGTCGTTGGGCACCAGGAACCCCCAGCTGGCGGTGTAGCCGTGGAGGTGGGTGGTGCCGCCGACCGGACCGATCTCGCCGTTGCAGAACAGGCCGGCGATCGGCACGGTGCCGAACACCTCGCGGCAGAGGCTCACGTCACCGTCGGCCTGGCCGTAGAGGCCTTCGCCCCGGCCCAGGCAGGCGAACAGGAAGGCGGCCAGGGGCTCGCTGCGGCGCCGGGCCTGGCCGGCCAGCAGCTGGCGGGATTCATCCCGGGAGGCATCGGCATCGCGGAGCTGGAACTGCACCTTCTGGCCCACCCGCATCCGTTCCCCCACCGCCACCGCCCCGTTGCGGGGATCGACGCCGATCAGGTTGCGCACCAGGAAGGAACCCGGGGCGTCGGCTACGGGGGTGAGGTCGGCGCTGGGGAGGCTGAAGTCGCTGCGGCCGACGCCGAGGAAGAGGGAATGCTTCACCTGCTCCCGCTCGGCGGGGGTGAGGTCAGTGAGGATCGACTGCAGGGCGGCCACGGGGCTGTTGCGGGTGCTGCCGCAGCTCACCTCGATGACCACGTTGCGCTGGGCCTGCTCCACCTCCAGCACCGGGCCGATGGGCCGGCAGCCCTGGGCCACCAGTGGATCGAGCCGCCAGGCCCCCTCGATCACACAGCCCACCGCACCGTTGCGGACCGTGTCGGCGGGGTCGCTGTCACCGGGGGCCCCGCTGCCGAACAGCAGCGAGCCGTGGGCGGCGCTGTGGGGGCCGGCGATGCCCCCCACCTTGGTGATGTTCGGGTAGGCGTAATCCAGGCCGCTGATCAGGTCGTTGATGGCGGTGCCGGTGGGATCGAGCAGCAGCAGCATCGACTGGCCCTCCTCCAGCTCGGCCCCCACCCGTTCGCGCCACGGCTCGGCCGGACCATCGAGGTCGGGCAGGGCGGTGGTGTCGATGGCGAAGGGGCGCAGACGGGCCCCGGGAAGCCGCAGCAGGGTGACGGCCAGGGCCGGCTGGTGCTCGATTTCATGGGGGACCCCCGCCGGATCGGTGCCCACCACGCCGCCGCCGACACAGCCCAGCCAGTGGCCGGCGCTGAGCTTCTGCTGCAGCAGGGGCAGCAGGCGGGGCAGATCGCTGGCGTAGCTGGCGGAGGCGAACACCAGCGCCAGGTCGGCCTCACCGGCCCCCCGGAGCTGCTCGAACACCTGGTTGACGGCTTCCTGTAACGAGGGATCCCGGCCGAGGGCGGTGCGGCACCAGGGGGCGGCGGGGCGACGCTGCAGCCAGGGAAAGGAGGGGAGGGAACCCATGAACGGACCCTATCGCCTGGGGGGCACACGGATAATGGCGCCTTACCGAACCAAGCGGACGTGCCGGAACAGCTCTATCGCTCCCTGGTCTGGCTCGACGTGCGGCTGGGAATGCTGTTCGCCGTGGGGCTGCCGCTGGTGCTGCTCCTCTGGGCCGTCCTGCGCCGGGAGCAGGCCCTGGTGCGGCTGATGGGCCTGTACTGGAAGGTGGCGAGCCTGCAGCTGATCGCCCTGCTGCTGCTCACCGACAACCGCCCCACCGGCTTCCTGCTGCTGGTGGTGGCGCCACTGCTGGTGGTGGCGAGCCTGTGGTTCTGGGTGGATCTCAACGAGGAACTGGCCGACATGCCCCCCTGGCGGGCCCTGCCGCTCACCCTGCGCATCTGGCGCTGGAGCCTGACCCTCCTGTCGCTGGCGGGGGCGAGCCTGGCCGTGACCGCCCTGCCCTGCATGGGCGGCGCCGGCGCCACCCTGCGCCTCTGCCGGGCCTGGCTGGAGGCGCCGCAGGGGCTGCACGGCGTGGTGGCCCGGGTGTTCGCCTTCGTGTTCGGCGGGGCGTGGACACCGGGGGTGGCCGCCTTCGTGGGTTACGCCGCCCTGGTGGCTTACGTGGTGGGGCTGTTCCAGTGGCTGGTGGTGCGGCTGCCGCGGCTGGGCCGGGTGGCCGGCGAGTTCTGAGTTGTGCTGCGGAGCTGTCCCCCATGACCGACGCCGCCTCCCCCTCCGTTGCCGCCCTGCTGGCCGCCCTCGAAGAGATCAGCCGCCAGCGTCCCGACCGGGTGCTGCGCCTGGTGGGCACCCTGCCGGCGCCGGGGGAGGACCCCGCCGGGCCGGACGAACCCTTCGAGCTGCTCATCTTCCGCGGCTTCTCCAGCAGCGTCACCCACCCCACCGCCTTCGACCCCGACCAGCCGGCCCTGCCGGTCTCGGCCAGGATCACGGCGGCCATGCTGCTGGCGGGACCCCTCAACCCCAGCGACGAGCGCTGCCTGGCGGGGCCGCTGCCGGCGGCGACCTACCTGGATCCGGGGGCCTGGGAAGGAGCGGCAGGAGGCTGAATCGGCGACCTGCCCGGTCGCTGGGGGGACGCCATCATGGAGTGGTCGTCAACAGCCGTTGGCGGATCCAGAGACCAACCAGGACATCCCGGCCATGCCCTGTCTCCCCCCTCACGGCCGCGTTGATTGCAACCTGTGCTTTGAAGGCAAGCCAGTCGTTTTCGACAAGACCAAGCGCACCCAGGGTGATTGGCGAATCACAAACAATCCACTCGCCTGGGGAAGTACCTCGCCTGACATCGTGGTGCTTGGCTTCTCAAAGGGGCCGACCCAGGCGGGTTCCTTGGCCACCACACCGCACGACAAGATTGCCTTCAAGAAGGGTCGTGGAAACGTCGCCAAAATCCTTGCCCATCTCGGATTGTTGCCGGAAGTGCCTGAGGAGAGGCGCAGCCAAGCCGTGGATGCATGGATTGCAGACCCATCCGGACGCTTTCATTTTGGCTCTCTGGTGCGCTGCACGGTCGAGCGCTTCGACAGAAAGTCAGCGGGGTGGAAGGGGTCTGGGGGTGGAATGCTCGATCAGTTTGTGGCCCTGCCGTTTGGGCACGACGTGGCCACCAGGTGTGCCACCCGCTTCCTCGGTTCCCTGCCTGAGACGACGAAGCTCATCGTCATGTTCGGCTTGGGTACTGCCCTCAACTATGTCGACGCAGCCATGAAGATAGTGGAGCTTGCCCGGCCCGGAGAGTGGCGAAAACTGAATGATGTGAGCTATACGGATGGGAGGGTTGTTGTGGTTCATGTCGAGCACTTCGCCTCCCAAGGCTCGTTGATCCCTGACTGGCTTGGACGGACGGGCAAGCCCCGCGCGCGCCTGGGGCGCCTGGCACAGGAGTCCGTCCAGGCCGCCCTAGGGCGAGAGATGTTCATCCTCTGAGCAGCAGCCTGAATTGCTTTGGGGATCAACTCCCTCTTGAACTTGAAGCGGTACGGATGATCCCCCACGTCCGATTGGCCCGTCCCGTGACGGATCTGCACCGCAAGGAAGTGTTGTGCTGCGACGGTCTGGGCCTCACGCGTCTCGACCATTTCGATGGCCGCGACGGCTTTGATGGGGTGATGCTGGGTGAGCCCGGCGGAACGGATCACTTTGAATTCACGTACTGCCGCACCCATCCCGTCGCTCCATCATCCACCCCGGAAGACTTGCATGTGTTCTTTCTTCCAGACAGGCAGGACTGGCTGAGCCGCTGTGAAACCATGCAGGCGGCGGGATGGGCGCACCTTTGAAGATCACGACGGCTATCGGATCGTGCTGCAGGGCGCACCCTGGCATCGATGAGCCGCGGCAGCGGCGGTGATGGAGGGCTCGATGGAGGGCCTCGGTAGAGTCGCCGCCTGAGAGCCCACGATGCGTTTGTTCCTGCCAGCCCTTCGATGCCTGGTTCCTCTGGGCGGTCTGGCGCTGGCGCTGGCCCTGCCTTCAGCGGCCCGTGCCGGCAGCTGCGAAGACAGCTTCGCCCAGAAGGGCAACCCCCTCTCCGGGACGCGTTTCAGCGCTGAAGTCTCCGTCGACGACCTGCCCGTGCCGGTGGCGATTCGCCAGCTGCGCGGCATCGCCGCCACCCGCGGCTACGACATCCTCAGCGAAGAGGCTGACGACGGCAGCATGCTGCTGGAGCAGCCCCGAGCGGGCTCCGCCCGGCCGTTCCCGATCATCGCCACCGCCCTGGCCGAGCAGGCCGCCGCCCGGGTGAAGCTGGAGGCGAAATTGCCGGCGGGCATGCTGGCGGGGGCCGGTGGGGCGCGGACCGAACTCTGCGCCATGCTGAACGCTCTCAAAGGGGGCCCGGAAGGCCTCGCCGCCGCCGAGCGCAGCGCTGGGGCGGTGTCTTCGGCCGGCCCGGTGGTCATCGATGCCTTGATGCTGTCGCAGCAGATCTCCCAGGAAGCCGACACCAACGCGGCTGTGATTCCCACCCGCTACCAGGGCAAGACCTTCACCATCAAGGGTCGGGTGGCCCATGTGGCCAAGGACGGTGGCGCCTACCGCATCGATTACGACATCCCCCGCTCCACCAACGACCTGGCCCTCCAGTTCGGCAAGTTCCGCTTCCTGACCCAGATCAGCTGCCTGGCCGCCAAGGGCCAGGGCGCCTATGCCCTCTCGCTGCGATCGGGCCAGGGCATCCGGCTGACGGGCCAGTACAAGGATTACGACCCGTCCCGGCACGTGATGTGGTTCGAGGGTTGCCGGCCGGTGGATTGAGGCCGTGACAGCCGGGTGAACATCCTGTTCTCCATGCATGGCGAGGCGGGCCATCATCTGGGCACGTTCCGGCTGGCCAGGGCGCTGGCGTCCCGGGGCCACCGGGTGACCTACCTCGGGCTGCCCCGGGTCCGGCAACTCGTCGAAGCTCAGGGCTTCGCGTTCATCGCCTTCGCGGAGGATCTCTTCACCACGTCCGGTGCCGCGCAGCAGAGCCCGGCGGCGGCGGCGGCCCTGTTCCGCCGCTACACCACCGCCATCGTCGACGGCCGCCTCGATGCCTGTCTGCGCTCGGCCCGGCCGGACCTGCTGCTGTGTGATGCGTTCCTCTGGTACGTCGCCCTGCGGGCCCAGCGGCTGGGCCTCCCCACCATCGGGATCTCCACCTCGCTCTTTCTCTTCGACAATCCCCGAATCCCCCCGGCGGTGACCTCGATCAGGCCGGGCCGGGGCGTGCTCTCGGCCCTGCGGATCTCCCTGGCCTGGAAGATGATGCACCTCAGGCATCTGGTCACCAAGCGCCTGGCCTCCCGGCTGGTGGGCGCCTACCGGGCCCCCCTGCGCATGCACCACCTCACCGACACCTTTGCGTGGGTGGCCCGCCAGTCCGGCGTCCGCCTGCGGCGCCACGTCACCCACCGGCTCGATGAGATCGGCCCGCACCTGATCCTGCCGGAGCTGGTGCTGTGTCCGGCCGCCTTCCAGCTGCCCGGCCCCCGGCCAGCGGAACGGCGCCATTGCGGCGATTTCATCGATCTGCAGCGGCAGGAGCCGCCGCTGCCGTTCGATCCCTCCGGCCGGACGATCATCTTCTGTTCGCTGGGCACGAGCGCGGCGGCCTACCGGCAGGCCCGGCGCTTCTTTGCGGCCGTGGCCGAGGCCAGCGCCCTGGCACCGGAGTGGTTCTTCGTGCTGCACATCAGCGATCCCGCCCTCATCGGCGCGTTGGCGTCATCCGCCAACCTGCTGGTGGTGCCCTGGATTTCCCAGCTCACACTGCTGCGCCATGCGGCGGTGATGGTGCACCATGGCGGGCTCAATTCGATCATGGAATGTGTGCACCGTGAGGTGCCCATGGTGATCCTTCCCTGCGCCAGGGACCAGCCGGGCAATGCCGTCCGGGCGGCCCATCATCAGCTGGCCCTGACCGCGGATGTGCGATCGATCACGGGCGACCGGCTGCGGCGGCTGATCGGGGAGGCGATGGGCGATGCGGCCTTGAAGCGGGGGCTGCGCCGCCTGAAGGATCAGATCGAACAGGAGCGTGGCCTGGAGCAGGCGCTGGCGTTCATCGAAGGTTTCACGGCCGGCTTCACGGCCGGAGGCAACAGCGACAGGCCTTAAATGATTCTGTCGCATCGTGATGTCGTGCTACGTTGAATCAGGCTTCCTTGGATGTCTCGATCATGGCAGCCCACCCGCTGACGCACCACCGGTTGCGGGATGTTCGTGTTCCCACGTACATGATGGAGATCACGACGGTGGTGGGCTGCAAGGTCAACTGCACCTTCTGTCCCCAGAAAAGTCTCCTCAGCCAATACAGAAGCCCGAAACGCAAGCTTTCCTTCGACGACTTCCGACTGGCGCTCGACAAGATGCCGGAGGATGTGATCATCATCTTTGCCGGTTTTTCCGAGCCGTTCCTCAATGAGGACTGCACGCGGATGATCCTCCATGCCCACCGCAAGGGCCACCCCCTGTGTGTTTTCACCACGGCCGTCGGCATGACGCTGGCGGACGTCGAGCAGATCAGGGCGATCCCCTTCAGCGCCTTTCCCCATGGGGGCTTCACCATCCATCTCCCCGATGCCAGGCGGCTGGCGAAGATCGATGTCACGCCGGAGTACCTGGAGGTGCTCGCAGCCCTGAAGGCGGCCAACATCGAGAACTTCTCCGTGATGGCGATGGATGCCATCCATCCGGATGTCGCCGCCATCTTTCCGCCCGCCAGTGTGTCGCTGCCGACGATGAATTCCCGTTCGGGCAATCTGGAGAAGCAAGGTGTCACCGAAGACTTCGTGGCCTCCTCCCATGAGGGCCCCGTGATCTGCGGGCGGGATGAATACATCTACAACAACGTGATGCTTCCCAACGGCGACGTTGTTCTCTGCTGCCAGGATTACCACATGGACCATGTGCTCGGGAACATCTTCGAGCAATCGTTCGCCGACGTCCTCCCCCGCCCCATCCCCGGTTACGACCTCTGCAGGACCTGCATCTACGCCATCAAGCTGCCCCAGAACTTTCCCGTCTTCGATTTCGCCAAGGCTCCGGCCTGAGGCCCGTGTGGTTGTGAGCGAGTCCTCCGCTTCACCCCCGTCGTCGCTCGCCTACGGGGCCCTGATCGACTCTTTTCTGGCAGCCCATCCCGAGCGCCCGGCGCTGGCGGAGCGCGCCTACGCCCTGGAGGCCGACCCCGCCACCGGAACCACCCGTCGCCGGATCCTGGCGGAGTTCCGCCCGATCACCTACCGGACCCTGCGGGATCGGGTCCGCTGCCTGGCCGCCGCCTGGCACAGCGATCCCGATGGCGCCATCCGCCGCGGCGAGCGGGTCGCGATCATCGGCTTCGCCAGCATCGACTACGCCGTCATCGACCTGGCCCTCGCCTACATCGGCGCCGTGCCGATGCCCCTGTCGGGCCACCATTCGGCCGCCGAGTACGACGCCATCCTGGAGCGGGCCACCCCAGCGGCGCTGGCGGTGTCCATCGCCCAGCTGCCCGCCGTGGTGGATCTGGTGCGGCGCCACGCCTGCCTCCGGCAGCTGATCGTCTTCGATGCCGACACCCGGATCACCGCCGAGCGGACCCTCATCGAGCAGGCCGAGGCCATGCTCCGGGCGGCCGGATCGTCGGTGCCGTTGCTGCTGCCGGATCTCATCGTCCGCGGCGATGGCCTCGCCGTCCCGCCTCCGGCGGCCGTTGAGGCGGAGGCGATGGCCCTGCTGATCCACACCTCGGGCAGCACCGGAGTGCCGAAGGGGGCCTGCATCTCCGCTGCGGCCCTGATCAACACCTGGCGCCAGGTCTCCGGTCCGGACCCGAAGGTGGCGGTGGTGCTGGCTCCCTTCCACCACATGATGGGCCGCGATGCGATGGTCACCGCCCTCAATGCCGGTGGCCTGGCCTGCTTCACCCTGAAGCCGGATCTCTCCACCGTCTTCGAAGACATCCGCGTGGCCCGCCCGACGGGGCTGGTGCTGTTTCCGCGTCTCTGTGAGTGGATTGATCAGCACGTGCGAACGACCCCATCCGACGACCTGCGTCTCTTCCTGGGCGACCGGCTGGAATCCATCGTCGTGGCTTCGGCGCCGATCGCGCCCCGCATCCGGGCGTTGATGGAGGAGACCTTCGGGGTGCCGGTGCATGAGGGTTACAGCAGCACCGAGACCGCCAGCGGCGGCCTGGCGATGAACGGCAGGCTCAATCCCAACGTGCTCGACTACCGGCTGCGGGATGTGGCGGAGTCGGGCTACTTCCTCAGCGACCGCCCCTATCCAAGGGGCGAGCTGTGCGTGAAGACGCGCTTCGGCATCCGCGCGTACTTCCGGAACCCGGAGGCGACGGCGGACCTGTTCGATGCCGACGGCTTCGCCTGCACGGGGGATGTGGTCGAGGAGCGCGGGCCCGGCCAGATCGCCCTCATCGACCGGCGCCGGAACGTCATCAAGCTGTCGCAGGGGGAGTACGTCGCCGTCGGCGCCCTGGAGCAGCTGTTCGCCGATGGCTGCGCCTCGGTGGCCCAGATCCATGTCCATGGCGAGAGCCGCCGTTCCTACCTGCTGGCGGTCGTCGTGCCGGACCCTGAGGCCCTGGCGCGGCGGCCCCGGCCCCCGGCCGATGACGCCGAGCTGATCGCCCTGGTGCGGGACGAGCTGGTGCAGCTGGCCGGCGAGCGAGGCCTGAAGAGCTTCGAGATTCCCCGGGATCTCCTGCTGGCGGAGGAACCCTTCTCCCATGCCAACGGCCTGCTGTCCTCCCTGGGCAAACCGCTCCGGCCGGCCATCCGCCAGCGGTATGCGGCGGCCCTGGCCGCGCTCTACGACCGCCACGACCGTCTCGGTGATGCGGCCCTCGCCTCCCTGCGGCAACCGGGCGCCGAACGGAGCCTCGAGGAGCGGCTGCGGCTGCTGCTGGCCGGCACCCTCGGCGTCCACGACCAGGCGTCCCTGCAGGACCGCTGCTTCCGTGAGCTGGGCGGCGACTCCCTGGCGGCGGTTCAGCTGTCGGTGCGGATCGAAGCGGAGTTCGGCGTCGCCATCGAGGCCAGCCGGATCCTGGGGCCCGACGGCACGATCGCGACCTGGGCGCGGATCCTGCGCGAGCACCGGGGCGAAGGCCCCCGGATCCCGCCGGCTGGCGGTGCCGATGGCCCGGGCCCGGTGAGGGAGCTTTCCGCCGCCGACGTCCGCGTGGAGGCGTTCATCGATGCGGCCACGCTCCAGGCCGCGGGGGCGCTGCCACCGGCTTCAGGACCGGCCCGCTCGCTGCTGCTCACCGGGGCGAACGGGTTTCTGGGCGGTCGCGTCGCCCTGGCCTGGCTGGAGCGCCTGGCCAGCACTGGCGGGCGGCTGGTCTGCCTGGTCCGGCCCAGCCACACCCAGTCGGCCCGGGAGCGCCTCGACGCCCGCTTCGCCCACCTCGATCCGGCCGTGGCGGCGCGCTGGCGCAGCCTGGCGGCGGACCACCTGGAGGTGGTGGCCGGCGACATCGGCGAGCCGCGGCTGGGGCTGGACGCCGCCACTTACCACCGGCTGGCCCACGGCATCGAGGCCATCGTCCACGGCGCCGCCCTGGTCAATCACCGGCTCGACTACCACCACCTCAGCCGACCCAATGTCATCGGCACCGCCGAGATCGTGCGGCTGGCGCTGACGCAGCGGCGCAAGTCGATCGCCATGGTCTCCACCATCGGCGTGACCCCGCTGAAGGAGCCCATCCGTCTCGATGGCTCCTATGCCAACGGCTACTTCGCCAGCAAGTGGGCCTGCGAGCAGTTGCTGCGCTCCACCCACGCCGCCACGGGCCTGCCGATCCGGATCCTGCGCTCGGGGCTGGTGCTGCCCGATCGGCACCTGGCCGGCGAACGCAACCCAGACGACATCCTCTCGCGGCTGATCCACAGCCTGCTGCTCACGGGCCTGGCCCCGCCGGGATTCCGGGCCAGCGGCCTTCCGGTGGATCAGCTGGCGCAGGCGATCGTGGCCCTCGGGGATGGTGCGCGCGAGGGCTTCGAGCTGCTCACCCTCGGTGGCCCCGCCGACGGCACCTTTCCGCTGGAGGCCCTGGTGGAGCGGATCGAGGCGGCCGGCTTCCCCCTGGAGCGGACGGCCAGCTACGGGGAGTGGCTGGAGCGGATCGAGCCGGCCCTGCTGCGGCTGCCGGCGGCCCAGCGATCGCTGTCGCTGCTGGACGTGCTGGAGGCGTACCGCCCCGCACCGGTCCCGGCGGCGGCGGGGCCGCAGGCCGAGACGTTCGCGGGCTTCCCGGCGACCTACCTGGACAAGGTCTGCGCCGACGCCATCGCCGCAGCTGGTGTCGCTGCCGCCTGAGCCAGGCCAGGCCACGACAGAACCACCGTCAGCGCAGGGCGGCGGGAGGTTGTCCCGCCAGCCAGTGCTGCTCGATGGCCTCCAGGCTCCGGCCCCGGGTCTCCGGCATCACGAAGGCCCAGAAGGGGAGCGCCAGGGCGGCGATGCCGGCATTGACGAAGAACACCACCGCCAGTCCCAGGGCATCGGCGAGCATGGGGAACAGGAAGGACGCCGCCATGCCGCAGAGGAGCTGGAAGGCGATCACGAAGCCGATGGCCCGATCCCTCACCGCCTGGGGAAAGATCTCCGAGACCACCATCCCGCAGACCGAGGCCAGGCTGAGGGAGAAGGAGGAAATGAAGAGGATGAAACAAAGCAGCACCAGATACTGAACCGCAGGGGTGCCCTGGGGCAGCACGGCGAAGATCAGCCCGAAGCCGATCGAGCTGGTGAGGACGCCGAGGATGCCCATCAGGAACTGGGCGCGGCGCCCCAGTCGATCGACGAGCAGGAAGGAGAGGGAGGACATGGCCAGGCCGAAGCCGCCGACCCCGATCGTGGTCAGCAGGCTGGCGGTGGTGGGATCGCTCACCCCGCAGGCCTGAAAGATCGTCGGGCTGTAGTAGGTGACGATGATGATGCCCGTGCACTCCTGGAAGAACACCATCGCCAGGCCGATCATCAGGGGGGGCCGGATCGTTGGCGAGAACAGGGGGATCGTCGCTGGGCCCGCCGGGGTGTGTTCGACGCTGGCCTTGATCTGCGCCACCGCCTCGGTGGGGTTGGCGACGCAGAGCCTCTGCAGCATCCGCTCCGCCGTGCTGAAGCGGGACCGGGAAATCAGCCAGCGGGGCGATTCCGGCAGGAACAGGGCGCCGATGCCCAGGAGCAGGGCCGGTACGGAACCCAGGTAGAGCATCGCCCGCCATCCCTCCGGCACCGCCATCAGCAGGGTGCTGGTGCCGTAGGCGGTAAGGGAGCCGATGCCCACCGCCAGATTCTGAATGTTGTTCAGCCTTCCCCGGATCGGGGCCGGGGAGATTTCGGTGATGTACAGCGGCACGATGCTGGCGGTCACCCCGGTGGCCAGGCCGGTGACGAGGCGACCGAGCACCAGGATCTGCACCGAGTCGGCGAGGCCGGAGACGGCGGTGCCGACGATCAGCACCACGGTCGTCGTCATCAGCATGTAGCGCCGGCCGAAGGCCCCCGCCAGATGGCCGCTGACGAACGACCCCAGGATCGCCCCGACCAGCACCGCGCTCACCACCAGCCCGCTGCTGAAGGGGGTGAGCGCGAATGCCGTGCGGATCTGCAGCAGCGCCCCGGCGATGATGGTCAGGTTGTAGCCGAAGAAGATGCCGCCGATGGTCACCACGGTGGTGGCCAGGGTGGCGGCGATTTCGTTGCGCTCATTGGCCGTGCCCGATCGGTGCCAGGTGCGGCGGATCTGGGAGAAGCGCAGCCGCCGGGTCTCGGGGTAGAGGACGAGAAACAGCGGAATCGCCACGACCGTGGTGGCGAGCGACACCCCGTAGATCGCCAGGGTGTCGGCCGGGGAATCGACCGACAGGGCGGCGACCACCATCACGGCATTGATCAGCCAGTTGACGGTGATCGGAAGGCTCATCGAGAGGCCCCGCACGGGCAGGGGATACATCTCGGCCACGAACAGCCAGGGCAGGGGGCCCAGGCCGATGGCGAAGAAGAACACGTACCCCAGGATCAGCCAGGGGCTGAACGCCTCCGGCAGCGGTGGGGCGCCGGTGGATTGGAGAAGCAGCCCGGCCAGGCAGATCGCCAGGCCCACCAGGCCCGCCAGCAGCAGGGGCCGGCGGCCGAGGCGATCGACGAGCAGCACGAACAGCAACGTGCTGAACAGATTCACCAGGCCGACCACGATCACCGGGTCCCAGCCCAGATCGAGGCCCGCAAACAGGGAACCGTCCCCCACCAGCTGCAGCACGAAGTTGATGCCGCTCAGCTGCTGGACGGCGAACAGCAGGATGCCGATCCCCAGAAGTTTTCGGTTCGCGGGCTCCAGCAGCCCCACCCACACATTCGGATGGCTGTCCGCCAGGCTCTCCTCGATGGCGGCCACCTCCGCATCCACGTTCGGCCCGTGGATCAGCTGCAGCACGGCGCGGGCGGCGTCCCCATCGCCCTGCTTGATCAGCCAGGCGGGGGAATCCGGCAGGATGATCGCGCCGATGCTGACGATCACGGCCAGGATGCCGCTGATCGTGTACAGCTGGGTCAGGTCCTGGTCGTCCACCAGCCGGGTCTCGATGACGAAGGCCAGCACGATCCCCAGGGTGATGCTCAGCTGGTTGAGGGACACCAGGGCGCCCCGGTGCCGGGCCGGGGAGATCTCGGCGATGTAGAGCGGGATCGCCAGGGAGGTGACGCCGACGATGATCCCGAGGAAGAAGCGGGCCACCACCAGCTCCTCGAAGCGCTCGGAGATGGCGCAGGCAAAGCCGAAGAAGGCGTAGCAGGCCGCACTGGTGGTGATCACATCGCGGCGGCTCAGGCCATCCCCGAAGCGGCCCATGAACACGGCCCCGAGGATGGCGCCGAGGAAGAAGGCGCCGCTGAGCAGCACCTGGGAGCTGAGGCCCAGCGACCAGTCATTGGCCGCGGTGGCGGCCACCAGCCCCAGGGTCGTGGCGTTGAAGCCGAACAGCAGGCCCCCCAGGGAGGCCACCAGCGCGAAGATCCAGACCCTGGCTATCACCGCTCAGGCGACCGTGCTGACGGCAGGGGTGGCGGCGGCGGCGGCGGGCCGGCCGACGCGGCCGGTCTGGGGGTTGTGGCGGGCGGTCTCCAGCAGCGCCAGGCGGCTGTCGAAGAGGGTGTCGGGGTCCACCGCCTTGCCCTCGCCGCAGACGCAGTTGAGGCTCATCGCCCGGAGATCGCGGTGCTCGCGCAGCAGGCGCAGGTTGCCGTACTCCTCCTTCTGATGGCAGGTTTCGGCGTACTGGCAGGGGGCATAGACCTCCTCCCGCAGGGCCGGAACGAAGCCGGGATCCAGCACCGAGCCCAGCCGGCCCGTGCGGGTGTCGGCATAGCTGGTGCAGGGGAAGACATCGCCCCAGTTGTCGACGATCAGGTAGTCGTGGCCGGCGGAACACAGCCGCCCCTTGCCGCCGTAGAGGCCCACCAGCAGGGCGGCCAGGAAGCGGATCTCCCGGCCCAGGGGTCCGCTGTCGGCCATGGTGCGGAACACCTCCAGGCCGGGTTCACCGGCCGCCAGCAGGGCCTCGATCGGGTCCTGGCTGAGGAAATGGCGGGCCCGCTTGTCCACATCGACGGCGTCGCTCATCGCTTCGGTGGGGGGCACATCGAAGCCGGGGAACTTCAGATCCGCCGAGGTGGGAATCGCCCGCTCGGCGCAGCGCGAGAGGGCTTCGCGGATGATCGCCACGTTGTCGGTGGCGAGCAGGGTGTTCACCACCACGTCGAAGCCCAGGTCGGCGGCCAGGGTGACGTTGGCCAGGAAGTCGTCGAGGGCGATCTCGGTGTGATGGAAGGTGCAGAAGAGCTTGAGCTTGGAGGGCGCGATGGGGCCGGCCAGTTCCGGCAGCCGCTTCCTGAACAGGGAGGCGTTGGTCTGCACCTCCACGAAGGCCACATTGGGCTGGGCGGTCAGCCAGATCAGGTCCTCGATCACATCGGCGTTGAGGAAGGGCTCCCCGTGCACGTCGTAGCGAACGCCGATGCGATAGGGCAGGGAGGCGGCCCATTCGATCGCCTGGCGCGCCATGCCCCGGCCCTGCTCGGTGCCCCACATGTTGCGCTTCGTGCCCCGGCTGTAGTCGATGCCGCTCACCTGGCTTTGGCCCGCCGCCGCCACGCAGTAGTTGCAGCTGAAGTTGCACTTCAGCATCCGCACGGAGATGCGGATCTTGAGGAACGTTTCGCCGTCCAGGGGAAAGGGGTTGGCCATGCGGGGGGAAGTGAAGGCGTTGGGGGGACGGTCAACCGGGGGCTGGGCAATCGGCGGGCTTGTCAATCGGCGAGCTTGACGACGATCTTGCAGTCGCCGCCGGCGATGTCGTCCGGGTGCTCGAGCACGGATCGCAGCCGCTCCAGCCCCTCCATGGTGCTGCTGACGATCCGGTCCAGCGGCAGGACCCCGGAGAGGCACAGGTCGATCAGCCGCTCATACACCCCGCCGAGGTGGCCGCGCAGCCCCATGACGCTGATGGCGTTGGTGATCATGTGGTCGACGGCTCCGATCCGCAGGGCCTCTCCGCCCCGTCCCAGCAGGGCCACCCGGCCGCCCGGGGCGATCTGGCGGAACACGGCATCGACGTTGGCGAGCACACCGGAGGCTTCCACCACCACGTCCCAGCCGCCCTCAGGGATCGGCAGCGTTTCGGCGGAGTCCGCCACCTGGTCAGCCCAGGTGGCCGCGAACTCCCGGCGGTAGGCCGAGGGTTCGACGACGCACACCAACGCGGCGCCATGGAGCCGGCGCGCCATCATCGCGGCGAGCAAGCCGATCGGACCGGCCCCGAACACCAGCACTTTGTCGCCGGGAGCGATCTGCGTCTTGCGGCAGGCCAGCAGGGCCACACCGGCCGGCTCCAGACAGGCGGCCATCTGCAGGCCCCGCTCGCTCCCGGCCAGCTCGCCGATGGCCACGGCCGATCGGGCCGGCACATCGGCGATCGCCGCGAACAGCCCGTCCTGCTCCATGCCAAGGAGCCGGGCATCGAGGCACTGGTTGAAGGCGCCGGAGCGGCAGCAGCGGCAGGCCCCGCAGCTGAGCACGGATTCCGGCGCCACGATGTCGCCGACCTGGAACCGGGAGACATCGGAGCCGGTGGCGATCACCCGGCCGATGCCTTCGTGGCCGAGCACCCGGCCCTGCGCCGGAATCGAGGCGGGCGCGGAACTGCGCACGAACCCGAGCGGATCCCGCTGGGTCATGTGAATGTCGGTGCCGCAGACGCCGACCCGCAGCATCTGCAGCCGCAGCGAACCGGGATGGAGGGGCTGGAGTTGCCGCGGCTCCAGGGCGATGCGGGGATCCCGGTAGCGCCGGTTGGCCTGGCGGGGTTCCTCGTCGTCGCCGGTTTCGGTGGCGTGATCTGTGGCGTGAAGCACCAGGCTGCAGGCGGTGGCGGCGCCGGAACTCATGCTTCCCATCCGGCATCCTCCATCTGCCGATGGTCGTTGCGGCACCGGCCGCTGTCAACCGGAGGGCCGTGGGCGCCGGCAGACAAACAAAGGGGGGCCGGCCATCATGACGGGGCCTGCAGGAGGGCCATGGCCACCAGGGACCCGATCCGCGACTTCTTCAGCTTCCTGCTGGGGGGCGTGCTCTTTTCGATGGGCGCGTTCCTGTTCTTCAACCAGGTGATGGTGAGCTCGGTGCCGATGGGCCTGGGCCTGCGCTTCGGCCGGCGTGCTGCCGGTGCCTGGGGCGGTGGCTATGGCTCGGCCTGGGGCGGCGGCTGGGGGGGCGGTTTCGGGCTGTCCCAGGGCCTGGGCGGCGGCTTCGGCCTGCTGCTGATCCCGCTGACGATCGGGGTGTGCCTGCTGTTCGCCCTGCGCAACCAGCGCTGGGGCTGGTTCCTGGTGTTGGCCTCGGTGGCGGCCCTGGCGGTGGGAGTGCTCCAGACCCTGATCATGAGCTTCCAGCCCACCTCGCTCTGGAACCTGCTGACGATGTTCGCCCTGATCGGCAGCGGCGGCGGGCTGATGTTCCGTTCACTGATGGCCTACGACGATGGCAAGGACCGGCAAGAGCGAGCCGAAGGCGACGACCGGGAAGACCGTTGAGGATCTGATCGTCGAGATGGAGCCGGTGCCGCCCGGGGGACGGCCCCCGAAGCCACCGGTCCTCCAGCGGCTGCTGGTGGTGGTGCTCGTGCTGCTCGGCTTCGGTGCCGGCTGGATGGCGGCCGGCCTGCGGGCGTCCCTGGCGGAGAAACCGAGAGCCGGTGGCCGGGGAGAGACCCGCCAGGACCTGCTCGCCGATGGCTGGGTGGAAGCGGACCAGGGGGTGTTCACCCGCCGCTGCCAGGGGATCTGCCGGCGGCCCCGGCTCTATGGCGGCGGCCTCATCGACGTGATGGAAGTGGCCTGCCTGGAGCGCCCCTGCGGGGACATCCAGGCGACGTTCGCCGTGCTCGACGGCCAGGGCCAGGAGGTCGACAAGGTGGTCGAGACCAAAAACGGACGCCAGGGGGAACGGCTGCAGCTCCTGATCGAATCGCAGAAGCCGGAGGCCCGGCGCTTCGCGTTGGTTGACTTCCGTGCCAAGGCCAGGGTGGAGTAAGGACCCTCTGGGTTCCAGGCCTTGAAGACACTCCCCTTCGACGACGGCGCTGCCATGCCGATGCTCGGCCTGGGCACCTGGAACGCCCCTCCGGGCGAGGTGGGTGCGGCGGTGACGGCGGCCCTGCAGCTCGGCTACCGCCACATCGACTGTGCCGCCATCTACGGCAACGAGGCGGAGATCGGCGAGGCCCTGGCGGCAGCGATCCGCTCCGGCCTGGTGAAGCGGGAGGAACTCTGGATCACCTCCAAGCTCTGGAACAACGCCCATGCCCCCGAGGACGTGGCCCCGGCCCTGGAGCGCACCCTGGCCGATCTGCAGCTCGAGCACCTCGATCTGTATCTGATCCACTGGCCCGTGGCCTTCCGGCCGGGGGTGGTGATGCCCGAGGGCGCCGACGACCTGGTGTCGCTGGAGACCCTGCCGATCGCGGCCACCTGGGCGGCGATGGAAGCGGCCGTGGACGGGGGGCTGTGCCGCCACATCGGCGTCAGCAACTTCGGCATGGTCACTCTCCGCAGCCTGCTGGGGCAGGCGCGCATCCGGCCGGCCATGAACCAGGTGGAGCTCCACCCCTACCTGCAGCAGAAGGGGCTGTTCGCCTTCTGCGAGGCCCACGGCGTGCACCTCACGGGCTACTCGCCCCTGGGCACCCCGGGCCTGCCCCCCCAGATGCGGCCCCCCGGCCAGCCGGTGCTGCTGGAGGACCCCACCATCACGGCGATCGCCACCCGGCGGGGCCTCACGCCGGCCCAGGTGGTGCTGGGCTGGGCCCTGCAGCGCGGCACGGCGGTGATCCCCAAGTCGGTGTCACCGGCGCGCCTGGCCGAGAACCTCGCCGCCGCCGAGGTCGAGCTGGCCCCCGAAGACATGGAGGCGATCGACGGGCTCGACCGCAGCCATCGCTTCATCGACGGCACCTTCTGGGTGAAGGAGGGCGGCCCCTACACCCTGGAGTCGCTCTGGGCCTGATCAGGCTGGTGAGCCGCCAGGCGCCAGCCGCCGGCGCAGGTAGGCGATGGCCAGGTCGCCGCATTCGGCCACCAGCAGCTCCCGGCGCCCCTGCTCCTGGGTGGCCGCCAGCCAGAGCAGGTGGCCGACGGTCTTGACCAGCACGTAGGCGATCAGGTGGCCCTCCTCCTCGCTGAGGGGGCTGCCTTCGGCGGCGGCCTTTTCGACGATCAGGCCGCTCCAGTCGTTGATCAGACGGACGTCGGCCTCCTCCTCGATGGCCAGCAGCTCGGGGGTGGCGCTCTGCACATCCAGGAAGATCGCCGGGTAGCCGGGGTGGTCGCGGAAGAAGCGATCGGTGAGGGCCACGGCGGCGGTGATCGAGGCCTCCAGGGAGAGGGTGCGGCCGTCCCCCCGGTCGAAGAAGGCCGTGAGCAGCTCGTGTAGCTGCTCGGCGTAGAGCTGGGCGAGGCTGCGCAGGATCGCCCCCTTGTCGGGGAAGAACTGGTAAAGGGAGCCGATCGGCACCCCGGCTTTGGCGGCGATGGCGTTGGTGGTGGTGCTGCCGACGCCGCCGGCCACGAACAGCTCCTCGGCCGCCGCCAGGATCCGCCGCACCCGTTCCTGGCTGCGGGCCTGACGGGGCTGGCGGCGCAGGGGCGAGGGCTCGCCGGGGGCGGCTGTGGAGTCGGCCATGGCGGGAAGTGGCAGACCGGGAAAACCTGAGCGATCCTCGCATCCCATTGACAAAGGCGAGGGACGCTCATATTTTCTTGGACGTGAGGACTGCTCACGTTCTTTCGCATTCATCCCGATGACCACCGCCGTTTTCCGTCCCAATCCCGCCCCCGCCGCAGCGTCGTTCGAGGCCCCGGAGCTGCCGCCCCAGCTGTTCCGCGTCCTCGGCACCTTCGTGGCCATGGCCGGCGGCGACACCGACCTGGAGCTGATCGGGGCCCTGGCCGACGCCCTGCTGGAGACGCCCTCCTATGCCCTGATGGCCGAGCAGCTGCGCCGCGATCCGGCCTGCGCCGCGTTGATCGAGGCGCGCTGGATCCCCCCGGCCCACGACCTGGAGCAGCTGGCCGACCTGCCCGAGGGCAGCCTCGGCCAGGTTTACGCGGCGTCGCTGGCACGGCTGGGTTACGACCCCAACCTGCACGCCGGCATGGCGCCCGCAAGTGATGCGGCCTATGTGGAGCTGCGGCTCAGCCAGACCCACGACCTCTGGCACGTGGTCACCGGCTTCGACACCACGGTGACGGGCGAGATCGGCCTGCAGGCCTTCCATCTCACCCAGTTCCCCTACCCCCTGGGGGCCGTGCTCACGGCCCAGGCCCTGGTGTCGGCCACCCTCGGGGCCCCCGAGCTGCTGCCGGAGCTGGTGGAGACGATCCGCACCGGGCTGCAGATGGGGTTGGAGGCCAGGCCCCTGTTCGCCCAGCGCTGGGAGGAGGGCTGGGAGCGGCCGCTGCACGAGTGGCGCGAGGCGCTGCAGCTGCGGCCGTTTGCCGAGCGGGTGGGACAGCTGTGAGCGGGAACGCAGTGAACGGATCCCTGCTGCTGCGGCCGGGCTTTCGCTGGCTCTGGCTGGGCCAGACGCTGCTGTTTGCCGGCGTCCAGTTCTGGTTCGTCGCCGTCACCTGGCTGATGCTGCAGCGCACGGGCTCGGGCACCTCCCTGGCCCTGGTGCTGATGGCGGCGGCCCTGCCCCGGGGGCTGCTGCTGCTGCTGGGCGGCGTGCTCAGCGACCGCCATCCACCCCGGACGATGGCGGTGCGGGCCGGAACGATCCTGGCGATCGCCACCGGGGTGCTCACCCTGCTGGCCAGCCGCGACGCCCTGGATCTGGGCCCGGTGCTGGTGCTGGCGGCCGTGTTCGGGGCGGCGGAGGCCTGCCTCTACCCCGCCGCCCTGGCCCTGCTGCCCCGCCTGCTGGAGGACCGCCATCTCGGCCGGGCCCACGCCTGGCTCCAGGGCAGCGAGCAGATCAGCAACGTGGCCGGGCCGGCTCTGGCGGGGCTGTCCCTGGCCGTGGCCGGGGCGACGGCGGCCCTGGCCTTCGACACCGTGCTGCTGGTGCTCGCCGTGGGCTGCTTCGTGCAGGTGCGGCCTTCCTTGGCCGCGGCGGACACGGTCCCGACGGGGGGCCTGGGGCAGGGCCTGCGGGAAGGGATCGCCTTCGCCTGGGGCCACGGGGCGATCCGCACGGGCCTGACGCTGATCGCCATGATCAACCTGGCCGTGCTGGGCCCGGTGGTGATCGGCGTGGTGGAGCTGGTGACGCTGCGCTTCGGCGGTGGCGCCGCCAGCTACGGCTGGCTCCAGGCCGCCTACGGCGTGGGCGCCCTGGTGGGGGTCTGGTGGGCCGGCCGGTTCGGCGCCATCGCCCATCCGGGGGGCGCGCTGGGCTGGCTGTCGGCCGGGCTGGGGGCGGGCCTGCTGGGGCTGGCGGTGGCCGGCCAGTGGTGGACGGCGGCCGCCCTGCTGGCGGCGATGGGAATCGGCGGCGGCCTGGTGGGGGTGCTGGCCACGGCCTGGCTGCAGCGCGAGACCCCGGCACCGCTGCAGGGCCGGGTGATGGCCCTGGCCATGCTGGCCGGCGTCGCCTTCGATCCCCTGTCCCAGGCCCTCTCGGGGGTGCTGATCGACATCTCTCTGCCGGGGCTGTTCGTGATCGCTGGGGGGAGCCTGCTGCTCACCGTGCCGTTTGCTCTGCGGAGTGCGCGGGGGTGAGGCTGGGATTGCGGCAGTCCCGTACGCCCAAGAGGTGGTCGTCATTAGTGTCACCACACGTGCCGACGCCAGGTGCATCCACCTTGGACTACATTTCTCTGTGGGTCTTGAACGACTCAATATGGGCATGCCCGTAAGCCTTTCGTATCGCTGGTTACAGGTGGTTATCGGACTCGTGAACCACTGCTAGAACGTGCAAGTTGCGCTTGAAAGTCTATGCAGTGGCAGGGTTTCCGGTAGTGCCCCCAGCCGCTCTCAGGGTGGTTCACAGCATGGGAGCAAATTGTGTTAGCGGTTCACGGAAACCTCCGAATAACAAGTTCGTCCTTTCAACTAGCTCAAATGAACTCAAAGCAACGCCAATACGCCGCATTGGTCGCGAAGCGAAAAGAGTGTCACTTGTGCGATGGTCTTGAAAATCCGGCATTGCCGCACTTGTGTGAGTTTGATTCCGACCATATTGGGCCTTGGTCTCAATTCCACGGCGACCTTGATGCACAGCTCATGGTTGTGGGACAAGACTGGGGCGATGTAGCCTACTTCAACAAGTACCGTGGTCTCGACGATCTTGGCAATCCGACGATGAGGAATCTCGAAACGATACTTGCTTGTACTGGACTTAAAGTTAGGGTTACATCTTACGCGGACGGAGATCGCAGCTTGTTCCTGACTAACGCGATTCTGTGCCTAAAGCGAGGTGGCCTTCAGGCGACAATTGATCCTCAATGGGTCACGAATTGTGAATCGCATTTCCTGCGTCAACAAATCGAACTAGTTCGCCCAAGAGTCGTTGTTGGGCTTGGGGCGTTTGCATTCAAGGCTGTGTTGCGGGTGTTCGGAAAGCCTCTGATTGAATTACGCCATGCGATTGAAGACACGAATGGCTGTGAGATATTGGATGGTGTTCGGCTGTTTGCGGCATATCATTGTGGTGCAAAGACTGTGAACATGAATCGCAACTTGGATCAACAGTGCAAGGATTGGGAGCGAATTCGTCAATTTATTATTCAGCCCAGCCCACAAGGACGAACACAGCGGTGAACCGGAGCCGCCGATGACGCGGGTTTTGAAATCAAAGTCGTTTGGCTGCGGCCCGGTTACCACTGCCGTTCGAAGGATCACTAGCCCTGATTCCTATTCAATCAGTCGAGGCCTAATCTGAATGCCCAAGAGGACAAATGATTATCAGTCCCTGGTCAAAAGGATCTATGAACAGATCGTTCCCGCCGGCGGGGTGGTAACTGAATCAGCGGAGGTCTGGGATAAAGAGGCAGGAATACTCCGGGAAGTAGACATTCTCGTGAGCCACGAATATGCAGGTCATGAGTTTAGCTTTGTTGTTGAGTGTCGAGATCGTTCAAGAAAAGAGACAGTGGAGTGGATTGATGCTCTTGTAGGCAAGACCAAAGCGCTTAATCTTGCCAAAGTTATCGCAGTGTCAAGTAGTGGATTTGCATCAAGTGCCATAAGGAAGGCCAAGGAGAATGGCATTGAAACACTTACGTTGAAAGAAGCGGGAGAACAGGATTGGACTCGCTATCCAACGAAGCCGGGTCTTCTTGTGGTGTCCGATGAAATCTATTTAATTCATCAAGTCTTCTATAGGGCTAGCGATGAGTATAGGCGCATAGATGATCTAGGTCAGAACTGTGAAGTTGAGCTAGATGGAGAGACTGTTGGTGATTTGGCTGGGCTTATTGAGTATTTCTTCAAGGAGCGCGTCGTCCCTGGGGTCGAAGCATACAGAAAACAACACTTTCTGGCTATATTCAAGACCAAGGAAGACATAGGCAGGCCAATGCTTGTTGAGAGCGAGCATGACTGGCCCAAAGTAGTTGCTACAGATAATCATGGCAACAGAGTTGAGATCACTAGGGTAAAGTATGTCTTCACGGGAGTCCGTCAATCAATGGACGTTCATCAAGCCCACTACGTCTTTAACAAGAAGATGATCTCAGTCGGAAGGCATCGAGATCCTGATGGTACGGAAATTGACTTCAGCCTTATTCAAGACTTGGGCTCGCCGACGCTTCGTGCTAGATGGACGAAACGGGCTGGGGATGCCGAGAATGCATAAAAGTCAATGTTGTGGGGTTCTTCTGTGCTCAGTGCTTTCGGCCATCATGACTATTGCCTTCAAATCTGTCGACAATGCTGACACTTCGAACAAGACTCTCGAGTGGATATGCCGCCATTAATTCTCTTCTACATCTCCCCAGGCTCTCTGCCTGCCACTCAGAGGCAGCGTTATCCGGAATTGAATTCCACGTGGGATTAGCCCTTGAATGATGGCGTATCGGCGAGGAGCAGCCACTTGTCCCACTGCGACGCAAGGTAAGTTTGTGTGAAAGGCCCGTTCATCGCGCCATTCCATTGCCTAGGCCATGGTCGGCCAACAACTGATGGACTGTGGTGATTCGCCCGTTTTTGTCCGAGTCGCTCCATTCAGTAAGATGAGCTGACAATCGCCCTGCTGATCAAACTGAGGTATGTATGAGGTGGATCTCTGCGCAAGACCTTCAAGAATGGTCAAATAGGATTCCTGCTCGAACGACGTTTCCTGGCCTCATTGCTGACTTGATCATCGCATCCGCTACGAACATCACTGAGTATCGATTCCCGAATCGTGAGAAGGGGCAGGTTCGAGGCTTTGATGGCGTTCTTGAGGCGACAGGCTTTCCTCCCTTCGTTCCTGACGGGGCTTCAATCTGGGAATTTGGCGTCACGGCCGATGTAGTAGTGAAGGCTGACAAAGACTTTGAGAAACGAACTGAGGACGTCGACGCGGCTGTCAGAGCGAACACAACTTTTGTATTCGCGACACCGAGGACCTGGGATCGCCCCAGCAAGCAGATTTCGGATTGGCTAAGTGAGAAACGGGCTCTTGGGCAGTGGAAGGGCGTTGAGTGCTTCGATGGCATTGCCCTAGAGCATTGGCTGGATAAACACCCTGCTGTCGCTGCAAACTATGCAAGGAATGAGCTTGGCCTTGCGCCTACTACCGGTGCGTGTAGTTCATGCGAGTTTTGGGACGAGTTCTCGACGCGCTTCTTGCCGGCTCTGACCGATGAAGTGGTGCTTGCCGGCCGGGAAGCACAAGCATCAGAGCTCCTTCTGCGACTGTCGGAGGGTGGCAGTCGGTTGGCATTTGCCGCAGACTCCGCCGACGAGGTCATTGCGTTCGTAATTGCCGCAATTCGACGAGCGGGTCCAGAGACTCGAGCCTTCTTAGAAGGCCGGGCCATGGTCGTCGATAGTGTAGACGCTGCTCGTCAACTGGCCTCAAAGAAGGGCTTGATATTCATGCCGAGAGGCCAGGCGCGGAAGCTTGTTGGGTTGTTGGCGCAGGCAGGCCCGACGGTAATCAGTGCCGGTGCAGATGAACAACGAGGCCAGCATGATGTTCTCGCTAGGCCTACAAATTCCGAATTGGCGAAGGCCTTCGTCTCGATGGGAATCACTGAGTCTGATGGCTATGAGTTGGCTCGTCGATGCGGTAGGAGCCTGGCAGTGCTGGCCCGTCAGAAGCCCAGCGGAACGGCGGAGCGTCCGGAATGGCTGCAGGCCGCGGAGGCGCTGATACCTGCGCTACTTGCCGGCGCATGGCAACCATCAGTACAAGCTGATACAGACGTGCTAAAGACGCTTGGCGGAAAGGCTATCTATGAGGAGGTTGAGGCGCCATTGAGGGGGCTAACAAGACTAAAAGACCCGCCCGTAGACCGGGTCGATGACGTGTGGGCCATGAGGTCATCTGTAGACGCGTTTGTGCATCTAGGGCACCTTATTGGTGGAGAACATCTGGCTCGATTTGCCGACCAATCCAGGATAGTGTTCTCCCGCGTGATTGAGGCTCCTAAAGCTGACGAAGTCTTTAGTCTCATGCAGCCTCAACGTGACGCGCATAGTCGATGGCTCCGGGAAGGGCTGATGACTACGTTGCTCCTTATGGCTGCGCTCCATGAGGAGGCAGGGTTTGTCGTAACAGGCTCGTCGCCTCAGCGTTTCGTTGACGACATTGTGCGTGGCCTGCCGAACCTGTCTACTGACCATCGTCTGCTTGAAAGTCTGCGAGGTCAGCTCCCGTTGCTCGCGGAGGCTGCTCCTATCCCTTTCTTTGAGGCCCTCGAGCGTCTGCTTGAGGGCGACGCCGAGAAAATCAGGCCCATCTTCTCGGAGCGCGACGACTTCTTCGCGCCCGCTAGCGCGCATACCGGAGTTCTTTGGGCCCTGGAACTCCTTGCTTGGGATGAAGGCCATCTTCTTCGCGCAGCGATGTGCTTGGCCAAGCTCGCAGCGATTGACCCCGGCGGTAAGCTCACCAATCGTCCATTAAACAGTCTTCGTGACATTTTTCTTTCTTGGTCGCCGCACACGAATGCGGGACACAAGCAGCGTTTCGGCGTTTTGTCCCACGTCGTACGAGCAGTGCCATCTATTGGTTGGCCTCTTCTTGTTAAGTTACTGCCGCAGGCTCACGGCAGCGTGAGTCCTACGCAGAAGCCAAAGTTTGCCGAAGCCTCACCGGGAGGACAAGAGACGCTCACCTACGGCGTCGTCTGGGCGACGCAAGATGCCGTGGTTGATTTGGCAGTCGAGCACGCACAGCTGCTGCCTGATCGGTGGCAGACATTGATTGGCGTTCTTGGCCAGCTTCGGCCCGATAGCTTCGAGCATGTCGTAAGGGGGCTGGAGGACTGTCTCGACAGGCAATGTGTCGACGACCGCTTCACAACCTGGGATGCACTCCGCAAAGAAGTGAATCGGCACCGTGCCTTCAACGGCATTGACTGGGCGATTAAGGACGAGCGGCTCGGCCGATTGGAGGCTCTGGTTTCGAGGTTCCAACCGAACGACCCAATTCTGGTTACTACTTGGCTCTTCGATGATTGGATGCCGAACATTGTGGGGCGTCGTGATAAAGACGATCCAACTGCTGATATCCAGTCCGCGCGATTTAAGGCTCTAGAGCGTGTCATGGCAGCTCAGGGAGTTCAAGGCCTGACCAAATTGGCGGCGAAGGTCAAGCTGCCGCAACAGATGGCTGAGTCGCTCACCATGCTTGCCCTCGGGGAGGAGGATACATCTTCACTGGTGAGGCAGCTACTGGAATTGAATGGAGAGGCAAAGTCCTTGGCATCCGTAATGGTGGCCAATGCCCTTGCGTCATTTGGATCCTCGTGGATGAAGCACCTTGACCAAATAAGAGTCGATCTTAACCTCTCGGCAGACGAGACCGCCTGCCTATTCTTGGCACTTGAAGACGGGAGACCAACCTGGGATATGGTTGCGGCTTTAGGTGCTGATGTGGACGATGCTTACTGGAGTCATAAGCGTGCGTTCAGTATTCTTGGAACCCCCGAAGAGATGGAGTACGCCGTAAGCCGATACCGTGCTTGCGGGCGCACACTCGCGGCGATTGAGGCGACCCATGAACGCCTGGAGGATATGACTTCCGCATCGATCGTGAACCTGCTTGAAGCGGCCATTCCTGAAATCAATGCGTCACCGGGAGGCAGTGGAGCCATGCTTGTGTACTACTTGGAACACTTGTTTGAAGAGCTGGGAAAGCGGCCAGATGTTTCGCGGGAAGCGCTGGCACGGATGGAGTTTTCCTACTTGCCCTTTTTCCACAGAAGAAAGGAGCCATTGACCCTGCATAAGATGCTCATCGAGAGCCCCGAGTTCTTTGTCTCGATAATCTGCACTGTGTATAAGCCTGCTAACAGTGAAGCGCCAATCGTTTCGGAGCAGGAGCAGAAGATGGCTACCGCAGCCTTTGAACTCCTTAATGGCTTGAACGTCTTGCCCGGTCAGGTTGACGATAGAGTTGACTTCGCGACGCTGAAGTCTTGGTCTGATGAGGTACGCCAGCGGGCTGCCCTAGCTGACCGAAGCGCTATCACAGACGCTCGCATCGGTCACCTGCTGGCCCACGCGCCGCCGGACCCAGACGACCAGGCTTGGCCTCACAGAGCTGTGCGGCGGCTCGTCGAGGAACTTTCTTCCGACGAAGTCGAGCAGGCTTGTCGCATCGAGCGGTTCAATATGCGGGGCATTTACAGCAAGACTATTGGTGAGGGAGGCCAGCAAGAAAGGGTGCTCGCCGACCAAGCGAAACGCTGGGCGCGTGGCATGCCGGAGTTTCCTCGCACAGCCAACTTGCTTTCTGCCATTGCCGACATGTGGCTTAGAGAGGGTGAAGCTGAGGATGCGCGGGCTGCGAAGGAGGCCTTGCGCTGGTAGGTGAGCGATGCAATCACCCCTATCTGTAGTTGGGCTCACCCACCACGTCATTGCACATGAGCGTGGATTCCTAGTTGGTGTCGTATCTCGCAGGCAGTCTGGCGCGGAGGCGGTTGCCTGGCATTGCAAGCGCTGGGTCCGATTAGAAGCGAAAGTGGATGATCAGTGGCTGCGTCACCAAAAATGTCGCACAGCATCCTCATCCACCTAACCGGCTACAGCAAGCTTCGCCCGCTTCCGCCAGCAGGTGATGCGGGGCGTTGGGCGTCATGGGTTGTGGGGAATCAGGACTCACCGAATCGTCGCCTACAGTTGCTAAGTTGAACAGGCAGCTATTGCCTACAAATCTGAACAAGGGCGCGCACCATGGTCCTAAGAGTAACTTTTGACACAAACGTGCTCGACTTGGCCTGTCGGCCAGAACGGTTCCCCATGGATGTGCGCCAACCATATCTTCCAAAAGTACGGGACGCGCTTGCCGCAAAGAAGATTGAGGGATTCTTTTCCATGACGATGCTCACCATCGAAGGCATCATGCGTACAGATCGAGCAGATGTCTTCGCTAGTACGCGAGTTTCAAGTCCGCCCGAGACATACTCGGTCACAAAGAACGAGGACCTTCCCGAAGTGATCCGCGCGAGCATAGGAGATGCCGATATCGAGACGATTAAGCAGAGGTTCGTCGCCGAGCAGCCGAGTCGTAGGCAGTTGCATCCCGAAGTAGTGGCTCGTGTTGACGCAGCGCGCGCGCTCGGAGTTCGCGCTCTAAAAGACGTTCCACGGGTGGGCGCTTTCACGATGACCGATCCCGCGGGTGAGATCTATCTCTCGAATGGAGAGGGAGATGACCTCCTTACTTGGCAGCAGAGAGCGCATGACGTAGCCCGAACTATTGAAGCCCGGGGACTTGGTATTGCCCAGGTTATTGCGCTCGGCACTGCCATGACAGCTGCGGATCCCGATAAGGCATGGTTTTCTGCATTGGCCGACGCCAAGGATATTCACGAACAGCGGGCTGTAGAGCGCGCATTCGGAGAATGGGCTGACGGCGACGCAATAGCTTCCCATGTCGCATACGGGATAGATGTTTTCTGCTCTGCCGACGTAGGAAACAGCAATGCCGCGAACTCGGTGTTGGACCCAGGCAATAGGGCCTGGCTGACAGCGACTTGCGGCGTAAGATTCATGACCTTCGAAGATCTCTTGGCATACTTGCCTTAGTCGCTTCTCTCAGCCTGGAAGGCTCCTTCCTTGGCGGCTTGGCAAGACCATTCTGTGACCCTGCAGGGAGATTCTGACGCCCAATATTCGCATTCACCTGTCCAGCTAGACTGAGCTTCGCCCGCTTGCGCCGGGAGGTGATGCGGGGCGTCGGGCGATCGGAGGCCTTTAAGTATGGAGCGCGATTCGGACCCACTCGTGCGGCGTTCTCAACGGGTGCTGCTGATGGTTCACGAGTTGCACAAGCTCGGCTATCAACGGCTGCGGATCGTGCCAGGCATGTCACCGTCTGGGATGCACTGGCGGTGTTCAGTTACCCACGTCGGAAACATCCAGCGCATCCACGGGGCAATGATTTGCGACTTCGACGATGCAGCCCACTACACAACGGGGCAGGACAATAGCTATTTCGGCTGGGAAGACGCTCAGAAGGACACGGCACGGAAGCTTGCTTCAAAGTTCCTCGAGCGCTTCCCCACCATCGCCCAGCTGGGCCAAGGTGCGGACTGGCCGTACGCCGGCTGGTTCGTCCAGATGCTCGGTTTGGCCGAACGTGGGGTACTCCCTGTCGCCTATGCCGACTGGTACGGCGAGCCAGACCCAGGATGCTTGCCGACCACCGCCGGCTTCAATAGCGGGCTTCCCATGCCGCCCTGCGTGGAGGGCATCCCAGACGCCGGACCAGAGACATCAGAGGACGGCGGAGGTGGGTCGACCGGTCAAAGGATGTGATGGCGAGCATCGACGTCTTTGAGAAGATCTTCACCAGCGACGCCGACATCCTTGCGGTGACGCGCCACACCGGCCATCCCTTCTAATCGCCCCCGGCTCCACCCCCTCCCCCATGGCCACCAGCGAATTCTTCCGCTCCGATTACCGCTCGGCCCGTGAGGCGTTCCTGGCCGCCGCCCGTGGCGCCGGCTCCCGGCTCAGCAGCCATGTCCTGCCCGACCATCGCGGCCCGGCCGGCGAGTCGCTCGCCATCGATGCGGCGGCCCTGGGCCCCGCCCAGCCCGAGTCTCTGCTGCTGCTGATCTCCGGCACCCACGGCGTGGAGGGACTGGCCGGATCCGGTTGCCAGGTGGGCGTTCTGCTGGATGAACTCCACGGCGCCCTGCCGGCCGGCGGCGGGGCGCTGCTGATCCATGCCCTCAACCCCCATGGCTTCGCCTGGCTGCGCCGCGGCAACGAACACAACATTGATCTCAACCGCCACGGCCTCGACTTCCGCGGCCCCCTGCCCGAGAACCCGGCCTACGACGCCCTCCGCGACGCCCTGCTGCCCGTCGACTGGGACGGGCCCGAGCGGCAACGGGCCGACACCCTGCTGGAGGCCTTCATCACTGGGCACGGGATGGCCGCCTACCAGGCGGCGCTGCAGCGCGGCCAGTACACCCATCCCACCGGCCTCTTCTACGGCGGCAGCCGCCCCAGCTGGTCGCTGTCCACCCTGGAGATGATCCTCACCGAGCACCTGGGCCCGGCCTGCCGCCGCCTGGCGGTGATCGACCTGCACACCGGCCTGGGCCCCTGGGGCTACGGGGAGCTCATCGGCAGCGGCAGCTCAGGCGACGACTGGGAGCGGCTGCAGCGTTGGTATGGCCCGGAGGTCACCCGGCCCGGTCAGGGCCCCTCCAGCTCGTCGGTGGTGTCGGGGTCGGTGCCGGTGTTTCTGCGCCGGATGTTCCCTGCGGTGGAGCTCACCTACCTGGCCCTGGAGTTCGGCACCCGGCCGATCGATCAGGTGCTGGCGGCCCTGCGCGCCGATGCCTGGCTGCACGCCGTTCCCGATCGCCCCACCCCCCACCGCGAAGCGATCCGCCGCCAGGTGCGCGACGCCTTCCTGATCGACAGCCCCGCCTGGCAAGCCGCTGTGTACGGCCGCTGCGCCGATGTGGTGTTGCGGGCTTGTCGGGGGTTGGGGGGATGAGCGAAGCCCTTGATGCCCTGTTATCCAACCCTGCTGACCTTTTTCAGGCGCAATGGGAATGTGCCCGCTTCTCTGGCAGATGTTGGATGGGTTGCCGCCGCGGTGAGGCCGTTGCCGGCGTGCCGGCCCCTCAGACGCGCTCCAGCACCTCGTGGCTGGCGGAGACCCAGGCGCCGGTGGCGTCATAACGGCGGATGAGGCGCTCCATCCGGCCCGGGGCCGGCAGCCAGCCGCCCACCAGCTCGAAGGCCGCCCGGTGGCTCACCTGCTCCGGCAGGCCCACGAAGCCGCCATCGGGCAGCAGCCGCAGCGCCTCCAGCTCCGCGGGCCCCAGCTCCAGCTGCACGTCGCTGAAGTCGGCCATGTCCCAGTCGGCGCGGACCGTGGCCGCCTGGCCCTGCCAGCGGCCCAGCAGCTGCTCGGCGTTGGCGCGCGCGGCCTCGGCGGCGTCGCTGCCGGCCCGGAACTCGCGGATCAGCACCAGCTGATCAAAGCGGCCGTCGGGGGTGTACAGCTGCACGATCCGGTGGCGCCGGTCGGCCGCGATGAAGCCGAACTCACCGCCGAAGACCGTGTTTGGCGCCACCTGCAGCGACCCCTTGTTGAACGCCCCGGAATCGAAGAACACCACCTGACGCCCGAGGGTCCGGTAGTCCTGCTCCATGGCGCGGCTGGGCTCGCCCGCCCCCGGCGCCGGTCCGCCGCCCGTGGCGATCGCCGTGCCGGCGGGCCAGCGCTGCAGGCTGAAGCGCACCAGGCGGTCGTCGTCGTCGCCCGCCGCCAGCGTCAGCACCGACGGATGGCTCTCCAGCACCTCGCCGCCGGCGCTGATCGTGGTGAAGCTGCCCCGCCACTCCCCCAGGTTGCGCAGAAAGTTCTGCCATTGGCTGGCCATGGGGAAGGGCGGCAAAGGGGCGATGGTAGGCAGCCCGCCGTGGCCGGCGAGCCTGGGTGCCGGGGTGGGGAGCAAGCGGGGAAACGGCTGGCCTTCCGGTGCCCTTCTTCTGCAACGAAGACTGGGCCTGTGCATCCATTCCGATGTGGTGCTGCGGGCCTGTCGGGGGTTGGCCGCTATCGGTCCCTAGGGGCAGCTGCCTGCCGTCACTTTGGCCCGGAAATGGGGCATCACCTCTTGTGCAAACAGCTCCAGATTTCGCTTCGTCTGCGCATGCGGCAGGCTGCCGAATTGCATGATGGCGCAGAGATGGCCGATGCCCAGCCGTTGCTCAAACTCCGCCAGGCGCTCACGGACGGTTTCGGGTGAACCCACCAGGAACATGCCGAGCTTGTCGACGGCCTCCAGGGAATGGTTAGCCATCAGCGTTTCGCGGCTGGTGATCAGGAGTGTTTTGAGGGAGGACACCGATGTGTAGCCCGGTGGCAACAACATCTCATTGGTCATGCGCAGAAACCTGTTGAAGAACGCCTCAATATGAGGCTTGGCTTCTCTTCGGGCGATCGCATCGGTTTCTGCCACATAAATGGGCAGGGCCATGCCCAGTTGTTCGGAGCTCGCGGTATAGCCGTACGCCTCGGCGCAGTTCCGGTAGGTGTCCATGAGCCCGCAGGCCACATCGATGTTGCTATACACATTCAGATAGACATATTTCCGTTTGGGATCGGACGCCCAGCGAATCGTTTCCAGGCTGCCTCCGGAGGGAATCCAGACGTCCGGATGGGGCTGTTGGAAAGGACGCGGCCACAGATTCACGTATTGGTAGCTGTAGTGCTTGCCTTCAAATGGAAAGGGACCCTCTTCCGTCCACGCCCGGATGATCAGATCATGCGCTTCATGAAAACGCTCCAGGGAATAGGTGGGATTGACGCCGGTGGCGTGATACTCCACACCAATCCCTCTCACAAAGCCAGCAATGAAGCGCCCGCCGGTGATGTTATCGAGCATGGCGTATTCTTCCGCCACCGTGAGTGGATTGGACAGCAACGGCAACGCCCGCCCCAGGATGCAGATCTTGCCTCGCTTCACGCTTCTGGAAAGCGCCCCCGCCATCACGGCCGGTGTGGGCATCAGGCCATAGGCCGACTGGTGATGCTCGTTGACGCACACGCCATCAAAACCGAGCTCATCGGCTAGTTCCAGCTCATCGAGATAGCGGTTATAGAGCTGATGGCCAATCTGGGGATCGTAATAGCTGTTGGGGAGCACCAGGCTCGCCGAGACATGTTTCTCGACGTAATCCAGATCGAGCGCCCCATAGGGCATCAAATGAAAGGAATAGAACTTCATGCGGATGCCTTGGCCGTGAATGCGTCCAGATGCTCGAGGTAGCGATCGGTGGCTTCCAGCATCGGGAAATGGCCGCAGTCCTTGTAGAGATGGAGCTGGGCGTGGGGAATCATGGCGTGGTAGCCGTGGGCATAGGCCACGGGGAAGAGCCTGTCGTTCTCACCCCATTGAATCATGGTTGGCATCGTCAGCCGATGCAACCACTTGCGTAGATGGGGATTGTGAAAGCGAGGATGCCAGGCCAGTCGCGCCGACATCTGTCTGGCTTTCAGCATCAGTTCGATGTCACGCTCGCTCGATGGCTTCGACCGCATGCTTTCCCTGGCCTGCGGATCAACGATCAGCTGGCCGATGGTGTCGTCCGGGTTCCACAGGAAGGCATCCCCCATCGGGCAGCCGTCAACCCGGATGCCGGCTGCGGCACACAAGCTCAGGCTCTTGAACCGTTGCGGCTGCATCACGGCAATTTCCGCTGCCAGCCAGCCGCCCAGGCAGTGGCCGGCCAGGTGGCATTGCTCGATCTGCAGCGCATCCAGAAAATCGAGGTAAAACAGTGCCAGATCAGCCATGCCGTCGATCCACTCCCCTGACCCCGATGCGCCAAAGCCGGGATGGTCGGGCAGGATCACATCGTGATGCTCCGTGAGCCTGGGAAGCACGCTGTCCCATGACGCTCGTCCATCCATGCCATGCAGCAGTAGGAGCGGTTCACCTTGGCCGCCACGCTGATAGGCGACTTGGCAGCCTCGAATGTCGATGCGATGGTCCGTGACCATGGGCCTACGCGGGCTTGCCGTCATGGGTCAAGTCCCGATAAAGCCGGTGGTGCCGCTCAACTGGATCCTTCCAGGAGAAACGCTTGCAGACGTTCAATCCGTTCCTGACCATGGCCTCCTTGGCGGAGTCTGACATCGTCATGAACCTGTGGATGGCGTTCTCGATGGCCTCGGCGCCCAGTCCGTCGATTCGGATCGCGCAGGCCTCATCGAGGTAGCCACTCATGCCTCCGGCAAAGGAAGCGATCAGGGGTGTGCCGCAGGCCAAGGCCTCGAGTCCAACCAGGCCGAAGGGCTCATGGATGCTGGGGAAGATCACAGCGTCGGCTGCTCGGATGATATGGAACTTGTCATCCCCTGCGGTGAAAGGAATCCGGTGCAAGTGATCGCGATCACGTGCCAGGTCCTCCAGTCGTTGATACAACTCCGGATTCGAGCCGGCCTCTCCCCCCATCACGATCAGATCGACGCCGCTGGGCAACCGGGCATCGAGCAGCCGCCCGACATTCTTCATCGTATCGATGCGCCCGAAATACAGGAGCTTGACAGGGTGATCCCCTGGAAGCTTCTTTTCTTCGAATGGAATCGACAGCACGTCCCCCAGATGGATGCCGTGCGGGATCACCTGTGAATCGTGCGGTCCGTTGAGCCGTGTCTGATCGCTCCGGTTCAGGAAGATGGCCCTGTCCGACGACTGAATGCTTTCGCGTTCCAGTCGTTCAATCTCGGCAACAATCGCCTGGTCGACGGGCGGAGCCGCCATCGACTCTTTGGCCAGATCCTCCAGCAACAGGGTGTAGCTCAATTGGGTTGTGTACACCGATTTGATGTCGCCTCCCCAGTAGCTGGCCAAGGCGTTGCCCACCGCTATGGACGTCCAGTCCTGCAGGTGAATGACATCGGGCCTCCTCAGGTTCTTGATGCCATAGATGATCTGAATCGGGGCATTCATCAGGGTCTGGACAATGAAGTCACTGCCCAGGCCATCCCGGTATCCGCAGGAAAACACCTCGATCTGATCGGTGATCGTCTGATGGCCGTCGTTCGATCGCAAATCCAACACCTGAATCCTGATCGACTCGTCTGCTTTGGCCAGGCCGTCAATGATTTCCTTGACAGAGCTCCCCATGCCGCAGGAGGCCCTGAAGGGGTTGTCACACAGGATGAAGAGGATCTTCATGCGCTGAAGCCAACGGAAACGGGACCCCAAGAGCGGTAATCCCGGCGTTCAGGTGGGAGGTTGTAGGCCAACCGATTCACTCCACCAGCTTCAGGAAGGCGATGGAACCAAGGATCGCACGCAGACCATGGAAGAACGAGGGTGATCCGCTGACAGGTCAAAGGCGATCTCCTGATCGACAGCCCCGCCTGGCGTGCTGAGCGCGCAGGGGCGAGACTGGCCTTCCCCGGCACCTCGCCCGATGCGTTCCCCCCTGGCGGCCCTGTGCACCCTTGCCGCCGCCGGCGCCGCCCTGGCTCTCCCGGCCAACCCCGAGGCCCACGCACAGACCGCCTGGCAGACCTGCCGCTTCAACGGCCGCAGCGAAGCCTGCCTGGTCGCGGGCGGCTCCACCTCGTTCACGGTCACCTACCGCTCCGACGGCAAGCAGATCGAGATGGAGAAGGTGGGCGAGCCCTGGACCTGCGGCCAGGGGGATCGGGAGGAATGCGGCAAGTTGCTGATCAACGAGCCCAGCAATGGCCGCACCACCCTGGCCACCTACCGGCAGACCGCCTCCGCCTTCCTGGTGCGCAGTGAGCGCGGCAACACCTACACGATTCCCTTCTGAATTAGCCTGCGCAGGCTGTGCAGCGCCCGCCTGGATGACCGCTTCAATGCCCGCCCCAACGACCGATCCTGAAGCCCCCAGGCCCCCCTTTCCCCCCTTCGATGCTGAAACGGCGGCAAAGAAAGTGCGCCTGGCTGAGGATGGCTGGAACAGCCGTGATCCGGCCCGGGTGGCGCTGGCCTACAGCCCCGGCAGCGTCTGGCGCAACCGGGCCGAGTTCGTCAGCGGCCGCGCGGCCATCGAGCAGTTTCTGGTCCGCAAATGGGCCCGGGAACTGGACTACCGCCTGATCAAGGAACTCTGGGCGTTCCACGGCCACCGCATCGCCGTGCGTTTCGCCTACGAATGGCACGACGATTCCGGCCACTGGTTCCGCTCCTACGGCAACGAAAACTGGGAGTTCGATGATCAGGGCTTCATGCACACCCGCATAGCCAGCATCAACGACCTGCCGATTCAGGAGAGCGAGAGGAAATACCACTGGCCCCTCGGTCGCCGCCCCGACGGCCATCCGGGCCTGTCCGATCTCGGCCTCTGACGTTCCCAGTCCCCGTTGCCCATCGCCGATGCGAGCGCGCCGGCTGGGGAATCGGTAGGCTCCGCCCAGTGATGCGTGGCGTGGCATGGAGGAGAAACTCGTCTTCGTGAGTGTGGGCGGTACAGCCACGCCGGAGCAGGAATCCTTCGTGCGGTCGATTGAGGATCGCCTGCGCAGTGAATCCCTGATCCCCAAGACCGTCGGCCGCAACACCTTCAGCGCCGATGCACCGCTGAAGGCCATCACCGAGCTGATGGAGAAGTGTTCCGGGATCGTCGTCATCGCCCTGGAGCGCAGTTACTTCCCCTCCGGCCTCGAAAGACGCGGCGGTCCGCGTCAGGGGACTCTGGTGGAGACGAAGCTGCCGACGCCGTGGAACCACATTGAAGCGGCGATGGCCTATGCGAAGCACCTGCCCCTGCTGGTGATCGTGGAAGACGGCTTGAAAGCGGAGGGATTGCTGGAGCAGGGTTACGACTGGTATGTGCAGAAACTTCCTCTGGCCGAGGCGGCCTTGGGCTCCAACGAATTCAACGGCGTGCTCGCCGACTGGAAGGAGAAGGTGCTGGCGCTGGAGCCGGGGCCTGGCTCAGCCGCCCCGTCACCGCCCCCGCCAGTACTGCGGGGGCTGAACCCGGCCGACCTCTCCGTGCTGGAGCTGGTCGGTGCCCTCCGGCCGGTCCAGCTGTGGAGTGTGGCGATCGCCCTGGCCGGCCTGCTGGCGGGGGCCTTCAGCCTCGGCGCCCGCCTTCTCCCGTTCGGTGAACGGCCCAAGCCTGTCCAGGGAGCCCTCAGGCCGGCGCAGGTTCCGGGCGCGGTTGAATGTCCGTGCCGAAGCTTTCCTCCTGGTACACCAGGCCGCAGTTCCGCCTGATCCAGTGGGGATTGGTGCCCCGCTCCTCCACAAGGGAAGGGAGACGATTGCCGTTCCATGCATACCACCGCAGCGGGAATGTCGAGACATCCGACCGCCCGGCCATGGCGTCGTGAATCATGCAATCCGGGATGTAGAGGCCGATGCTCTGGGTGGTGAGAAACCTCAGCAACTCCTGGCAGCCCTTGCGCGTGATGACGAAGGCATGGAGGCAATAGAGCGGCCCCTGCACCACATCGCCCAGCCGATGGGCGGGCCAGGGCCAGGCTCGCTGGCTCAGGCGCGTGAGTGTTCGGGAGCGATTCAACCGCCGAGCCGGATGCAGACGGGGCAGGGCGTCGTACTGAATCTGGGAGCCTAGGAAGAGCAGGTCGAACGTTCGGGGCGTGGTTCTCAGAAAGGCGGGTGCCAGCTGGTGCCACCGGCGGGAGAAGCGGATGTCGTCCTCGAAGATGCAGGCATGGGGATACCCCTGGTCGATGATGTGCTGGAGCAGCGTCAGTTGGGAAACGGCGCAGCCCTGGGCACCAGGCTGGCTGAGAAAGTGCTCCCGATCTGCCAGTTGATCGATGCCGAAATGCCGCAGACTCTCCCGGACGTTTCCCTTCGCCCCATCAAAGGCTGACCAGCGGCGAGCGTCGGTGAATCCGGCCCATTCCAGTTGGCTTCGACTGCTCTCCCATCGCTCCGGCCGGCGATCGAGATTGATCAGAAAGGCAGGGGTGTTCAGTAAGTCCTGCCAGGAGAGTTTGGCCATGCATCAAAGTGGTGCGCAAGCAGGTAGGGACTTCGGCATACGACGATGCATCAATGAGATGCATGTTATCATTGTTAAACGGCTTTTGATTGGCTATTGATGGACGCCCCCGTGCGCCCCGGCCTACGCGACGCTCCCGTACGCAACGCCCCCGCACGCAGCGTCGACTCCCACCCCCTGGTCACGGTCGTTGTCGTCTTCCGCGAGCGGTACAGCGTGGCCACCCGTTCGCTGTGCTCGATCCTCGAGCACCGGGATTACCCCTTCGTCCTCCACTACCTCGACAGCCAGTCCCCGCCCTCGGTGCGCCGGGAGCTGGAGGCGGCCCAGGCCCGCGGCGAGCTGATGCTGTTCCCGGCGGCACCCGGCACCCCCAACCAGCTGCGCAACCAGGCGCTGCGGTCGGTGACGACCAAGTATGTGTGCTTCATCGACAACGATGTGCTCGTCACCAGGGGCTGGATCGAGACCCTGGTGGCCACGGCGGAGCGCACCGGAGCGGGCATTGTTTTCCCCCTCTACCTGATGGGGGAGTTTGAAGCCGATCGCATCCACATGGCCGGCGGCAAGAACCATCTCTCGGAGCAAGACGGCCAGATCGCCTACAACGAAGAGCACCTCTTCGCCAATGCGCCAGCCTCCCGCATCGTTGGTTCTCTGCAGGGGGGCGATTCCGATTTCGGCGAGTTCCATTGCATGCTGCTCAGCATGGCGATGCTCCGGGAAGTGGGCCCCCTCGATGAGGCTTACCTCCAGGTGAATGAGCACATCGACATCGCCATGATGGCCCGGCAGGCGAACTACCGGGTCATCTTCGAGCCGAAGTCCGTTGTCAGCTACGTCTACGCCAACGAGCACTCCCCCTACTGGCTCTGCGACATCGAGCCCTTCCGCCGCCGCTGGAGCCATGAGCTGGCGGCCCGGGATGTGGCCCACCTCTCCAGCAAGTGGAAGCTGCGCTCCCTCCAGAGCATGACCTCCTTCCTCAATCGCCAGATCGGCAGCATGGAGCTGGTCCACCCCCGCACCCAGGCGCCCGCTGTCGCGGATGCCGAGGTCGTGGACAACCACGCCTATCCCTATGTGCACTCCTTTCCTCTGCTGGTGCGGCAGTGCCTGGCCCAGGGCCATTCCCCCCAGGAGATCGCGGCCCTGAACCGGGTGTTCGATGTCGCCGCCGAGCTGCACGGCGGCTCTTTCCGGAGCTCCAAGAAGACCTTCCCGGAGCATCTCGTGCGCACCGCCAGTGTGCTCGTCGTGCACGGCGCCCCCTTCGATCTGGTCAAGGCGTCCCTGCTGCATGCCGTCTACATGGCCAACACCAGCTCCGGCCGGCACCTGGCCCCCACCGAGCGCAACAGGGCCCTGCTGCGCGAGCTGGTGGGCCGCAAGGTGGAGGCCATCGCCCACACCTACGCGGCCGCCAGCGCCGCGGGTCCCCGCGAGGCACCGCCGCCGGCGATCGAGGAACTGCCGATCGTCAGTGCCCAGGCCAGCGTCGTGCGGATCGCCAACGAGATCGAGGACCTCCTCGACCATGCCGCCCTGCTGGAGCGCAAGTCGCTGAAGCAGTTCGCCCGGGTTCACGCTGCCCACGGGCCCGTCGCCGAGGCCTGCGGCTACAGCGCCATGGTGGCGGAGTTCGCCGAGCGCATCCGGTTGGCGGAGCTCGCCCTGGAGCCGGGCTCCCAGGATCCGGCGGCGGAGGCCTGGCTGATCGAGCTGCTGCGGGAGCGCTCCCCCCATCCCCTGCTGGAGTCCCATTCGCTGGCGACGCGCTCGCGCCGGCTGGCGGCCCGCCTCGTGCGCAAGCTCCCCAGACGGGGCGTTCCGCTGCCGCTCAAGCTGGCGGCCAAAAAGGTCCTCAGGCCCTTCGGGCTGGTCTGAACCGGTCCCGCCGGATCGGCCTGAATCGCGCCGGATCAGGCGGGCCCCGCCCCCTGGCGCTCCAGCACCCCCACGCAGCGCCCGCACAGGGTGGGATGGTCGGGGTGCTGGCCGATGTCGCTCTCGTGGTGCCAGCAGCGCTCGCACTTCGTCCCGGCGGCCCGCGCGATCCGCACCCGCACCCCCTCCTCCTCGGTCTCCGCCAGGAGGGTCTCCGCCGGCGGTGGCCCGCCGACCCGCAGGGCCGAGACCAGCAGCCAGTCGGCCAGGTTGTCGACCTCGGGGTGGGGGCTGGCCTCCACCAGGGCCAGGGCCTCCCGCAGGGGACCGGCCTCCGACGCCGCCTCCGCGGCCGTCTCTGCCAGCTCCAGCTGCACCTGGGCCTCAAGGGAAGCGCCCAGTTCCCCCCGGCCCCGGCAGCCCTCCAGCACCCGGTTCACCTGGGCGCGCAGCTCCAGGATCCGCTCCATCGGCGCCAGCAGCTCCGGGGCGGCCCAGCTCTGGGGCACCGTCGGCCAGCCCCGCTCGAACACCGAGGCCTCCGCCACCGGGTAGGGCAGGTTCTGCCAGATGTCCTCGGCCATGTGGCACAGCACCGGCGCGATCAGCCCCGCCAGCCGCTCCACCACCAGGTGCAGCACGGTCTGGCAGCTGCGGCGGCGGGCATCGCCGGCCGCACTCACATAGAGGCGGTCCTTGGCGATGTCGAGGTAGACGTTGGAGAGATCCACCACGCAGAAGTTCTGCAGGGCCTGGAAGAAGCGGTAGAACTCGAAGCGCTCGAAATCGGCACTCACCTCCTCGATCAGGCTGGCGGTGCGCTGCAGCATCCAGCGATCCAGCAGGGGCAGGTCCTCGATGGCCACGGCATGCTCGGCGGGCACGAAATCGTGCAGGTTGCCCAGCAGATAGCGGGCCGTGTTGCGCACCTTGCGGTACACGTCCGCCAGCTGTTTGACGATCCCGGGCCCCAGGGGCACGTCGGCGGAGTAATCCACCGAGCTCACCCACAGCCGCAGCACGTCGGCGCCGTAGGGCGGCTCCTGCTTCTCGTTCTTGCCCCCCTCCACCAACACAACGGGGTCCACCACGTTGCCCAGCGACTTGCTCATCTTGCGGCCCTTCTCATCGAGGGTGAAGCCGTGGGTGAGCACCCGGCGGTAGGGGGCATGGCCGTTCACGGCCACCGAGGTGAGCAGGCTGCTCTGGAACCAGCCGCGGTGCTGGTCGGAGCCCTCCAGATAGAGGTCGGCGGGGCAGCCCAGACCGCGTCCCTCCAGCACGGCGGCCCAGGAGGAGCCCGAGTCGAACCAGACATCCATCGTGTCGGTGCCCTTGCGCCACTGGTCGGCCTGGTCGGCCCAGGCCGGCGGCAGCAGGCCCGCCTCGTCCCGCTCCCACCAGACATCGGCGCCGTGCTCGGCGATCAGCGCTTCGGCGTGGGCCAGGGTGTCGGCGTTGAGCAGCACCTCGCCCGTCTCGCGGTGATAGAAGACCGGGATCGGCACTCCCCAGGAACGCTGGCGGGAGATGCACCAGTCGCCCCGGTCCCGCACCATCGCCTCGATGCGGTTGCGGCCGCTGGACGGCAGCCACTCCACCGCCGCGATCGCCTCCAGGGCCTGGGCCCGGAAGCCGTCCACGGAGGCGAACCACTGTTCGGTGGCCCGGAAGATGGTCGGTTTCTTGGTGCGCCAGTCGTAGGGATAGCGGTGCTCGTAGCGCTGCTCGGCCAGCAGCAGGCCGGCGTCCCGCAGGGCGGTGATGATCGCCGGGTTGGCGTCCTTGAGCACGTTGAGCCCGGCGAAGGGGCCCGCCTCGGCGGTGAGGGTGCCGGCCTCATCCACCGGGCAGAGCACCGGCAGGCCGTACTTGTTGCCGGTGTGGAAGTCATCGACCCCGTGGCCCGGGGCCGTGTGCACCAGGCCGGTGCCGGTCTCGGTGGTGATGTAGTCGCCGCCGATCACCACCGGGCTGGTGCGATCCAGCAGCGGATGGCGGTACTGGATCCCCTCCAGCTGGGCCCCCTTGAGGGTGAGCAGGGGTTCGAGCGGGCGCTCCAGGCTGGTGCGCAGCTGCTCCACCAGCTGGGCGGCCACCACCAGGTAGCGGGGCGTGCCGCCGTTGGTGGTGCCGTCGCGGCAGATGGCGTAATCGAGCTGGCCATTGACCGACACCGCCAGGTTGGCCGGCAGGGTCCAGGGGGTGGTGGTCCAGATGGCCACGAACAGCTGCTCCCGATGGGCCGCATCGGTAGGCCCGGCGATGCCGGCGGCCGCCAGCAGCCCGGCCAGCGGCTCCGGCAGCTCCACCACCGGAAAGGCCACATAGACGCTGGGGGAGGTGTGGCCGTCGGGGTACTCCAGCTCGGCCTCGGCCAGGGCGGTGCGGGAGCTGGGGCTCCAGTGCACCGGTTTGAGGCCCCGGTAGATGTGGCCGGCCAGCACCATCTTTCCGAAGACACCGATCTGGGCCGCCTCATACGACTTCTGAAGCGTCAGGTAGGGCGCGTCCCAGTCGGCCCAGATGCCCCAGCGCCGGAAGCCGCCCTTCTGGGCCTCCACCTGCTCGAGGGCATAGGCGTGGGCCCGGCGCCGCAGGTCGATGGGGGTGAGCTGCCGCCGCTCCTCGCTGCCCAGGCCCTGCAGCACCTTCAGTTCGATCGGCAGGCCGTGGCAGTCCCAGCCCGGCACGAAGCGGGCCCGCCTCCCCTGCAGCAGGGCGTGTTTGTTGATGATGTCCTTGAGGATCTTGTTGAGGGCATGGCCCACGTGCAGGGCGCCGTTGGCGTACGGCGGGCCGTCGTGGAGGGTGAAGGGGGCGCCCGGGTTGCCGCGGCTCAGCCGTCCGTAGAGATCGTGCTCCTTCCAGAAGGCCTGCAGTTCCGGCTCCCGCACCCGGGCGTTGGCCCGCATCGCGAAGGGCGTCTGCAGCAGGTTGAGCGTGTCCTTGTAGGACGCCGGGCTTGCCGTCACGTCGCCGGGGCGCGAGAAGGCTGGATTATCCCGCCTCGCCGAGACCCTCCCCGGCGGCAGCGGTCTCCGGCGGGCTGACGGTCTCCGGTGTCTCCGGCACGGCCTGCTCCAGCAGGGCATCGATCGCCTCGAAGCCGTCCACCACCAGCGGGCCGTCGTCCGGCACCGGCTCCTCGTCCGGTTCAGGTTCCGCGGCTGAGGTTTCGGCCACCTCTGCCACGGCGGCCACCTCCGGGGGATCCGCCTCGGGCCGCACCCAGCGTTTGCTGACGGCGGGGCGGGCGGCACGCCGCTCCGCCACCCAGGCCCCCAGACCGCTGACCACACCACGGGCCAGTTGCAGCAGCTGGGCCAGGGAGGCCCCCAGCTGGCTGAGGCTGGTCTGCCAGCGCTCCCACGACCAGAGCCGCTGCCGCTCCTCCTCGCTCAGCAGGCGCCAGCGGGCCTGGCCCACCTCCACACCGAGGCGCCCGATCAGCAGGCCGCCGCAGAGCACCGCCAGCATCGGGGCGCCCGTGAGCCGCTCGGCGCTGGTGACGAGCACCAGCCCCAGCAGCAACACCACCGCCCCCCACACCGAATCCCTCGCCCGGCTCAGTTCGGAGGCCAGCAGGGGCAGCAGCAGCAGCAGCAGCCCCAGCAGCAGGGCCAGGAAGCCTCCGAGGGTGGCAAGCATGTCCGCGGCGACGTCTCCTCCCATTCTGGGCGGTGACGACCGGGGCGCCGATCCCGCCGAATGGCGCCGGGGAACCTGTCTAGAGTCGAGCCGGCGCCCACCTGGCGGAATTGGTAGACGCGCTGGATTTAGGTTCCAGTGGCTCAGGTCGTGGGGGTTCAAGTCCCCCGGTGGGCATCCCCCCTGATCCGGAACCCCCGACGCGGGAAGAGACGCAGCTGGTGTCTTCGAGGACACACCTACGCTTCTCATCATCAGGATGGCCCCCATGACCCGCCCCTTCCGCCACCTCACGGCGCTTCTCCTGGGCGGGGGGGCACTGCTGACGGCGGCTCCCGCCTGGGCCCTCGAGGAGATCCAGCTCAGCCTGCCCCTGGTCGAGACGCCGTTCACCATCCAGGTCAGGGAGCTCCGGGATCAGCGCAGCCTGCTCTCGGGCAACAGTGATCTGGCCGAGCTCGACCGGGCCACCGACGGGGCGATCGGTCGTCGGCTGGTGGAGGCCTTCCAGACTCCCCTGCCCCTGCCGGTCAAGGCCTTCGCCCAGCAGTCGGTGGGCTCACCCCTGGTCAACCAGGTGCTGCTGCTGCTCTCCTCCCTGGTGGTGGTGGAGGGGGTGTCCCAGCCGATGGACTCCAGCCAGCTGGCGGCCTCGCTGGCGACCAGCCACGCCAAGGGGCAGCTGAACCTGCTGGATGTGCTCGAGGCCCTGCCCGGCAAGAGCGCCTCGGTGGACCTGCAGCAGGTGGTCTTCGCCATCGATCGGCTCACCACCCAGCAGCGCCAGGGCAGTGCCCTGGCCACCACCCTGCCCGCCGCCGGCATCGACCCGGCCCTCGCCCAGGCGGGGTCCCTGGCGGTGAAACGCCAGGAGCTGGCGATCCCCGTGAAGCACCGCCCCGAGCCGCTCCAGGTGGTCACGATCCAGCCGGAGACGGGCGCCAACGGCCGCCTGGTGCTGATCTCCCACGGCCTCTGGGACGACCCCGAAAGCTTCGAGGGCTGGGGCCGGCACCTGGCCAGCCATGGCTACACCGTGCTGCTGCCCCGCCACCCCGGCAGCGACAAGTCCCAGCAGCAGGCGATGCTCTCCGGCAAGATGCCGCCCCCCAGCCCGGAGGATCTGCGGCTGCGGCCGATGGACATGACCTCGGCGATCGATGCGGCCGCGGCCGGCAGCCTGGGTCTGCCGGCGGGGCTCCGCACCGACACCGTGGTGGCGATGGGCCAGTCCTACGGCGCCACCACGGTGCTGCAGCTGGCCGGGGCGCGCCCCAGTGCCGCCCTGCTCAAGCGCTTCTGTGGCGACGTCAGAAATCCGGCCCGCAACGTCAGCTGGGTGCTGCAGTGCAGCTTCATCACCTCCGCCGACCAGGCCGGCCTGGCCGACCCCCGGGTGAGGGCGGTGGTGGCGGTCAGCCCGCCGATGTCGCTGCTGTTCGACCAGGGTTCGGCCCGCGCCATGAACGGCCGGGTGCTGCTGGTGAGCGGCAGCCGCGACTGGGTGGTGCCCTCAGGGCCGGAGGCCCTCCGACCCATGGCCGGGGAAGCCCGCAACGTGGGTGGCGGCCATCGGCTGGTGCTGGCCAGGGATGGCGACCACTTCAACCTGCGCTCCCACTTCGAGAACGGCGGCGGGGCCCTGCGGGGTCTGCTGCTGGCCTGGACCGACGGCGCCTTCGCCGCCGGTGCCGCCGCTGCCCCGGGCCCCAGTGCCCCGCCCCTGCTGCCCCCCGATGGCTGGGGAGACACGGAGTTCCCCCTCGTGGACATCACCACCACCCTCCGCAGCCTGCCGATCACAGGCGAACTGCCGTGAACGCCCCGGTGCCGTCACTGTCGCGCCACCGGTGCGGGTTCCGTAATCTGGGGCCTCCCTCGGGGATCCGGACCTGGCCCAGGCCATGACAGACACGCTGGCACCCACGTCCGCCCCCGTGGCCGCCACCACACCCGTGCCGCGACTCAGTGTCCCCAGGGAGTACCTGGATCCCCCCGCCGCCTGGAACCCCACGGTGGGCCTGTTCCTGGCGGGGTACGGCCTGGCGGCCCTGACGATCTGGGGCTGGTTCGTGGGCGGCTGGCCCCTGCCGGCCCTGCTGGCCCTGGGTTTCCTGGCCCTGCATCTGGAGGGCACCGTCATCCATGACGCCTGCCACAACGCCGCCCATCCCAACCGCATCTGGAACGCGGTGATGGGCCATGGCGCCGCCCTGCTGCTGGGCTTCAGCTTCCCGGTCTTCACCCGGGTGCATCTGCAGCACCACGCCCACGTCAATGACCCCAAGCTCGATCCCGACCACATCGTCAGCACCTTCGGGCCCCTGTGGTTGATCGCACCGCGCTTCTTCTATCACGAAGTCTTCTTCTTCCGCCATCGCCTCTGGCGCCACAACGAGCTGTTCGAATGGATCCTGGCCCGCACCATCTTCGTCCTGATCGTGGTGGCGGCCGCCCGGCATAACTTCCTGCCGTTCGTCTTCAACTGCTGGTTCGCTCCGGCCCTGATGGTGGGCGTCACCCTCGGTCTGTTCTTCGACTATCTCCCCCACCGACCCTTCCAGTCCCGCAACCGCTGGCACAACGCCCGCGTCTATCCCAGCAGGCTGATGAACTGGCTGATCATGGGCCAGAACTATCACCTGATCCACCACCTCTGGCCGTCGATCCCCTGGTTCGAATATCAGCCGGCGTATCACGCCACAAAGCCGATTCTTGATGCCAAGGGTTCGCCCCAGCGGCTCGGGCTGTTCGAGAGCCGCGCCGACAGCCTCAACTTCCTCTACGACATCTTCCTCGGCGTGCGCTCCCATAAAAAGCGCCGCAGCCGTCTGCGCCCCCTGGTCCGGCTGATGCCCACCCGCCATGCCCGGCGGCGGGTGCTTGAACTGCTGCACCGCACCGCCATCGCGCCCGTGCGCTAGTCGCCCAGGATCCTGGGTACGCGGAAGAAATCGCCCTCCCGCTGGGGCGCCAGGGAGAGCAGCTCCTCCCGCACCGGGGTGGGGTCCACCGCGTCGGGCCGGGTCACATTGACCACCTCCACGGCCCGGGTGGTCGGCGGCACCCCTTCGGTGTCCACCTGCTCGAGGTGGGCGACGTAATCGAGGATCCGCTCCAGCTGAACGGTGTAGGTGGCGATCCGCTCCTCGGGCAGGGCCAGGCGGGCCAGCTGGGCCACCTTGCGGACATCGTCGGCCGTGATCCGCTCCATCGTCGCGCTCGTCATCGTCGTCCGAACCTAGCCGCGGCCCTCGCCGCCTCAGCCGGCCTCCCCGTCCGGCCCCAGGAAGTCGGCCAGGTCGTCGGCCAGGGCCGCCGCCGCCAGCTCCAGGAAGCGGGCCCCGTCCTCGGCGCTGGCCAGGAACGGGTCGGAGCCCATGCGGCCGTCGGGGTGGCGGCGGCGGAAGTCCTCGGGGCCGTGAATCGGTCCGGCGGGGGCCGCCTCCGGCAGGGGCCGCTGCTTGGCGGTGAGGCTGGGCTCCAGGTGCAGGGTGAGGGCGATCTCGCTGGGGGTGGCATGGTGCCCCTCCCGCTCGCCATAGCGATCGCGGGCCTCCCGCATCACCGGGCCGGCGGTGAACCAGTTGGCCAGACGGCAGCGCAGCCGCTCGGCGCCAGGCAGCCCGCGGGAGGCGGCCGTGCCGTAGGCCTGGGCGAAGGCGGCCCGGGCGGTGGCGATGTTGCCGCCGTGGCCGTTGATCACGTAGATGCGCTCGAAGCCGTGGCGCGCCAGCGAGAGCACCACGTCATGGAGCACGGCCAGCAGGGTGGAGGGCTGCAGGCTGATGGTGCCGGCGAAGCCCAGATGGTGTTCGGCCATGCCGAAGGCCTGGGCGGGGGTCACCAGCACCCCGGTGCGGCGACCCACCTCCAGGGCCACGGCCTCGGCGGTGAGGGCGTCGGTGCCGATGGCGCCGGTGGGCCCGTGCTGCTCGGTGGAGCCCAGCGGCACGATCACCCCCCGGCAGCGGCTCAGGTAGTCCTCCACCTCGGGCCAGCTGCGCAGCTGCAGCCGGATCGCCTCGGTGCTGGCGACGGGGCCCGGAACCGTGCTGGGGCCTGGGGCGGTGCTGGGCATCGATCGGGTCATGGTGAACATGGCGGCCGGCGCCGTGCTGCCTAGGATCGACCCTATCCGCGGCGTCACGATGCTGCATCGCAAGCTCGACCGATTTCGGCTCGAACAGCGGCCGGTCTGGGTCTATCTGGTCGACCAGCAGCGCCTGATCGAGAGGGCCCTGGTGGTGGAGATCGAGGGTGACCTGGTCACCCTCCGCTACGACGACGAGGACGGTGATGAGCGCCACAGCTGGGAGGAGAGCGTCCGGCTGGCCTCGATCGGTGCGGTCAGCACCCGCCTGGCCTCGGTGAGCCGTTCCGCCGATGCCGACGACCTGCCCACCACCGGCGATTGTCCCGAGGCCGAACGGCTCGGCCGTTCCTGATCCCTGGCTCAGTGGGCGGTGCCGTTGCCGTCGTAGTCGTCGGTGTCGTAGTAGCCGCCCTTGGTGCCGAAGAACAGGGTGGTGAGCACGAACAGGCCGCTGACGGCCAGCAGGACGGTGCCGAGGTTGAAGCTGGCGGTTTCCATGGTTGATCCGTTGATCGGCGGGCCCGTTGCGACTCTGGGCTGCCACCACTGTGGCCCCGCGCTGCCCCCTCGGCGGGCCTGGCGTGACCACGGTTCGCTTCCTCGCACCATTCCGCTGCGGTGCTGTCTGTGAACGCCCCTGAGGCCGCCGCCCTCCAACCGTCCTTCTTCGCCCGCCCCGCCGAGCTGGTGGCTCCGGAGCTCATCGGCGGCCTGCTGCTGCGGCGCCTGCCGTCCGGCGCCCTGCTGTGGGGCGTGATCGTCGAAACCGAGGCCTACTGCCAGAGCGAGCCGGCCTGCCACGGCCACCGCCGCCGCTCGGCGAGCAACGACACCCTCTTCGGGGAGCCCGGCCGCTTCTACGTGTACCTGACCTACGGCGTGCACCATTGCGTCAACGTGGTCACCGGCCGGCGCGACTGGGCCAACGGGGTGCTGCTGCGGGCGGTCGCCCTGCCGGGGGCACCGGAGCGGGCGGCGGCAGGCCCCGGGCTGCTGGCCCGCTGCTTCGCCATCGACCGCCGTCAGGACGGCCGGATCGCCGCGCCGGCCTCGGGCCTGTGGCTGGCCGCGCGGCCGCCCGCGCTGGCGGCGCTGCTGGAGGAGCCGGGGCCGGCGGAAGCCGCGCCACTGCTGCAGACCCAGCGCATCGGCGTCTCCCAGGGGCAGGAGCTGCTCTGGCGCTGGTACCTGCGTGCCAGCCGCAGCGTCAGCCGGCGGGCCCGCGGCGACCGCACGCCCCGACACGACCGGCTCGCCTCCCTGCTGGCCTCTACGGTTGGGGCGTTCGACGGGAGCAGAACGCCTTGAGCGGCTGGAGTCACCGCCACGTGCTCGACCTGGCGTCCTTCTCGGTCGACGACTTCGCCACCGTTCTCGAACTGGCCCAGCGCTTCCGGGCCCTGCCCGTGGCTGGGGCGCGCCGCCTGCCCGCCCTGCAGGGCCGGCTGATGACCAGCCTGTTCTTCGAGCCCAGCACCCGCACCCGCAGCAGCTTCGAGCTGGCCGCCAAACGGCTCTCGGCCGAGGTGCAGAGCTTCTCGCCGTCGTCGAGCTCCCTCAGCAAGGGGGAGAGCCTGCTGGACACCGCCCGCACCTACGTGGCCATGGGCGCCAACATCCTGGTGGTGCGCCACCGCTGCGCCGGGGTGCCCCACAGCCTCGCCCGCGACCTCGACCGGTGCGGGGAGAAAGTGTCGGTGCTCAGCGCCGGTGATGGCCTGCACAGCCATCCCAGCCAGGGCCTGCTCGACCTGTTCACCCTGGCGCGCCACTTCGAACCCGAGGCCCCCTCCCCCGAGAGCCTGCGGGGCCGCCGCATCGTCATCGTCGGCGACGTGCTCCATTCCCGGGTGGCCCGCTCCAACCTCTGGGCCCTCACCGCCTGCGGCGCCGACGTGGTGCTCTGCGGGCCGGCCACCCTGCTGCCCGATTGCTTCGCCGACTTCGTGCTGGCCCCGCCGCCGGGCCAGGGGGCCGACCCGGTGGCCGCCCGGGGCCGGGTGCGGGTCGAGCGGCGCCTGGAGGAGGCCCTGCCCGGCGCCGATGCCGTCATGACCCTGCGCCTGCAGAAGGAGCGGATGCAGCAGCACCTGCTCACCAGCCTGGACACCTACCATCGCCAGTACGGCCTCAGCCACCGGCGCCTGTCCCTCTGCGGTGACGCCGTGCCGGTGCTGCACCCGGGCCCGGTGAACCGGGGGGTGGAGATCGCCGGCGAGCTGCTCGACGATCCCGGCCGCAGCCTGGTGGAGGAGCAGGTCCGCAACGGCATTCCGATCCGGATGGCCCTGCTCTATCTGCTCGCCGCCGTCTGAGGGCTCAGCCGGCCTGAGGGCTGTGTCGACCCCTCAGAGCAGCTTGAAGCCATCCAGCAGCAGGCCGTAGAGCAGACCCATGCGGGCCATGTCCAGCACCTGCAGCCGCAGCTTCAGCGGCTGGGCCAGCAGCCGGCCCCGCAGCCGCGCCGCCAGCTCGATGGCCAGGACGCACACCAGGGCGCCGAGGGGATCGAACAGGGAGAGGGCGCCGGTGATCGAGCCGACGCTGCCGCCGATCACGAATCCGCCCAGCAGCACGATCAGCAGCAGGGAAAGGCGACGCCAGGGGTTCTGGGCCCAGGCCTCCAGCAGGTTGCCGGACTGGGTGATCCGCTGCTGGAAGCGGGTCTGCTGGAAGCGGGGAGGCAACGGTGCGAACCTGCCGCTGGGTGGAAAGGGGAGCAGGGGGCTCACCACCCAAGGGTGGAAAGCCGCTGGCGGTGATCCCCATCACCCGGCCCAATCCCTGCGATCTCTTGTCTACACCATCTCTGGCGTCTTGACAGCATTTTCCCCCCACCGATAGGGGATGCCAATAAAAAAGCCCGAGGCCGAGGCCCGGGCGGGGTGATGGGGACGACACCAGCAAACCAATCTCCAGCGGGTCGGGCAAGGGGGGGCAGCCGCTGACCGGAGCGTCCCTGCAGGGGCTTGACGGGTGGGGTGGTCGTTCTCAGACGTCGCGCTTCAGCCGTCCCCGTCCTTCTTGCGGGATCCCTTGCCTTCCAGCAGCTCGAGCAGGGCCTCCATCTGGGCCATCACACCCCGCACCTCACCGGCCTCCGGCAGCAGGCCGTCCTCCATCACCCCCTGGTGCATCTCCCGCAGCTCCTGGCGGATGTAGCGCAGATGACTGACAACCTGTTCGCGTTTGGACTGCGACATCGAGCGGGCCCCTGATCAACCCCCTCTTTTACCCCATCGCCGATTCACTTCCTGCCGAAACGCTCCTTGGCCTGCTGGTAAAAGGCGAGATCCACACCGTCGAGGCCGGCCTCGCGGGCCAGGGACTCGATCCGCCGCCGGATGATCGGCCGCACCACGAACGGGATTTCCTTCAGGCTGGTTTCCGCGTCGCTGCTCCAGTTCATCGGCGGCTGATCGGGACGGGTCGGTGCTGGGCCGGGGGGCGCTGGGACACCCTGACGGACCTCGGGAGACCCGGCCGGGGAGAATGGTGGATGGAGAATAGGGGAAACGGGGGTTTAGAGCGAGAATCGCTGAGACCCCTTGCTATCACTGGGGAGAATTTTTCGGGATCCCGGCCTATTGCACCCAGCGCTGCACCCAAAGCTGCACCCACAGGCCGCGCCTGTTCTCCACCTTCCGTAATGGTGCGCAGCCCAACCGCAGGGCCTGTGGGGCCGGCTGATGCTGGCGGGGTGCCATCAGCCCCTAGGAGCCACCTAGGAGCCCCTCAGAAGCCCTCCTAAGCCATGCAGAGCCCTTCCTTGCCCTTTGCCTTGGCCATCGCCCTGTTGCCTGTTGCTGGCTGGGCGGCTCCCTTCCAGTTCACGCCTGCCAGCTTCCAGCAGTGGCTCAATGCCAACCCCGGGCGCTGGCAGGAAGGTCGCCGGGTGATCTTCAGCAACCTCTCCGGCTGCTCCCCTGGCCAGTCCTATCCCGAGTCCTACGCCTGCTCACAAGGGTTTGCGCGGATCAGCGATCCCATGGGCACCAGGGTCTGCCGCGTCATGGGTGTGACATGGCGGGGTATCGACCTGCACGAGGAGAAGAGGCTGAAAGAGGTTTACGGCTCTGTTTCGATATTGATGCCGCAACCGGGGAAGACTCCTAAGACCAGTTTTCGCCAAGGCGACTGCCGCTGGAATTAAGCGCCTGAGCCAACCTCTGCTCCCCGACCGCCACGGGGAACCCTGTAGCCAGTCGCTCCACCACAATGAGCCGCTTCCTGTGGCACCTCGACCCCGACGGCTGGCCCCTCGAACGCATCGACACCCACACCGGTGAGCACGTACCCGTGCTCAACGGCCCTGAGGAGTTGGCTCAAGCCTGCTGCTACCCGAGGGTGGCGGGGGTGGTGTGCAGGCTTGGTGGTGACGGCCACCATGGCGAGGGCTGAAAGCGTGGAAGGATCGGCTACCTTTCCGGGGTCACTGGGGACAAGATCCCAGGCCCCGTCAGGATTTCATGCAGGCTGCGCAGTCCACAAAGTCTGAGAACGGGCGAACCACGACCAACCTTTCCTCCTTCATCTGGTCGGTCGCCGACTTGCTGCGGGGCGACTACAAGCGCAGCGACTTCGGCAAGGTGATCCTGCCTTTCACGGTGCTGCGGCGGCTGGACTGCGTTCTGGAGGCCACTAAGGCCGAGGTGCTGGCCGAGAAGAAGCTGCGCGAGGACGCCGGTCTGAACCCAGAGCCCTTCCTGCTGAAGAAGGCTGGGTTGCTCTTCTACAACACCTCACCGCTCGACATGAAGCGGCTGATGGGGGACCAGGACCACATCGGAGAGAACCTGCGGGCGTACATGCAGGCGTTCTCCCCGGCGGTGCTGGACATCTTCGAGAGCTTCGAGTTCCACACCCAGATCGACAAGCTGGCCAAGGCCGGGCTGTTGTACCTGGTCACCGAACGCTTTGCCGGGATCGACCTGCACCCGGAGGTGGTGAGCAACGCCCAGATGGGCACGGTGTTCGAGGAGCTGATCCGCAAGTTCGCTGAAGAATCGAACGAGACCGCTGGGGAACACTTCACCCCCAGGGAGGTGATCCGGCTGATGGTGAACCTGCTGTTCAACGAAGACGACAATGCCCTCAGCAAGCCTGGCGTGGTGCGGACTCTCTACGACCCGGCGGTGGGCACGGGGGGGATGCTAAGCGTCAGTGAGGAGTACCTGGCGGAACACAACCCCCAGGCCCGTTTGGTGATGTACGGCCAGGAGCTGAACGCAGAGTCCTATGCGATCTGCAAGGCCGACATGCTGATCAAGGGCCAAGACATCCGTAACATCATCTTCGGCAACACCCTCAACGACGACGGCCTACAGGAGAAGCAGTTCGACTACATGCTCTCCAACCCTCCGTTCGGGGTGGACTGGAAGAAGATCGAGAAGGACATCCGCAAGGAAGCCCAGCTGATGGGCTTTGAGGGGCGCTTCGGTCCTGGCCTGCCCAGGGTGAGCGATGGGTCACTTCTATTCCTGCTGCACCTGATCTCGAAGATGCGCCCGGCCGTGGATGGCGGCAGCCGCTTCGGGATCGTGCTGAACGGTTCCCCCCTGTTCACTGGTGGGGCGGGGTCAGGGGAAAGCGAGATCCGCCGCTACGTGCTGGAGAACGACCTGGTGGAGGCGATAGTCGCCCTGCCCACCGACATGTTCTACAACACAGGAATCAGCACCTACATCTGGATCCTGAGCAACCGCAAGCCGGTGGCTCGCAAGGGCAAGGTGCAGCTGATCGACGCCAGCAGCTACTGGCAGAAGATGCGCAAGAGCTTGGGGAGCAAACGGAAGGAACTGAGCCCTGAGCACATCGAGGAGATCACCCAGCTTTTTGGGCGATTCGAGGAGGCCGAGAAAGACGGAAGGCCGATCAGCAAAATCTTCCCCAATGAAGCCTTCGGCTACCGCACCATCACGGTCGAGCGGCCCACGCGGGATGATGCGGGCAAGGTGGTGGTGGGGCAGAAAGGCAAGGCGAAGGGCAAGCCGGTGGCTGACTCCAGCCTTCGCGATACCGAGAACGTGCCGCTCTCAGAGGACGTGGAGACCTACTTCGAGCGGGAGGTACTGCCCCATGTACCGGACGCCTGGATTGATCACGACAAGACCAAGGTGGGCTATGAAATCCCCTTCAACCGGCACTTCTACGTATTCAGCCCACCCAGGCCCCTAGAGGTGATCGACGCTGAGCTGAAGCAAGTGACGGATCGGATCCTGAAGATGATTGGGGGGCTCACGGCGTGAGCTTTCCGCGCTATCCGGCCTACAAAGAAGTGCCAATTCCGTGGATTTGCCAAGTCCCTGAGCATTGGCAATGGAATCCCATCTTTGCGGCCGCGAGAGAGCGAGGCGAGGACAACAAGGGGATGAAGGAAGACAACCTCCTCTCTCTTAGCTACGGCAGCATCGTCAACAAGGACATCAACACCTCCGACGGACTACTGCCTGAGTCCTTCGAGACTTACCAGATCGTGAGACTTGGCGACATTGTGCTTCGGCTGACCGACTTACAGAACGACAAGAGAAGCCTTCGCTCCGCACTTGTTACTCAGACGGGCATTATCACCTCCGCTTACCTTGCGTTGGAGCCCAAGCGAATTGATTCTAGGTATCTCAACTATCTGCTTAGAGCGTATGACGTGGCAAAGGTCTTCTACTCGATGGGAGGGGGACTTAGGCAGTCAATGAAGTACGGGGACATAAAGAGAATGCCCCTGGTCATTCCGTCCAAGGCTGAGCAACAAGCGATAGTCAACTTCCTCGACCACGAAACCGCCAGGATCGACGCACTGATAGCCGAGCAGCAGCGGCTGATCGAGCTACTCCAGGAGAAGCGCCAAGCCGTCATCTCCTATGCCGTCACCAAGGGGCTGAACCCAGACGCGCCGATGAAGGACTCAGGCGTGGAGTGGCTGGGGGAAGTGCCGGAGCATTGGGAGATTAAGAAGCTAAAATACGTCAGCCCACAAATAACGGTGGGCATCGTTGTAGAACCATCAAAGTATTATGTAGATGACGGAGTTCCCGCTCTCCGATCCCTCAATGTCAGCCAAGGGAAAATACGCCTTGAAAATCTTGTGTTCATTTCTGAAAATGCTAACAAGATTCACGAGAAATCAAGGCTGTCTACTGGCGACTTAGTGGCAGTTCGCTCTGGGCAGCCAGGCACTACTGCTGTAATTGAATCCGATCTTGATGGTTGCAATTGCGTTGACCTTATCATAATCCGAAAGCCATTCCTAACGAGCAGCCTCTTTCTCTCATGGTACTTAGCCTCTGATTTTGCAAAAGTACAGTTTTCATCTGGTTCTGGAGGCGCGATACAACAGCACTTCAATGTTGCCACTGCTGCTGAATTAATAATTCCAGTCCCGCCTAAAGAAGAGCAGGCAGACATTCTCCAGACCATTGAACTCCGAATTTCTCAACTTGACCTGCTCGGTTCCCAGGCTCAACAAGCTGTCACGCTCCTCCAAGAACGCCGATCAGCCTTGATCTCATCGGCCGTCACCGGCCAAATCGATGTGCGGGGTCTGGTCCCTTTGGAGGCAGCTGCATGACTTACTCACCAATCGGAAAGCTCCAGAGGGTTCCCCTTCGTGAAGTCTGGAAGCATGAGGCTTACGACTTCACGCAATGGCTGCAGCACAACATTGACGTTCTCAACGACTCCTTAGATCTGAACCTCATCACGGCAGATCGAGAGCAGGCAGCTGGATCGTTCAGCATTGATCTCGTTGCTGAAGACGAGGACGGCATCACCTATGTGATTGAAAACCAGCTTGAGAAAAGCGATCACGACCACCTAGGTAAACTGATCACTTATTTGACAGCCAGGAGTGCACGCGCTGCAATCTGGATCGTTTCCGAACCACGACCTGAGCATGTTGCAGCCATGGCATGGCTCAACGAATCTCTCAATGCTGATTTCTACCTAGTGAAGGTTGAAGCTGTTCGTATCGGCGATTCCCCTGCGGCGCCCCTGCTTACCCTGATCGTTGGGCCATCAGTCGAGGCCAAAGAAACTGGTCGAGCCAAGCAAGAGCTGTCAGAGCGCCATGAGATCCGCAAGAGATGGTGGACAGCACTTGTTTCCCATCCTGACGCAAAGCTCCATGCGCACATAACTCCAGGATTTGGTTCCTGGCTCGGTGCTTCATCTGGAATTCCTGGGTTTGGATATTGGTACAGTGTAACCATGAAGAGCTGTACGGCTGAGCTGTACATCGATCTAGGAACAGGTGACTCTGAGCAAAACAAGCAAATTTTTGATCGAATAAAGGAATCTCAGGCTTCGATTGATGCCTCTATCTCCCTGCCTGTCTCCTGGGAGAGGCTCGATGGTCGGAAGGCTTGCCGAATCCGACTCAATCTTCCCGGCGGCTACCGCTCACCTGAAGAGGAGTGGCCCAACATCCAATTCCAACTGATCACAGCGATGAATGAGTTGGAACAGGCTCTCAGGCCTGTTCTGAAGTCTCTCTCCGTGAGCCAATGAACCTCCACCACGAGATCAAGTTCGAGGTGGAGATCACCCAGCATCTGGGAGCCCATGGCTGGCTCTACGCCGATGGGGACTATCAGGCCTATGACAGGCCCCGTGCCCTGTTCCCTGCGGACGTGGTGGCGTGGGTCCAGGAATCCCAGCCCGATGCCTGGGAGGTGCTGCAGAAGAACCATGGCTCAACTGCCACCGACACCCTCTTGAATCGCCTGCGGGCCCAGCTAGATCAGCGCGGCACCCTTGATGTCCTCCGGCAGGGCATCGAGCTGCTGGGCCTCAAGAAACCGCTGCAGCTGGCCCAGTTCAAGCCGGCCCTGGCCCTCAATCCCGAGATCCTCAGCCGCTACGCCGCCAGCCGTCTACGGGTGGTGCGTCAGCTGCGGTACTCGACCCACAACGAGAACAGCATCGACCTGGTGCTGTTCCTCAATGGCATCCCTGTGGCCACTGCCGAACTCAAGACCGACTTCACCCAGTCGATCGACGACGCGGTGGATCAGTACCGCTTCGATCGGAACCCCCGGCCAAAGGGGCAGAACCCCGAACCGCTGCTGACGTTCCCCAGCGGCGCCCTGGTGCATTTCGCGGTGAGTACCCGTGAGGTGAAGATGACCACCAAGCTCATCGGATCCGACACCAGATTCCTGCCCTTCAACCGGGGCGACGAAGGCGGGGCTGGGAACCCCCTCGACCCCGAGCGCGGCTACCGCACCGGCTACCTGTGGGAGGAGGTGTGGGAGCGCCACAGCTGGCTGGAGATCCTCGGCCGCTACTTGGTGGCCAGCCGCGACAAGAAGAAGCAGATCAAGGAGATGGTCTTCCCCCGCTACCACCAGCTCGATGCCACCCGCAAGCTCCAGGCCGCCGTGCTGGCCGAGGGTGCGGGCAGTAAGTACCTGGTGCAGCACTCCGCCGGCTCCGGCAAAACCAAGTCGATCGCTTGGACCGCCCACTTCCTGGCTGAGCTGCACAGCGCAGACCACAGCAAGGTGTTCGACACGGTGCTGGTGGTCTCCGACCGCAATGTGATCGACAGCCAGCTGCAGGAGGCCCTGTTCGACTTCCAGCGCACCACCGGGGTGGTGGCCAGCATCACCAACGCCGACGGCAGCAAGAGCGGCAAGTTGGCCGAGGCGCTCTCTGGGGACAAGAAGATCGTGGTCTGCACCATCCAGACCTTCCCCTTTGCGCTGGCGGCCGTGCGGGAGCTGTCAGCCACCCAGGGCAAACGCTTCGCCGTGATCGCCGACGAGGCCCACAGCTCCCAGAGCGGAGAGGCCGCCGCCAAGCTCAAGGCGGTGCTCAGTGCCGAGGAGCTGGCCGATCTCGAAGACGGCGGCGAGGTGAGCATGGACGACGTGCTGGCCGCCCAGATGGCTGCCCGCGCCAAGGAGAGCGGCATCACCTTTGTGGCCTTCACCGCAACCCCCAAAGCCAAGACGCTGGAGTTGTTCGGCAGGCGTCCCAACCCAGCCGAGCCAGCCAGCGACACCAACAAGCCCGAGCCGTTTCACGTCTACTCGATGCGCCAGGCGATCGAGGAGGGCTTCATCCTCGACGTGCTGCGCAACTACACCAGCTACAAGCTGGCCTTCCGCCTGGCCCACAACGGCGCCAGCTACGACGAAGCCGAGGTGGAGAAAAGCGCCGCCCTCAAGAAGATCATGGGCTGGGTCAGGCTCCACCCCTACAACATCTCCCAGAAGGTGCAGATCGTTGTCGAGCACTTCCTGGAGTTCATAGCCCCCCTGCTCAATGGCACCGCCAAGGCGATGGTGGTGGTGGCCAGCCGTCTGGAGGCGGTGCGGTGGCAGCTGGCGATCGAGAAATACATCAAGGAGAAGGGCTACGGCATCGGCACTCTGGTGGCCTTCTCCGGTTCGGTGAGCGACAAGGAGAGCGGCCCCGACGACTTCACCGAGACCAGCTCCGCCCTCAACCCTGGCCTCAAGGGTCAAGGTATCCGCGAGGCCTTCGACACCGGCGATTACCAGATCCTGCTGGTGGCCAACAAGTTCCAAACCGGCTTCGATCAGCCGCTGCTGTGCGGGATGTACGTGGACCGGCGGCTGGCTGGCATCCAGGCGGTGCAGACTCTCTCGCGGCTCAACCGCTGCCACCCCGGCAAGGAGGACACCTTCGTGGTGGACTTCGTGAACGAACCCGCCGAGATCCTCGCAGCCTTCAAGACCTTCTACGAAACCGCTGAGCTGGCCGGCACCACTGACCCCAACCTGGTGTTCGATCTCCGGGCCAAGCTCGATGCGGCCGGCCACTACGACGACTTCGAGGTGGAGCGGGTGGTCAAGGTGGAGCTGGACCCCAACGGCAAGCAGAGCGAGCTAGCCAAGGCCCTGGAGCCTGTGGCGGATCGGCTGCTCAAGAAGTTCAAGGCTGCTCAGAACGCCCTCTCCGTTGGTAAGGAGCTGGGGGATGCCAGTGTCATCAAGGACGCGGAAGACGAGCTGAACGCCCTGACGATGTTCAAGTCCGACATGGGTGCCTTCCTGAGGCTCTACACCTTCCTCTCCCAGATCTTCGACTACGGCAGCACTGGAGTGGAGATGCGCTCGATCTTCTACAAGCGCCTGCTGCCTCTGCTGGAGTTCGGCCGTGAGCGGGAAACCGTGGATCTATCCAAGGTGGTGCTCACCCACCACAACCTCAGGAAGCTAGGCAAACAGAACCTGAATCTCGGTGAAGGCGAAGCCACCAAGCTCCAGCCGATGACCGAGACAGGCACCGGCCAGGTGCAGGAGAAACAGAAGGCCCTGCTAGAGGAGATCATCGCCAAGGTCAACGATCTGTTCGAGGGCGAGCTCACTGATTCCGACAAGCTTGCCTACGTCTATGTGATTAAGGAGAAGTTGCTTGAGTCGGACCGGCTGCAGGAGCAAGCAGTTAGCAACACCAAGGAGCAGTTCAGTAACTCACCAGATCTCACTACAGAGCAGATTAATGCCGTAATCAACGCTCTTGATGCCCACGCACTTATGAGCACACAGGTCTTGAATCAGCCAGCCAAACAGGCTGGACTGAAAAGCCTCCTTCTGAACAACGCTGGTTTGTATGAGGCGCTTAGGGAGCGGGCTGGCCTTAACGACTACTGCTAATTTATTGCCACACACCAACTTCCCCGGGGCGTTAGCCATCAAGGCCACGATTGAGCAATGAGAACGCATCGTCCTTTTGGCATGTGTAGATTACTTCATAGTCGAAACTGGCCATAGCCATAGATCTCTATTCTTTCACTATTTTCGCAAAGCTCCTTACTCCCTAGGCGCGGATCCAGCATGTTCTTGAGCATAAGACGCGGACAACGAGGTAGCTTCTGCTCCACCCAGGCCTAAAGCGGCAGCTTTCAGCAAGTCATAGCAGTCTATGCAGGCTATCTTGTTATCAATATTCCAGATAACTAAAAACACACTTACAACAGAAGGGAACAGGAATAATCCCGCCCAACTTCGGGCATCTTTCCAATCAAATGGGGCATTTTTGTAAATTATATTGTATAGCGACTTCAGCAAGGATGCAATTACTGCCGCACCAATTAGATGAGAGGCCTTGCCAAGTACTTCAAATTCAAACATCTACAATTAATTCCTAGCCTTTTTGGCCAATGGAGCCTCTCCAGACATGCTATTCAGAAGCACTGATAGCAATGGCGTAGTTTCCCTGTACTTCGTTTTGGTAGTAAAAAAAGGAGTTCCGTCTTCGCCAAGGTTCTTTGACCTGATAAAAATGTTTCGGTCTGATAGAATCTCAACAACTTCGGCAATGCCTAGCCTAAGCTCTTTCGCGATTGAGTTTGGATTGCGCCATGTGAAAGGAGAGCCGTTAATTGCGTTTTCAACTCTTTTCATGCTTGATAGAACCGGTTTAGCACGCCTTTGAGTCTTAGCTCGCTTTGGGTTGCCTTCAATAGTTACAGAAAAACCTTGGCCACTTTCCCGACCCTGCAGCTGTTGCGAAGAAGAGGCGTTTGCGGCCCCAGTCGTTACATCAACTATTGGCATTAGCCTAAAAGAAGAAGGAAAGGAACTAACTGCGCCGCAAGAGAATTGGCCATAAACGGCCTTGACGCAGCAGGAGTGTACTCAAAGGCACAAAGCCAGCATTGCAGGCGTTTGCGTGGTTTTACACCATAAAACATGACAGCGCCATATGGCTGTGTGCATTACCGACACCTGACGCCGAATGAAAGGCCATGGCCCGCAGCGTCTAAGTCATGTAGTGCTCAAAAGGCCCACTACCGACATGAGAAAAATGAATTTTTTGTTACGGACACTAAGAATAGTGCTTGCCGTAAGCGTGTGCACTACATATAGGGTGGCTCCCCCATGTTAGGGGTCGGACGATCTAGGCCCATTCACTGCGCCGCTTGGGGTTCATCCCCCCCCCTGGGGTGGTGGGCTGCCGTCCATGTGGCCACCCTGCCAGCTGTGGCGCACTTGGTCAGCATCGGCGCTGGGAGCATCAGTTCGGTAGGCAATTGTTGCGCGTGAAGACATCTCCTTCTAGTCACGCAGTCAGGAGCTAGCGTGGTAAAGGCAGGAGTCAGGGCTGCATCGGGCGCCGGACGCACCGCAACCTGCACCGCCTCCCGCCTGGGGTGCTGTCTCCCCCATTGCTTCTGCATCCAGGACCATCACCTCGATCGGCTTCTCCCCGCCGATCGTGCACGGCTCCCAGGTGTGCGCACCTCGATCGCGCCACCTCCTTCCTAGGGCACGGCCTCTGCTTTGACCGCGATGGCCAAAACACCACCTCGGGCCTCTATCCAGAGCGGCTTTGGCTGGTGATCGACCACCTGGAGAGGCGCACCAGAACTGGCAGGGGGATGCACTGACCCGCTGAGGGTGCCGGCTGGCCTGGCTGGCCAGCTCCCCCATCGATCACAATCACCTCCACTCCATGACCACCACCACACGCCCAGCAGTTGTTCCGCAAACGGCCGATTTCGGCACACCCGATCGAGGCCGAGACCGACCACGGAGGGGCAATAGGTCTGCTGTCCCGCAACCCTGTTCTGTTTCGGTTGGGGAGCCTGCACCGTTTGCGGAACGGCCGGGGGCCCGCATTGGCTACGGCAGGGTCTCCACTGCCGACCAGGACGCCCAGGCCCAGGTGCTCCGGCTGGAGGCGGCCGGCTGCACACGCACCTTCGCCGAGACGATCAGCAGCAGGATCAAGGACCGGCCGCAGTTGGCCGCCTGCCTCGATTACCTGCGCCCTGGGGACGCCCTGGTGGCCGTCAGGCTGGACCGGCTGGCCCGGAGCACCCGCGAGCTGCTGGAGCTGGCCCAGGGGCTGGAGCAGCGCGGCATCGACCTAGTGGTGCTGGACCAGCAGATCGACACCCGCACCCCAGCCGGCCGGCTGCTGTTCACGATGCTGGCCGCCATCGGCGAGTTCGAGCGCGATTTGATCCGGGAGCGCACCATGGACGGCCTGGCCCGTGCCAGGGCTGAGGGGAAGACCGGCGGCCGGCGGGCATCCATCACCGGCGCCAAGGCCCAGCTGGTGCGACGGCTGGCGGCCGAGGGCCAAAGCATCCGATCGATCGCCGCGTCCATCGAGGCCAGCCCATCGGCGGTCCACCGGCTCCTCAAGGACAGCGAGGGCTGATGTCGCCCACCCTGCTCGCCACCTTGCCCTGGTCTTCCCGAAGCTGTCCTCCTGGCAGACAACTACCGCCAGTGGATTTGAGATCCGCTGTCAGCTCAGCCGTGCCAGGGGTTGCGCCCTGTCCGATGCGCCAGCTGGTGCGTTCCAGTGCCGCTGCTTGCTACGCCCCGCACCAGGGGGCAGGGCGCGTGGAGGCCCAGGGGGCTACTGGCGGGCTTCAGGCGGCTTCATGGCCGTTCCCCTGCTCCAGCTGCTGGCGGAGCCCTTCCAGGCGGTTGAGCTTCGCCTGCTGGGCATCGTGAGCGGCGACCAATTCGGCCAGCTCCAGCTCCTCAGCCGCCGCCCTGGCCTCGGCCTCGACGCCGGCAAGCTCCCTGGCGAATGGCGTCAGCCGGTCCCCGATGGCCGACTGGAACTGATCGAGAACCCAGCCCCTTCGGGTCTTCCCGCCCACCGAAGCCAGGCCAGGGTGGATCAGGAAGTACAGGCGGGCGGAATGGGGGGCACGGGTCGCAGGGTCTGGCATCGACGCCCTCTCCTTGGCCGAAAGCTCATGGAGGGGCGGCGCCGTGCAGCGCACCACCAGGCCGACCCTGCGGAGCCGCTGGATCGAGCTGCACACGCACCCGGGGATCGCTTGATGCTCGGCCGCCAGCTCTGACGCCGAGGACCACACCCTGCCGGTGCTGGTGTTCATCCGGGCCACCATCGCCTGCAGAAGGAACATCGCGCGGGTGGTCAGCTCCCTTTTGAGCACCAGCCTCTCCACCGCCAGCAGTCCCAGCCGATGGAACATCACGAAGTCCGTAAGCCTCTCGTGGTCGAGAACAGTCACCGGGCCAGGTATCCAGAACGGGTCTGTATGAATACTTACGCACTCGCTGAAGCAAGTACACCTCCCCGTCGCCACTGCACCTATGCGTCGCCGCACCACTGGAGGTGATGCAGGCCGATGGAATGGGGCCCAGGGAGGGGGTTCGCACGGTTTGGGGGTTTGCACGGTCCTCTCCCACTCATTCGTGCAAACCGGGCAAACCGTGCAAACCGTGCAAACCCCATAGGGACAGAGTTTTGACGGAACCTCTCTTTACTGATGAGAGACCCATGCACGGTTTGCACGGTTAAAACGGTTTGCACGGGCAAGTAGGGGACAAACCGTGCAAACCCCTCTGTGGCTCGGCTCAGGCATCCGGCACAGGGATGTAGGTAGCAGCAGGGCGGCCTCCATCGGGTGCCGGTTCGGTCGGGATGGTCTTGATCGCCAACCGTTTCTGAACCAGTGCTCCCAGGGTGTCCTGGGCCCGCTGACGACTCAGGTCGAGGGCTGTCACCGCGTCAGCGACGGTCGTTGACTCCCCAGCCTTCGCCCGCTGGATCAGCAGCCGCAGGGCCGACTGCTGGCGATCGGTGAGATTCTCCCTGGCCTGCTCCCTGGCCTGGGCCTCCATGGCAGCAGCGGCGTCGCCGTGACAGATCCAGCCCTCGGCATCGGTGCGCTCGATCAGCAGCTCCTGAGGCATCCCGCCGCGTCCCTCGGTCTTGAGGACGAGGCGCCGCTCTTTGTTCCCCTGCGGGCCCCCAGCACCGGTCTGGAGACGGTTGAGGCTGATCATTTGGCTGGCGACGGCAGGGAGGGCTGTTGAGCCCCTGGAGGCGGCCACGGCGCCATCGTTGGCGCGGCCCTTGTTGGCGTGGTGGATCAACAGGACGGTGGCGCGGTGAGGCTCCAGAGCACTCATCAGATCCCGCACCGGTTCGGCCACCTCAGCGGATTCCTCTTTCAACCCCAGGGGGCTGATGCAGGCGTGCAGGGAGTCGATCAACACCACCAGACCGGGATGCTTCTCCGCGTAGGTGGTGATCCGGTCGATCCCCTCGGCGTCCAGGTGCAGTGGGCGGCCAGCTGTGAACAGGCCGACGATTTGGGGGTTCATCCGCCGGTTGTGATCGAGCAGACCGAACTGCGCCAGCATCCGCCCCCAGTCGTTCTCCGGCTGATCGGTGCCGACGATCAATACCGGAGGGCATGGGGTGGCCGGAAGGCTGCAACCCAGGAAGGTCTGCAGCCCATGGATCCAGGCGCCAAGGAATCCCAAGGCCCACGCTGTCTTGCCGATCTTCGGGAGGGCGACGATCAGGTTCAGGGCGCCTGCCATCACGATCCCCTCCAGCAGCCATGGGGTCGGCGCCAGGGAAAGCGGCTGATTGGCGGTGAGCGGTTGCACCGGGCCGGCGTCGCCGTTGCGGGCCTCCCACAGCAAGGTGCGGATCTGCTGCTGGCCAAGGGCAGGAAGTTCCAGCGCATGAGCTGCCAACCGCATGGCCAGCTCCTGCTCCACCTTGCGGGGGTGCTCCTCCAGCACCTGCCTGGCACGGCCGCGTAACAGCTCGAAGCGTTGGGATTCGGTGAGAGGAATTGGCGCCGTCGCTACTACCTGCCCAGCCGTGGCGCCATCAACCACTGGGGATTCCTCGATGTCGGGGAAGACGTTCACCTGGGCCACCACCTCCTGAACCGGGGCGCTGACACCCATCGCCTCCTGAAACTCCGCCCAGATCCCTGCCCATTCGCTGGGTTCGATCAGGGCCAGCGTCTCCTCGATGGCAGCTACACGCTCGGTGGGGGTGCCACTGGCGTCATCGATCGAGCCACCATCCGGCAGGGTCTGCCACACCTCAGAGGCCGGCAGCACCACCAGCTGCAGACCCACCGCTGCAGCTGCCTCCAGGGCCACCTGCGCCCGCCTGAGGCCGGTGATGTCCTGATCTGCCAAGTAGATGACCCCGACGACCCCAGCGGCCCCCAGGGCGCTGTAGCGGGCCTTGATCTGCTCGACCGTGTGGGCGTGGCCGGGCTGGCTGATGGCGACCAGGCCACCTTCACGGGCAATCTCAGCGGCCTTCTCACCCTCGACTTCCAACACCCAGCCGCCTGGGTTGGCCATGGCCACCGCGAACGCTTCCTGCTGACGCCATAGCGGCCACGGGCCGGGGCCTTGGCCGGGGATCCAGCGGCCGCCCCGTTTGTGTTCGGGGAGAAATCGCTTTCGGGTCCCGTCTTCTGGCGCCAGCCGGCGAGCCCTCTGGGAGGGGCTGTATGTGAAGTCGGCCTCTACGAAATACCTGAACTCTCGCTGTTGTCTCCTGTCCCAGAGCACAACAAGCTCGCGGGTTTCATTGTCCGGGTCAGATGGTGCAAGCCGCACCACATCGGTGGGGGCTTCAGGAAGGTGGAGCAGCTGGAACGGCCCCTGAGGGACCGCTGGAAGCGCCGCTGGAGGCTGGGGCGGGGATGCCTGCCGCCTGGTGAGGGCCTCTGACGGGAAGGCAGGGCGGCGGCCGTTGCTGGTCGCCTGAGGGGGCAGCCCCAGGTGGCGCTCAACCTCCTCGGCAGCCCGCCTGAAGTCCCAACCGGTGACGGACTGCAGGAGTGCCATCCCATCGCCAGCACCGGCCTCCCTCCCTGGCCGGGTCGGGCACTTCCGGCAGATCCAGCTGCCGCTGCCGTTCTTGTCATCGAAGGTGAAGCGGTCGTCCCCCTCGCCACAGATGGGACAGGCGCGAGGCTTCCCATCGAGCAGGGCAGGATCGACACCACCAGGGCCGGCGAGGATGTCGAACCAGTGCCCGTTGGCGGCGGTGATGCAGGTTGAGCTGGTCATGCCGCCACCCCCGCCCGGCCAGCTGCGAGGAGTTGCTGGGGTTGGCGATCAGCCACCACATGCAGATCCATTGATGCCCGCGTCATGCCGACATAGGCGAGCTGATTCAGCCCTGCCGCCTCCTGATTGCGGTCCAGATCGGGATGCAGGAACACCTGCTCAAAGGTGCTGCCCTGAGCCTTATGAATCGTCAGGGACCAGACCGGATTGATGGCCCCGAAGCGATCCTTACGAGCCCAGAAAATGTTCCAGGTCGGCTTGGCAGCGTCCTTGCCATCGGCCTCCTTCTCCTCCTTGGCCAGGGCCGCGATGGCGTTGTTCGCCTTGCGCCAGGCCAGCAGCTGCTCCGGGTCCGGGTTCAGCACCCGGAACTCAACCGGCATCCCTGTCGAGCCAGCAACCTGGGCGCGGATGTCGAACCATTTCCACGGCGCGATCAATTCACCGGCCTTGCTCTTGCGCTTGCCGAGCAGCGCCTCACGGACCACCAGCAGCTCATCACCATGCACAGCCCCCTGACCGGGGGTGACCTCCAGCAGCTGCATCTCGCAGGTGGAGCCGACGATCACGCTGCCGTCAGGGCCGAGGATCACATTGCTGGAGACAACTGGCTGCCCAACCACATACGGAGGGGCGTTGATCCCGTAGATGGCCTTATGCAGTTCGCGGTTGAACTTGTCCGCCGCTGCATTTGTCCAGCTGAGAACCCTGGCGGCGTCGGTGTTGCCGGTGCGGTTGGCCTCGATGCAGGCTCGCAGTGCGGCCTTCCGCCACTGGGGGAAGCTCCCGTAGGCCGTGATGGCGCTCTGAGTCCCCTGGACCGTGCGGAACACCGGGCGGCCGCTGCCCAGCTCCCTTGTGGCTGTCGCAAGCTCAAGGATCGGGCCGGCATGACGCACCACCTCCGACAGATGGGCGCTGATCGCTGCCTCGAACAACGGGCAGAGCGTCGGATCCCCGACCGGCTGCAGCTGGGCCGGGTCACCGATGGCCACCAGGGCGGCATCCGACGGCAGGGCATCCAACAGGTGGGTGGTCAGCTCGGCGGAAACCATTGAGGTTTCATCCACCACCACCAGGCGGGTGTGCTCCCCGATCAGGCACTTGGCCGTGGGGTCGGGCTGGAAGACTTCTTGCCCTCCGTCCCGCACCGGGCGCAGGCCCAGCGCGGAGTGCAGGGTGACAGCCTTCAGCTTGATCCCGCAGCCATCCATCGCCCGCTCCAGCTGGCGGGCCGCCTTATGGGTCGGGGCGGCAACCACCAGGGCGGGGAACTTCTCCCATCGCCCCCGCTGGTCGCGTACCCCTTCAGCGCCGGGGATGCTGGTCAGGGACTGCTCGCTCAGCCTTGCGGTGAGGGTCGTCTTTCCGGTGCCGGCGAAGCCGGTCAGCGTTGCCTGGGCGCCTGGTGACTCCCCTCGGAAGATGGGGCTGAGCAGATCGAACGCCTGCTGCTGGCCGTCGGTGAGCCGCAGCTGGCTGGGGAATGATGGCAGGATGGTTTGGGAGCCAAACCCATTTCGGCCGTGGGCCGAGACACTGCCCTGAGGGTCACCAGCCCTCGGGGCTTTGTTGTAGGGAGCCATTTCTCAGCCCTCCCCGGCGGTGGAGGGGGTCGAGGCATGAAGGTCTGCAGGGTCCGCCGTGGGGGCCGACCTGAAGGACCGGCGGCTCAGGGCTTCGGTGCGAATCTCTTCAGCCAGGCCGGGACGCAGTCCAAGCCGGGCGGTGTAGTCCACCAGGGCCAATCTCAGCAACCCGGAGGTGCTGACGCCCTTGGCGAGTGCGGCCTCTTGGGCCAGTTGACGGAGGCGTCGGGTCGAGTAGCACTGCAGCGCAGGCGCACCCGTGACCGACCCCGCCGAGGCATTGCTGCTCATCGGTAAGGAAACGGTCCAGCTGGGTCCGGCCTCTGCTGCGCGGTCCCTTACTGGGAGGTGCCGCCGCTGACTGTATTTGCCTGCAACTACCAATACCACCGTGGGTAGTATGGGGTCAAGATCCTGGCCACCATCAATGGTGTCTCGCTCTCAGAAAGCCCCAGGGAGCCCCCCAGGTCTGCGCTCAAGGGCGATCGACCCAGGCCCGCTGCGGCAACTGGTGGGGATGCTGGGAAGCGGGATGGAGTCGGCCCAGGTCTGGCCGCTCGTGCACACCTGGGGCCTGAGCGTCCTGCTGTCCGGCGCTAAGATCAAGGCCCCATCCCCCGGCCAGAAGCTCCAGGAGGCGCCCCGCTCCTACCGGCTGGCGCAGGGGGCCCTGGAGCAGCTGATGGCTGGCGATCCCGACGCCCCCATCTCGGCAATCAGCCGCCACAACAGCCTGGCTGGATTGGTCAATGCAGCCCAGAGCGTCATCTGCCAGCCAGGCTGGTTCCTCGATCCCTCCCAGGCAGTGCTGGTCGCTGCCGACCAGGCCGAACTCGATGAGCTGATGGCCCTGCTGCGGCAGCCGATGGCTGGCCAGGGCAGTGACGAGGATCCGCTGGCGGCGGCGCAGTGGGTGGCGGAGAACCTGATGGCCCTATACCCCGGCTGGAAGTTCGGCGGCGCCCTGCCGGTGCGGCTCGCCTCTGAGATCGGGCCCGAGGACTCATGGCGGGAGGTGTTCCTCTCGCCACGCTGCCTGAAACTGCTGGCCCTGGAGGTGCTGCCGGCGGTGCGGGCGGCAAAGGTGGGCCTCCACATCCCAGCGATGGGGGGAGAGGACGCGGTGGCGGGCGTGAAGCGGCATTGGCGTCAGTGGGACTGGGAGGAGCAGGACCGGAAGCAGGACCGCAGGCTCGCCGAATTGATGGCTCAGTCAGAGGAGCAGTACCGGGACAGGCTCAACGCCGCCGAGGAGGCCCGCAAGGCAAGAAGGGAACGAGAGGCCCAGAGGGAGGCTGCTTGGCGGGCCAAGGTTGGAACGGATGTTGCGGACCGGCTAGGGCAGCTGGAGCAATTAGAAGCCGCTTGGAGGGCTCGGGAAGTTGCGACACCCTTATTGCAGTCTGACCAGGATTCTGATGAGGGTGGTGCTTATCCGGTTGTCGAGGAATTGCACTGATGGAATCAGCTGTTGTTGATAGAGCTGGCGTGGTTTCTCGGCAATGAATCATGTCGCTATTCGCTGGTACAAGATGCTGGCCAAAGCTCAGCAGTCAAAAGCGACAGCCTGGACTTGTTTCGGATGTTTATTTGCCTTGTTAATTGCAGTTATGATATTGAGCCCTTGGGGAGGTTCGCCGGGCGGCCTAGGCATTAGAGGGAGCGAGACCACCATTGTGGAGAGAGATAAAAACTGGCGGGTTACAAAATACTCAATCCAGGCTGGAGTTAGCAGAACTGCGTGGGATTGGGCCGGGCTGATTGGCGTGCCAGTTACTTTAGCGTTTTTGGGTATCTGGTTTCAATCGCAAGAGCAGGCAAGAGCGGCTCACGAAGCTAAGCAGCAGCGTAGATTGGTGGCGGAGGAGAACAAAGAGGAGACGCTCCAACGCTACTTGGACCGCATCTCCCAGCTTCTAATGGATAGAGATTTGACCGAACGCGCGTCTGCGTTGGAGGATCCTTCTATGGATGATCCAGTTGTCCAGTCGGCTTCTGATCTAATCAGAGCAAGAACGCTATCGGTCTTGAGGTCATTTTCTAGCGACGGCGAAAGAAAGAGTAGCGTAATCTACTTCCTTGCCGAATCTCAGATACTTAAAAAGCTAAGACTCTCATTGGCCGATGCTGACCTAAGTAATGCACATTTGAACTGGGCTGACTTGGGCGATGTAAACCTCAATGGTGCTGACCTCAGTGACGCTGACCTTAGCGGGGCAAATCTGAGCAGGGCTAGCCTAGGCGGAGCGAAGATTAGAAGAGCAAAATTGATCGGGACTCATTTTCGGCGAACCAACCTCAGCGAGGCTGATCTCACGGAGGCCAACCTTCAGAGTGCCAACCTCAGCGGCGCTGAGCTCATGATGGCCAATCTGAATAATGCTGATCTGAGCGAGGCCAACTTGTTTGGGGCTGATCTGACTGGGGCGAATCTCGATGGAGCCAGCCTAAAAGGAGCCCATTTCAGTAATACTATCTTGCCGGATGGAAAGAAAACTGGTCCGGCTCATTCTGTCTTCAACGACCAGATTCTGGGCATGATCACACGCTCACAGTAAAGTGCCAAACTCCTGGCTGATGGTCAGGCTGGATTTAGATTGAGCGCGACGCTTTATACATCATCGCTTCGTACCGCTTAGCAATGGATGGCAGGCGACTCATGAGGGCATCGCATCTACCTCCTCACTTGGGATGGTTCTAAATGTTCTTGAGGGCCGAGACATTCGATCGTCTCGGCCTTCCAACTGCCGCTCCCCTGAGCCAAGTGATCAGCAGGAGGGCTCAGGCACCCACCCCCAGCTGCGCCGATCCATCGCCTCCTTCAGCAGCGTCAGCGGCACCCCGCCCCTGGAGTACCTGGCCGTCATGGATCTGGAGGTGTGCCCCAGGATCTGCTCGATCACCCTCTGCTCAGCGCCGGCGTCCACCAACTGCTGGGCGGTGAAATGCCTGGAGCTGTGGAACACCGCTGATCGGTCTTCGATGCCAGCCTGGGCTCGGAGCAGCTTCCCCAGCCGGACGCTGGCGTAGTGGCTAAGCCTGGGATCCGTCGTTGGTGGTGGTGGTTCGGGGAATAGGAGGCCTGGCCCCTGCTGCTGCACCCAATTGGTGAACCCCTCGGCGACCAACGCTTCGGGAATCGGCAGCAGGCGGGCGCTGCTGTCGTTCTTCAGCCGCCGGTCGGCGCTCGGCTGGATTGACACCACCCAGAGCCCTTCAGCCTGGTGCACGTCCTCCTTCCGCAATCCCGCCAGCTCCTCAAGGCGGGCGCCAAGAGCCAGGCCAAGGGGAAAGCCCCAACGATCAAGCGGCCGTCCGCCACCTTGCTGCCTGCTGATCTGCCACAGGACCGATGCCTCGGCATCTGTGAAAGGTCGCCGCTCTCGCCGGGTGCCTGTCGCATCCCTGAGGCTCCGGCCGGCCAGGCGTTCGAGAACCCCGCCCTGCAGCGGCACCCCGTCGCCGGCAGCAGCCACCAGAACCGCCCGCACCATGGCCAGCTTCCGTTTCGCCGTGCTGGCGGTGCCCCCCTCCAGCAGAGCATCCCGCCATCCACTCACCTCTGCAGGTGTCAGATGGTCCAGCCGGTTGTGGCCGGTGTGCCTGGCCAGTTCCTGCAATCGAGCTGCCGCATCCAACTGGCTCTTGTGCGCTGGCTGCCGCAGCCTCACCCACCGCTCCAGGGCCACCTCGAAGGTGAGCCGCCCCCCGCCACCGTTGGACCCATTCCCCACCGGCGGCGGCGGGAAGGCGGGCAGGGGATCGGGTAGCCGGCCGGCCTCGATCTCGGCTACCTGTCGGCTGAGGTGCACCGCCGTGGTCACCAGCCGCAGGGCCACCGCCTGCACCTCTGCCGGGCTCACCGTCAGCCCCAGGGCCTTGAGCTGCTGGCGGGCCTCCTTGATCCAGCGGCCGATCCCCAGCCGGCACAGGGCCACGGTCTCCGCCAGGTGGGCCAGCGCCCCCTCGGGGGTCATCTCGCCGTGGAGCACCTCTGCGTCCTGGTGCCAGAAGCTGGGGTGCGGGATGGTGTCGATCCTCTGCGCCATGCACCGCACCGTCTCCACCACGTCGGAGTCCCTGGCCTCCACCGGGGGCGCCTGCCACTCCTCGCCCAGTGGGAACGGCAGCACGATCTGGAGCTCATCGAGGGCTAGCAGCACCGCCTGCGCTTCCATTGCGTCGAAGCCGGTCTCCGTGGTCTGGGGAGGGGCCAGCGTCGCCCACCGACCTGCCACCCCCAGCTGCTCCTGGGCCGACAGCTTCGGCAACGCCTCCGCGCCAGCCAGGGCGGCCTCCGCTTGGCCGTGGATCAGGTCATAGGCCCTACGGAACTCCCGGCTCCCTGGGGCACCGCTGAGCCTGGCGGTGAAGGTCGAGCGGCCAATGGCCGACCGCAGCTCAGCCGGCACCCTGCGCTTGTAGTACGGCAGACGCGCCGCTCCGCGCAGCACGACGTACGGCAGGGCCTGATTGCCTGAGAATGGGGCAAGTGGAGAACTGCTCTGCACCCAGCACTGCACCCAAGACTGCACCCAAGCTATGCCTGACTACCCTTGAGACGACTGGGATTTCAGTTGTGGCAAGTGGACTAATGTGAGACCATGGAGAATAGGGGACTCGAACCCCTGACCTCTGCGGTGCGATCGCAGCGCTCTACCAGCTGAGCTAATTCCCCTTCGATCGCCATTATCACCATCCCGTCCCCCTTCCCGGCCGCCCCCCTTGGTTGATTCCAGCCTGTCCATCACCCCCGAGCGGCTCGCGGCCTTCGACGACGCGTCCATCGCCGAGCTCGCCCGGCGCCTCGAGGAGGACGACTACCCCACACCGTTCGCGGGCCTCGCCGACTGGCACCTGCTGCGGGCCCTGGCCATCCATCGCCCCGACCTGATCCGGCCCTACGTCCATCTGGTGGATCAGGAACCCTTCGATGAGGAGTGAGGCGGACGCCCTTGCGGGACGCCGCGTGCTGGTGCTGATCAGTGGCAGCATCGCCGCCGTCAAGCTGCCCCAGCTCGTCAGCGCCCTGGTGCAGCGCGGGGCCCTGGTGCGCTGCGTGCTCAGCCCCGCTGCCGAGCGGCTGGTGAGTGCCGTGGCCCTGGCCAGCCTCAGCCGCTCCCCCTGCCACATCGAGGCCGACCAGTGGAGCCACCGGGAGGCCCGGCCCCTGCACATCGCCCTGGCCGAGTGGGCCGAGGTGGTGCTGGTGGCGCCGCTGAGCGCCAGCAGCCTGGCCCGCTGGGTGCACGGCATGGCCGACACCCTGCTGGCCAGCACCCTGATCGCCTGTGAGGCTCCTGTGGTGGTCGCCCCGGCCATGAACAGCGCCATGTGGGCCGCCCCGGCGGTGCGCCGCAACTGGAGGGAACTTCAGGGCTGGGAGCGGGTGCTGCCCCTGGAGCCCGGCAGCGGCCTGCTGGCCTGCGACCGGGTGGGGGACGGGCGCATGGCGGACCCGGCGCTGCTGCTGCTGGCCCTGGAGTCGGTGCTGGTGGCTGGCTGCCGCCGCGACTGGCGGGGCCGCCGCCTGCTGGTGAGTGCCGGCCCCACCCGGGAGGCCCTCGATCCGGCCCGCTGCCTCACCAACCCCAGCACCGGGCGCATGGGCGTGCTGCTGGCTCAGGCCGCCCGCCTGCGCGGCTCCACGGTCGATCTGGTCCACGGCCCGCTGGCGGTCGATCCGGCCTGGCTGGAGGGCCTCCAGTGCCACCCCGTCGTCACCGCGGCCGAAATGGAGGCGGCGCTGCTGCGCCTGCAGGACGGCGCCGATGCGGTCGCCATGGCCGCCGCCGTCGCCGACCACCGCCGCTCCAGCCCTGAGCAGGGCAAGCTCCCCAAGGAGGCCCTCGAGGCCTCCCTCTCCAGCGGCTGGGAGCCCGTGCCCGACCTGCTGGCGGGGCTGGTGCGGCGCCGGCCTCCGGCCCAGGCGATCCTGGGGTTCGCCGCCCAGAGCGGCGAGGTGCTCCAGGAGGCCCGGGCCAAGTTCGCCCGCAAGGGCTGCGACCTGCTGTTCGCCAACCCCATCGACAGGCCCGGCGCCGGGTTCGGGTCGGCCGGCAACGAAGGCTGGCTGCTCGGTCCGGGAACCGGGGAGCGCCGGCTGGAGCCCATGGGCAAGCTGGCCCTGGCCCACCGGCTGCTCTCGGCCCTCGCCGAAGCGGCGGCCCTCAGGGCTCCGGTTCGGGCGCCAGCAGATCCATGAACGTGCGCAGCTGCAGCCGGGGGATGTAGGGCCAGCCGCCGCTGCTCTCCATCTCGGCGAGCAGGGTGAACAGGCCGTTGCGATCGCCGGGGAGGCTGCTGCGGAAGGGTCCGTCCTGGATGGTGCGGTGCAGGTGCTCGATGCGGCGCAGCAGATCGAGCAGGGCTTCAGGCTGCTCGGCGCGCTGCTCGGCGATCCTCAGCAGGGTGTCGAGGGCCCGCTGGAGTTCGGGGTCGGCGGCTGGGTCGAAGGCTGGGTCGGGCGCGGGTGCGGACGTCGGCGGAGAGGTCGTGGATTCGTCGATCGGGTGGGTGCGGCTCAGGGACATCCCCCTCTCATACAGGTTGTTGAGAGCCCATGCAAGCCACCAGGAATGGGCGTTTTGCACCGGTAGGATCCCGGCCAGCCCGGTTCCTGTTCCGTCTCTGCGGCTTCTCCCCATGCGTTTCCGTCCCCTGCTGGCCCTCGTGCTGGCTCTGTGCCTGACCCTGGTGTCCGCATGCAGCGGCGGGGCCAAGGCCGTTGATCGGGCCAACCTCACCTACGAGGACATCCACAACACCGGTCTGGCGAATGACTGCCCGACCCTGCCCGATTCCGCCCGCGGCACGATCAACCTGGATCCCTCGGCGACGTACCAGCTCAAGGAGATCTGCATGCACCCCTCCGAGGTCTTCGTGAAGGGGGAGCCCGCCAACAAGCGCCAGGAAGCCCAGTTCGTCGCCGGCAAGATCCTCACCCGCTACACCTCCAGCCTTGATCAGGTCTACGGCGACCTCAAGGTCAGCGGTGACCAGCTCACCTTCAAGGAACTGGGCGGCATCGACTTCCAGCCGATCACCGTGCTGATGCCCGGCGGTGAGGAAGTGCCCTTCATGTTCTCCAGCAAGGAGCTCAAGGCCACCGCCGACGGCACCGCCTTCTCCACCAGCACCGACCTCAAGGGTGAGTACCGCGCCCCCAGCTACCGCACCAGCAACTTCCTCGATCCCAAGGGCCGGGGCCTGACCACCGGCTACAGCAGCGCCGTGGGTCTGGTGCCCGCCGGTGATGAGTTCGCCGGGGAAACCGTCAAGCGCTACGTGGATGGCTCCGGCACCATGGACCTCTCGATCACCAAGGTCGACCCGAGCACCGGTGAATTTGCCGGGGTGTTCACCGCCATCCAGCCCTCCGACACCGACATGGGCACCAAGGCCGTCGTCGACGTCAAGATCACCGGCGAGCTGTACGGCCGCCTCGAGGAGGTCTGAGGCCCGGGCCGTCTTTCGCCCCAGGCCCCCTCACCACAACCCGTTGATCCCAGGGGCCCACGGGCCCCTTTTTCATGGCCGCCCTTTTTCATGGCCGAAGGTTGGTCTGGGAGGATGGGCCTATTCCCTGTGCAGCCCCGGCCCGTCGCCATGACGCTCGCCAACACCGCCGCCCGTTCCGATCTGATCGCCCCCCACGGCGGCAGCCTCGTTGATCTGATGGTGCCGCCCGACCAGCAGGAGGGTGTGCGCGCCTCGGTGGACAAGGTGCTGGAGTGCAGCCACCGCAACGCCTGCGACGTGGAGCTGCTGATCGTGGGCGGCTTCTCGCCCCTGCGCGGCTTCATGCACCAGGAGGACTACGACGCGGTGGTGGCGGGCCACCGCACCACCAGCGGCCTGCTGTTCGGCCTGCCGATCATCTTCGACACCGACGACGCCGCCGTCGCCGTGGGCCAGCGGCTGCTGCTCACCTACCAGGGCCAGGACCTGGCCGTGCTCACCGTGGAGAGCCGCTGGGAACCCGACAAGGTGGTCGAGGCCAAGGGCTGCTACGGCACCACCTCCCTGGAGCACCCGGCGGTGCGCATGATCGCCACCGAGCGCGGCCGTTACTACCTGGGCGGTCGCCTCCAGGGTCTGGCCCTGCCGCAGCGGGTGTTCCCCTGCAGCACCCCGATGGAGGTGCGCGCCACCCTGCCGGCGGGCCAGGACGTGGTGGCCTTCCAGTGCCGCAACCCCATCCACCGGGCCCACTACGAGCTGTTCACCCGCGCCCTCGAAGCCCCCAACGTGAGCAAGGGGGCCGTGGTGCTGGTGCACCCCACCTGCGGACCCACCCAGGAGGACGACATCGCCGGCGAGGTGCGCTTCGCCACCTACGAACGGCTGGCCGCCGAGGTGGACAACCCCCGCATCCGCTGGGCCTACCTGCCCTACGCGATGCACATGGCCGGCCCCAGGGAGGCCCTGCAGCACATGATCATCCGCAAGAACTACGGCTGCACCCACTTCATCATCGGCCGCGACATGGCGGGCTGCAAATCGTCTCTCACCGGCGAGGACTTCTACGGCCCCTACGAGGCCCAGGACTTCGCCCGCGACCAGGCCACCGAACTCGGCATGGAGACGGTGCCCTCCCTCAACCTCGTCTACACCGAGGAGGAGGGCTACGTCACCGCCGAGCATGCCCAGGCCCGGGGGCTGCACATCCGCAAGCTGAGCGGCACCCAGTTCCGCCAGATGTTGCGCGGCGGCGAGGAGATCCCGGAATGGTTCGCCTTCCGTAGCGTGGTGGAGGTGCTCAGGGCCGCAGCCTGAGCCCCGTCCGACCGCGGACGCCCATTAACATTCTGTTACTTTCACTCTCACACAGGAGACAGGGTCGTGAAGAAACGCTGGCGCAACGCGGGGCTCTACGTGCTCCTGGTGATCGTGATGATCGCCGTGGGCACCGCCTTCCTGGAGCGGCCCGACCCGTCCCGAGCCCCCCGCACCCTGCGTTACAGCGACTTCGTCGAGGCCGTTCAGGCCAACGAGATCTCCCGGGTGCTGATCTCCCCCGACCGCGGCACCGCCCAGGTGGTGGAGAACGATGGCCAGCGCGCCGTGGTCAACCTGGCCCCCGACAAGGACCTGCTCAAGCTGCTCACCGACCACAACGTCGACATCGCCGTGCAGCCCAACCGGGAGCCGGCGGCCTGGCAGCAGGCGATCGGCAGCCTGATCTTCCCGCTGCTCCTGCTGGGTGGTTTGTTCTTCCTGCTGCGGCGCGCCCAGGGCGGCGGCGGCAACCCGGCCATGAACTTCGGCAAGAGCAAGGCCCGGGTTCAGATGGAACCCCAGACCCAGGTCACCTTCGGCGACGTGGCCGGCATCGAGGGCGCCAAGCTCGAGCTCACCGAGGTGGTCGACTTCCTCAAGAACCCCGACCGCTTCACCGCCGTCGGCGCCAAGATCCCCAAGGGTGTGCTGCTGGTGGGCCCCCCGGGCACCGGCAAGACCCTGCTGGCCAAGGCCGTGGCCGGTGAGGCGGGCGTGCCGTTCTTCTCGATCTCCGGCTCGGAGTTCGTCGAGATGTTCGTGGGTGTCGGCGCCAGTCGGGTGCGCGACCTGTTCGAGCAGGCCAAGAAGAACGCCCCCTGCATCGTCTTCATCGATGAGATCGATGCCGTGGGCCGCCAGCGCGGCGCCGGCCTCGGCGGCGGCAACGACGAGCGCGAGCAGACCCTCAACCAGCTGCTCACCGAGATGGACGGCTTCGAAGGCAACACCGGCATCATCATCGTGGCGGCCACCAACCGACCAGACGTGCTGGATTCGGCCCTGATGCGGCCGGGCCGCTTCGACCGCCAGGTGGTGGTCGACCGTCCCGATTACGCCGGCCGGCTCCAGATCCTCGGTGTTCACGCCCGCGGCAAGACCCTTGCCAAGGATGTCGATCTCGACAAGGTGGCCCGCCGCACCCCCGGCTTCACCGGCGCCGACCTGGCCAACCTGCTCAACGAAGCGGCCATCCTCGCCGCCCGGCGCCAGCTGGCCGAGGTGTCGATGGATGAGGTCAACGACGCCATCGAGCGCGTCATGGCCGGCCCCGAGAAGAAGGATCGGGTGATGAGCGAGCGCCGCAAGCGCCTGGTTGCCTACCACGAATCCGGCCACGCCTTGGTGGGCGCCCTGATGCCGGATTACGACCCCGTCCAGAAGATCAGCATCATTCCCCGCGGCCAGGCCGGCGGCCTCACCTTCTTCACCCCCAGTGAGGAGCGCATGGAGTCGGGCCTCTACTCCCGCTCCTACCTGCAGAACCAGATGGCCGTGGCCCTCGGTGGCCGCGTCGCCGAAGAGATCGTCTACGGCGAAGATGAAGTCACCACTGGCGCATCCAACGACCTGCAGCAGGTGGCCCGCGTCGCCCGCCAGATGGTCACCCGCTTCGGCATGAGCGACCGCCTCGGCCCTGTCGCCCTGGGCCGCGCCCAGGGGGGCATGTTCCTCGGCCGCGACATCGCCGCCGAGCGTGACTTCTCCGAGGACACCGCCGCCGCCATCGACGAGGAGGTCTCCCAGCTGGTGGCCGACGCCTACCGCCGCGCCACCGAGGTGCTGCTCGCCAACCGGGCCGTGCTCGATGAGCTGGCCGAGCTCCTGGTCGAGAAGGAGACGGTGGACGCCGAGGAGCTCCAGGAGCTGCTCATCTCCCGCGATGTGACGGTGGCCGCCTACGTCTAGGTCTCCCTGCGAGTCCCTGATCCAGTCCCTGCACCACCAGCCCCTGCTGGTGGTGCTTCGTGCTGAGCGGCCAGCGCTCCTGGCCCCCCAGCTGGGCCAGTTGGCCGTGCTCGGGGTGCGCCATGTGGAGATCGCCTGGGGGCCTGGGCCGGCCTGGATCCCCGACTGCCGGCGCCTGATCGAGGCGTTCCCCGATCTGCATCTGGGGGCAGCCTCGATCTGCACCTCCGCGGCCCTGGCGGCGGCGCTGGAGGCGGGTTTCTCCTATGGCGTCTCCCCTGTCCTGGAGGCGGAACTGCTGGAGACGGCGGCCATGGCCCGCTTCGCCCTGGTCCCCGGGGTGATGACCCCCACGGAGGTGAACCGGGCCCGCTCCCTGGGTTGTCCGATCGTCAAGCTGTTCCCTGCCGTCAGCGTCGGCATCGGCCATTGGCGACGCCTGCGGGATCCCCTCGGCCCACCGCTTCCCTTCTGCATCGCCGCCGGCGGTCTCCTGCCTGGCGATGTCATTCCCTGGCTGGAGGCCGGGGTCGATGCCGTCGCCCTGGGCTCCTCGCTGGTGGCCCGGGGGCCGGAGCCCCTGCGGCAGGTGCTGGCGGACCTGCCGCAGAGGCCCTGATCGGGCCAATCACCAGAGGCTGCACTGGGCCTGCTGGCGCAGCAGGTGATCGGCCAGCACCAGGGCCACCATCGCCTCCACCATCGGCACGGCCCGGGGCAGCACGCAGGGGTCGTGGCGTCCCTTCGCCGCCAGGGTGGTGGCGGCGCCGCTGGCATCGATGGTCTGCTGTTCCTTGCGGATCGTGGCCGTGGGCTTGAAGGCCACCCGCAGCTGGATCTCCTCGCCGTTGCTGATGCCCCCCTGGATGCCCCCCGAGTTGTTGGTGGCGGTCCGCAGGCGGCCGTCGTCGCTGGGCAGGAAGGCGTCGTTGTGTTCGCTGCCGCGCAGCAGGGTGCCACCGAAGCCCGAGCCGATCTCGAATCCCTTGGTGGCCGGCAGCGACATCACCGCCTTGGCCAGGTCCGCCTCCAGTTTGTCGAACACCGGCATGCCCAGACCCACCGGCGGCCGCCGCACCAGGCATTCGATCACCCCGCCGCAGGAATCCCCCTCCCGCCCGATCGCCTCGATGCGCTCGATCATCCGCTCGGCGGTGTCGGCGTCGGGACAGCGCACGATGTTGGCCTCCACCGCCTCCAGGCTCACGCTGGCGGGATCGATCACGGCCTCGATGGTGTGAATCCGGCGCACCCAGGCGATCACCTCGGTGCCGTGGGTGCGGGCCAGCAGCTGTTTGGCCACCGCCCCGGCGGCCACCCGGCCGATCGTTTCCCGGGCCGAGGCGCGGCCGCCGCCACTGCGGGCCTGGATGCCGTACTTGGCCTGGTAGGTGGCGTCGGCGTGGGAGGGCCGGAAGGCCACCTGCATCTCCTGGTAGTCCCCGGGACGCTGGTCCCTGTTGCGGACCACCATGGCGATCGGCGTCCCGAGCGTCACCCCGTCGAGCAGGCCGCTGAGGATCTCGACCCGGTCCTCCTCCTTGCGGGGGGTGGTGATGCGGCTCTGGCCGGGCCGGCGTCGGTCGAGATCGGCCTGGATCTGCCCCAGATCCAGCGGCAGCCTGGGGGGACAGCCATCGATGATCACCCCCACGCCACCGCCGTGGGATTCGCCGAACGTGCTGATCCGGAAGAGATCACCGAAACTGCTGCCCATCGCACCGCCCTGCCCATCGGGCTTTCCGAAGCAGGGAGCCTACCC
>NZ_JAYGHX010000003.1:0-296288 GCF_034931325.1 Cyanobium gracile UHCC 0139 | reverse complement strand
GGGGTCGAGCAGGACCGTCTGACCGGCGGGCATGCGCACGGCACTGGCGGGATCGTCGGGGAGGAAGCGGTAACGCATCGGGCGAAGGGAGGGGCCTTATTGCGAACGGCTCTCAACCTAGTGGACCCACCGTCACTTTTGCAAGCGATTCTCAATAGCAGCTGGTGATTGCGAAGCGGGCCGGGCACAGGGCACCCACTTCCGTCGCCATCGATGCCCCGGGCGGTGCCCGACAGCGCGGCTCCCGCCCCGATCGTCAGCAGCCTGGAGCGATCCCATCGCTTCAGCCCCCATGCTCCGCATCCGTGGCGACCGCTCCAGCCTGCTGGCGGCCCTGGCGGCCCACTGGGCCGATCAGCAGCTGCAACTGCCGCTGCTCGGCTCCGGCAGCCCCCTCAGCCCTGCTCCTCAGCCGCGCAGGCCGGACAGAGGGCCCGCACGTTGAGGACGCATTCCAGCAGCCGGAAGCCGAAGGACCCGGCCGCCGCTTCACCGGCGGCCAGCACGGCACCGCTCTCGAACTCCTCGGTGCGGCCGCAGCGGACACAGACCAGATGGTGATGGTCGCGGTGGGCGTCGCCGGCCAGCTCGAAGCGGCGCCCCCCCTCGGGGAGCTCCAGCTCCTGCAGCAGTCCCATCGAACTGAGCAGCCGCAGGGTGCGGTACACGGTGGCCAGCGACACCCGCTCCTGGCTGCGCACCAGGCGCAGGTGCACCTCCTCGGCGCTCAGGTGGCTGCCCTCGCCGATCCGCTCGAACAGATCCAGCACCCGCTGACGCTGGGGCGTGAGCCGCTGGCCCCGGTCGTTCAGGGTGGTGCGCAGGCTGCGGGGCTGGGCCAGACCGGTGGGGGGAGTGTTCACCACGCGATCCCAGACCTTCGCAACACTAAAGCCTATTGAGAAGGGGTGTCGGAGGTCGGTGTGCTGGCCGACGTCGGAGCGCCGGCCGACGCCCCCCGGGCCAGGCTGCCGTCCAGGCTGACCAGGGCGGCCCCCAGCAGATCGGTGAGCGTCACGATCAGGCGGTAGCTGAGGGCCACCGCCAGCAGCGGCGCCTCCGGCAGGGCCACCCCCATCCGCAGCAGCAGGACCGCTTCGAACACCCCCAGGCCCCCGGGCGCCCCCGGCACCACCAGGCCGGCGGTCCAGGCCAGGGCGAATCCCGCCAGCCAGATGGTGGCATCGCCCGCCAGCGGCAGGTCGAAGGCCTGAATGCAGCAGCAGAAACCGGCGAAGCGCAGCAGCACGAAGGCCATCTCCGCCAGCAGGGGCGCCCAGGGATAGCCCCGCAGCACGCTCGACCGCTCCATGGGTGTCTCCAGCCTGAGCTCCTCCTCCAGGCCGAGGTCCCGCGCCCGACGCCGTTCCAGCCGCACCAGCAGGGGATCGAGCCAGCGGGGCAGCAGCAGCGCCAGGGGCAGCAGACAGACCAGGCCCAGCCCCCCCTGCCAGCCACCGAGGGGCACCAGCGCCAGGGCCGCCACCGCCGCCACCAGGGGATCGAGCAGCACCGCCACCAGCGCCATGGTCGTGCTGAGCGGGGCGGCCAGGGGCGCGCCCTCGCTGCGCAGCCGCTGCACCCGCGAGGCCAGATGCCAGATGCCCCCGGGCAGGAACTTGCGCAGGTTGGTGGCCACGTGCAGTTCCACCACCGCGGCCCAGTCGGGCCGCAGCCCCAGCCAGCGCAGCACCACGCCCCAGGCCACACCGTTGACCACCAGGCTGAGCAGACTGAGCCCGACCCCCAGGAGCAGCCACATCCAGCCCTGGCCATCGAGCCGCAGCTGCACCAGCTGGCGACCGTGGCTGAGCAGGGCCGCCATCACGAAACCGATGCTGCCCAGGGTGATCCAGGGCCGCAGGCCGCCGGGCAGGGCCGGTAGCGTGGGCAGGGCCGACCAGGTTGGGGAGAACGGCAGCCGGCGCCGCAGGGAGCCAAGGCCGGTCCCCAGGCGTTGGCACAGGCCCAGGAGGTGGCGGGACCAGGCGCTCATGGGGCTCCCCCGTCGGCGGCCAGGGCCCGGCGCACCTCGTCGCGCACCTCCTCGATCGAGCGTCCCAGCCGCCCAGCCAGCTCCACGAGGTCGGCGTGCTCCGCCTTGGCCCGCCGGCGGCCGTCCGGGAGGGTGGCCCACTTGATCCGCACCGGCCCGAGCCGGGTGGCCAGCGTCTCGCTCTGCCGCGGCAGGATCCAGCGGTCCTGCCGCTGCTCCCGCACCCCCAGCGTCGTGCCGTGGCGCCACCACACCCGGCGCAGCCGGGGCCCCAGCTCCGGGGGCATCAGGGCCGTCATCAGGGTGCCGGTGCGTCCCTTCTTCATCGCCACCGGCTGGCTGAACACCTCCAGCGCCCCGTCCCGGCGCAGGGCCTCGGCCAGGTAGGCCAGGTCCTCGGCCGTGGCGTCGTCGATCTGGGCCTGCTGCTGCAGCAGGGCTTCGCGCACCTCGCCCCACTCACTGCCCCCCTCGATGGCCCCCTCCGCACCCGCCTCCCCCAGGGGACGGGCCAGGGTGAGGCGGAGCAGGTTGGCCCGATCCAGTTCGCGGCTGCCCAGGCCCACCCCCACCCGCAGCGGCAGGGCCGCGGGGGAGGGGCCGAACCGGTCGGCCCAGCAGGCCGCCAGGGCCATCCCGGTGGGGGTGGTGAGCTCGCCGGCGGGGAAGCCCTCACTGGAGGCCAGCGGCAGCCCCCGGGAACGGGCGATCTCCAGCACCGCCGGGGCGGGCAGGGGCAGGGCCCCGTGGGCGGTGACGACCCGGCCGTGGCCCGCCGGCGGCACACCGCAGACCAGCTGCTCCACCCCCAGATGGAGCAGCCCGGCGCAGACCCCGACGATGTCCACCAGGGCATCGATCGCCCCCACCTCGTGAAATTCCACGGCCTCGGCGGCGTGGCCATGGACCGCCGCCTCCGCCTCCGCCAGCAGGCCGAACACCTCCAGCACCCTCTGCTGCAGCGCCGGCTCCAGGGGGGCGGCCTGGAGCTGCCCCCGCAACGCCCCCCAGGGGCGATGGTGCGGCTGGGGCTCCAGGGCCTCCACGGCCAGGTGCAGTCCCCGCAGCCCGGCGCTGCGCCGCTCCTCGATCCGCAGCCGATAGCGCCCCTCCAGCCCCAGGGCGGCCAGGGGCGCCGCGATCACCTCCGGGGGAAGTCCGAGGTCCAGCAGGGCGGCCAGCAGCATGTTCCCGGCCAGCCCGGTGGGGCAATCCAGCAGCGCCAGGGTCATGAAGGGGACCGGCGTCCGAACCGGGGAGCCGCCGCCAGCAGCCGGTCGGCCTCCGCTTCGATCTCGGCGCGGCGCGCCCGCAGGGCCTGCTCCACCTCCCGGCGGGCCCGGCGCTGCTCCAGCCGGGCCATCTCCACATCGAAGCCCGAGAGACCCCAGAGACGGCCCAGCAGCGCCCGGTCGTCGTCGCCGCCGACGCTGTCGCCGTAGACCAGGGTCTCGGCCACCATGCCGGCCTGCAGCACCCGGCTCCAGCGGCGCAGGTCCTCGGCGGAGAGCCTCACGCTCTCAGGCAGGGCGAATTCGGTGCAGCCGCCGCTGTCGACGCCGGCCTGCAGACAGGCCAGGCTGCCCACCAGCACTCGCCGCACCTCCAGGCCGTCGCTGTCCGCCGCCAGGGCATGGCCGGCCTCATGCACGGCGATGCGACGCAGGCGCCCCTGGCCGCCGGGCAGGGCCTCGGCCAGCAGGTGGCCGCCCCGACCGCCGAAGCGGGCCGCGTCCACGGTGAGGGAACCCAGGCCCAAGGCCACCAGCAGGGTGACCCACCAGGGGGAGAGGCCGACGAGCGGACCGACCACGGCGGCAAGACTGAGCAGCAGCACCACGACCCCGGCCGTGAGGGCACCGCTGGTCATCTCAGCGGCCCTGGCGGGTCACGGCCCGGCCATGGCCCTTGGGCTTGGCCGGGCCACCCTTGTCAGCGCCGGGTCGGCGGGTCCGGCCGCCGCGGTTGCCCCGCTGGGCCACCGGACCGATCACCTCGAAGCGCTCGACGGCCAGCTGCTGGCCCTGCCGCCGCAGGTCGAGGGCGACGAAATGGCGCAGGTGCTCCAGGGGAATCTCGCCGCGCAGCTGCAGCTTGAACGGCACCGGACGGTTGCCATCGGGGCGGGGCTGCTGCCGCACCTTGATCACCAGATCCCCGGTCTCGGGGCGGGTGAAGATCAGCTCACCGCGGATCGAGAAGTAGTCGTCACCCTCGGGGAGCTGGTCGGCGGCAGGGGGGTCGGCGTGCTCGAACGCGGGGGCGGTGGGCTCGTCGGCTTCCGGCTCGTCGGCTGTGCTCGTGGCGGCTTCCGCCCCTGGCGTCGAGAGGGTGCTGGGCTCCCACACCCCCACCATCTGCAGGTGGAGCTGGTTCTCCTCCCGGGAGCGGGGGTAGACCACCCACAGATGGGGGGTCTCCAGGTCGAGGTGGCGGCGCATCAGGGTGAGCAGGCGGCCGAGCACCACCGCTTCGATCTCGGTGCCCTCGGCCGTGCGGATCAGGCCGCGGGTGAGCTGGGCCGGATCGGCCGGCACGTAGGACCCGCGCACCACTCCGATGGCCCGGTACTGGAGCGGCTCGGTGACCGGGGAAATGGGATGCTGGCGCATGGTGGAACGAAAAACCCCGTGGCGGTACCTGGACTGGCCCGGGTCAATGTAAGCAGCAGCGGAAGCGCGATGCCCAGGCCAGACTCGGTCGCGACCTCGAGCCCACCCCGTCAACGGATGCCCTCCCCGAACCGAAGCCTTTCCGGCCTCTGGTCGCTTCTGGCCGTCAGCCTGGTCGGGATTCTGGCCCTCGGGGGAGGCTGGTGGCTGGGTCACCGCCAGTCGGCCACCCAGGCCAGCGCCGACCCGAAGCGGACGCTGCTCACCAAGGAGGCCACCCGCCTGAGGCTGCGGCTCGACGCCGACGAGGCCACCGCGGCCGACCGCCAGCGGCTGCTGGAGCTGCTCGTCGCCCTCGACCGCAAGGGCGAGGCGATCGGCCTGCTGGAGCCCATGGCCGACCGGGAGCCCGAGCGCTGGTCCCTGCGGCTGATGCTGGCCGAGCTGCGCCGCGACCAGGGCGACCGCAGCGGCGCCGAACGGGAGCTGCGCCAGATCCTCAACCTGCGCCCCACCCAGGTGGAGGCCCTGCAGCTGCTCAGCCTGCTGAACCTGGAGCAGGGGCGCAGCGCCGCTGCCGAGGCCCGCGTCAAAGCCGCCTACGGGATGGCGATCAAACCGGATGTGCGGCCCGAGGCCCTCGGCATCGGCCTGCTGCTGGCGGAGCTGCAGCTCAAACGCAACCAGGCGGCGACGGCGGCGGCCACCTACCTGCAGCTGGCCAACCTGTTCCCCCAGGACCAACGCCCGCTGCTGGGTCTGGCCATGCTGCGCCACGACCGGGGAGAGACCAAGGGGGCCCAGGAGGCCCTGGCCCAGGCACGCCTGCGCAGCCCCGATCCGGACAAGCCCGATCCGAGACTCGACAAACTGGCGGCCAGCTGGGGGCTCGAGCCGCTCAGATCCCCTTCAGCTGACCAGGCGACCCCGACGGCGCCGACTTCGGCGCCTGGGCCTCGAACTCCCTGAGGGCCTGATCGATGGCGGAGCTGGGTGGGGTGGCGTCGTCCAGGGCAGTGCTCCGCTTCAGCTTGTTCATCAGGTCGAGCGGGTTGGTGCTGTCGAGGATCGAACCGCTGCCGGATCCCGATTTGCTCGGCCCGTAGTCGTAGAGCTGGCGCTCCAGGGGACTGGTGCCGAGGGTCTGGCCGTAGCCGGCCTGCTGCGCCCGGGCCTCGCCGGCCACCAGCAGGACCAGGGCCCCGACGCCGGCCACGCAGGCCTGCAGAGAAAACGAACGGGTCATGGCTCCTGCCGGCGGAGGGTCGAATCATCAAGGCCTTCATGATAAGGGCCCTCAGCCGGTTCCCCGCCCCGTCGCCATGGCCCTGCGGATCGCCACCTGGAACGTCAACTCGGTGCGCACCCGGCACGATCAGGTGTGCGCCTGGCTCCAGGCCGAGGCCCCCGACGTGCTGTGCCTGCAGGAGACCAAGGTGGCCGATGACCTGTTTCCCCACGCCGCCTTCGAGGCCCTGGGCTACAAGGCGGTGATCAGCGGCCAGAAGGCCTACAACGGCGTGGCCATCCTCAGCCGGCTGCCGATCGAGGACGTGCGGGTGGGCTTCGCCGCCCTGCTGCCGGATGACCCGGTGGCCACCGAACTGGGCGCGCAGAAACGGGTGATCAGTGCCTGGATCGAAGGGGTGCGGGTGCTCAACCTCTACGTGCCCAACGGCTCAGCCCTGACTTCGGAGAAGTACCCCTACAAGCTGGAATGGCTGGCCTGTCTGCGGCGCTACCTGGAGGCCCAGGACGCCGAAGGGGAACCCCTGGCGGTGGTGGGGGACTTCAACATCGCCCTGGAGGCCCGCGACATCCACGACCCGGACCGCCTCAGCGGCGGGATCATGGCCAGCGATCCGGAGCGGCAGGCCCTGCGGGACGCCCTGGGCGGGCGCCTGGAGGACGTGTTCCGCGTCTTCGAACCGGACGCCGGCCACTGGAGCTGGTGGGACTACCGCACCGGCGCCTGGGACCGGGACACGGGCTGGCGCATCGACCACATCTACCTCTCCGAGGAGCTGCTGGCCTGCGCCACGGGCTGCGTGATCCACAAAGGGGTGCGGGGCAACGCGCAGCCCAGCGACCATGCGCCGGTGGTGGTGCACCTGGCCTGGCCGCCCGAACAGGCGGAGGAGGGCGAGGACGAAGGGGGCTGGTGAGGGGGGATTGAGGGTCTCCAGCGCCCTCATCCCAGAAACGCCGCCAGGGCCAGGTCCGGGCGCCGCACCAGGGCGAACAGGGTGCCGTTCTGGCCACGGCTGATCCGCAGCGCGTCATCGAGCACGGTGACATCGAGCCAGGCGGAAAAGCTCTGCCGCACCTGCCGGTACAGCTCCAGCCGCTGATCCCCGAACCTGGGCCCCAGCCAGCCGCCCCGCTCGAAGCGCACCGACACCCGCTGGTGGGGGGGCTCGGCAGCCACGGCGATGCTGGCCTGAACGGCGATCCCCGCCAGGGGCCCCAGGGGGCCGGCCGGCCGCAGCAGGTTCAGGGCGCGGCCTCCGGCGGGGTCGAGCAGCTGCAGGTTCTCCAGCCAGGGCCTGACCGCCAGATAGGGCAGGGAACTGCTGCTCCAGCGCAGCTCCCACACCCCCGCCAGCTGGCCGGCCTGGGCCGTGAGATCGGCGGGCTGCAGACGCTCCAGCCGCTCGATCAGGGCCTCGATGCGCCCGGCGGCGGGGGCTGCAGCACCGGGAGATCCGCCCCGCAGCAGCCCGAGCAGCTCCTGCCGGCAGGCCTGGGCTTCGTCGGCGCCAGCGGCCGGGCCATCGGGAATGGCCGGGGGAGCCTGCGTCACTACTCTCACCCGCGGCACGGGGGCGCAACAGGATCCATGCTGCCAGGCGCCGACGGCCATCGGATACCGTGTCGCCCGGCCCGCTCGCCGAACCGAACCCACCGCTGACCCCGTGACCCTGACCACCGTCGACGTGACCCTGGTCGGGGCGGGGATCATGGGCGCCACCCTCGGCACCCTGCTGCGGCAGCTGCGGCCGGACCTGCGCCTGCTGCTCGTCGAGGGCCTCCCCCGGGAGGCCCAGGAGAGTTCCAGCGCCTGGAACAACGCCGGCACGGGCCATGCGGGGAACTGCGAGCTCAACTACACGCCGATGGCGCCGGACGGCTCGATCAGCCTCGCCAAGGCGCTCGACATCAACGAAGCCTTCGACCTGTCACGCCAGTTCTGGACCCATCTGGTGCGGGACGGGGCCCTGGGCTCCCCCGAAGCCTTCATCCAGGGCGTCCCCCACATGAGCTTCGTGCTGGGGGAGGAGCGCCGTGCCTACCTGCGGGAACGCCACCGGCTGATGGCGGCCCACCACTGCTACCGGGGGATGGCCTACAGCGAGGACCACGCCGAGGTGGCGGCGTGGGCACCGCTGCTGATCGAGGGACGGGACCCGGCCCAGGCGATCGGCGCCACCCACATCGCCGCCGGCACCGACGTCAACTTCGGCGCCCTCACCAGCCAGCTGCTGGAACACCTGCGGGCCGGGGGGGCCTTCGAGGCGCGGTTCTCCACGGCGGTGCAATCCCTGCGGCGGCGGCCGGAGGGGGGCTGGCGCCTGGAGACCCGCGACCAGACCACAGGGGAGACCCGGCTGATCGACACGGGCACCGTGTTTCTCGGGGCCGGCGGCGGGGCCCTCACCCTGCTGCAGAACTCAGGGATCCCGGAAGGGCGCGGCTACGGCGGCTTTCCCGTCAGCGGCCTCTGGCTGCGCTGCGGCGACCGCGCCGTGGCCAGCCGCCACCACGCCAAGGTGTACGGAATGGCGGCCGCCGGCTCGCCGCCGATGTCGGTGCCCCACCTCGACACCCGCCTCGTCGACGGCCGCCACTGGATCCTGTTCGGGCCCTACGCGGGCTTCTCCAGCAAGTTCCTCAAGAGCGGCTCCCTCTGTGACTGGCCCCGCTCCCTGCGGACCGGCAACCTGCTGCCGCTGCTGGCGGTGGCCCGGGACAACCTGCCCCTGACCCAGTACCTGATCGGCCAGGTGTTCGCCAACGCCGATCAGCGCTTCGCCGCCCTGCGCGACTTCTATCCGAACGCCCGCCCCTCCGACTGGACCCTGGCGGTGGCCGGCCAGCGGGTGCAGATCATCAAGGCCGATGCCCGGCGCGGCGGGGTGCTCCAGTTCGGCACCGAGGTGGTGCATGCCGCCGACACCTCCCTGGTGGCCGTGTTGGGGGCCTCCCCCGGCGCGTCGGCCGCCGTGGCGATCGCCCTGGAGATCCTCCACTCCTGCTTCCGCGAGAAACTGCCCGACGGCTGGCAGGACACCCTCAGGCGCATCCTGCCCTCCTACGGCGCCTCGATCCGCGACGACGCCGACCTCTGCCGGCGGATCCGCAGTGAGAGCGCCGAGGTGCTGGGGCTGGCCGCCTAGGGCCGGCGCGGCGGCAGCAGCAGGCCGGCCCGCACCGCCCAGGGGCACAGGGAGAACAGGCGCAGCATGGCCGCCAGCAGTTCCGGCACCGTCAGGGTGTTGGCCAGGAAGCCATACCACTGGGGGCCGCTGAGGGAGAAGAAGCTGGCGAAGAACTGGCGCAACTCGGCTTCGGAGAAGCCCATCAGCTTGCCCAGCCCGAACTGGTAGAGGGAATGCTTGCTCCGCAGGGCCGGGGGCCAGAGGGCGCCCCAGCCCGCACGGGCCAGCAGGGCCGAGGGGGCATCGGCGTCGGCCATCGCCGCCGCCACCGCCACCGCCACCGCCGGGGCCCGGCGCAGCAGGGCGCCCACCATGTAGCCCGAGGCCGGGTGCACCATCGACGCCGCCCCGCCGAAGCCCAGCACCGGCTGCTGCAGATCCGGCAGGGGCAGGTTCATCGGGAACAGGCAGAATTCCTCGTGCTCCACCTCCAGCACCACCACGCCGCGGTGGGCCAGGCGCCGGTGGAGGCGTTGCTGCAGCAGCTCGAAGGGCACCGGGGGGGCCAGGGCCAGCGACGTCTCCTCGACGAAGAAGCGGCCGCCGCCCAGGTCCATCGCATAGAGAAAGGTGGGGGGCTCGGCCCGCTCCGCCTCGCTGAGGTGGTCGGCGCGATAATCCATCAGCACGAACTGATCGGCCTGCACGGGCGGCGCCGAGAAGCGGCCGATGATGCCGTAGGCCGACTGGCCGGCCACCGGCCCCCGGTCGGGCCGCTTCACCAGCACCGGCTGATGGCCGGTGGCGTCCACCACCAGCCGCACCTCCAGCCGGCGCCCATCCGCCAGCTCCACCGCGCTCAGCGCCCCGGAGGCGTCACAACCGCTGGCCAGCCCCTGGAGCAGCTCCACCCCGCCACGCCCGCAGGCCTCCAGCCAGTGCCGCTGAAGGGCCGCGCGGTCGAACAGGCCGTAATCGCGGCCATGGGCCGTGGGGCGGTTGGCCGCCGCCTCCGGGTCCGGATCACCAGCGCCGAAGTAGCTGACCGTATGGCTCCAGCGGTGCTCCAGCAGATGGCCCAGGCCCAGGGCGTCCACCTCGTCCCCCCAGATGCCGTAGGTGTTGGGCCAGGGGGCGCGTGGATCGTCGGGCGCCAGCAGCGCCACGGCGAGCCCTTCGCCCGCCAGGGCCGCTGCGATGCAGAGGGCGGCGGGGCCGCCACCGAGCACCAGCACGTCCCTCGCCATCTCGCCGGTACGGTGATGGCTCATCCTGCACCACGGCCATGCGCGGCGTCGGCGGCCGGCGGCTGGCAACGCTGGCCTGCCTGGGCCTGCTCCTGATCCTGGCCCTGCTGACGGGTCCGGGATCCGCCCTGCCGAGAGCGGGGGTGCCGACGCCGCCACCGGTGGTGAAGCCCTCCGGAGTGACGATCCGGGTCGCCATGGCGGTGGACAACGTCTACCGCTTCTCCTCGAAGGAGAAGACCTTCAGCGTCGAGGGGACGCTGCGGCTGTCGGCACCGGCGGCGGTGATGGGGCGGTGGCTGGCGGCCGGCGTGGATCCCCTCTCGCTGGTGCGCTTCCAGAATCTCGTGGAGCCCTGGGACTCGCTGCTGGAGGCCAGCAGCGGTCCGCTGCGGCTGGGGGCGGATCTCGGCCGCGACTACCGCTTCAACGGCAACTTCTACTCCGATGAGATCGACTACCGGGGTTACCCCTTCGGTACCTTGCCCCTGCAGATCCGTCTGGTGGCCGATCCCAGCTTCCCGGCGGCGATCGCCGACCCGCCCAGGATCCGGCTGGAGGCCGACAGCGCCGCCTCCGGCGTCAGCCGCCGCAGCAACATGAATGGCTACCGGCTGCGCAGCTGGCGCCTGTTCCCCAGACGCGGCGGTGTGGAAATGGAGCTGCTCTACGACCCGATCGGCTGGGCGGCGCTGGTGAAGTGGCTGCTGCCCCTCACGATCACGATGGTGGTGATGCTGCTGACCCCCAACCTGCGGGCCAGCTTCAGCTCCGAGCGCCTGGCGATCCCGCCGGTGATCCTGCTGACGCTGGTGTTCATGCAGCAGGCCTACCGCGACTCCCTGCCCTCCCTGCCCTATCTCACCGTGCTCGACGGGCTGTACGCCTTTTCCTACCTGGTGACCCTGGTGTTCTTCTGCGAGTTCATCTGGTGCGCCAACCGGCTGGATCGCGTCGCCAGCCTGGACGATGGCCCGGAGCGCCCACCGCTCGAACGTCGGATCGAACGGCTGGAGCTGGGCCTGCAGCTGGCCAGCCTGGCCGGCTACGGGGTGCTGCTGCTCTGGGCCCTTGGCCAGCGCTGAGCCTCCGTGGGGACTCAGTCGTCGGTGGGATCAGGGTCGGTGAGCTCAGCGTCGGTGGAGTCCTGGCCGGCCGGGGCCCCGGGGGCGTCCGCCGTGGGCGCGTCTTCCGGTGAAGCACCGGCGATGGGCTCAACGGTGTCCACCGCCGCCCCGTCGGCCAGCTCCTCCTCCTCGGCGGCCGGCGGCACCAGCACCACCTCGGTGAGGCGATCCCCGGCATCCAGCTTCTGCAGTCGCACCCCGGTGGCCGCCCGGGACTGCTGGGGAATGGCGTCGGCCTTCATGCGCACGATCACCCCCCGCTCACTCACCAGTAGCAGCTCCTCGCCGGCCCCAAGCACCTTGAGGCCCACCAGCACGTCGCCGTCGCGACGGAACTTGATCGCCCGCAGGCCCATGCCGGCGCGGCGCTGCAGCCGGAACTGATCCACCGGCACCCGCTTGCCGAGGCCACTGGCGCTGGCCACCAGCACCCAGGGACCCTCACTGGGGACGACCTCGTCACCCTCCTCCTCGTCGGCGCCGAGTTCGGCCGTGCTGGCGACGCGGTCCGCCAGTTCCGCCGTGAGCACATCCATGCTCACCAGCTCGTCGCCGGGCCGCAGGTTCATGGCCCGCACGCCACGGGCGGTGCGGCCCAGGGGGCGGAGCTCCTCGTCACTGAGGCGGAAATGGATCGTCATCCCCTTGAGGGAACCGATCAGCACGCTGTCACCGGGCAGGGCCAGCCGCACCCAGCGCAGGGCGTCACCGTCCTCGAGGGAGATGGCGATCAGGCCGTTGGAGCGGATGTTGCTGAAGGCCGACAACCGGGTGCGCTTGATATAGCCGCCGCTGGTGAGCATCACCAGCTGGACGTCGTCGTCGAAGGCGCTCACCGCCAGCAGGGAGGTGATGGCCTCCTCGCGGGGAATCGGCAGCAGCTGCACGATCGGCGTGCCCTTGGCGGAACGGCTGCAGATCGGCACCCGGTAGGCGGGAATCGAATACACCACGCCCCGGTCACTGAACAGCAGCAGGGCGTCGTGGTCGTTGCAGCTGATGAACAGCTTCACCGCCTCCTCGCCCTGGCTGCGGGTGCCGGCCTTGCCGCGGGTGCCGCGGCTGGTGGCCTCGAACTCGCTCACCGGCATCCGCTTGAGATAGCCGTTCTCGGTGAGCAGCACCACCGAGCGCTCGTTGGCGATCAGATCGATGTCCTCCAGCCCGCCCTCGAGATCGAGGATCTCGGTGCGGCGGGGGGAGTCGTAACGGGCGCGGAGCACCTGGAGCTCCTCCTGGATCAGCCCCAGCACCCGCTCCCGGCGGCCGAGGATGTCCTTGTAGTCGGCGATCTTGGCGACGAGGTCGTCGTGCTCGAGCCGGATCTTGTCGGCCTCCAGGGCCGTGAGCCGCCGCAGCTGCATCTGCAGGATGGCGTCGGCCTGGATCTCGCTCAGGCCATGGCGCTCCTGCAGCTGGGCCCGGGCGGTGGCGGTGTCGGGGGCGGCCCGGATCAGGGCGATGATCGGATCGAGCTGGTCGAGGGCGAGCAGCAGACCCTGCAGGATGTGGTCGCGCTCCTCCGCCTTGCGCAGGAAGTAGCGGGTGCGCCGCTCGATCGTCTCGATGCGGAACTCGAGGAACACCCGCAGCATCCTGCCGAGGGTGAGCAGCACCGGTTCGCCCTTCACCAGGGCCAGCATGTAGGCGCTGAAGTTGTTCTGCAGCGGTGTCAGCTTGAACAGGTTGTTCAGCACCACCTGGGGGTAGGCGTCGCGCCGCAGTTCGATCACGATGCGCATGCCGTCGCGATCGCTTTCGTCGCGGATGTCGGCGATGCCCTCGAGCTTCTTGTCGTTGACCAGCTCGGCGATGCGCTCGATCAGGGAGGCCTTGTTGGTCTGGTAGGGGAGTTCGGTGATGATCACCGCATCCCGGTCGGGGCGGCCCTTGGCTTCCACGGTTTCGATGGAGGCCACGCCGCGCATGGTGATCGAACCGCGGCCTGTGGTGTAGGTCTCGCGGATGCCGCGGCGGCCGAGGATCTGGCCGCCGGTGGGGAAATCGGGGCCGGGGATGATCGCCATCAGGGCGCGATCCTCGATCTCTGGATCGTCGATCAGGGCCAGCAGCCCGTCGATCAGTTCGGTGAGGTTGTGGGGGGGGATGTTGGTGGCCATCCCCACGGCGATGCCGGAGGAGCCATTGAGCAGCAGATGCGGCACCCGGGCCGGCATCACGGTGGGTTCCTGCTGGGAGCCGTCGAAGTTGTCGATGTAGTCGACGGTCTCGGCTTCGATGTCCTCGAGCAGGCTGTCGGTGGTCAGGGCCTGCAGGCGCGATTCCGTGTACCGCATGGCGGCCGGCGGATCGTTGTCGACCGAGCCGAAGTTGCCGTGCCCGTCGATCAGGGGCATCCGCATGGAGAAGTCCTGGGCCATGCGCACCAGGGCGTCGTAGACGGCCGTGTCGCCGTGGGGGTGGTACTTGCCGAGCACCTCCCCCACCACGCGGGCGCATTTCCGGTAGGGCCGATCGCTCGTGAGGCCGAGCTCGTACATCGCGTAGAGGATGCGCCGGTGCACTGGCTTGAGGCCGTCGCGGGCATCGGGCAGGGCCCGGCCCACGATCACGCTCATCGCATACTCCAGGTAGGAGCGCGACATCTCATTGCGCAGGTCGGTCTGGATGATCCGTCCGTCGGATTCACCGGGTCCGGTTGGATCCGCCATGCAAGACCGTATGGGGCACAACCCACTCTATCGATGACCCTGCCGGCCCGGAGTGAATCGGCCCTGCGCCAGCGCCAGCGCAAGGGTCTGCTGCGGGTGCGGGCCGCCGCCGACTTCCGCCGGCTGGTGGCCGAAGCCGGGCTGGCGGAGGCCTACGCGGCCACCGACGTGGTGGTGGCGGCCAATGCCGAATTCACCGATCAGGCCAGCCTGCACCTCAACATCGGCCCCAGCGATCCCCCGATCCGCTTCCGGGACGCCCAGCTGGAATCCTTCGGCGCCCAGAGCGGCGGCGGCGGTGGCGACCTGGTGCTGCCCATCGGCGGTGGGCTCGGGGAAGCCCAGCGGCAGGCGGGGGCCCACCTGCTCGACCGGCTGCTGCGGGGCGGGACCGTGACCCTCACCGCCTCCGGAGAGATCACCGCCCTGCACCCCCGCCGGGACCTGCAGGCCCAGCTGGATCTGGAGCGGATCGGCTCCGGCCGGCTGCTGCTGCACCGGGGCATCACCGAGAATGGCCTGGTGGCCGTGAGCAGTGCCGAAGGGGTGCTGCGCAGCCCCTGGGGCCCCGTGCTGGGACCGTTCGGCAATGCCCTGCACAGCTGCGGCGGTGCCGGCAGCATCGGCCTGACCATGCCGGGGCTGGCGCTGCTGGGGCCGGGATCACCCGTGCTGGTGGCGGGGGCCATCGGCTGGGTGGTGGGCAGCGGCAGCGGCCACCAGCCCAGCGTGCCCCGCTCGGCCGCCGGCCACGCCCTCAGCCCCGGGGCGGTGGCGGCGGTGAGCGTGGATCTGCATGGCCTGCGGCCCGAATGGCTGCGGCCCTGCTTCTTCGAGGGCCACGGCGCCGCCCTGCTGGTGGGCCTGGCGGCGCCGATCCCCCTGATCAACGAAGCGGTGGCCCGCCAGGCCGCCTGCGGCAACGAGGACCTGGAGGCGCCGGTGCTGGATGTCTCCATACCGCGCCGCCTGCGGCCCCGCCTCGGTTCAGTCAGCTACGCCCGGCTCCGATCCGGCCGGATCCAGGTGGAGGGGCGCCGCGTCACCGCCGCTCCGGCCCACAGCCCCCGGCTGGCGGAGGCGATCGGCGCCGAGCTGATCACCTGGCTGGTGGAGGACCGCTTTCCGCTGCGCCTGCCGGTCCGGCCCCTCTCCGGCCGCGGCGGGCTGATTCCGCTCGACAGCTGAACTGCCTGCACACCTCCCGGGCGACGGGGGAAAAGGGCCGTAAGCTCCGCCGTGAGCTTCCGGCGCCTGCCATGGCCGAGACCCCCTTCAGCCCCGAGCCCCCCTCCAGCCCCGAGCCCCAGGAGAACGGACCTTCGGCGCAGCCGTGGGAGACGGAACCGGCCGTGACAATGCCGGACGCCACGACCCCTGAGTCGGAACACCCGGCCCCTGAGCCGTTCGACGTGGCTCCCGAGCCGGAACCGGAACCGATCTCGGCCGGTTTCGAGCCCCTGGCCGAAGCCGACAGCGAGATCCCGGCGCCGGTGCCCACCCCGGGGAGCGAGCCGGAACCCGGCATCACCGCCACCCTGGAGGTGCCCCCCCTGGAGGGCTCCGCCGAGACGGACGGCGAGGGCGGCGGCGAGTTCGAGCTGCTGCTGCAGAAGATCAAGGACTGGCTCGGCAGCGGCGAACTGCAGGCCCAGTGGCAGCGCTTCCGTGGCCCCCTCAAGGGGCTGGCGATCCTGATCGGTGTGGTGCTGCTGCTGCGGGTCTACGCGTCCCTGATCGGCACCCTGGACAGCCTGCCCCTGGTGGGCGGCCTGCTGGAACTGGTGGGCCTGATCGCCGCGCTCCGGTTCACCGCCACCCGGCTGGTGCGCAAGAGCGACCGGGACCAGGTCTTCGCCGACTGGAGCCGCCGCTGGAACGACTTCCGCGGCCGGGAGTGATCCTGAGCACAGGCTCGCGCCGGGGCCGTCGCGGACCGGTTGATAGTTTGTGCCCACTGTGTCCGTCCAACGGTGAACATTCAGCTCGGTCGCTCCCGGACCGTACGCCGCGCCTATGGCATCGATGAGATCGCTCTGGTCCCGGGTGGTCGCACCGTCGATCCCGAGGTGACCGACAGCAGCTGGAGCCTGGGGGGGATCCAGCGGGAGATCCCGATCATCGCCAGCGCCATGGACGGGGTGGTGGACGTGGGCATGTGCATCGAGCTCACCCGTCTGGGGGCGCTCGGAGTCCTCAACCTCGAAGGCGTCCAGTGCCGCTATGACGATCCCGAACCGGTCCTGGAGAAGATCGCCTCGGTGGGCCGCGAGGAGTTCGTGGGCCTGATGCAGGAGCTCTACAGCCAGCCGGTCCGCGAGGACCTGGTGCGTCAGCGGATCGCCGAGATCAAGGCGGGCGGCGGCATCGCCGCCGTGAGCGCCACTCCGGTGGCCGCCCTGCGCTTCGGGGCGGCGGTGGCGGAATCGGGCGCCGACCTCTTCTTCGTGCAGGCCACCGTGGTCTCCACCGAGCACATCGGCCCCGAAGGCCGCCAGACCCTCGACCTGGCCGCCCTCTGCCGCGACCTCGGTGTGCCGGTGGTGATCGGCAACTGCGTCACCTACGACGTCACCCTGCAGCTGATGCGTGCGGGGGCCGCCGGGGTGATGGTGGGCATCGGCCCCGGCGCCGCCTGCACGTCCCGGGGGGTGCTCGGCGTCGGCATTCCCCAGGCCACGGCCGTGGCCGACTGCGCCGCCGCCCGGGACGACTACGAACGGGAGAGTGGTCGCTATGTGCCGGTGGTGGCCGATGGCGGCATCGTCACCGGCGGGGACATCTGCAAGTGCCTGGCCTGCGGGGCCGATGCGGTGATGATCGGCTCCCCCATCGCCCGGGCCGCCGAAGCTCCCGGCCGCGGCTTCCACTGGGGCATGGCCACCCCCAGCCCGGTGCTGCCACGGGGCACCCGCATCAAGGTGGGCACCACCGGCAGCCTGGAGAAGATCCTGCGCGGCCCGGCCGGCCTCGACGACGGCACCCAGAACCTGCTCGGCTGCATCCGCACCTCCATGGGCACCCTGGGGGCCCGCACCCTCAAGGAGATGCGTGAGGTGGAGGTGGTGGTGGCTCCGTCCCTGCTGACCGAAGGAAAGGTGTACCAGAAGGCCCAGCAGCTGGGCATGGGCAAGTAGGCCGTCCCAGGTCTGGACGCCACGGCCTCAAGGCGAGATGGGGGCTAACCTCTGCATGTGGGGGCTCCGGCTCGCACACTCCTCACACCCCCCGGCCCGGCGTGTCCGGGCTTTTTGTCTTCCCCCGCCGTTTCCCCGCGGCCGCTTGGCCGAGGCAACGGTTTCCGCTACGGCCTGCAACGCTGGTCCCATTCCCGGGAAGGGCAGCCGAACCCGGTTGCTAGATTCACTACATCCCGAGTCTGCAAGGAATGTCCAGCGCCGCTGCCGTCACCGACGCCTCCTTCGAGCAAGACGTGCTCAAGAGTGATGTGCCCGTGCTGGTCGATTTCTGGGCACCCTGGTGTGGCCCCTGCCGCATGGTGGCGCCGATCGTCGATGAGATCGCCAAGGAATACGAAGGCAAGATCCGCGTCTACAAGCTGAACACCGACGAGAATCCCAACGTCGCCAGCCAGTACGGCATCCGCAGCATTCCCACCCTGATGCTCTTCAAGGGTGGCCAGAAGGTCGACACCGTGGTGGGTGCCGTCCCCAAGAACACCCTCTCCGGGACCATCTCCAAATACCTCTGACGCCGCTCCGCTGACGCCGCCTCTCCCCCCGAATCCTCCGCCGGCGGCGGGCATCAGTCCCCTGCAGGCCCTCGCCGAAGCCCTGCGCGGCCACCCTCAGCGCCGCCAGATCGAGCGTGCCGTGGTGTCCCTGCTGCAGGTGGCGCGCCAGGAGAAGGAGGAGGAGGAGTGGCGCCTGATCGCCGGCTGTCTGGCCGATATCAGCGAGGCCCTGGAGGTGTTCCGCCCCAGGCGCAGCGCCCGCAAGATCAGCGTCTTCGGCTCCGCCCGCACCCGCCGCGATGATCCCTGCTACCAGCTGGCCGAGGCCGTCGCCCGGCAGGCGGTGGAGGCCGGTTTTGAGGTGATGACAGGAGCCGGGGCCGGTGTCATGGAGGGCGCCAACAGCGGCGCGGGTTGCGAGCACAGCATCGGGCTGAACGTGGATCTGCCCTTCGAGCAGCATCCCAACCCCTACGTGAGCGCCTGCGACGGGCGCCTCCTCTACTTCCGCTACTTCTTCACCCGCAAACTTTTCTTCCTGATGGAGAGTGATGCCCTCGTGGTGATGCCCGGGGGATTCGGCACTCTCGATGAACTGTTCGAGTGCCTCACCCTCATCCAGACCGGACGTACGTCGCCGATTCCCCTGGTGCTGCTCTCGCCGGAGGGCGACGATTTCTGGAAGGTCTGGAAGCGCAACGTGCACCAGGAGCTCGCCACCCGGGGCCTGATCTCCCCGGAAGACGTGGATCTGATGGTGGAAGCCTCCGGTGCCCAAGAGGCCGTGGCCCACATTTGCCGGTTCTACCGGGTGTTCCACAGCGCCCAGCTGGGGCAGGACCGCATCGAACTGCTGCTCAACGCCGAGGTGCCCCGCAGCCTGCTGCCGGAGCTGAACCGCCGCTTCGCCGACCTGCTGGAGGAGGGCGCCATCCAGACCGGTGAGGGCGTCGACGACAACGGTCTGCTGCGGCCGTGCCTGTGGCTCCGCTTCGACAAACGCCGCGTCGGCCGGCTCTATCAGTTCATCGACCACCTCAACGGCCTCCACCTGCCGGCCTCACCGGCCCTGGAGCATCCGGCCGAACGAGTCCCGAGCGTCAGCCAGCCATGAGCCGCATCGGCCTGATCGACTACGGCATGGGCAACCTCCATTCGGTGCAGCGCACCTTTGCGCGGCTCGGTGCCGAGCTGGTGAGCGTGCATGGCCCAGCGGACCTGGGGGCCTGCGACGCCCTGGTGCTGCCGGGCGTGGGCGCCTTCGATCCGGCCATGGAGCGGCTGCGCTCGGCCGGGCTGGAGCCGGCCCTGCGCCGCTCCTGCGCCAGCGGCCGCCCGCTGCTGGGGATCTGCCTGGGCCTTCAGCTGCTGTTCGAAACCAGCGAAGAGGGCCGAGCGGAAGGACTGGGCCTGCTGGCCGGCCGCGTTCGCTCCCTGCCGCGGCTGGCGGGCCACCCCCTGCCCCACATGGGCTGGGCCCCCCTGATCCCGGCGGCCGACAGCCCCCTGCTGCCGGCCGCCACGCCCGAGGCCTGGGTCTATTTCGTGCACTCCTTCGCCGCCGAGCCGGCCGAGGCCACGGCCACGGCGGCCCTCGTCGACTACGGCGGCACCCCGGTGACGGCGGCGGTCTGGCAGGGGACCATCGCCGCCTGCCAGTTCCACCCGGAAAAATCCGGGCCCGTGGGCGAAGCGATGCTGCGCCGCTGGCTCGACTGGGTCGGCTCCCTGTGACGCTGCGGCTGAGCGGCGGGCGCCGACTGCAGAGCCCCCCCGGCAGCACCGCCCGGCCCACCGCCGCCCGGGTGCGGCTGGCGGTGATGAACCTGCTGGCGGCCAGGGTTCCCGGCAGCCGCTGGCTGGATCTCTGCTGCGGCAGCGGCGTGATGGCCTGCGAGGCCCTGCAGCGCGGCGCCTCCGAGGTGGTGGCCGTGGAGCGGGATCGCCGCATCGCCGCAGTGGCCCGGGCCAATCTGGACCTGGTGCGGCAGGGCCGCTCGGCTGCACCGGAGGCCGCCCCCCGCTGCCGGGTGGACGGCGATGAGGTGCTCCGCTGGCTGGGCCGCACCGACCCCAGCGTCTTCGATCTGATCTACGCCGACCCCCCCTACGCCGCCGGCCTGTACGCCCCGATCGCGGCGGCGGTGCTCAGGGGCGGCTGGCTGGCCCCCGGGGGGATTCTGGTGTGGGAATGCGCCAGCGATGGGGTACCGGAACCTCCGCCTGGATGGCAATGTCGCGATCAGCGCCGCTACGGCGGCAGCACGGTGGTGCTGCTGGAGGAGGCCGGCGGCGGCCCAGGCAAGGACACCGCAGCCGGTTGGGACTAGCTGGCCGACCTGAAATGGGGCGGAGACAGGGTTCCGGACCGCGGCGCCCTGTCTGGGGCAGCCGGACTGGCTAGGGTGTGTTCAAACGAACGCTCAGCTCCCCAGGGCGCTTCCCCGGCGGTACTGGTTCCAGGCCGCCACAAACAGACCCACGAGCGTCACGGGGATCAGTCCAAGCACGATGCCGCAGAGGAGGGGTTCGATCATGGAGGGTCCGTCGGTTCTGGCGATGCACAATTCTTCCACGACCCCCGCCGGCATCGCGAGCCCCACCTCAGCACTGTGATCAGCCCGTCCTCCACCACCCCGGCCACCGCGACGCCCTCTACCCCCGCCGGGGGTGAACAGGCTCCCGTCCAGCGCCGCAGCCTGGTGGCGGCCCTGGCGACGCTGGCAGCGGTGGCCTGCATCCTGCTGGTGGTGGTGCTGCTGCCGGCGGCCCGCAGCGATCCCTACACCCGCCAGACCCTTGAGCTCACCGGCTCGTCCACCGATGGGGGCCGCCTGTTCCGGCTCAATTGCGCCGGGTGCCACGGGCTGGCCGCCCAGGGGCTGGTGGGCCCCGATCTTCACGGCGTCGACCGGCGCAAGAACGATCGCCAGCTGATCCAGCAGGTGGTCAGCGGCCGGACACCGCCGATGCCCAGCTTCCAGCCCGAACCCCAGGCCATGGCCGATCTGCTGGCCTTTCTGCACTCCCTGCCTTGAGCCCCAAGCTGGTCCTGGTGGAAACGGCCGGGCCCCTGAACGTGGGCAGCGTGGCCCGGCTCTGCCGCAGCTACGCCATCAACGATCTGCGCCTGGTGGCCCCCCGCTGCGATCCCCTCGGCGAGGAGGCCCGCCTGATGGCCGTGAAGGGGCTGCCCCTGCTGCAGCGGGCCACCGTCTTTCCCACCCTGGCCGCCGCCCTGGCGGACTGCGGACGGGTGGTGGCGGCCAGTGGCCGTCCGGAGGGGGAACCCCTGCCCCTGGAGGACCCCGAGGACGCCCTGGCCTGGCTGCTGGCGGGCGAGCGGGCCCTGCCGTCGGCCCTGGTGTTCGGCCGGGAGGACCGGGGGCTGAGCAACGACGAACTGCTGCAGGCCGGCCGGCTGCTGCAGATTCCCACCCCCACCCCCCACGGCTCCCTCAACCTCTCCCATGCCGTGGCGGTGGTGCTGCACGATCTACACCGCGTCGAGCATCGGGCTCTGGCCCAGGGGCAACCTCCGGCCCCACCGGCCCCGCCGGCTGCCGCCGTGGCAGACCCCTGCCCCCGGGGGGTAATCGAGGCCATGCTCGCTGACGCCACGGAGCTGCTGCTGGAGGTGGGCTTCCTGCTGCCCCACACCACCGCCGCCCGGATGGCCAAGCTGCGGGCCCTGCTGCAGCGAGCTCAGGTGAGTGGCCCGGAGGTGGCCCTGCTGCGGGGCATGGTGTGCCAGTTGCGCTGGGCGAGCCGTCGCCCTTTCCCTTCTTCCCAGGACCACTAGCGTCGGACATCGCCCCAACGTCCTGCTTCCGTGAGCGCTGGCCGTCCATCCCGTCCCCGCAGCAACCCCTGGCTCCGCCCCGTGGGGCTGGTGCTGCGGCTGATCGTGCTCGGGGTGGGTCTGGGGGTGATCGTGGGCACCGCCCTGAAGCTGATGGCGCCGCGCCTCGTCCAGGGGGCGCTCGGCACACCAGCCCCAGCCGCACCGGCGGCGAAGAGACCCGGCACGGGGCCCATGGCCCTGGGGCGGTTCGAACCGCGCCAGGAACTCGTCGGGCTCAGCCAGCAGTGGGCCCGGCTGGCCGCAGCCCAGAAGGGGCTGACCGCCAGTGGCTTCCTGCTGGTCCTCGACGACGGTCGCTTCGCCCAGCTGCAGCCGGACCTGCCCCTGTCGGCGGCCAGCTCCATCAAGGTGCCGATCCTGCTCGTCGGCCTGGAGGATCTCGATGGCGGCAAGCTGCGCTGGAACGAGCCCATGCCGCTCACCAAGGAGGTGGTGGGCGGCGGCGCCGGCTGGATGGCCAACAAGCCCCTGGGCACCCGCTTCCCCTTCTTCGAGGCCGCCACGGAGATGATCCGGGTGAGTGACAACACCGCCACCAACCTGCTGATCCGCCGCCTGGGCGGCAAGACCGCCCTCAACACCCGCTTCCGCAGCCTTGGCCTGACGGCCACGGCGGTGAACAATTGGCTGCCCGACCTCGACGGCACCAACACCACCAGCTCCCGGGATCTGGCCCGCTCCATCGCCCTGGTGGACACCGGCGACAAGCTCACACCCCGGGCCCGTGACCTGTTCCGCGAGATCATGGCCACGTCCCGCACCAACACCCTGATCCCCCTCGGGCTGCTGATGGGGCTCGGCAAGGACTCCTCCGATCCCGACAGCGAGCTGCTGCCGGAGGGCATCACCGTTTACAACAAGACCGGCGACATCGGCATCGCCTACTCCGACACCGCCCTGATCCAGCTGCCCAACGGCCAGCGGGCCGTCCTGGCCGTGATGGTCAAGGGGCCCTTCAACGATCCCCGCTCCGCCGAGCTGATCCGTGCGATGGCCGGGGCCGTCACCAAAACCCTCGTCAAACGCTGATGAACGCCTCCATCCGCGCCCTGGTTCTTCCCGCTCTTGGGCTCGTTGCCCTGGGCGGACCGCTGCTCGCGCAGCCGCAGCCCGCCCCGACACCGCCGGTGCTGCGCCCGGGCACGGTGGCGCCCCTGCCCGGCCGGCTGGACGCCGTGCCGATGGTGAACGACAACAACCCCGAGGTGATCAAGGGGCCCGGCATCCTGCTGTCCACCTTCGATGGCCAGCGGGGTTACGACGGCCGGCCCCTGGGCGTGCCGGCGGCACACCTGAACGCCGCCGTCAGCGGCCCCTTCGAGCTGTTCAGCCATCACATCTACGCCGGCACCCCCGAAAGCCTCGACTCCACCCTGTGGCTGGCGGTGGTGGCGGCCCCGCGGGGCAGCGTCCCGGTCAAGCTGCGGACCGTGGCGGGCTCCACCGCCCTGTCCCAGTCGGTGAACCCCGACCAGCCCTCGGCCCCCTTCCTGCCCCTGCCGGCCCTGATGGAGCAGGGCAGCACCCCGATCTGGGCCGGCCCCGGCAGCCGGGTGGCCACCGAACTTCTGGCCCGGCAGCGCAGCCCCCTGGTGCCGGAGGGTTGGACGCTGCCGCCCGGACAGCTGAGCACCCTGATGGTGCTGCCCCTGCCGGTGCGCGGCCTCGATCCGCTGCTCAATGGCCTCAACCTGCAGCTGCGCCTCAACAGCGACGGTCCGGTGGACGTGGCCACCCTGGCGGCCTTCGGCCCCGTTGATCGCCCGCCGGATCCCGCCGTCTGGCAGCGCCTGCTGCAGGGCGGTCTCAGCCCGAAGGAGCACAGCCCCAGCCCCCGGGGGGCCAAGGGCCCGATGATCTACTCCCGCGTCAGCGGGGTCCAGGAGGGCAGCGCCTGGGTGGGACGGATCACCGATCCGGGGCGGACGACCCTCTCGGTGAGCCGGGCCCCGATCTCCTGGCCGATCGCGTCGCTGGAACGGGGCACCCTGGGCACCGGCCAGGTGCAGACCGCTCCCCTGCGCGCCTTCTACCCGGGCACCGCCTGGGCGGCCCATGGCAACTACGGCGTCACCTACGACCTCAGCCTGCCGCTGCGCAACGACACCCCCCGGCCGGTGCAGCTCGCGGTGGCCCTGGAATCGCCGATCAAGACCGACCAGCCCCTGGGGGGCCTGCGCTTCAACACCACCCCGGCGCGGGCGGTGATGTTCCGGGGCACCGTGGAGGTCAGCGGCCTCGACAACGACGCGGGCGGCCCGGGGGGTCGGCGCCGCTTCCACCTGGTGCTGCGGGCGGGCCAGGAGGGTCCGCGCCTGGGCACGGTCAGCCTGCGCCCCGGCCAGGAACGGCAGCTGCGGGTGCGGCTGATCTACCCGGCCGACGCCACACCGCCCCAGGTGCTGTCGCTGATTCCGGTGGCGACGCCGGCGGCCCCGGGGGCAGGCCAGGGGGCGGCCCCAGGGGCGGCTGTGAAACAATCCGGGGCTCCGCCCGCAAGCCGTCCGTGACGCCAACCAGGAAGCGCAGGGTCTTCCCCTTCACCGCCATCGTGGGTCAGGAGGAGATGAAGCTGGCGCTGCTGCTCAATGTGATCGATCCCCGCATCGGCGGGGTGATGATCATGGGCGACCGGGGCACGGGCAAATCCACCACCATCCGGGCCCTCGCCGATCTGCTGCCGGCGATCGACGTGGTGGCCGGGGACCCCTACAACAGCTCGCCGAGCGACCCCGACCTGCAGAGCAGCGAGGTGCGCCAGCGGGCCGAGCGGGGCGAACAGCTGCCGGTGGAGGCCCGCCAGGTGCCGATGGTCGACCTGCCGCTGGGGGCCACCGAAGACCGCCTCTGCGGCACGATCGACATTGAGAAGGCCCTCAGCGAGGGCGTGCGCGCCTTCGAGCCGGGGCTGCTGGCCAAGGCCAACCGCGGCCTGCTCTACGTCGATGAGGTGAACCTGCTCGACGACCACCTGGTGGACGTGCTGCTGGATTCGGCCGCCTCGGGCTGGAACACGGTGGAACGGGAGGGCGTGTCGGTGCGGCACCCGGCCCGCTTCGTGCTGATCGGCTCCGGCAACCCGGAGGAGGGTGAGCTGCGGCCCCAGCTGCTGGATCGCTTCGGCATGAGCGTGGAGGTGCGCACCGTGCGGGATCCGGAGCTGCGGGTGCAGGTGGTGGATCAGCGCACCAGCTTCGATGCCGATCCCGACAGCTTCAGCGACCGGCTGCAGAGCACCCAGGAGGCCCTGCAGGCCCGGGTGGTGGAGGCCCAGGAGCGGCTACCCCAGGTGGCCATCGACGACGACCTGCGCATCCGCATTTCGGCGGTCTGCGGCGAGCTGGACGTGGACGGACTGCGGGGCGACATCGTCACCAACCGGGCCGCCCGGGCCCTGGCGGCCTTCGAGGGCCATGTCGAGGTGAGCGACGACGACGTGGCCCGGGTGGTGGCCTGCTGCCTGCGCCACCGGCTGCGCAAGGACCCCCTCGAGCAGATCGACTCCGGCGAGCGGGTGGTGAAGACGTTCTGCAAGGTGTTCGACCGCCCCGCCGGTGACCCCTCCGCCTTCCAGCTGGCCCTGGCGGGGTGAGGAACACGGTGTGAGGATCCTTGGCATCGATCCGGGGCTGGCGCGCGTCGGCTACGGGGTGATCGATGTGGAAGGCCGTTCCGCCGCGGGCGGCGGCCACCAGCGCCTGCTCGACTGCGGCATGATCCGCACCGAACCCGGCCGCAGCGACGGCGACCGCATGGTGGAGATCGCCCGGGATCTGCGGGTGATCGTGCGTCGCTGGCGGCCCGAGTTGGCGGCGGTGGAGAAGTTCTTCTTTTACCGCTCCAGCACCACCATTGCCGTGGTCCAGGCCCGGGGGGTGGTGATGATGACCCTGGCGCGCTTCGCCATTCCGGTGGTGGAGTACCCGCCGATGCAGATCAAGCTGGCGCTGGCGGGGTCGGGCCACGCCGAAAAGGACGAGGTGCTGGCGGCGGTGATGCGGGAGCTGGATCTGGAGCACCCCCCCCGCCCCGACGATGCCGCCGACGCCCTGGCGGTGGCGCTGACCGGCTGGTTTCAGCGGTGAGCCCGCCCGCCGGCGAAGGCAGCTCCAAGCAGGAGCTGCGGCGCCTGTTCCGCCGCCGTCGGCGGCAGTGCCTGGCTGTGGCTGCCCCGGGGATCCTGGCGACCGCCGAGCGGCATCTGGGAGCCCTGCTGGAGCGGCGGGCGGGCCGCCTGGGGCTCTACTGGCCCCTCGGCAGCGAACCCGACCTGCGCCCCCTGGCCCCGGCCTGGGCCGGCCGGCTGGCCCTGCCGGCGGTGGCCGGCACCGAGCTGGTGTACCGGCCCTGGGCACCGGGCGATCCCCTGGCCGCCGATGCCTGCGGCATCCCGGCCCCGACCCAGGGCCCCGACCTCGACCCCACCGCCATGGCCCTGCTGCTGGTGCCCGCCCTGGCCGTGGCCCCCAGTGGTCTGCGGCTGGGTTCCGGCGGCGGCTGGTACGACCGGCTGCGGGCCGATCCGCGCTGGGCGGCGGTGCCCGCCCTGGCGGTGCTGCCCGCCGCCGGCGTCAGCCCGGACCTGCCCCGGGATCCCTGGGACATCCCCTTCGACGGCTGGATGGATGAGCGTGACTGCCATCTCACGCCGGCGGGCCGGCGGAAGGTTGCAAGCTCTTAACGATGGGGCCGCCGTCGAGCCAAGGTCCCGATCGTTTGCCAGGATCGGCGCAGTGCATCCGTGCCGTCCTTGGATTCCATCCTCTCGTCGCTCCAGAACCGTCCCCTGACGGCTGCCGAGCGGGTGATGACCTCCGAGATCCAGAGCCGCGGCGCCTCGAGCGACGCCCTCTCGATGATGGTCAGTTCGGTCGCCAGGATGGTGCAGGCGGGCAAAAGCAGCGATAGTCGCTGGAAAGCCTCCTGATTCGCGGATGAAGCCCCTTCTGTTCACCGGGCTGATCAGCCTCGCCGGTCTTGTGGTCGCCCCCTCGCAGGTCCGCGCCCACGCCATCGAGAGCAGCCTGGAGCGGCTCACCACACTGAACGAGTCCCTGAACCGCTCTGCGGCAGCCCCCGGCCCCGAGACCCTTCGCCTGGAGAGCCAGTTCTCCGGTGGCCAGCCGGCCAGCGATGCTGCGGTCCGGATCGTCCCCCCCGACGGGGGCACCCCGATCGAACTGGGGCGCACCGGCGCCGACGGCAGCATCGTCTTCACCCTGCCGCCCCAGGCCAGCCGCCAGTGGGAGGTGCAGGTGGATGCGGGCCCGGGCCATCGCGATTACCTCGAACTGCCGGAGGCCGAGGCAAGCCCAGCTGCGCCCGCACGGGTGAGCCGCTCCGATCCCTACCCTCGTGTGGAGGGATGGGCCTATTTGCCCCCCCTCGGCGTGCTCGCCGTGGCCGGTCTGGCCGGGATGCTGAGGCTTCGCCGCCCGTCCTGATTCCCTCCTCCCCGTCCATGGCCACCGGCAGTCCCGCTCTCGACCGGATCGTGGAACGGCTGGGGAGCACCAGCGACCCTCGTCGCCGCTACGAGTACGTGCTGTGGCTGGCCAAGAAGCTGGAGCCCTTTCCCGACGACCTGCGCCAGGACGCCTTCAAGGTGAAAGGGTGTGTGTCGCAGGTCTACGTGGTGGGCAGCCTGCAGGAGGGCCGGCTCCACTGGCGCGGCGATTCCGATGCCCAGATCACCAAGGGGCTGCTGGCCCTGCTGATCGAGGGGTTGGAGGGCCTGACGCCGGCCGAAGCCACCGCCCTGGATCCCGCCTTCATCGCCGCGACGGGCCTGCAGGCAAGCCTGACGCCCTCGCGGGCCAACGGCTTTCTCAACATCCTGCGCACCATGCAGGGGCAGGCGAGCCAGCTGGCAGCAGCTCCCTGACAACCGAGCCTTCCACCTGAAGCCAATGGAGGGTTCCTAGCAGAGCGTTGAGGCTTTTCACCTGGAACGAAGTCCCGACTCCGACTCGGATCCAAAAAAAGACCCCGCTCATTGAGCAGGGTCTGAAGAGTCCGGGTGGATGGCCCGACGTGGGCTGCCGGATCAAGCAGAAACGGCGGCCGTTTTGACGCGCTTTCGCAGACGACGGGAATAGCCGAAGGCAACGCCGGCACCCAGGATGGGCAGGGGGCCAGGGACGGTGTCCTCCCGTGCCACGTTGACCTGAGCGGAGTAGGAACCACCCGTGGTCTGGATCGTGTCGTTGAAGGTGAAGGCACCAGCGGTGACAACCACCGCACCACCAGGGAGACCCGTGACGAAGGAGGTGAGGTCAGGGGCGAAGTTCTGGGTCACTTCCACCTGAACGGCCGTGCCGCCCTGGGTCACCAGGAACTGGACCCCACCAAAGATCCCCACCGTGACGCCGTTGGAGAAGGTGAAGGCGGTGTCGTTATCCAGGGTGTAGAGGGCCTGGAAAGGATTCACCGGAGCGAAGAAAGTGAAACCCGCCAGAGCCGAGGAAATACCCACGGCAGCCGAAGGAGGGGCCGGGGCGAAGGGGGGAACGAACAGACCGCCGGCACCGCTCACCAGCGCCAGGGGGTTGGCACCGGTGTTGAACAGAACGCTGAAGGTGTCAGTGGGATCGGTGATGTTCACCTCGCTGGCGAAGTCACCGGTGCCGTCGGCGAATTCAAGGTTGCCGACCTGAAGGGCGTGGGCGGAGGGGGCGCCGAAGGTGAGGGCGCCTGAGACGGCGGCCAGAGGGAGGAGGAACTTCAGGGTGCCTCTGCCTTTGAGGAGAGACCGGAGAGTAGGTGCCATGGGGGGGAGTCACGATGCACGAAGCCACCGCATAGTAGGGCATGAATGGGACCTTAACCGATCCTGTAGAAGCCTGTTCGAAAACCGCAACAGTCCCGAGGGCTGCCGGGGTGCCAGCACTGGCTGCGGCTGCCACCTCGGGCGCCCCAACGGCAAGTGCCCCACCGGATCTCAGCAAGGCTCGAGGCAAGTCGAAGAAAAGGCACGATCGACATTAAGTTATCAACAATTGGAAGAGCTTAGATTGCATAAGCCATAGCGGACAAGTATAAGGCCAGTGGAAAGAGCTAATTCATCATTCCTTCCATCCCTGCTCAGTCTGTCCCTCCTCGGACAAGGCTGTCACCGCTGCTGATCCCTCCTTCCGAATGCTTTCCCTTCCAATCACACCAGCCTCCGCCCAGCCCGCCCGCACACTGGCGGGGGGACTGCGCCGACTGCTGCAACGGCTTGTCGCGGATCCCGCTCCGCTGGAGCGAACCATTTCCGGCACCCTCGCCCAGCGATCCCTGGTGGCGGCCGCCAATACCGGAATCCTTGATGCCCTGATCGATCGCCCGGGCAGCAGCGAAAAGGAGCTGGCCGCCTTGTGCCATTGCTCCCCCTATGGGGTGGACATCCTTCTGCAGGCCCTGGCCGGGGCCGGCCTGCTTTCCCGCAGCGGCCAGGGTTGGAGGGTGCGGCATGCGTACGCTCCGCTTCTCCGCCGGGACACCTTCCTGCGCACCTGGCTCGACTACACCGACACCGTCATCGCCCCGGCCCTGCTCTCCCTGGAGGACAGCGTGCGCCATGGCCGACCGGAGGGCCTCAGCAGGCTCTACGGCCACGACCGTCAGAATTTCTATGCCGCGGTGGCGGGCGATCCCGTCAATGGCCCGATATTCTCGAGGTTCATGCGGGCCTACAGCAGCATCAACCGGGAGGCCGTTGCCCGGCACAGTGTGTTCTCCGGTCCCTTGCGGATCCTCGATCTTGGCGGTGGCGACGGTGACCTGGCCATGGCGATCGTTAATCACCATCCTCAGGCCCTCGTCACCGTGGCGGATCTGCCGGTGGTGATCGAGCGGACCCGCCGGACCTTCGATGCCCACCCCGAGGCTTCCCGACTGCACACCGTTGGCGTCGACCTGCTGCAGGACCAGCTCCCTGGCGGCTACGACATCATCCTGTGTGCCCATGTGATCGACATCCTCTCGCCCGAGGAAATCCGCGGATTGCTCACCAGGGCACGCCAAGCCCTCGCGCCCAAGGGAAAACTTGTGGTGTTCACTCCTGTCACCGCCGACCACGGCCGCGGCCCGCTGATCAACAGCCTGATGGGCATCTACTTTCTCGCCCTCGCCCGCGGGAAAGGACGCTTTTACAGCACCCGGACGCTTCAGCAGCTCGCAGCCGACAGTGGCTTCCGAGCCTTCCGAGACGTTCCCCTGCCCTGCGACGAGGTTCTCCTGATCGCAAAACGGCAGGACTGATCCCCTGCCGAGCATGAAAAAAGTGGTTGGAGAATCTCCAACCACTTACTCATTTTTCCTGCTGATGATGGAAAACTCTGCTGCGTTCAGAGCACCCGCAGGATGGCACCGGCTGCCGTCAGTCCCGGGCCGAACACGATCGTGGTGACGAGGGTCCCAGATCGGATGCTGTCATCCGAGAGGATGTCGGCCCAGATGTGAGGCGCGGTGGCGGAGGAGAGGTTTCCACGCTCCAGCAGGAGCCGGCGTGACCAGGCCATCCGCTCCTCCTTAACGTTCAGGGCATCCCTGACCTTGTCGAGGATGCGGGGACCACCCGGGTGTACCGCCAGAACTGAGTCGGGAAAGTCGCGGGATTTCATCAGCCCCGCCCGCTTGAACAGATCATGAACGAAGACGTTGACGTGTTCGGCGATTCGGTCAGGGATGGCCTTGTCCAGGATCATGTGCATGCCGCTGTCAACGATGCTCCACTGCATCAGCTCGGACGTATCGGGGATGATGTACTCGTGGGTGGCCAGCAGCTCAAAGGAACGGCGGGGTTCCCTGTGGGAAGACTCCGGCGACCAGAGCTTGTAGGCAATGACGCCATCGCCAAAAAGGCTGTGGCCGACGATCTGATCCGGAGTCCGTCGGATGGGATCGGCATGCAGGGTGTGCAGTTCCGTATGGACCACATCCACGATGGCCTCCTCTGGCCGGCCCTGGGCCATGGCACCGGCCACCAGAGCGGAGGCCACCCGCAGGGCCGGGACCGAGGCGTGGCATCCGTGGTGATACACCTGAGTGACGGTGGTGTCGGTCCACCCTTCAGAGCTGGCGAGCAGCTGGGGGGCGCTGGGGGATTCGTAGGCGGTGCAGGTGACGTGCAGCAGGTTCGAGGGCTTCGTCTGCTGCCCGGCAAACAGGTCGTTGAAGATCCGATGGGTGAAGTCTTTGAAGGCCTCGCGGCGGCGCCCCCACCCCCCGAGGCTGAGAGGGTCTTCAGGATCAAACACCTTCCATTCTTCGGGTGGCAAAAGGAAATCCTCCGTATAAGTGAATCGACGCGAAAGAAGCCTTGGGCTGCAGCCGAAGCGGTCGAACAATTTGGCGTACAGGGCCCTTGCGGAATCCATGTTGGTGTGTTCCCTTTGGGCGATGGCAGCCCGAGCGAAGATGTCAACCAGAAACGTGAGAAGCCTCTCCTGGGGAATGGCAAAGGGAGGGTCCACGATCCGGAAATCCCCGATCCTGCAGGTGGCGGGCACCGTACGGCCGGTGCGCTGCTGGCTGCGGGGGGAGGGGTGCCGAGCGGGGGACGATACGGGAGGCCGCGGGAGGGTGAAGGTCATGGGGAAGGTGGGGGAGGGCTGACGAACGAAGCTAAATCGCTGCTTGGGACTGCCGAATCGGCGGATCATGTGAACGACAACCCCCGTCGAGAATGTGAACAATCGTCTCCGGGGCTGGTGGCAACGTCAAGTGTGCAGCTTCTTCATTGGCACAAATTGAACGTCGTGGGGTGCTTGTAAAGGCTTAGCTCTCATTTCGGCACTCCTGCTTTAGGACATAGCTTTTGCTGACACTCGGATTCATGGAAGATTCAAGCTCGACAAAGGAAAGCAGGTGAACTGACCTGTTTTGTTCGATTGACTGCCTTCATTCTGTCGACGATGGGCGAATGGTGAAAGATGGAAATCGAACCATGACGTTCAGCATCTTTTCCCATTCTGCTGCCAAGGACTTCATCCATCTGTGGGAAATCAATCAGACTTCGCTTGTCGAGCGTGCGCCAGAACGTAGTATCGATTACCGATTCCAGCCTCTAGACACGCCACGCATCCTCCAGCTGAGGGCTCGCTGACGCCACCATGCGTCTTGGAGCCTGTGCGCTGGACATGGGGTGAAGGCCGGGCCCGTGGGCCTGCTCAGGCGTGAGGCGGGGAAAGGAGAAGCCCCGACCCAGCAGGCCATCAACTCCCGTGGAACGCAGCTCAGGCGAACGAGGGCGGAAGACTTTCTACTATCCAGTCTCCCGGGATCCCCACCCATGACTATCGGTGTTGGCCTGCTTGGACTTGGCACGGTGGGAGCCGGCGTGGCTTCCATTCTCACCAACCCGCAAGGGCGCCATCCGATGGTGGCGGATCTCGCCCTGCGCCGGGTGGCCGTTCGCGATCCGCAGCGGTCCCGGCCCGTGAGCCTCCCACCAGGAAGCCTTGTCACCGATCCCCTCCTGGTGGTGGACGATCCGGCGGTGGAGATCGTGGTGGAGGTGATGGGGGGTCTGGAGCCGGCCCGGACTCTGATCCTGAGGGCCATTTCCGCCGGCAAGTCAGTGGTGACCGCCAACAAAGCGGTGATCGCCCGCCACGGCGAGGAGATCGCAGCCGCCGCTGCCGAGCGTGGGGTCTACGTGCTGATCGAGGCGGCTGTGGGTGGGGGCATACCGATCATCGAGCCCCTCAAGCAGTCCCTTGGGGGGAATCGCATCCGGCGCGTGAGCGGCATCATCAACGGCACCACCAACTACATCCTCAGTCGCATGGCCGACGACGGGGCCGGCTACGGGGAGGTTCTGGCCGAGGCCCAGGCGCTCGGCTACGCCGAAGCAGACCCGGCGGCCGATGTGGAGGGCGGCGACGCGGCAGACAAGATCGCCATTCTGGCGGGGCTCGCCTACGGAGGGACCATTTCCCGCGCCAGCATCGCCACCGAGGGCATCGATCGTCTGGACGCCCGTGACGTGGCCTACGCCGCCAAGCTGGGCTTTGTGGTGAAGCTGCTGGCGGTGGCGGAACACATGGGGGACGACGCCGAGGGCGGCGCGCTGCTGGACGTGCGGGTCAATCCCACCCTGCTGCCGAAGCCCCACCCCCTGGCCGGAGTCAATGGAGTGAACAACGCCATCCTCGTAGAAGGGGACCCGGTGGGTCAGGTGATGTTTTACGGCCCGGGGGCGGGGGCGGGCCCCACCGCCTCGGCGGTGGTGGCTGACATCCTCAACATCGCCGGCATCCACAGGGTGAGTGGACCTCAGGCAGGCCTGGATCCCCTGCTGGCCGCGAGCCGCTGGCGCCGCTGCTCCCTGGTGGGCAGCGCCCACACAAGCCACCGCAACTACGTCCGCCTGCGCACCCTCGACGAGGCCGGCGTGATCGGCAAGATCGGCACCTGTTTCGGCGACGCGGGCGTCTCGATCCAGTCGATCGTTCAGTTCGCCGGCCACGCGGGGGCTGCCGAAATCGTGACGATCACCCATGAGGTGCTGGAGGCCCGTTTCCGCGCAGCCCTCGACGCCATCGAGGCGCTGCCGGAGGTACAGGCGGTCGCTGCCTGTCTGAGGACTCTTTAGCAGGGTGTTCCGCTGATGAAGAAGATTGGACGCCCCGGGGGGACTAATTTTGCGCCATCCCCCATGTCCTGACAACAGGATTCCCTGCTGCGATGCTCCATCCCCTGACCGGTCAGACCAGCAACCCGGGCGCCGATCCGGACGGTGGACCCATCGACGAGAGAACCGCGACCCAGATCGCTGGGAGTGAGCTGCTCATGGCGGTCGGGAAGGGCCTCTTTCTCGTCTTCCTGGGCTACGCGATCGTGGATTCCCTGCCCATCCAGCTGCTGAATCCCAACTGGCAGCTGCGTTTCGTGGCGCGAGTCCTGTCCGTGGGGTCGATTCCCCTGGTGGGATTCGTCTGCGTCCACCTCGCGGCAATCCTCAACCCTGCCAACGTCCGCATCCGGAAGCGTCTCCTCACGTTGCGCCAGTGGGCGATGGCCGCCGCCATCGGTTTCCTGTTGCTGATTCCATTGCAGGGCTTCGCCACTTGGAAGGCGTACACCGAGGCCAAGACCAACCAGCAGAGCCAGATTCGGCAGGCCAACCGCCGGGTCGCCCCCCTGAAGAGGGTCATCGAATCCGCCACCAGCACCGCCGACCTGCAACAGAAGCTGTCAGGGCTGCAGGGAATCCGCCTTCAGCTGGCACCGGAAGATCTCTCCAGACCCCTGGCCGAAGTCCAGAAATCGATCATCGCGAGCCTCGAGCGATCCCATAATCTGTACTTCGACCGCATCTCCAGCACCACCGCACCCACCCAGATCTGGGCAGCTCTCCAGAACACGGCACGCACGCTGGTGGCCTCGATCGGGTTTTTCATCGGGTTCGCCGCCGGGGCCCAGGTTGGCCCATCTCCTCTGACGCTCCAGGAGAGGATGTCGGGGTGGGGCCAGTCGCTGTTCGGAAGACGTCGAAGGCGATCACGGCGCCCCTGATTCAGCGCCCCTGGCGCAGGCGCTGCCGCAACCGGCGGCTGCAGCGCCAAGCCAGGGCCACCCCGGCCACGGGCAGGGGTCCGGGCACCGGGGTCGTTTCGGAAACCTCCCCGTCACCAACGGGCTGACTGGAGGGACCCTCGCCGCCATCACCGGGCAGCTCGCCGGGGGCGCTTCTGGGCTGCTCGCCGGCGGGGCCACTTGGGGCCGGGGGAAGCAGGGCCTTCTCGAACATTTCATCCCTTTCCCCGAGGCCGTCCGTCCCGTCGGCGGGCTCGGCCACAAGGGCGAGCACCGGCTCAACGGAAGGGGGCCCGGCGGGCACGATCCGGAAAGGCACGAAGGCGCCCGTGGAGCCGTCGAAGACGTTGTCGAAGAGGGTTCCGGCCTGCCAGGTGAGCCGCAGAGGCAGCGTTGTCGCCGTCCCCGTCCAGCGGAAGGCGAGGGGGTTGGTCAGGCGGAAGCCGCCGCGGCCTGCAACGTCGCCGGAGCGCGCCAGGAAGACGCCCGAGGGAACGACGAACCCATCGATGCTGGAATCGGATCCGAGGCGGAACGGGGGCACCACCAGTCCGGAGACGGGGTTGCTCAGGCCGATGCCACCGACGCCGATGCTCATCTCCGGCTCGCGCCCGAAACCGGGAACCAGCAGCTCCCGGAGCTCCCGAAGCTGGGCAAGAGCATCGTGTCCAAGGGTGCTCTCGGCCGGCGCCGCCGTGCTGGCGACCAGACAACTGATCAGGACCAGGGGAGGGTAAAGGTGGACGGAGGGGCGGAAACGCCTCAGGCCGAGGGCACCCAACCCAGAGAAGCGCACCATGAACAACCAGGAATGTCTCACCACCTTATCAGACAAACTTCAGGATTGTCTGATTTGCACTTCAGTCGTTCACCTGGGTCGGTCCGCCGGACCGTCGGGCGAGCCCCTGACGGCGCGGACCGGGCCCCCTAAGGTCTGGGCCGCTGGCCAGCTCTCGCCCCCCTGTCCAGCCCGGACCACGGATGCCTGACCACACCCCCAGCCGCGAGGAGACGATCGCCGGCTTCAGCCGCCTGTTCGCCTGGAGCGGCGCCGGCCTGCTGCTGGTGTTCCTGGCCTTCGTCCTGGTCGACTCCCTGCCCGTCCAGCTCCTCAATCCCTCCTGGCAGCTGCGGTTCACCAACCGCATGGTCAACACTGCGCTGCTGGCCCTGCTGGGGTTCCTGCTGCTGCACCTCGGGCTCTTCATCGAGCCCACCAACGGCTTCCTGCGGGCGAAGCTGGCCATCGCCCGCCAGTGGGCCATCGTGGCGGTGTTCGCCTTCCTGCTGCTGGTGCCCCTGCAGGGCTTCGCCACCTGGCGCGTCCTCTCCCAGGCGAAGGGCGCCCAGGCGATGCAGCGCACGGTGCTCGACGAACGGGTGACCCGGATCCGCCAGGCCATCGAGGCCGCCACCAGCCCGGAGGACCTGCAGGCCCGCTTCTCCCGCCTCCAGGCCCCCAGGCCCCAGCTGCCCCCGGCGGCCCTCAGCCTGCCCTTGAACGAGCTCAAGCGCAGCCTGCTCGATGAACTCCAGAAGACGGAGACCCGTGCCTCCGGCCGGATCAGCGGGCCCGCCCCCACCGACGTCTGGGCCCTCGGCCAGGGGGTGGCGCGGGTGAGCATCGCCTCGGTGGGTTTCGCCGCAGCCTTCGCCGCCGGCGCCCAGTGGCCGGGGTCTTCCCTGACCCTGCTCCAGCAGCTGATCCGACAGCTGGAGATCCTGCGCGGGCGGCGGCCCAGGAGCAACCGACGGACCCCCTGAACTCCACCGTCGGGGTCGGGCTGGACAGGCCGCTTGAATGGGCCCCACCGGATTGCAAGGTCTTGCCGACGACCAGGGGCAGAACACGCCGCGGGCCGGCCGCGACGGCCACCGCCCTCGCCACCCTGCTGCTGGCCCTGCCGCTGCTGGCGGGCTGTCAGCCATCGGGATCGCGCCGGTCCCTGGTGGTGGCGACCAAGAGCCGCATCGATTCCCTCGATCCGGTCCAGGCCTCCCGGATCGGGGTGATGCAGGTGCTCAGCGGCCTGGGTGACCCCCTCTATGCCATCGACGCCAGTGGCCGCATCGAGCCGCAGCTGGCCACGGCCCTGCCGGTGGTGAGCTCCGATGGGCTGCGGGCCCGCATTCCTCTGCGCCGGGGGGTGCTCTTCCACGACGGCACCCGCTTCGATGCCGCCGCCATGGCCTTCTCCCTGCAGCGCTTCATGGCGATCGGCACCCTCGGCTACCAGCTGAGCGAACGGGTCGAGAGTGTGCGGGTCACCGCTCCCCACGAGATCGAGCTGGTGCTGAAGCGCCCCTTCAGCCCGCTGCCGCGGCTGCTCAGCGCCATCTTCCTGACCCCGGTCTCCCCCACCGCCTACCGGCAGCACCGGGACAAGCCCCTGAACGACCGCTTCGTGGGCACGGGCCCCTACGCCCTGGCCTTCTTCGGCGGCCAGCAGCAGCGGCTCGTGCCCTGGTCCCGCTACTGGGGCCGGCGGCCGGCCAACGGGGGCATCGACCTGGTCACCCTGAGCAACTCCACCGCCCTGTTCGGGGCCCTGCGCAGCGGCGAGGTGGATCTGCTGCTCAGCACCGGCCTCGAGATCGACCACCAGCAGGCCCTGAAGCGGGACGCAGCGGCCGGCCGCCTGCGGCAGGCCGTCGGCCCCTCCCAGGAGATCAGCCTGGTGTCGCTGCTGAGCGACCAGCCGCCGCTGAACCGGCCCGGCCTGCGGCAGGCCGTGGCCCGCAGCCTCGATCGGGCCACCATCGTGCGGCGGGTCACCCTGGACCTGCGTTCCCCCCAGCGGCAGCTGGTCCCCCCCGATCTACCGGGCTCCGATCCCACCGCCTGGCCGGCCTATGACCCCTCCGGGGCCCGCGCCCTCTACCGCCAGGCCGGGTACTGCGGCGGCCGGGTGCTGACCCTGCCCTTCACCTACCGCTCCGACATCCCCACCGACCGGCTGTTCGCCCTCACCTGGCAGGCCCAGCTGCGCCGGGACCTGGGGGACTGCGTGACGCTCGAAGTGAGCGGCATGGAGTCGACCACCGCCTACTCCCAGCTCGACAAAGGCGCCCTGACGATGCTCTTCTACGACTGGATCGGTGATTACCCCGATGCGGAGAACTTCCTGATGCCGCTGCTGTCCTGCAGCAAGGCCGAGGGGGACCGCTGCCTGGAGGGCAACAGCGTGCTGGGCGGCACCTTCTGGACCGCCCCGGGACTGGAGGAGGAGCTGCGGCGCAGCAGCCAGCTGGACGGCCCCGAGCGGATCGCCCTGCTGGTGGCCATCCAGCGCCGGGTGGCCGCCGCCAGCCCCTACGTGCCGGTGTGGCTGAGTGCTCCGGTGGCCTGGGGCCAGCCGGGCGTCAGCCAGCCCCGGTTCGACGGGTCCGGCCGGGTGATGCTGGGCGAGCTGCGCCGTCTCCCCGCCGCCGCCGCGGCCCGGGTGCCATGAGCCGCCGTTCCGACCTGGCGCGCTACCTGGCCTCCCGTCTGGCCCTGGCTCCGGTGATGCTCTGGCTGATCGCCTCGCTGGTGTTTCTGCTGCTGCGGGTGGCCCCCGGTGATCCGATCGACGCCCTGCTGGGTACCCGCGCCCCGGAGGCGGCCCGGGCCGCCCTGCGGGCCCAGCTGGGTCTGGATCTGCCCCTGGGCGAGCAGTACGGGCGCTTCCTCGGCCATCTGCTGCGGGGCGACCTGGGCACCTCGCTCACCAACGGCGAACCGGTGACCGGCATCATCCAGGCCAGCCTGCCTGCCAGCCTGGAACTCGGCGTGGTGGCCCTGCTGCTGGCCGCCGTGGTGGGTCTGGCGGTGGGGTTCAGCGGCATCGCCCGCCCGGAGGGGCGCATCGATCTGGCCGGCCGGCTCTATGGCATCAGCACCTACGCCCTGCCCCCCTTCTGGGCCGCGATGGTGGTGCAGCTGGTGTTCTCCGTCTGGCTGGGCTGGCTGCCGGTGGGGGGACGCTTCCCCGCCACCCTGATGCCGCCCGAAGGCACGGGCTTCTACCTGCTCGACAGCCTCCGGGCAGGGGACTGGGGCCAGCTGGCCGGCAGCCTGCGCCATCTGGTGCTGCCGGCGGCCACCCTGGGCCTGCTGCTCAGCGGCATCTTCACCAATGCCCTGCGGCTGAACCTGCGCCGTGCCCTCGGCTCCGACTACGTGGAGGCGGCCCGCAGCCGGGGCCTGAGCGAGCGACGGGTGGTGCTGCACCACGCCCTGCCCAACGCCCTGCTGCCCGTGCTGACGATCACGGGCATCACGGTGGCCTCCCTGATCGGCGGCGCCCTGCTGATCGAGGTCACTTACTCCTGGCCCGGCATCGCCTTCCGGCTGCAGGAGGCGATCGCCCAGCGCGACTATCCGGTGGTGCAGGGGATCGTGGTCGTCGTGGCGGGCCTGGTGGTGCTGGTGACCGTGCTGGTGGACCTGCTGGTGGCCCTGCTCGATCCGCGCATCCGCTTCTGAGCTACGGGGCGCAGCGGTTGGTGGGTCAGGGCTTCAGGCCGGCCTTCCAGCGCCGGGCGGCGGCGGCGTCGAGCACGTCGAGGGTCACCCCCTGCTGGACCCGCCGCTGGGCCGGCAGCAGCAGGGGCTGCTCCAGGGTCTGGAGGTATTCGGTGGTCAGGCGCAGCAGCGCTGACTGCACCCGGGCCGGGTCCACTCCCACCAGCTCCTCATCGAGGCGGAAGAGCACCTCATCGGTGGGCATCAGCCGCACGGGGGAGAAGTGGCTGCCCCCCTCCACCATCACCAGCCGGCTGCGGGGATCCCTGCCCTGGAGAAACAGGCGCAGCTGCTCCTCCAGCGGCGGCGTCACCAGGTCGAGGCTGCCGCCGACCATCAGCACCGGCACCCCCAGGGACGCCAGCCCCCGCCGCGGCCAGAGCAGGCTGCCGAAGCTGTTGAGGAGCACCAGCCCCCGCAGGTCGGCGGGGGGGGAGGAGCGCTTCGGCAGGTCGGTGCTGGACAGCTGGCACTGCAGCAGTCGGGAGGGGTTGGCGATGGGAAGGCGGTCGAGGGCCTTGCGGCAGCGCTCAGCGAGACCTGCCTCCGGCACCACCCCCGCCGCCAGCAGGGCGGAGAGGGCCCCCATCGAGTGGCCGAGCAGCACCACCCCATCGCCGCGCACCGGCAGCTCGCCCCGGCGCTGGGCCGCCAGCACGGCCTCGACGTCGGCCAGCCGGATGGCCAGGGTCTCGGCGCCCGGCGGCGGTCGCTGGCCGTCGAGGGCGGCCTTGAGGGCCGGGCCGTCACTGCCGGGATGCTGCACCACCACCACCGGCCAACCCCGTTCGGCCAGCTCGCTGGCCAGCCAGCCGAACTGGTCGGCATTGCCCCCCAGGCCAGGCATCATCAGCAGCCACGGCCGCTGCGGGGCCGCGCTGCCCCGTCCAGCGGCCGGCGCCGGCCAGACCTCCAGCGGCAGAGGCTGCGGGCGGTGGCCCACGGCCAGCCCCTGCCGCCGGGGCCTCAGGGGGGTGCGATCGGTGAAGGCCAGGGGACCGGTGCGGCGCTCCGGCAGGGCCAGGGCCTGGAGGCGCCCCAGGGCCTGCCGCTGCAGGTCGATCTGCTGACGCCACTGAAGGGCCAGCTCGTAGAGCCCGTCAAGCTGGAGGCTCAGCCGCTGCACCGGCAGGGCCCGCAGCAGGCCAATGGTGGAGACATCCTGACGGGACTCCAGCAGCCGGCGCAGCGTTGTCTGCAGCACCGCCGTGGTGCTGCGGCCGTCGGCCGTGGTCAGCAGGTCCCCGAGGCGGGCCATCATCTGGCTGCCGGCCCAGCTGTCGAGGAGCTGCTGGCCGAAGCTGGTGTCCCGCAGCAGGGGGGCCCGCAGCAGGATCTTGAGGTCCTGGCGGCTGCGGGGGTCGAGCAGATCCAGCCAGACGGCCAGATCCCCGCCGCCGGACCGGCCGGCCGGACTGCGGCTCCAGCCATCGAGCTGCTCGAGGTTCACCGGCAGCTCCAGGCCATCGAAGCGGAGCTCCAGCACCTCCGCCGCAGCCACCGGCGGCACGAGGGGCGTCCCGGCGATCAGCAGACTGGCCAGCAGACCCTTGAACGGACGAAGGCGGAGTGGAACAGGCACAGGGGAGGGCCAGGGCGCGGTCCTGGTTCACCCAGTTTCCAGCAGCCCTGCGCCATGTCGCCCTGATCCGCCTGATCGCGATGCTCGGGGCAGGCGGCGTGCTTTACCTGACGCCGATGGTGTTCCACCAGGCCCAGTTCAGCGCTGGCCGGGTCACCGAAGGGCTGGCCCTGGCCGCCCTGGCGGGAACCCTGGGCCGGATCCTCAGCGGTCTCCTCCTGGATCGGGGCCTGAACTGCGCCGTTCCGGTGCTGCTGGCGGCCCTGATGGCCATCGCCGGTGACGTCCGCCTGATGGGCGCCGGCTCCTTCAGCGGCTACCTGCAGGGTCAGGTGCTGCTCGGCATGGCGGTGGGCTTCTACTGGCCGGCGATCGAGCTGGCGGTGCCGCTCTGCTGCGCGCCGGTGCCCTCAGGCCGGGCCTTCGCCCTCATGCGCAGCGCCGATGCCCTGGGCATCGCTGTCGGAGCCCTGGTGGGAGCGGTGCTCGCCTGGCGGGGATGGCTGCGCGGCATCTACGCCGTGGACATCGGCTGCATGCTGGTGCTGCTGCTTGTGCTGTCGCGCCGGGAGCTGCCGGATCCGAGGCCCAGGGAACGGCTGGCCCACCCCAGCCCCTGGGGCCCCTGGCTGCCCGGCCTGGTGCCGCTGCTGGCCGTCGCCGTGCTGGCCACGGCGATGCCGGCCCTGATGCAGAGCGCTCTGCCCCTGGAGCTGGTGCGGGGCAGCCTGCTGCGGCGCGCCCTGCCGGTGAGCCTCGGTGCCCTCACCATCGGCCTGCAGCTGGCTCTGCTGCTCCTGCTCCAGTGGCCGGTGGGTCAGGCCCTGGCCCGCCGGCCGGTGACGGCGGGCCTGAACCTCAGCCTGCTCAGCTTCGCGGCCGGCAACCTGCTGCTGGCGGCCTCCGCCTACAGCGAACGGGGGCTGGGGTTGCTGCTGCTCGCCCAGCTGCCGCTGGCCCTCGGGATGGCCTGCTTCCTGCCCACCGCCACCGAGGCGGTGGTGGAACGCAGTCCGATCGAGCACCAGGGCCTGGCCCTGGCGCTGCTGTCCCAGTGCTTTGCCATCAGCGGCTTCGGGGCGCCCCTGCTCGCCGGCCGGCTGCTGGACGGCCAGGGACACGGGGCCGGACTGTGGCTGCTGATGGCCGTGGCCTGCCTGGGGGGACTGTTGCTGGTGCGGGGCCTAGGCCCCCGCCGGGCGCTCCCCTGACGCGGCGGCCTGCCGCTCCACCCACGCCTCATGGGGCAGGGGCTCGGTGCCGTACTCCCAGTCGTCGTAATCGGGGTCGTTGCGGATGCGGCGGTGGATCTCCTTCTGGACCTCGAAGTTGTGGGGATGATCGGCGGCCGTGCCGGCGGCGTCGCCAGACTCCGCCGATGGGGGGGATGGGGTCCCGGGATGGTCCGCTGCTGCCATGGCCCTTCGCTCCTGCTGGGGCCATCCTCGCCGATCAGCCACCCCGCAGGCCATCGAGGCGGTCGACGTAGCCGGTGAGTTCGCCGTAGCCGCGGCCCCGCAGCGACCGCTCGCCGCGGTGGCCCTCGTAGCGGAGCGCCCCCTCCCAGTAGGTGGCCGAAGCCGTGGTCAGCTCCTGATCGGCCATCTGCGGAGCGATCGCCAGCTCCAGGTCCAGCCGTGGAATGGTGAGCGTCCAGGCGGCGGGGTAGGTGGCACCGCTGTGGGGGCTGCGCCAGGTGCGCTTCACCGTGAGCACGTAGTCGTCGGCGCCGAGCTCGCGTTCTTGGTCGCCGTCGATCCAGCGGCCGCCGCTGAAGGGCTCCTTGCCGCCGTCCTCCCGGCGCAGGCCGTAGAGCATCAGGGCGGAGCCGTCCTCGAACTGGGCGGAGAACCAGTCCCAGCCCACGGTGCCGGGGCTGAGGACGCTGGTGGAGAACTCATGGTCCTTCCAGCTGACGCCGTGGACCGCGTAGGTGCGGCCCGCCACCGTGACCGTGCCCTCGGTGGGCTGCTGCACCAGGGAGTAGTAGTGCGAGGCGTTGCCAGCCTCGGGCCCCTTGCGGCTGAGGCCGTTCTGGCCCTGGAGCACCGGAGGCCTGCTCTGGCGGAGGCTCAGGTCGATGGCCATGGCGTCGGTGCCGGCCTGGAGCCGCACCCGATCGGGGCCCTCGGCGCCGATGCGCCAGTCGTTCAGCCAGACCGCGTAGGGATCGGCCTCGGCGCCGGCCAGGCCGAGGGCGCCGCGGGCGAAGCGCTCCTCCTGCAGGAAGGAACCGGCGGCGATGTCGCTGACGGTGAAGTGGGCGGAGAAGACCTGGGGGGTGCGCCAGCGGGAGCCGGAGACCTCGGGAGTGGCCCCGGCGGGCTTGGGTGCGGCTGAGCCATCGGGGGCCAGGGCCTGGCGGAAGACCGTCAGCTGGTAGCCGAACGGGCGACCGTCGTCGCCCTCCAGATTGCCCGTGTAGTACCACCACTCGGTCCGGTAGGCGGGATGGGGGCCGAAGTCGGCGGGGAACTGCCACTCCCGCGGAGTGAAGGCCCGGGCAAATCCTGCGGGCTCCGGCGCCTCCCCCCAGCGGATGCCGCTGCTGGCCCCGGCCGGGGCCGCTCCGGCCAGGCCCAGCAGCAGCACAGCCACCAGGGCCAGCAGGGTGCGCAAGGGATGGCGGTGGTTCATTCCTGCCGCAGGGCCTCACTGATGTTCATGCGGCCGAGGCGCAGGGCCGGGTAGAGACCCGCCAGGAGCGCCGCACCTACCGCGACCAGCAGGGACTGGACGAAGAAGCGGGGCTCCAGGGCGATCTGAAGGGTCCAGCCGAAGGAACGCACATTGATCACATGCACCAGCACCCAGGCGAGCACGTAGCCCAGGGGCATCGAACAGGTCCCGGCCAGCAGACCCATCAGGCCCGTCTCCAGGAGAGTGAGGCGCCCCAGCTGGAGGGGCGTCATGCCGCCGGCCCGCAACACGGCGAACTCCCGGCCCCGCTCCAGCTGCAGGCTCATCAGGGTGCTGAGGATGCCGATGAAGGCCACCAGCACCGTGAGCAACTGCAGGGCTCCGGTGATGGCGAAGGTGCGATCGAAGATCTCCAGTGATCCCTGGCGCAGGGCGCCGTTGGTCTGCACCAGCAGACTCTGGCGGCTGCGGAAGCCCTCCCGCAGCTCGGCGGCCACCGCCTCGGGCTCCACGCCCGGGGCCAGGAACAGCCCCAGGGAGGCGACGTTGTCGTCGTGCCAGAGCTCCGCCACCTGGGAGCGGTCCATCAGCACGCTGCCGCGGTCGGAGGAGTAGTCGTAGAAGACGGCGACCACCGGGAAGCTGCGCACACCGTCAGGGGTTTCGAGCCTGACCTGCTCGGGGATGGCACCCTGCCCATCGCGCAGGTAGACGGCCTCGGAAAGGATCACCCCCTCTCTGGCCGCCAGGGCGGCGAAGGGATCGTCGACACCCGGGCGGACCCAGGCGTAGGGACGCCGGCCGGCGGAGACGTCACCACCGGCCGCGATCAGGGTGATGTCCCGGTCCTGGTCGGCCAGGTGCACGTCGAAGCTGTTGTAAGTGACCATGGCCCGCAGGTCGGGACGCGCGGCGACGGCCTGGACGATGGCGGGATCCACCTTTCCCAGCACCCGATTGGCCGTGGTGCTGGGCGGGGAGACGAACAGATCAGCCTGGAGGGTCTGGTCGAGCCAGGTGACCACCGTCCCCCGGAAGGAGCCGATCATGATCGAGAGCCCCACGATCACCGACACCGCCACCATCAGGGCCGCCACGGCCACCGCGGTGCGGCTTAGGGAGCGCAGGATGTCGCGGGGGGCGAGGCGGGCCACCACACCGAAACCGCCGCCGGCCCTGCCCAGGGCCGCCATGACGACGGCGAGCACGGGCGGCATCAGCAGGGCGGCCCCCATCAGCAGGGCGAACAGGCCGGCGAAGGCGGCCACCAGGCCCCGGCTGTCCCAGCGGAGCAGCAGCACCCCCAGGCCGCCGCTGAGGAAGGCCGCCGGCAGGAACCAGGGCAGCAGCCGCTGCCAGCCGGCCTCGAGGCTGGAGCGCTGCAGGGTCATCTGGGGCGGGGTGGCCATCGCCTCCCAGGCGGGCAGGGCCGAGGCCACCAGGGCCGAAGCCACCCCCACCACCATCCCCTTGGCCAGGGTGAACCCCGAGAGGCTGATCTGCCGCACCGAGACCACGAAGTAGAAGTCGTTGATCGTCTGGGTGATCAGGCCGACGACGGTGCGCCCCAGCACCACCCCCAGCACCAGGCCCAGCAGGGACCCCACCAGGCTGAACAGGGCCGCCTCCCCCAGGATCAGGGTGAACAGCTGGCGCCGGGTCACCCCAAGGCAGCGCAGCACCCCGAACAGGCTGCGGCGCTGCACCACGCTGAAGGTGACCGTGTTGTAGATGAGAAAGATGCCCACCACCATGGCCAGCAGGCTCATGGCGGTGAGATTGAGTTCGAAGGCGGCCGTCATCTGCTGCACGGCGTTGCCGCGCGCCGCCGCCGTCTCCAGCTTCAGCCCTGCGGGCAGCCAGGTGCGGATGGCCTGCTCCTGGGCGGGGCCTTCAAGGATCAGATCGATGTGGCCCAACGCCGGGGCCGCAGGGGCACCGGCGGGGGCGAGCAGGTCCTGGGCGGTGGCGATGTCGACCAGCAGCAGGGTCTCCAGGCCCCGGCGCTCGAGGGCCGACCCACTGCTGACGCTGCCCACCAGCCGCAGGGGCGACGTCCGCCCGCCCAGATCGAGATGGAGGAGGCTGGAGGCGTCGGCGGCACCGGGGTGGAGGCCGAAGCGCTCGGCGGTGTCGGCGGCGATCACGGCCGTACCGAGCTCGGTGAGGAAGGGCACGAAGCCCCTTCCGCCAGCCCCTTTTCCGCCACCCCGACCATCGCCGTCGCCGCCAAGCAGGCCGCGGAAAGGCGCCTCACTGAACAGATCGACCCCCACCAGCCGCATCAGCTCCCCGTCCAGCTCCTCGGCCCGGCCATAGGCCTCGATCACCGGCGCGGCGGGAATCTCCGGGAAGCGGCGGCGCAGGGCGACGAAGGTGGCGTCGGGGACGCCACCGGGACCGATCGCCACCAGGCGATGGGTGGTGCGGCCGGTGATGGCGTCGGTGGAGAGGGAGAAAGCCCGCTGGGCCGAGCCGCTGGCCAGATCGATCGACACCAGCATCGCCACCCCCAGGGCGATGCCCAGGATGCAGAGCAGGTACTGCAGGGGGCGGCGACGCCAGCGCCGGGCCGCGAGGCGCCACAGGGGCCCATTGCGGACCACGGGCGGTGCATCTCCCTGGCTCATGCCGGCACCGCAGCCGCCGGGGCGGACGCTTCGAGCAGGTGGCCCTCCTGCACCCGCAGCACCCGGTCGGCCCGGCCGGCGATGGCCCCGTTGTGGGTGGCCATGATCAGGGTGCGGCCCTGCTGGCGGGTGAGGTCGATCAGCAACTGCAGCACCTGCTCACCGGTGTGTTCGTCGAGGTTGCCGGTGGGCTCGTCGGCCAGGATCAGCAGGGGCTGGTGCAGCAGGGCGCGGGCGATGGCCACGCGCTGCTGCTGGCCGCCGGAGAGACGGTCGGGCCTGGTGGAAGCGCGGTCAGCCAGCCCCACCCGGCCGAGCAGATCGTGGGCGGCCGTCTCCAGGGCCGCCCGGGGCCGGCCGGCCAGCTCGCCGGGCAGGGTGACGTTCTCCAGCACCGAGAGGGTGGGGATGAGATTGAAAAACTGGAAGATGAAGCCGATGTGGTCGCGGCGGAACAGGGTGCGGTCGCGCTCGTCGAGGGCCGTGAGGTCCACCCCGCCGATCGCCACGCAGCCGGAGGAGGGGGTGTCGATGCCGCCGATCAGGTGCAGCAGGGTGCTCTTGCCGCTGCCGCTCTGGCCCAGCAGGACCACGAACTGGCCGGGGGCGATGGTCAGGTCGACGGCCTGCAGCACTGTGCGCTCGCTCTCGCCCTCCTGGAATCGCTTGCTGAGCCCCCGCAGTTCGATCGCGGAGGCCGGGGATGCATCAGGCATTCAGCCAACGGCCTGGCGGCCACCACCACAGGAGCCGGACCAAGGTAGGGAGGCCGCGTTGCTCACCGGGAGCCGGCGCTGAACCAGCGGGCCAGGGCCGACACGTCCTCGTCGCCATGGCCCGCCGCGATCAGGTCGTCCTCCATCACGGCCACCTGGCGCGCCACCGGCAGCTCCAGGCCAGCGGCGGCGGCGGCGCCCAGGGCGATCGCCAGATCCTTGCGATGCAGCCGGAGGCGGAAGCCGAGCGGGAACTCGCTCCGCAGCATCGAACCGCCGCGATGCTCCAGGGCCCAGGAACCGGCGGCTCCGCCGAGCAGCGCCTGCCGCACCTCCTCCATGGGCAGCCCGAGGCGCTGCCCCAGGGCCAGGGCCTCCGCCACCGCCGCGTAGCAGCCCGCCACCAGCACCTGGTTGACGGCCTTGGCCTCCTGGCCGGCCCCCACCGGGCCGATCGCCGTGATCGTGCGGCCCACGGCCTCCAGCAGCGGCCGGGCCCGCTCCAGGTCGGCGACCGCTCCCCCCACCAGCACCGAGAGGGTGCCCGCCCGGGCGCCCTCGGTGCCCCCGGTGACCGGCGCATCCAGGTAAGCCACACCGCGAGCGGCCAGGGCGGCGGCCATGGCCCTCGACGTCTGCGGCGCGATGGTGGAGACATCCACCACCAGGGCCCCGGGCGCCAGACCGGCCAGGGCGGCGACGGCACTCTCGCCCCCCTCCCCCAGCAGCACCGCCGCCACCGCCGCGTCGTCGCTCAGGCAGAGCACCAGCACAGCGGCGCCCTGGGCCGCCGCCGCCGGTGTGGCCGCGCGACGGGCCCCGGCGGCGGCCAGGGGCAGCTCCCGGTCCCGGTGGCGGTTGTGGACCGTGAGCGGGAAGCCCTGGGCCAGCAGGTTGCAAGCCATCGGAGCGCCGAGGGCCCCCAGGCCGATGAAACCGATGGGTAAGGCCACGGGGCGTCGTCAGACGTTGAACAGGAACTCCATCACATCCCCCTCGGCCACCACGTACTCCTTGCCCTCGCTGCGCAGCCAGCCCCGGTTGCGGGCCTCGGCCAGGGTGCCGGCCTCCAGCAGCTGGGCGTAGGCGATGGTCTGGGCCCGGATGAAGCCCCGCTCGAAATCGGTGTGGATCACCCCGGCCGCCTGGGGGGCGGTCATGCCGGCGGTGATCGTCCAGGCTCGGGTCTCCTTCTCGCCGGTGGTGAAGTACGTGCGCAGGCCCAGGAGGCGGTAGGTGGCGCGGATCAGGCTCTGCAGGCCGCCCTCGCTCACCCCCAGGCCAGCCAGGTAGTCGGCGCGCTCCTCGGCCGCCAGATCCACCAGCTCGGCCTCCACCTGGGCGGAGATGCGCACCGCTTCGGCCCCCTCCCGGGCGGCCAGGGCCTCGACGGCGGCCACCCAGGCATTGCCTTCCGCCAGGTCATCCTCGCTGACGTTGGTGGCATAGATGATCGGCTTGCCGGTCAGCAGGCCCAGGTTGCGGACCAGGGCCTGCTCCTCCTCGGTCAGGGTCACCCGCCGCACGGCGCCGCCCTGCTCCAGTTCCGCCTGCAGCCGGGCCAGGGCGCCGTCCTCCGCGGCGGCCTCCTTGCTGGTGCGCATCTGTTTCTTGAGCCGCTCACGCCGCTTCTCGATCTGGGCCAGATCCGCCAGCCCCAGCTCCAGGTTGATCACCTCGGCGTCCCGCACCGGGTCGACGCTGCCGGAGACGTGGATCACGTCATCGTCCTCGAAGCAGCGCACCACGTGGACGATGGCATCCACCTCGCGGATGTTGGCCAGGAACTTGTTGCCGAGCCCCTCCCCCTGGCTCGCCCCCTGCACCAGTCCGGCGATGTCCACGAATTCCACCCGGGTCGGCACGATCTCCTTGGAACTGGAGAGATCGGAGAGCTTCTGGAGGCGCTCATCGGGCACCGCCACCACCCCCACATTGGGCTCGATGGTGCAGAAGGGGAAATTGGCCGCCTGGGCCTGGGCGTTGGCCACCAGGGCGTTGAAGAGGGTCGACTTGCCCACGTTGGGCAGCCCGACGATTCCGGCTTTGAGCATGGGGGAAATGTAGGGGGCGCCCGGACGGGGCCCTTCGGTCACCCGCCATCCACAACCCTCGCGCAGACAGGCGAAACTGTCGGCAGCGATCCGCCGGCCCATTCCCGCCATCACCCCCCTGCCGCCGGCCCCCGCCCCCACCCGGGACGCGCCCCCGCCCCTGTCCGGGCCTCCGAAGGGCCGGCGCCGCGGCCGCCGCCGCCGCCTCTGGATCGGCCTGGCTGTGGGCCTGGCCGTGCTCGCCACCGCCGGTCTCTGGCAGCGCCAGCGTCTGCAGGCGGGCCGCGACCTGGCCCCCTTCACCGTGGTGGCCCGCGAAGGATCCCTGCCCGGGGTGATCACCGCCAGCGGCGAGCTCGATGCCGTCAAGCGGGTGAATGTCAGTCCCAAGCGGCAGGGGGTGCTGCTCGAGCTGATGGTCGACGAGGGTGACACCGTGCGCAGGGGCCAGCCCCTGGCCCTGATGGATGACGGCGACCTGCGCGACCGGCTGATGGAACTGCAGGCCAACGTGCAGTCGGCGGAGTCGGAGCAGCGCCGCAGCGACAGCGAACTGCGCCGCAACGAACCCCTGTTCCGCCAGGGGGCGATCAGCCTCGACACCATGAATCGCTTCCGTTCGGAGGCGGAGGTGCGGCGCCTGGCCACCGCCGCCGCCCGGCAACGGCTCAGGCAGCGCATGGTGGAGAAGGACGAACTGATCGTGCGGGCCCCCTTCGATGGGGTGATCAGCCAGCGCTACGCCGAACCGGGGGCCTTCGTCACCCCCACCACCACCGCGTCGGCCACCGCCGGCGCCACCAGCTCCTCGATCGTGGAGCTCTCCGAAGGGCTGGAGGTGGTCGCCAAGGTGCCCGAGAGCGACATCGGCCGGCTGCGGGTGGGCCTGCCCGCCAGCGTGCGCGTCGATGCCTTCCCCGACCGTCGCTTCCAGGCCAGGGTGCGCCAGATCGCCCCGCGGGCGGTGAAGACCAACAACGTCACCTCCTTCGAGGTGAAGCTGCAGCTGACCGATCCGGCCCCGGAACTGCGCATCGGCATGACCGCCGACATCGACTTTCAGACCGGCACCCTGCAGGCCCGGACCGTCGTGCCCACCGTCGCCATCGTCACCGAGGACGGCCGGCCGGGGGTGCTGCTGGTGGGCAAGGGGCAGGAGCCCACCTTCCAGCCCGTGGAGCTGGGGGCCAGCAGCGGCAAGGACACCCAGATCCTCTCGGGCCTGGAGAGCGGCACCCGGGTGTTCATCGACCTGCCCCCCTGGGCCAAGAAGCGCCCCTAGGCGGCCACCAGGCCCAGGTAGCGGCCGGTCGCCTCCACGATCCGGCCGCTGGCCGCCCCGTCACCGAAGGGATTGTGGGCCTGGGCCATGGCCCCGTAGGCCTCCGGGTCCTCCAGGAGCCGGCTGGCTTCGCTGAGGATCGCCTCGCTGTCGGTGCCGATCAGCTTGGCCGTGCCCGCCGCCACCGCCTCCGGCCGCTCGGTGGTGCGGCGCAGCACCAGCACGGGCTTGCCCAGGGCCGGGGCCTCCTCCTGCAGACCGCCCGAATCAGTGAGCAGCAGCGTGCAGCCCCGCATCGCCGCCACCAGGCGGTCGTAGTCGAGCGGCTCGGTGAGGAAGGCGCGGGGATGGGAGCCGAGCAGGGCCTGCAGGGGCTCCCGCACCGTGGGATTGCGGTGCAGCGGCAGCAGCAGGGCGGTGTCGGGGAAGCGCTCCAGCAGGGCGAGGAAGCCGCGGCCGATGTCCTGGAGGCGCTCCCCCCAGTTCTCGCGGCGGTGCACGGTGGCCAGCAGCACCCGCTGGTTCTGCCAGTCGAGGCCGGGCAGGTCCCAGTCGGGGGCGGAACGGGCCATCAGCAGCAGGGCATCGATGACCGTGTTGCCGGTGGTGAGGATCTCGCCCACCACCCCCGAGGCCCTCAGGTTCGCCGCCGACTGCGGGGTGGGGGCGAAGTGGAGGCGGGCCAGCTGGGAGATCAGGCGGCGGTTGGCCTCCTCGGGGAAGGGATCGAGCAGGTCGTCGGTGCGCAGCCCGGCCTCCACATGGCCGACGGGGATCTGCTCGTAGAACGCAGCCAGGGCGCTGGCGAAGGCGGTGGTGGTGTCGCCCTGCACGAGCACGAGATCGGGGCGGTGCTCCTCGAACTCCTGCTTCAGTCCCTGCAGCGCCGCGCAGGTGACGTGGGTGAGGGTCTGCTTCGGGGCCATCAGGGCCAGATCATGGTCGGCGGTGAGGCCGAACAGGTGCATCACCTGGGTGACCATCTCGCGGTGCTGCCCCGTGAGGACGACGCGGGTGCGGAAGTCCTGCGATCGCTGGAAGGCCAGGATCACCGGAGCCAGCTTGATGGCCTCGGGGCGCGTGCCCAGAACGATGCTGATCAGAGGCTGTGGGGACACGGGTCGACGCAGATGAAACGATCCTAGGCAGCCTGGGTTCATCGCTCCCCGACCAGGCAGGGCGCCGTCGCGGACGCAGTCCGCAGATGCAAATCGGCCCCTAGGATCCGCTGGGAGCGACACAGCCTTCGGCGGATTCGCCCAAACCTCGGCGGATTCGCCCAACGGAATCCACCAGCGGGACCGCCCCGCGCTCCAGCCGCGTTCCTCCATGTCCCACCCGCCACCACCTCCGCCCCCCGTGGGCGTTCAGCCAAGGGCCTCCCTTTTCGCTGAGGTGATGCCCATGTCGGCCGATGGTGGATCCCCACCGACGCTGGAGCAGATCGTTCGCGTGGCCTTCGAACGCAACTTTTCCGACATCCACCTCGGCGTCGGGGAGGAGCCCAGGTTCCGCAGCCGCGGCGACATGATCCTGGCCGGTCTGGGGGTGACCGACGGCAACACCTTCCGCGACTGGCTGCGGGAGATCCTGGAGCCGGCCCAGATCGATCGTTTCTTCCAGCAGAAGGAATACGACGGCTCGTACGCCTTCGGTTTCGTGCGGGTGCGGATCAACCTGCTCGAATCCCTGCAGGGGCCGGCGATGGTGCTGCGGCTGATTCCCCAGGCCATTCCCACCATCGACGAGCTCAACCTGCCGCCGGTGCTCAAGGATCTGGCCCAGCGGCCCAAGGGCATGCTGCTGGTCACCGGGCCGACGGGATCCGGCAAGAGCACCACCCTGGCGGCGGTCATCGACCACATCAATCGCACGATGAAGCGCCACATCCTCACCATCGAGGATCCGGTCGAATTCGTGCATCAGAGCCGCCAGTCCCTGATCCGCCAGCGGGAACTGGGCAGCCATACCCGCCACTTCAAGACGGCCCTGCGCGCCGCCCTTCGGGAAGATCCCGACGTGATCCTGGTGGGGGAGATCCGCGACCAGGACACCCTCACCACGGCCATCGAAGCCTCCCAGACCGGGCACCTGCTGCTGGGCACCCTGCACACCAATTCGGCGGTGCGCTCCGTCGAGCGGATGCTGGGCATGTATCCCCCCGACGAACAGGACATCGTCCGGCGTTCGGTGGCCGATTCGCTGCTGGGGGTGATCTCCCAGGGTCTGATCAAGACGGTGGATGGCAAAAGGGCGTCGTACCACGACGTCTTCATCAACACCGATGCCTGCAAGGACTACATCCTGCGGGCCAATCTCGATGAGATCGAAGCCATCATGGCCCGCAGCGGCTTCGACGGCATGATCACATCCAATCAATACCTGGCGAACCTGGTATCCGCCGGCAGAGTGCATCCTGAGGACGCTCTCGCCGCCAGCCTCAGGCCCAGCGAACTGGCTCAGACGCTGAGGGGACGGACCTGAGTCTCGAAGCGACGGAAGCCGGCCGGGCTCAGCCTCCGGCCAAGCGGACGAGCAGCAGGACACCCAATCCGACCGACAGGCCGAGCATGGCCAGGCGGCCATTCCAGATCTCGGCCTGGGGAGTGAATCCCCGTCTCCAGGCGTTGAGCTCCTGCTGGGACACGGGTTCCGTGTCGCTGAGAGAAGATTCGACCTGCTCGAGGGGCAGGGGATTCGCGGGGGCCATGGGGCCGAACCTGAAGCGACTTCCCCACCATAGGGGTATCAAAAGGGGGGTTGTGGCGCATAGAGCACGCCGGCCTGCTCCAGGGGAAGCCGGGCCGCCACCCCCAGGCTGATCACGCTGCGCCCCCCCGCCTCCAGCCGCTCGATCGCCGCCAGGCCCACCATGGCGGCGTTGTCGGTGCAGTAAGCCAGGGGCGCGACGCGCCAGGAGAGACCGCGGGCGGCGGTGGCCTCCCCCATCAGGCGGCGCAGGCGCCGATTGGCGGCGACGCCCCCCACCAGCACCACCGTCTCCAGGCCCGCTTCGACGGCGCAGCGGCAGCTGCGCTCCACCAGCACCTCGGCCACCCCCTGCTCGAAGCTCGCCGCCAGGTCGGCCACCGGCAGGGGAGCGCCCTCACCGGCAAGCCGCTGCACCTGGCGCAGCACCGCCGTCTTGAGGCCGCTGAAGCTGAAGTCGTAGGGGTGAAAGCCCCCCTCGGGAAGGGAGACCCTCCCCTTGGGAAAGCGGAAGCGACCGGGGTCACCCTCGGCCGCCGCCGCCTCGATCGCGGGCCCCCCCGGATAGCCAAGCCCGAGCAGCCGAGCCACCTTGTCGAAGCATTCGCCGGCCGCATCGTCGCGGCTGCGGCCCAGGCGGGTATAGGCCCCGGGGCCATCGACGCGGATCAACTCGGTGTGGCCGCCGCTTACCAGCAGCACGAGGTAAGGACCCGACGGCAGGGGATCGCCCAGGTGCACCGAGCACAGGTGCCCCTCCAGGTGGTGCACCCCCAGGAAGGGCTTGCCATGCAGCCGCGCCAGGGTGCGGGCCGTGACCGACCCCACCAGCAGGGCCCCGGCCAGGCCGGGGGCGACCGTGGCGGCGACGGCATCGAGGTCGGCCATGGCCAGACCGCTCTCCTCCAGCACCCGGGCGATCAGGGCCGGCAGGGCCTCCACGTGGCGGCGCGAGGCGATCTCCGGCACCACGCCGCCCCAGCGGGCGTGCTCCTCCATCTGGGAGGCCACGGCCCCCGCCAGCACCCGCCGACCGGCCACGATCGCCGCCGCCGACTCGTCACAACTTGTTTCGAGGGCCAGAACCGTGCGCATGCTCCCGGAAGAGCTCCCCTACTGTCCGCACGAGCCATCCTGCCCCGCGGCAGTTCCCCCGCGGCCCCTCTCCATGCGCCGTCTTCTCTCCAGTCGTTCCTTCGCCATCCGGGCCTTCGCCCTGGTGGCGTCCGTGTTCCTGCTCTTCGGCTTCGCCCCCTCGGCCCGGGCCGACATCGGCGGACTCACCCCCTGCAGCGAGACCCCCCGCTTCCAGCAGCGCGCCGCCGCTGCCACCACGGACCAGGCCAAGGCCCGCTTCGCCTATTACGGCCAGGCCCTGTGTGGCACCGATGGCCTGCCCCACCTGATCACGGACGGCCGCTGGAGCCACGCTGGTGACTTCACGATCCCTGGCCTGCTGTTCCTGTACATCGCCGGCACGATCGGCTGGGCCGGCCGTGGCTACCTGATCGCCATCCGCGGCAGCAAGGACGCCACCATGCGCGAGATCCAGATCGATCTGCCCCTGGCCTTCAAAACCACCCTGGCGGCGGCCGTCTGGCCCCTGGCGGCCCTCAAGGAGTTCACCAGCGGCGCCATGGTGGAATCCGACTCCAAAGTGACCGTTTCCCCCCGCTGATTCCAACAGCCATGAAAAAATTCCTCACCACTGCTCCCGTCGTGGCCGCCGTCTGGTTCACCCTGACCGCCGGCATCACGATCGAGGTCTTCCGCTTCTTCCCCGATCTGATCATCCACCCCCTCTGAAGCCTTTAACAGGTTCATCAATTCCAGAAGCGGCCCTTGTCGGGGCCGCTTTTTTCATGGCGGCTCTTCCCTGGCCGGGGTCTCAGACGGCGTCGCAGAATCCCAGCAGGAGCTCCAGTTCCCTGAGGGCCGCGTCAAGGTCTGCATTCACCAGGACGGCATCGAACTCCGCCTCAGCCGTGAGTTCCTGGCGTGCCCGCGCCAGCCGCCGCCCGATGGCCTCCTCGCTGTCGGTGCCGCGGCCGCGGATGCGGCGCTCCAGTTCCTCGAAGCTGGGCGGCTTGATCAGCAGCTGAAAGGCCGCCGGAAAGGTGCGACGCACCTGGCGGGCCCCCTCCAGCTCGATCTCCAGCAGCACCGGCCGCCCCTGGGCGAGTTGGGCCTCCACCGGAGCGCGGGGGGTGCCGTAGAGGTGGCCCGCGAACTCGGCCCACTCCAGGAAGCCCCCGCCGGCCACCTGCGCCTCGAAGTCGGGGCGTGACAGGAAGAAGTAGTGCTGCCCGTCGATCTCTCCGGGCCGGGGCGTGCGGGTGGTGGCCGACACCGACAGCCACAGGGCGGGGTGCCGCTGCAGCAGCCCGGCCACCAGGGTCCCCTTGCCCACCCCGCTGGGGCCGGTGATCACCGTGAGCCGGCCACTGGTGGGGAGGGAGTCCATGGATCGCTGGCGCTGGGGCGCACAGTAGGGGTGGACCGCATCTGAGGCGACAGAGGAGGCGATGGCACCATCCCCGTCCATCCAGGCCATGGATGTGACCAGCCTGCGCGCCGTGCTGACTGAAATGCGCCGCGGCCTGCTGCCCAGTCGCTTCGAGAAGGCCCAGCAGCCCGATGCCCACCGGCTGCAGCTCGGCCTGCGCTGCCTGCAGGGAACCCGCTGGCTGGAGCTGAGCTGGCTGGCGGAAGCCCCGCGTCTGCTGGTGGTCGCGCCGCCCCTGAAGCAGGGGGAGGGCAGCACCCTGGCCCAGCAGCTGCAGCACGGCCTGCGGGGGCTGGCCCTGGTGAGCCTGGAGCAGCAGGGCTGGGAGCGCGTGGTGACCCTGGGCTTCGCCCCCAGGCCCGGCGAGCCGGTCCGGAGGCAGCTGGTGCTGGAGCTGATGGGGCGCCACAGCAACCTGTTCCTGCTCGACGAAGACCAGCGGGTGATCGCCCTGGCCCGCCAGGTGCGCCAGGACCGGTCGCGGCTGCGGCCGATCGGTACCGGCGACCCCTACCAGCCGCCCCCGCCCATGGCCGGCGAACCGCCCCGACTGGAGGAGGAGGTCGCCTCCTGGCGCCGGCGCCTGGGCCTGCTGCCCCAGACGATCGGCGAGGCCCTGATGGGTGCCTACCAGGGGGTGGGCCCGGCCCTGGCCCGCCAGCTGGCCCAGGACGGGCTGGCCCGGCCCGTGCAGAGCCTGGAGGCGGAGGCATGGCAACGGCTCTGGCAGCGCTGGCGGCTCTGGCTGGAGACGGTGGCCGAGGAGCACTTCCAGCTGGGCTGGGGCGGACCGAGCGACTACCGCTGCTGGGACCCCGAAGGAGCGCCGACCGCCGACGACGATGACGATGACGACTGGGCGATCAACCGGGGGCTGGCGGGCTACTACGCCGATCGCCTGGGGCGCCGGGAGCTGGAGCAGCGGCGAGCGAGCCTGCGGCAGCGGCTGTTGAACGCCGCGGCCCGGGAGCGCCGCAACGCTGAGCAGCAGCAGAGCCTGCTGGAGGCCGTGCCCGGCAGCGAGGCGATGCAGCGCCAGGCGGACGGCCTGCTCAGTCTGCCCTCGCCCTCACGGGAGGAGATCGACGAAGCCCAGCGGCTGTACCGCCGGGCCCGCAAGCTGCGCCGTTCCGTCGCCGCGATCACCCCGCGGCTGGAGCTGCACCAGCAGCGGCTGGCCGCCATCGAAGCCAGCCTCACCTTCCTGGAGCAGGCGGAGAACGGGGCCCAGCTGGCCGCCGTGGAGGAGGACCTCCCCGCCCTGCTGCCCGACCGCGACGGCCAGGGGCCGGGGCCGTCCCGGCGGGTGCGGCGGGGGGCGGCCCGGGGTGCTCCGGCCCCGCTGGAACTGCGCAGCAGCGGTGGCCTGCGGCTGCAGGTGGGTCGCAACCACCGCCAGAACGAATGGATCAGCCTGCAGCAGGCCCGGCGCGGCGACCTGTGGTTCCATGCCCAGGAGTGTCCGGGCAGCCACGTGGTGCTCAAAGGCTCGGAAGGCACCCCCGGCGACGCGGACCTGCGGGAGGCGGCCGACCTGGCGGCCCACTTCAGCCGCGGCCGGGCCAACGGCCGGATGCCGGTGGTGATGGTGCCGACCACAGACCTGCAGCGCATCGCCGGCGCCGGCCCCGGCACGGTGCGCCACCGGGGGGGCGAGGTGCTGTGGGCGGTGCCCGAGCGGGCCGCTGGCCTGCTGGCCGAGCCCCCTAGGCTGCCGGGAACGGAACAGCCATGAGCGACCCCATCCCCGAGGACATTTTCCCCGGCGAGTTCCCCGGCGAGGTGCACATGAGCCTGGTGGAGCACCTCGAGGAGCTCCGCCGGCGCGTGCTCCGCAGCCTGCTGGCGGTGGTGGTCGGTGCCGCCGCCTGCCTGCTGGCGGTGCGGCCCCTGGTGCGGCTGCTGGAGGTGCCGGCCGAGGGGATCCGCTTCCTGCAGCTGGCGCCGGGCGAATTCCTGTTCGTGTCGCTGAAGGTGGCCGGCTATGCGGGGCTCACCCTGGCCCTGCCGTACGTGATCTTCGAAGTCCTGGCCTTCGTGCTGCCGGGGCTGACCCGGCGGGAGCGGCGGCTGGTGGCCCCCGCCGTCGCCGGCTCGACGGTGCTGTTCGCCGCCGGTCTGGCCTTCGCCTGGTGGGCCCTGGTGCCGGCCGCCCTGCGCTTCCTGGTCTCCTACGGCGCCGACGTGGTGGAGCCGATCTGGTCGATCGAGCGGTACCTCGACTTCGTGCTGCTGCTGATGGTGGCCACGGCCCTGGCCTTCCAGCTGCCGGTGCTGCAGCTGCTCCTGGGAGCCCTGGGGCTGATCGACTGGCGGACGATGCTGGGCGCCTGGCGCTGGGTGGTGCTGGTGGCGGCCCTGGCCGGGGCGGTTCTGACCCCCTCCACCGACCCGATCACGATGCTGCTGCTCACCGGCGCGATCACGGCGCTCTACCTGCTGGGGGTGGCCCTGGTGGCCCTGGCCGAAGGACTGCGCCCCTCCCCGTCCCCCTCCGCCTGAACGGCCGGCGCCCAGCCGGGATCAGAGCATGAACTCGCTGGCGCGCCCCGCCGGCAGCTCCAGGGGCAGGGACAGGGCCTTGCCCAATCGGGGCTTGTCGGTGGTGGTCCGCAGCCATTGGCGCACCTGGGAGGCCACCCCGAGACCGTTGAGGGAGCCCACCAGCTCCTCCAGATGCGCCTCATAGGCCTCTGGGGTGAGCGGGAAGGACTGCTGCTCGAGATAGCCCCACATCACATGCAGGTAGAGGCGGCCGCGACGCTGCACCAGCTGCAGGTCATAGGAGGCCTGCCAGCGGCTGCGCAGCAGTTCCAGCAGTTCCTCCCGCCGCAGCGGTTCCGGTGAGGTCATGGCGGACGGCGCACTCCACAACAGCATGTTGCAGCCGGTCTCGGCCGGGTGCGGCTCGGACCCGGGCCGGGAAGGGCAAGGTTCATAATGGGCGCCACGTCAATCGGTCACACCGCGCCGTTCCCTATGACCCAGATCCCTGCGGCCTCTTCGAACGGCGGTGCCTCTGGTGATGTGCCCGGCATGGGCCGCCGCCAGTTCATGAATCTGCTGACCTTCGGCTCCGTCACGGGGGTGGCCCTGGGTGCCCTCTACCCGGTCGTCAATTACTTCATCCCGCCCAAGGCCGCGGGCAGCGGTGGCGGCGTCACCGCCAAGGACGAACTGGGCAACAGCGTCACGGCCACCGGCTGGCTGGCCACCCACAAGGAGGGCGACCGCAGCCTGGTGCAGGGTCTCAAGGGTGACCCCACCTACCTGCTGGTCGAGGGCGGCGAAGCCATCGGCGACTACGGCATCAACGCCATCTGCACCCACCTCGGCTGCGTGGTGCCCTGGAACAGCGGTGCCAACAAGTTCATCTGCCCCTGCCACGGCAGCCAGTACGACGCCACCGGCAAGGTGGTTCGCGGTCCGGCGCCCCTCTCCCTGGCCCTGGCTCACGTCAGCGTCGAGAACGACAACGTGTTCCTCAGCCAGTGGACCGAAACCGACTTCCGCACGGGCGAAAAGGCCTGGTGGGCCTGATCGGCGCCTGAATCCCCCCTGTTCCCCACCCCCCGACGCCCGCCACCTCCACCCCCATGCGCCGCTTCCTCTCCCCCCTGCTCGGCACCCTGCTCACCCTCAGCCTCTCGTTGGGCGTTGTGCTCGTGGGGGCAAGCCCCAGCTGGGCCTACCCCTTCTGGGCCCAGCAGAACTACGCCAATCCGCGCGAGGCCACGGGCAAGATCGTCTGTGCCAACTGCCACCTGGCCAAAAAACCCACCCGGGTGGAGGTGCCCCAGGCCGTGTTCCCCGACACGGTGTTCAAGGCGGTGGTCGAGATCCCCTACGACACCTCGGTCCAGCAGGTCTCCGGCAGCGGCAGCCCCACCGGCCTGAACGTCGGCGCGGTGGTGATGCTCCCCGACGGCTTTACCCTGGCACCCCAGGACCGCCTCAGCGAAGAGCTCAAGGAGGAGACCGCCGGCATCTACTACACCCAGTACAGCGACGACCAGCCCAACATCCTGCTGGTGGGTCCCCTCCCCGGTGACCAGCACCAGGAGATCGTCTTCCCGATCCTCTCCCCCGACCCCGCCACCGACAGCGCCATCCATTTCGGCAAGTACCAGGTCCACGTCGGGGCCAACCGGGGCCGCGGTCAGGTGACTGTCGAGGGTGAAAAGACCAACAACGCCATCTACACCGCCCCGGTGGCCGGCACGGTGAGCGCCATCAGCACCGATGCCAACGGTGCCACCGTGGTGGAGATCACCGGCGCCAGCGGCAGTGTCACCGAGACAGTTCCAGCCGGGCCCACCCTCACCGTCGCAGTCGGCGATGTTGTTGAGGCGGGCCTCCCGATCACCAACGACCCCAACGTCGGTGGCTTCGGCCAGATCGACGCCGAGGTGGTGCTTCAGAACCCTGTGCGCATCTACGGGCTGCTGGCCTTCTTCGCGGCCGTGGCCCTGGCCCAGATCATGCTGGTGCTGAAGAAGCGCCAGGTGGAGAAGGTCCAGGCGGCGGAGGGCTTCTGAGCCTTCCTCTCGGCCTCTTCACGTCCCCGGGACCCCTGATCTTCCAGCTGGGTCCCGTTTCCGTTCGCTGGTATGGCCTGCTGATCGCCCTGGCGGTGCTGCTGGGTCTGCTGCTGGCCACCCGGCTGGGCCGCCTCAGGGGCATTGATCCGGCCCTGATCGCCGACCTGCTGCCCCTGATGGTGCTGGGGGCCGTCGTGGGCGCCCGGCTTTACTACGTGGCACTGGAGTGGCGCCAGTACCGCCATGACTGGCTTGATGTCTTCGCCATCTGGCGCGGCGGCATCGCCATCCACGGCGCCCTGATCGGCGGGGCACTGGTGACGGTGCTCTTCTGCCGCTGGCGCCGCCAGGCCTTCTGGCCCCTGCTCGATGTGCTGGTGCCCGCCGTGGCCCTGGGCCAGGCGATCGGGCGCTGGGGCAACTTCTTCAACTCCGAGGCCTTCGGCCTGCCCACCAACTTGCCCTGGGCCCTGACCATTCCCATGGCCAACCGGCCGCCGGAGTTCCTTGAGCAAGCCTCCTTTCACCCCACCTTCCTGTACGAATCGCTCTGGAATTTCGGGGTCTGCGGCCTGCTCCTGGTCCTGTTCCGCCTGGGCAGCACTGGCCGCCTGCGGTTGCCGCCCGGTGCCCTCAGCTGCGTCTACCTGATGGCCTACAGCAGCGGCCGCGTCTGGATCGAGGGCCTGCGGCTCGATCCCCTCTGCCTGTTCTCCCAGCCCCCCTTCTGCAGCGGCGGCCTGCGCATGGCCCAGCTGATGAGCCTGCTGCTGATCCTGCTCGGGGGCGTGGGACTGCTCTGGCTCTACCGCTTCCGGCGTCCCCTCCCCGACCCCTCCGGCCTGACCGCATGACAGCCACCGTCCAGATCGTGGGAGCCGGCCCAGGTGCCCCGGACCTGCTCACCCTGCGGGCCGCACGGGCCATCGAAGCGGCCCAGGTGCTGGTCTGGACCGACTCCCTGGTGAATCCCCAGATCGCCGCCCTGGCGCCGCCGGACTGCGAGAACGTCCGCACCAGCACCCTCACCCTCGAGGAGGTGATGGCGGTGGTGCTGGAGCGGGCCCGGGCGGGCCAGCGGGTGGTGCGCCTCCATGACGGCGATCCCTGCCTCTACGGCGCCCTGCAGGAGCAGATCTGCCGGCTGGCCGACGCCGGCCTGGCCGTGGAGGTGGTGCCGGGCCTGAGCGCCTACCAGGCCACCGCCGCCGCCCTGGGCGCCGAGCTGACCATCCCCGGCCGGGTGCAGACGATCGTGCTGAGCCGGGCGGGCGGACGCACCGGCGTGCCGGAGCGGGAATCCCTGGCCCGGCTCGCCGCCCTCCAGGCCTCCCTGTGCCTCTACCTGAGCGCCCGCCATGTGGAGGAGGTGCAAGCGGAACTGCTGCAGCACTACCCGGCCGATACCCCCGTGGCCATCGGCTACCGGGTCAGCTGGCCCGACCAGTGGCTCACGGTGGTGCCCCTGGACACCATGGCCCGGGTCAGCCAGGAGCGGAATCTGATCCGCACCACCCTCTACGTGGTGAGTCCGGCCCTGCGGGACGCCGGCGGGGCCCGTTCCCTGCTCTATTCCGCCAGCCACAACCACCTGTTCCGCGGCGGGGCGGAGTGACGGCCGCGGCCCCCTGCCTGCGCCACTGGCGGGGCTGGGTGGGCGCCGCGGAGGCCGATGGGTGGCTGCGGACCCTGCTGGCGGAGGTGCCCTGGAAACAGGAGTCCATCACCGTCTACGGCCGCCGCCACGCCATGCCCCGCCTCACCTGCTGGATGGCCGACCCGGGCTGCGGCTACCGCTACTCGGGCCTGGAGAACGCGATCGAACCCTGGACACCGTTGGTCGCCACCATCCGCCGGCGGGTGGGGGAGGCGGCGACGCGGGAGTTCAATTCCCTGCTGCTGAATCTCTACCGGGACGGCCGCGATGCCATGGGCTGGCACGCCGATGACGAGGCTGAGCTCGATCCCCACGCCCCGATCGCCTCCCTCAGCCTGGGGGCCAGCCGCACCCTGCGCTTCCGCCCCCGCCAGCGGGGCACGGCCCCGACCGTGGCGGTGGAACTGGGCCACGGGGACCTGCTGCTGATGGACCCGCCCACCCAGGGGCACTGGCAGCACGGACTGCCGCGACGACTGAAGGTGATGGTCCCTCGGCTCAACCTGACCTTCCGGGTGGTGCGGGTGCCGCCGTAGGGGGCGGCTGCGTCGGGCATCGGAGCGCCGAGGCGGTGGCGACAATGGAAGCGGTGTCTCCGAGGGCCTGTCGAGGGCGATGGCCAGTTCCCGTGGAAGCCGATGCCGACCGCTGCTGCCGGTGCTGCTGGGCCTGACCCTGCTGGCCAGCGGCTGTCAGGGGGTCGGGGTGAGTGAGGCCGGCCGGGAGCGCTGCCGCCGGCTCAGCGCCGCCGCCGGGAATCCGGTCTCAGCGGCCTTGAGCTACCTCCGCTGCCTACCCGGCACGGACCAGAGCCTGGCGATGGAGCGGGAGGCGATGGAGAAGGCGGCGGCCGCCCGGCGCCAGTCCCTCGACACCTGCCGCCGGCGCCAGGGGAAGATCACCAGCCTGATCGAGTCCCTGCGCAGCGCCGAACAGGAGCTGGCGGCGGCCCGCAACAGCCCCTTCCGCCCCAGCGTGGCGCCCCCCCCGCCCCTGGACGCCGGCCGGGAATCCCGCTATCGGCCGGAGGACCAGCGGCTCGACCGCGAACGCTACGAGGAGGCCCTCGGCGTCTGGGAGCAGCAGGTGGCCGCCGAACGGGGCCGCTGGCGCCAGCAGCGTGACGCCCGCGTCGCCGCCGCCCAGGACCGCCTCAACCGGGAGGCCCGGGCCCTGAGGGACCTGCAACCGGATCTGTTCACCGGACCGGAGAGCATCGAATTCAACCCCGTGGCGGTCGGACGGGTACGCACTGGCTGCAGCAGCTAGACGGCATTTGACAGTGAGTTCGGCGACCGTGTAGGAGGGTTCTGGCCAGATGGCCGGGTCGGAACCCTCAGCCGCAGAAAGATCCACTTTCAGCGTCGAAGGGGTGTCGGCCGCAACGACGGGCGATTAGCACAGCGGTAGCGCACTTCCTTCACACGGAAGGGGTCACTGGTTCGAATCCAGTATCGCCCATGTCTTTCCTCCGGTTTTTCCACCGGTACGTTCTGCATCAACGGGTGCTGGTCGCCATCGTGACCGCTCGTCATACTGCTGGCTACGCAGCGCTTCAGGAGACCCTGCCCTTGCCCGACTCTCCTGCCGCGACCATGGCCGCAGAGGACTGGAGCGCTCCGATCCCGGAACTCGTCCAGCTGGGCGAACGTCTTGCCACAGCCCGGCGTGAACAAGGGCTGAGCCTGGAGGATCTGGCCGACCGGCTGCGGCTGGGCACCGAGCAGCTCACGGCCCTCGAGACCGGTAACCACCGGCACCTGCCGGAGGCGGTGTTCGTGGTGGCCCAGGCCAAGCGGGTGGCGGGAGCCCTGGGGATCGACGTGAGCCAGCAGATCAGCGATCTGCAGAACAGCCGCCTGATGCGCCTGGGGCGCAACCCACCCGCCCGGCCCCTGCTGCGGAAGATCCGGACCCCTCCACCCCCCGCCCGCCGCAGCGGCCCCCCCGGCTGGCTGTGGGCGGTCCTGGTGCTCCTGGGCGGCGGCGCCGTGGTTTTGGCGGCGCTGCTGGGCAAAGTCCCCACCCAGCCCGTCGCCGGGGTCCCGTCACCGTCCGCGTCCCCCGGCCAGGCCACGGCGTCCGGTCAGCCAGCCGCGCCGGCCCCTGCCCCGGCGGCACCCCGGTCGGCGCCGGATCAGCTGCTGCTGGAGAGCCGCCAGCCCAGCTGGCTGGAGGTGCGCACGGCGACCGGCGAGACCCTGTTCCGCGGCACCTTCACCGGCGAGAAGCGCTTCCCCCTGGGCGGCGGCCTGCGGGTCCTGGCCGGCCGACCCGACCTGGTGACGGCCACCGCCGGCACCCTGGAGCCCCAGACCCTCGGCAGGATCGATCAGGTGGTGTGGCGCAGCTTCAGGGCGACGCCTGCCGCACCGTGAGCCGCAGGCCCGTGGCCTCCAGCACCAGATCCGCGCATGATCGCAGGCTCCACTCCTCCAGGCTGAGATCCAGGGGAGGCTCCCCGGCGGCCGGCTCACCGGCTTGCAGACCGATGCTGAAGCCACGGGGCTGATGGGTCCTGTCGGTGTCCGCGGACACCGTGATCGCCGCAATGCCGGGGGCGGGCCGGCGGTCGAGGGCGGCGGCCAGCCGCAGCAGCAGGGCCATCGTGAACACGGTGTGGCGGTGCTGGCCGGCTTCGATCAGCTGCCAGGATTCGTGGCGCTTCTTGGGGAGGCTGCGCCGGTGGTAACGGGCGATCGCCGCCACCATCAGGTGCTCGGTCTCGGAGTAGCCCAGCAACTCCCCATGGCGGATCAGGTACCAGGTGTGTTTGTGGTACGAGGCGATGTTGACGTGCTTGCCGCAGGCATGCAGCTGGGCCGCCGCCCACAGCAGGGCGCGCCCGTCACCGTCGTCATCGTGCAGCAGGCCCCGGGTCTGGTCGTAGAGGCTCAGGGCGTGGCTGGCCACCCGGGCGGCCCGGTCCGTGTCCACCCCGTAGGTGCGGGCCAGGTGCAGCACGGTGCGGCGGCGGATCGTGCTCTGGAAGGTGAAGCGGTCAACCAGCAGACCGTTGCGCAGCATCCAGTCGACGATCAGGCCCTCCCGCAGGGCCCGCTCACACACCACCAGCTCCCGGACCTGAAGGATCTCCATGGTGGTCTGGAGGATCAGGGCGCCGGGGACGATGATCTCGGCCCGGCGCTCGTTGATGGCAGTGAGGGCCCGGCGCTGGTCCGGGGTCATCGCCACCAGTCGCTCGACGATCTCGTCCAGGCGGGCCCGGCCCAGGCGGTAACCGTCGAGTTTCAGGGGCGGATTGGGGTCCTGGGCGGAGGCCAGGGCCGCCATGGCCATGGCGGTGCCGCTGGTGGCCACCAGGACGGGCTTCTCCCCCGGCCGCAGCTCCCGCTTCACCTCGGCGACGGCCGGATCCATCGCTCCCTGGATGTAGGCCTCGAGGAAACCCCGGCGGGCCGGGGTCAGGGGATCCTCCCGGCAGAACTCCCGCTGCAGGCGCACCGCGCCGATGCGGGTGCTGGTGAGGGCCCGGGCATCGCGGCCGTCGGCGAGCACCAGTTCGGTGGAGCCGCCGCCGATGTCGAGGATGAAATAGGGCTGGTCGCCGAAGGAGAGGCCTGACAGCACCCCCAGGTAGATCAGTCGAGCCTCCTCCGGCCCGCTGACCAGATCCACCGCCAGCCCCAGCTGGTCCTGGAGGCCCTGGAGGAACGAGCGGCCGTTCGGTGCCTCGCGCACCGCACTGGTGGCGGCGGTGACGATCTGCTCCACCCCGTGGCTGGTGGCCAGGTCCCGGCAGTGGCGCAGGGTCAGGAAGGCGCGCTCGATCGCCTCGGGGGTGAGGTCCCCCGTATCCGGATCCCGCTCCCCCAGGCGGGTGGTGGACTTCTCCGCCACCACCACCGAGAAGCTGCCCAGGGCCGGATCGATCGCCGCCACCAGCAGGTGGATGGAATTGGTGCCGATGTCGATGGCCGCCACCCGCCGTTCCCCTCCGGCGGTGGCGGCGGGCACCGAAGCCAACGCGGCGGACGCCGGATCGGGAATCGGGGGCATGGGGGTCGGCCCGGGCGGCGGCGGCGCCACTTTGCCACCGGGCGACGCTCCCGATCCGGCCGCGGCAACACCGCCTCCAGAACGCCGCCCTGGGGAGTTGGATAGGGTGCCGCCACCCGACCGTCGCCCGCGGTGAACGTCCCGATGGCCCCCGGCCGCGCTCCCGCCTGGCTCGAACTGCTGCGCTGGCACAAACCCAGTGGCCGGCTGATCCTGCTGATCCCCGCCGGCTGGGCCCTGTGGCTGGGGCCGGCCGTGCCTCCCCCGGCCATGCTGGTGGCCTGGATCGTGCTGGGGGGCCTGGCGGTGAGCGGCGCCGGCTGCGTGGCCAACGACCTCTGGGACCGGCGCATCGATCCCCTGGTGGAGCGCACCCGCCACCGCCCCCTGGCCGATGGCCGCCTCGGGGTGGGCACCGCCACCGTGCTGCTGCTGCTCTGCCTGGCGGTGGCGCTGACGGCCCTGCTCGCCCTGCCCGCCACCAGCCGGGTGCTCTGCGTCGGCCTCGCCCTGGCGACCCTGCCCCTGGTGCTCCTCTACCCCTCCGCCAAGCGCTGGTTCGCCTTTCCCCAGCTGGTGCTGGCCCTCTGCTGGGGCTTCGCCGTGCTGCTGCCCTGGGCGGCGGCCCAGGGCAGCCTGCAGGGCAGCGCCGGGGGCTGGCCCCTGCTGCTGACCTGGCTGGCGGCGGTGAGCTGGACCTTCGGCTTCGATACCGTCTATGCCATGAGCGACCGGGAGGACGACCGGCGCCTGGGGGTGCGCAGCAGCGCCCTGAGCCTGGGGACCCGGGCCCCCCTGGCGGTCTCCCTTTGCTACGGCCTCACCTGCGCCGCCCTGGCCCTGGCGGTGCTGCTGCAGGGGAGGGCGGGCCTGCCGTTCTGGCTGCCCTGGGCCGCCGCCGCCCTGGCCATGCAGCAGCAGGCGGCCCGTCTGCGCCGCCCCGACCTGCCCCGCAGTGCCTACGGCAGGCATTTCGCCGGCCAGGTGTGGCTCGGCGCTCTGCTCCTGCTGGCCGTGGTGCTCTCCACCGCGACCTGATCGCCATGGCCGCCGCAGCACCCCAGCCGGCTCCGTTCCACCAGCCGTCCCACCAGCCGCCGGCCCTGCGTCCCGGAGACCGGGTGCGGCTGGTGGCCGCCAGCTCCGCCCTGGCCGATCTGGAACGGCTGCAGGCGGGCCTGGCGGTGCTGGCCAGCTGGGGGCTGGCGCTGGATGACGACCCCGCCCGGCTGCCGCCGCGCCGCTGGGGCTACCTGGCGGGGCGGGACACCGAGCGGGCCGGCGATCTGCTCCCGTCTAGCGACGCTGAGCAGCCGGCGGCCCTGCTGGCCTGCGTGCGGGGGGGCTGGGGATCGGCCCGGCTGCTGGAGCGCCCCCTGGAGGCGGCCGGCGGCTGGCTGCTGGGCTTCTCCGATGTCACCTCCCTGCTGTGGCACCGGCTGGCCACGGGCCAGGGGGGCGCCATCCACGGCCCCCTGCTCACCACCCTGGCCGCCGAACCGGCCTGGAGCCGGGAGCGGCTGCGGGCCCTGCTGTTCGGCGAACCCCTGGCCGACCTCGAGGGGGAGGCCTGGGTGGGCGGCCAGGTGGAGGGGCCGCTGCTGGCCGCCAACCTCACCGTGGCGACCCACCTGCTGGGCACGCCGCACCTGCCGGACCTGGACGGGGCGATCCTGATCCTCGAGGACGTGGGGGAGGCGCCCTACCGGATCGAGCGGATGCTCACCCACTGGCGCCTCTGCGGCGCCCTGCAGCGGCTGGGGGGCCTCGGCTTCGGCAGCTTCGAGGGCTGCGGCGATCCCACGGGCCCCGAAGGCGACGGCTCCCGCTTCAGCCTGGAGCAGGTGCTCAGGGAGCGCACGGCCGATCTGGGCATCCCGGTGCTGGCCGGCCTGCCGGTGGGCCACGGCGACGTCAATGCCGCCCTGCCCCTGGGGATGCGGGCCCGGCTCGACGGCGACCGGGGGCGGCTGAGCCTCATCGATGGCGGCCGTTGAACCGTCAGTCGCCCGTGAGCCTCTCCTCATCGATGGCGGTGCGGCCCACCAGCCGCCCCTCCTTCAGCATCTGGGCCACCCGCCAACGGCGGCGGCCATCGGGGCTGCAGCTGATGATCTCGTGCACCTCCGGGTCGGCGGGGTCGTGGGGGTGCATCACCAGCAGGCTGCCGGCGGCAGGCTGCTCCCCCGGCAGGTCCATCGCCCAGCCCCGGTAGCGCTCGCTGGCGAACCACACCCGGCCGGAGTGGATCTCGCCCCGGGCCTCGATGCGCCGCAGCGGGGCGTCCTCGCTGCCCAGCAGGTTGGTCTGGTGGTAGCGCCAGTGGCCGGCCTCCTCGACCACCCGGATGGTGACCGTGCTGGCGACGGTCTCGAGCAGGCCACCGCCGGCGTCGTAGCGGCGGAAGCGGCCGCGCCAGACGCCCTGCTGCCCCACCAGGGCCGGCAGCTCGGCAGCCCCCTCGGCCCGGTCGAACAGCAGCCAGCTGAAGCCGTCGATCTCACCGCGCACCGAGCCATCGGCCAGCCGCAGGCTGCGGTCCCGGTACCAGAGCTGGTCGCGATGGAGGAGCATCTCGAACTCGGCGCAGACCTCGCCGTCCTGGGGATGGCGGTAGCGGCAGGCCCCGGGGTCCATGCGGGCGCGGAAGCGGTCCAGGGCCTGCTCCGCCGCGAAGAACAGGTCACAGCCCGGATGGCGATCGAAGGCCTCCGGTCCCAGGTCCGCCACCAGGGAGGCCGCCAGGGGCGGACGGTCGTAGGTGGGTCCGCCGCGGAAGAACAGCTGCTCGGCCCGCACGGCGCCGCGCTCCTGGTCCTGCCGCAGCACCACCACCCGCTGGCGGTGGGCCAGGTGGGGGGCACTGGCGCGGAACTCCTGGAAGTAGAGCACCACCTCCCCCAGCTGGGGCGCCGGCAGCCGCTCCACCACCAGGGTGCGCAGTTCCCGGGTCAGCTCGGGCGCCGCCGGACCGCCCCTGGCCAGGTTGGCGGCCACCTGGCGCCGGTTGTGGAAGGACCCCTGCCAGCGGGCGGCGATCATCGCGAGCTGGGTGGGGCTGTCCATCGGCGGCCTCAGGCCCCGCGGGCCGCCAGCACGGCGCTGGCGATGGTGAGATCGAAGCGGGTGGTGAGCTTGATGTTGGAGGGGGGCGCCTCCAGCACCCGCACCGGCAGCCCCAGGCGCTCGTAGAGGGCGGCGTCGTCGGTGACGCTCCAGCCCTCGCGCTCAGCCCGCCCATGGGCCTCCCGCAGCTGGGCCACCCCGAACCCCTGGGGCGTCTGGGCCGCCCAGAGGCCACTGCGTTCAGGGGTGCCGGTGATCAGGCCGCGGCCATCCACCTGCTTGATGGTGTCGGTGACGGGGGTGGCGGCGATGATGCCGGCCCCCTCGGCCATCGCCTCCTTCAGGGCCGTGGCACAGCGCTCCAGCAGGTCCGGCTCCGCCAGGCAACGGGCGCCGTCGTGGATCAGCACCGCCTCGGCATCGGCGGGCAGGGCCTCCAGGCCGCGCCGCACCGACTCCTGGCGGGTGTCGCCGCCGAGGATCCAGGCCACCGGCGGGGCCAGGGACCGGCGGGGCGCCGCCGCGGCCAGGATGGCGCCGATGGCCGCCTCGTCCTCGGGCCGGCCCATCACCCCGATCCAGCGGATCGCCCCGCAGGCCAGGGCGGCGTCCAGGGTCCAGGCCAGGACGGGGCGTCCGGCCAGGGGCAGCAGCAGCTTGTTGGTGGCGGCACCCATGCGGCGCCCGCTGCCGGCGGCGGCGATCAGCAAATGCACAAGCGATGGGCCGCCCGGGCGGAACACTGGAGTCCTCTCCATACAATCAGGCCGCGAGGCCCGCCCGACCCAACGCCCGATGCGCGCACTGTTTCTGATCCCGGGCGACGGCGCCAGCCAGCTGCAGGCGCTTCCGGCCGTGGCGGCCACCGCCGAGCAGCTCCGGTTCCAGATCCAGGTGGTCTGCCACCCCTCGCTGGCCGGCCTCTGGAAGCTGCTGCCGGCGGTGGAGAAGGTGATCCCCTTCAACTTCAGCGATGCCACCCTGGCCGACTGGGCCAACCTGCTGGGGTCGGTGCGGGAGCCCGATTTCCAGGCCTGCATCAACCTCGCCGGCGGCCGCCAGGTCGACCTGATGCTCTCGATGAGCCACATCCCCAACCGGATGGCGGCCGGGGGCTTCTCCGCCACCGAGAAGGTGCAGGTGTCCCAGGGTCTCTGGCCGGCCCAGGCCCTCGAGGCCTACCTGCGGCCCATCGGGGTGCGGCTGGAGGCCGCCGCTTTCCGCCTGGCCCTGCCCCGAAACGCCCTCGACGAGGCCATGGCCAAGTTGCCGGCCGGCGACGGGCCGATGCTGCTGCTGGCCCCCTCCGAGCTCCCGGGCGACTGGCCCGATGCGGCCTGGCAGGAGCTGCCCGGCCGCATCGCCGCCACCCTCCCCGGCCTGCGCTCCCGGCAGGTGCCACCGGCCCCGGGGGCCGAGATCCCCGGCCGGGCCGCCCTGGTGGCCGCCAGTGACGTGGTGCTCGCCAGCGATCCGGCGACGATCGAACTGGCCCTGCTCAGCGGCACGCCGGTGGTGGCCCTGGGTCGCAGCAACGACAGCCTTCCGGTACGCGACGGAGTACAAGGACTGGGTTCCGATGGCCACCTGCGTGACCTCCCCAGCGACGACGTTCTCAAGGCCCTCGGCCTGGGCTGAGCCACGCCGATGAGTCGCCTGTGGTTCGCCCGCAGGAAGCGTCCCCCGTCCGCCCGGGCACGCCGGCCCTGGCTCACCCCCCTGATCGCCCTGATCGTGGTGGTCAACGCCAGTGCCATCGGCTACCGGATCACCGAGGGCTGGGACTGGGGGGATTGCTACTGGATGGTGGCGATCACCATCGCCACCATCGGCTATGGCGAGGTGGAGCCCCTGTCCACCGCTGGCCGGCTGGTCACCGTGTTCTCCATCGCCGGCGGACTGGTGGTGGTGCAGCTGACGATCCAGAACCTGGTGGGCCTCTCCGAAACCGGCTACTTCAGGCGCCTGCGGCAGCGCCGTTTCCGCAACTGGGTCCAAAGCATGAACAACCACGTGATTCTCTGCGGCTACGGCCGCATCGGCCAGGAGATCGCCGACCAGCTGATCCGCGAGAAGGTTCCCCTGCTGGTGGTGGAGATGGACCAGGCCTGCCGGGATGCTGCCGAGGAGCGGGGGCTGCCGGTGCTGTTCGCCGACGCCACCCTCGACGAGACCCTGCTGGAGGCGGGCATCCACCACTGCCGCAGCCTGGTGGCGGCCCTCTCCAGTAACGCCGCCAACCTCTACGTGGTGCTGAGCGCCCGGGGGCTGGCCCCCCGCTGTCGGCTGATTGCCCGCTCCGACAGCGCCGAGGCGGGGCGCAAGCTGCGTCTGGCCGGCGCCGACCAGGTGGTGAGCCCTTACGTGGCCGGGGGTCGGGTGATGGCCGCGACCGCCCTGCGGCCCCTGGCCGTCGACTTCATGGAGCTCCTGGCCGGCTCGGACTGCGAGGTGGAGGAGTTCCAGCTCAGCGACGACCCCTCCCGGCTGGGGGAGCTGCAGGGCCGCAGCCTGGCGGAGATGCAGTTTGGCCGCCGCAGCGGCGCCCAGGTGCTGGCGATCCGAACCCCGGCGCCCGCGGTGGTCAATCCCTACTCCTATCGGGGCACCTCCTACGGCACGCCGGAGGCCACGCTGGTCACCAACCCCGGCGGCGATGTCCGCCTGGAGCCCGGCCAGCTGCTGGTGGTGATGGGAAGCAAGGAGCAGCTGCAGCGCTTCGCCGAGGTGCTCGGCCCTGCCCTGGAAAGCTCCGACCAGATGGCCGACTGAGCCGCAGGGGTCAGGCCGGCGCACGGCATACGATCGCCTCATCCTGCTCCCGCCACCATGTCCAGCGCCGCTCCCCTCTCCGGTCAGGTCGCCCTGGTGACCGGTGCCAGCCGGGGGATCGGCCGGTCCATCGCCGAGGCCCTGGCGTCGGCCGGAGCCACGGTGGTGGTGAACTACACCCGCTCGCCCGAGGCGGCCCAGGAGGTGGTGGCGGCGATCACCGCGGCCGGCGGCCGGGCCTGGGACCATCAGGCGGACGTGGCCGACGAGCAGGCCGTGGAGGCGATGGTCAAGGTGGTCCTGGAGAAGGAAGGGCGCCTCGATGTGCTGGTCAACAACGCCGGCATCACCCGCGACGGCCTGCTGATGCGGATGAAGACCGCCGACTGGCAGAGCGTGATCGACCTCAACCTGACCGGGGTGTTCTTCTGCACCCGCGCCGTCAGCCGCAGCATGCTCAAGGCCCGCCGCGGCCGCATCATCAACATCACCTCGGTGGTGGCCCTGATGGGCAACCCCGGCCAGGCTAACTACAGCGCCGCCAAGGCCGGCGTCATCGGCCTGACCCGCAGCACCGCCGCCGAATTCGCCAGCCGCGGCATCACCGTCAACGCGGTGGCCCCGGGCTTCATCGACAGCGACATGACCAAGGATCTCGACAAGGAACCGATCCTGGCGGCCATCCCCCTGGGCCGCATGGGCCTGCCCGCGGAGGTGGCCGGAGCGGTGCGCTTCCTGGCGGCCGATCCGGCGGCGGCCTACATCACCGGCCAGGTGCTGCAGGTGGATGGCGGCATGGTGATGCGCTGAGCGCCGCTCAGGATTCGGGTGCCAGAGGCTGGGCCAGGTCTTCGCGCAGCTTGCGGATCCGTTGCAGCAGCCGCAGGCGCCGGCTCCGGGCCGTGAGGGTGAGAAACAGGCGGATCGGCACGTAGACCAGGGCCATCAGCAGGCCCAGGGCGGCGATCAGCAGAAACACCATGCCATCGGCGGAGTTGCTCGGCACGAGGGCCGATTCGGTGGCCGCGCTGTCCAGGGTCTGCTGCAGCAGGTCTTCCATGGATCGAAGGTACCTCCTGCGCCGGGGGCCTGCCGCCTCCGCTGGAGCGGACATTCGGCTTTCCCCACCGAGGGACGGATGCCTCCGGCGGGGTCGCTGTGGGACGCTGCGACGGATGCTCCTGATGTGACCCCGTCGATGGCCAAACTGATCCAGTTCGCCGATGCCTCCCGCGATTCCCTCGAGCGGGGCGTCAATGCCCTGGTCGATGCGGTGAAGGTCACCATCGGACCGAAGGGTCGCAACGTGGTGCTGGAGAAGAAGTACGGCGCCCCCGACATCATCAATGACGGCGTCACCATCGCCAAGGAGATCGAACTCGAGGATCCCTTCGAGAACCTGGGCGCCAAGCTGATCCAGCAGGTGGCCTCGAAAACCAAGGACACCGCCGGCGACGGCACCACCACCGCCGCCGTCCTGGCCCAGTCGCTGGTGCATGAAGGCCTGCGCAACGTGGCCGCCGGCGCCAGCCCCGTCGCCCTCCGCCGCGGCATGGAGCAGGCCACGGCCGTGGTGGTGGCGGGCATCGCCGAGCGCTCCCGCGCCGTGGCGGGCGATGCCATCCGCCAGGTGGCCACGGTGAGCGCCGGCAACGATGAAGAGATCGGCCGGATGATCGCCGAGGCGGTCGAGAAGGTGAGCGCCGACGGCGTGATCACCGTGGAGGAATCCAAATCCCTGGCCACCGAGCTGGAGGTGACCGAGGGCATGGCCTTCGATCGCGGCTATTCCTCCCCCTACTTCGTGACCGACCAGGACCGGCGCGAGTGCGCCTTCGACAATCCCCTGCTGCTGATCACCGATCGCAAGATCAGCACCGTGGTCGACCTGGTGCCGGTGCTGGAGGCCGTCTCGAAAAGCGGCCGGCCCCTGGTGATCCTGGCCGAGGAGGTGGAAGGCGAGGCCCTGGCCACCCTGGTGGTGAACAAGACCCGCGGCGTGCTCCAGGTGGCCGCCGTGCGGGCGCCGGGTTTCGGTGACCGCCGCAAGGCCATGCTCGAGGACATCGCCATCCTCACGGGCGCCACGGTGATCAGCGAGGACCGGGCCATGACCCTCGACAAGGCCACCCTGGCCGACCTGGGCCATGCCCACCGCATCACCATCAGCAAGGACACGACCACGATCGTGGCGTCCGACGACCAGCGCGCCGCCGTCAGCGATCGGGTGGCCGCGATCAAGCGGGAGCTGGAGGCCACCGACTCCGACTACGACCGCGAGAAGCTCAACGAGCGCATCGCCAAGCTGGCCGGCGGTGTGGCCGTGATCAAGGTGGGAGCCCCCACCGAGACCGAACTGCGCAACCGCAAGCTGCGCATCGAGGACGCCCTCAACGCCACCCGGGCCGCCATCGATGAGGGCATCGTCGGCGGCGGCGGCAGCACCCTGGTTCAGCTCACCGAGGACCTCGGAGCCCTGGCCAGCCGCTGCGAGGGCGACGTCCGCACCGGCGTGGAGATCGTGAAGCGGGCCCTGGCGGCCCCGGCCCGCCAGATCGCCATCAACGCCGGCGCCAACGGCGACGTGGTGGTGCAGCAGATGCTCAGCCGGGGCAAGGGCTACAACGCCCTCACCGACAGCTACGAGGATCTGCTCGCCGTCGGCATCCTGGATGCGGCGAAGGTGGTGCGGCTGGCCCTGCAGGATGCGGTCTCGATCGCCTCGCTGCTGATCACCACCGAGGCCGTGATCGCCGACAAGCCGGAACCCCCCGCTCCCCCCGCCGGCGACGGCGGCATGGGAGGGATGGGCGGTATGGGCGGCATGGGTGGCATGGGCGGCATGGGCGGCATGGGTATGCCCGGCATGATGTGAGCCCCCGGGGGGCCGGCACGGGCCGGTTGGGCTGGGGCTCAGCCGGCCATCGCCTTCACGTAGGCGGCCACCTGCAGGTCCACGCCGGTGATCGCCGTTCCCACCACGACGGCATCGGCCCCACAGGCGAGGGCACGGGTCGCCTCCTGCTTCGAGGTGATGCCCCCCTCGCAGATCAGGGCGACCGCTTCGGGCAGGTCGCGCCGCAGGGGGCCCAGAAGATACCAGGCGGGCGGCGGCAGCGAGGCGGTGGCTTCGGTGTAGCCGTAGAGGGTGGTGCCCACCCACTGACAGCCCAGGGCCGCCGCCTTCAGCCCGTTGGCCACGCTGTCCACATCCGCCATCAGCGGAGCCCCCAGCTCCTGCCTGGCACGGGCCATGAGTTCCTCCAGCCCCTGGCCGTCGGGCCGGGGACGCTCGGTGGCATCGATGGCCACCACATCGGCTCCGGCCGCCCAGACGGCGCGGATCTCCTCCCAGCCGGGGGTGATGTACACGGAGCTGCCGGGGAAGCTGCGCTTCCAGAGCCCCACGATCAAGGCGTCGGGGCAGCGGCGCCGCACCGCGCCGATGTGCTCCGGGCTCTCGAGCCGCACCCCGGCGGCCCCCTGGAGCAGGCTGGCCTCCGCCATCGCCGCGATCACGGCTGGATCGCGCATCGGGGAACCCTCGGGGGCCTGCACCGACACGATCAGCCGACCGGCGAGTTCGGCCCGTTGCGGCAGGGGACGGGAGGACGCCATGGGCGGGGGTGGGGGGTCGGGGATCAGCTGGCGCGGCGATGCTGCGGAGCCGCGGAGAGCCAGGAGCGCAGGTCGGCCAGGATGGGGGGCGCCGGAGCCGGCGATGCGCTCGGGCTCAGGGGGTGCAGGGCGATCACGTCGGACAGGCCCGCTGCGGCTTCGGCCGCGGCAGCAGGGGCGGAGACCGGCTCCTCGGCGGGGTCCGGGACGGGCCCGTTCGCCTCGGGCTCCACCCTGATGGGGGTGACGGTGCTGGGGACGGCCGTGATCGGGTTGGGCTGCGGGGGGGCGGAGAAGGAGTCTTCGAGGGCCGCGAAGGCCTCGGCCATGGTCACGCTGGCGGGGGCCATGGCCGCGTCCATGTGCTGCAGCAGCCAGTCGCCGGCCTCCCAGCCCGCCTCGGCGACCACGCTGCCGGTGCGGAAGCTCTCCAGGGAGGTCACCCCATGGCGGTGGGCCCACTGGCCGGTGAGGCGGGCGACGGTGGCGGCATCCCTGCGGCGGATGGCGTCGAGCAACAGGCTGGTGAGCTCTGGACGGGGGGGCGGCAAAGTCACGGGGCGGGGGGTCAGGTGAGCTTGCGATCCAGCATCGGGCGGATCAGCAGGAACAGACCGGCGGCCAGCCCCGCCAGGATGGCCAGGCAGGTGAGCGCTGTGAGGGATCCGTAGGGAGCCACCAGCACCACATCGGTGAGGTGGAAGGACCCCGCGTAGGCGGCGCGGATCGGTTCAATCGCGAAGGTAAGGGGATTCAGGGCCGCCAGCCAGCCCAGCCAGGGGGGCATGAACGAAATCGGCGCCAGGGCAGTGCTGGCGAACAGCAGCGGCAGGTTGGCCACGAAGATCACCGCGATCAGCTCGATGTGGCCCGGCAGGGCGAAGGCCAGGCCGAGGCTGAGGGCGGTGACGGCGAAGACGAGCAGCAGCAGGGTGACCAGCACCAGCAGCAGCCCCGCCCCACCGGGCCAGCCGTAGCCCAGCAGCGCGGCGGTGCCCATGATCGCCAGGCTCTGAACCAGGCTCAGGCTGGTGATGTAGAGCACCGAGGCGAAGACGATCGAGCTGCGGGAGCGCAGCGGCGCCACCAGCAACCGGTTGAGGAAGCCGAACTCCCGGTCGAACATCACCGGCAGCCCGGCGTTGAGGGCGGCACTGAAGGCCGTGAACACGATCACCCCGGCCCCCAGGAAGCGGCCGTAGCTGATGCCGCCGGGCAGCAGACCCTCCGGGGCATTGGCGAACAGGGCCCCGAACAGCACCAGCCAGATCAGGGGCTGGAGCACGCCCGCCACCAGGGTGGAGGGTCGACGGGCCAGCTGGACGAACAGGCGGCGGGTCAGGGCGAGCGTCTCCTGGGTGATCTCGGCCAGGGCCGACGGTTCACCGCTGGCGGCGGGAAGGGGGGTGAGGGAGGGGCTGGCGCTGGTCATGGGGATGGGGGGGTGCGGGTCATCGCATCGACTGCTTGCGTTCCTCCTTGAGGTCGCGGCGACCGGCCACGGAGAGTTCCGCATCGCTCAGGGTGCGGCCGGTGGCCTGAAGGTAGACGTCATCCAGGCTGGGGCGGCTCTGGGCCAGGGCGAAGACCGGCAGCTGGGCCTCGGCCAGCTGCTGCCGCAGGGTCTCCACCACGCCGCTGTCCTCCACCACCAGGTTGAGGGAATAGCCCTGGGCCCGGTTGACCACCACCTGGCGGACACCGCGGCAGGCCTGGAGCAGGTCACGCACCCGGCTCGCCTCCTGTTCATCGCTGAACTCCCGCACGCGCAAGGTCACCCGGTCGCCGCCGAGGGCCCCCTTGAGGGCCGCGGGCGTGCCTTCGGCGATCACCCGGCCGCCGTCAATGATGGCCAGGCGGTCGGCCAGGGCATCCACCTCCTCGAGGTAGTGGCTGCTGAGCAGCACCGTGGTGCCCTGGTCCCGCAGCTGGCGCAGCACCTGCCAGATGGTGGCGCGGCTCTCGATGTCGAGGCCGACCGTGGGTTCATCGAGCACCAGCACCCTGGGGCGGTGCAGCAGGCCAGCCGCCAGATCGAGGCGCCGGCGCATGCCGCCGGAGTAACCACCGCAGCGGCGGTCGATCCACTCACCCATGGCGAGCAGCTCGATCAGCTCGCTGGTGCGCTCGAGACGCTCGGCGGCCCCCATGTGGTGCAGGGCGGCCTGGAGATGGAGCAGCTCCCGGCCAGTGAGGATCTTGTCGATGGCCACCTCCTGGGCCACGTAGCCGAGCAGACGTCGGACGGCGCGGGGCTCGGCCAGGGCATCCACCCCCGCCACCCGGACCTGGCCCGCATCGGGGGCCAGCAGGGTGCAGAGGATCCGCAGGGCCGTGGTCTTGCCGGCACCGTTGGGGCCAAGCAGACCGTAGAGGGAACCCGCCGGCACGCAAAGGGAGAGGTCGTCGAGGGCCTGGACGGGCGCGACCTTGCGGCCACCGAAACGCTTGCTGAGGTGCTCGAGCTCGATCAAGCCGGGATCAATCGCGAAGGGCTGGAAGCCAGGCCAATCTAGGCAGCCGCAGCTGGAGACAGATGGAGGACGGCGGCCATCAGGGCGGCCGGGTGGACGGCGCTGGCCAGGGGGGTGCGCGCCAGAACCAGCAGCAGGCAGATGCCGAAGAGGTAGAAGATCGACCATCGGAACAGGCTGCGGGCCCGGCGGGGATCGCCTGGGTCCTCCGCCAGGCTGGCGCTGAGCTGCAGCAGACGGGCGTTGAAGGGGAGCACCAGCAGGCCGTAGAGCCAGCCGCCGCTGGGAAGGGCAACGACACCGACCAGGCTCATGGCCACCGTGGCCCAGCTGTAGCGGCCGATGGCCCGGGCCGTCACCGTCAGACCCTTCACGACCGGCAGCATCGGAATGCCCACGGAGCGGTAGTCCTCACGGAGGAGCAGGGCCAAGGCCCAGAAATGGGCCGGCGTCCACACCATCACCAGGCTGAACAGCCACCAGCCGCTCCAGCCCAGGTGGCCGGTGGCGGCCGCCGCGCCCACCAGGGGCGGGATCGCCCCGGCCATGCCGCCGATGACGATGTTCTGGGTGGTGCGGGGCTTGAGCAGGGCCGTGTAGAGCAGCACATAACTGCACAGCCCCAGCAGGGCCAGGGAGGCGGCCAGGGAGTTGACCCCCAGGACGAGCACCAGCACCGAGCCGATGGTGAGGGCCACCGCGAGGCCGAAGGCCTGGCGCTGGGCCAGGCGGCCCGAGGGCAGGGCACGGCGGCTGGTGCGCTGCATGCGGCCGTCGAGTTCCTGCTCCCAGAGACAGTTGAGGACCCCGGCGGCGGCCGAGGCCATCGAACCACCCACCAGCGTGCAGAGCAGGCGCACCGGATCGAGCGGCCAGGCGGCGGTGAGGGCCATGCCGCCCACGGTGGTGGCCAGCAGCAGGGGGATCAGCCGCGGCTTGGCCACCTCCAGCCAGGCGGGGAGCTTCACCGAAGGCCGGATCGCCGCCGGCGCGGAGGGTGCGGCAATGGCCGCCACGGCGCTGACACTAACCATGGGCCACCTCAAGACGGACGGAAACGGACGGGGACGGGAACGCGAGTCCCCAGAGCCCACCGAGCACCCCCACCAGCAGGGCGGCGGTGAGCTGGTGGGCGATCGTGACGGCAGGGACGGCGAGCTGGAGACGCAGGGTGAGCACCCCGAGCACCACCTGGACCACCACCAGGCCGGCGGCGGCGAAGGCCAGTCCCCTGGCCCGGCCGAGGCCGGCAGGCAGGGCCAGGGAGGCGGCGGCCAGCAGCAGCACCGCCACCGCCGCCGGATAGGCCCCCTGCCGGTGCAGCAGCAGCCAGCGGCAGCCCTCCCCTGCCTGCAGGCAGAGCGGGGCCGCCCAGCGGCTGGCCATGGCCGCGCCGAGCAGGCACTGGCCACCGACGAGCAGGGCGACCAGGACGGGGAGGGGGGACCACCAGCGCGGCAGATCGCCCGCGGGAGGGGCGGCCACGATGGCGGAGTGGCGCTCCAGACCCTGGTGCATGGCGCTCAGCAGCAGCACCAGGCTCAGGGCTGCGGCCAGGTGCAGGGTGACGGTGGGGGCGGCCAGCTGGCTGAGCACGGTGAGGGCCCCCAGGCCGCCCTGAACCGCCACAAGGAGCAGGGCCAGGCCGGCACTCCAGGGCAGCCAGCGCGGGAAGCGGGAGCGGAACCGCAGGCTGAGGGCGAACAGGAGGAGCAGGGCCACACCCACCAGGAAGGCATCGAGGCGGTGGAACCACTCCAGGAACACCTGCAGGTTCCACTGGCGGCCTGGCCAGAGCACGCCGTAGCAGAGGGGCCAGTCGGGACAGGCCAGGCCGGCCTGCATCACCCGGGTGGCACCACCGATGGCCACCAGGGCCACCAGGGCAACAACGAGGTGGGCGGTGAGCAGGGGCACCAGGCGCACGGGCCAGCTCTCACCGGAGGCGGACCGGGACAGGGGCAGGGGTTGCGCGGACGGCGCCACGGCCATGAATGAATGCTCTTCCGAGTGACCAAGTTAGCGGGCATTGAAAGATGTGCGAATCAGCACATCGCCCGACGTGAATGTGAAATTTCTACGAAATTGCCGCGCTGGCTACAACGAAAGCGCGTTGCACGAGCGTCCCTGCATCACCGGATGCCCCTTCGCCAGCCAGCCCTCTGCCCCATCAGCGCTGGCGATTGCCGCGGGAAAGGAGCGACGCCGACGGGCCCTGATCGAAAGGGTGGATCCGAAGCTCCGGTGGTTCCTGGTCAGCGACTGGAGGGCTGCCGGTCCTCCCCATGGGAACGGGACGGCGGCAAGGGCCTCCCCCTGGGGGGCCTGCTGTGGAAGCGGCCCAGGATCAGGGCAATGAGAATGGCGATGTACAGCTGCCCCGAAATCGTGATCACCACCGTGATCACCTGCCCGGTCACGTCGCTGCTGCGCAGCACCTCCGATCCCACACTGGTCAGGATCGTGAAGGAGGCGGCCATCAGCGCCGGCGCCATCGCCACGGCATCAGCGTTCAGGTCCTGAAGCACCGGCAGGGCGGAGAGGTCGAAGGCGCCCGGATGCAGGACCCACAGGGCCACCAGCATCACCCCGCCGGCGATGCCGACCAGGAGGTAGCCGGAGGTGGCGCCCATCACCACGGCCAGTGTCACGAAGGGCTCCCGCACCAGGGTCTTCACCTTGCGCATCAACGCCACCAGAAAGAACAGCAGCCAGGCGATCACATGGGGCACCGTGACGAGGCGCCCGAGGGGTGGATCGAAGGCCAGGGCCAGATGCCACACCCCCTCCAGGGCGAGCGCCAGGCCACAGAGGCCGTACAGCACGGGCCGCGTGCTGACCAGGGGTGAGTAGCGCGTCACCGTCATGACCAGCACCACCGCCAGGCCGATCAGCAGCACCGAGAGCAGCCAGACGTGGGACTGGCAGAACGGCAGCATCAGGATCAGCAGCACCTCGGTGGCGAGGGTGAGGATGTAGCCGCGATGGCGGTGGCGAAGCCTCTGGATCTGCTCGTGGGTGAAGGGCACCGCAGCTCCGCTCAGATGCAGCCTGGGGTGTGGGGAGCCTCGGAACCCCGGGATCCCGGCGACCGATCGCACCACAGCCGGGCATGGGTGAGCTTCATGCTCGCAGTGACCTTCCGCCGCGGCAGCGGGCCCGGGCGGCGGGGGCCCAGGCGTACGCCCCGATGGGCCAGGAAGTTTGGCGGCCTTGAAAGATGTGCGAATCAGCACATCGCCCGAAGTGAATGTGAAATTTCCCCGAAATCGCGTCTCTGGTTACAACGAACGCGCGGCGCGCGAACGGCCGTCCATAAGCTGTTGGCCTCAGGGGCTCGCCACCCTTCCGCACTCCGTCCCGCCGCCGTCCCCGTGCCGATTCCCTCCTCCCTCGTCACCCTGCTGGTGGGCATGGCACTCGTGCTGTCCGGCCTCTGGGTGGGCTACAACGTCGACCTGCTGCCCCTCGACGCCAGCGCCAACGCGCCGGTCTACGACTCCCTGTTTCGGGTGCTGTTCAGCATCGGCACGATCCTGTTCCTGGGCATCGTCGGACTGGTGGTGTTCAGCCTGGTGCGCTTCCGCCGCCGCAGCGGCGACCACACCGACGGCCTGGCGATCGAGGGCAATCTGCTGCTCGAGATCGTCTGGACCGCCATCCCGGCGGTCGTGGTGCTGTTCGTCGGCATCTACAGCTACGACATCTACGAGCGCATGGGTGGCATGAGCAGCCTCAACGACCACTCCGCCATGCACCGGATGCCGTCGATGGAAACGATGGAGGCCTCCGTCACCACGGCAGACCCCGCCCTGGATGCCACGGGGAGCGGCCCTTTGAAGGCCCCCCGGGTCTGGGGCGGCATTGGCACGGCGGCCGGCGAAGCCAATGTCCTGCCGGTCGAGGTGACGGCCATGCAGTTCGCCTTCATTTTCCACTACCCGGAAGGCGACATCACCAGCGGTGAGCTGCATGTGCCCAACGGCCGGCCGGTGGAACTGCGCATGAAGGCCAACGACGTGATCCATGCCTTCTGGGTGCCCCAGTTCCGGCTCAAGCAGGACGTGATCCCCGGCCAGCCCACCGTGCTCACCTTCACCCCCACCAAGGCGGGCAGCTATCCCATCATCTGCGCCGAGCTCTGCGGGCCCTACCACGGCGGCATGCGCTCGACCGTCGTGGTGCATGAGCCGGAGGCCTACGACGCCTGGCTGCAGAAGAACAGCCCCGTGACGGCCACGGTGGCGGTCGCCGCGGGCAACCCCACCGCCTGACGCCCCGTCCCCAGATACCGACTCCGCCCGCACCCACCCGCCCGATGACCGTCGCCTCCCCCAACGACTTCCAGGAGAGCCTCCAGCCCCAGGGCTGGCTGCGCTACTTCAGTTTCAGCCTGGATCACAAGGTGATCGGACTGCAGTATCTGGTGACCGGATTCCTCTTTTATTTCATCGGCGGGGCCCTGGCCGGCGTGATCCGCGCCGAACTGGCCAGCCCGATCTCGGACTTCGTGAGCCGGGAAACCTACAACGAGGTTCTCACCCTCCATGGGACCGTGATGATCTTCCTGTGGATCGTGCCAGTGGTGAATGGCGCCTTCGGCAACTACCTGATTCCCTTTTACGTGGGCGCCAGGGACATGGCCTTCCCCAGGCTCAACGCCGTCGCCTTCTGGATGATTCCGCCGGCCGGGATCCTGCTGATCGGCAGCTACTTCATCACCGGGGCGGCCCAGTCCGGTTGGACGGCCTACCCACCCCTGAGCATCACCACCCCGGCCCTGGGCCAGGTTGTCTGGATCGTCAGCGTGCTGCTCCTGGGGGGCAGTTCAATCTTCGGCGGCATCAACTTCATCGCCACCGTGCTCAAGCTGCGCCGGCCCGGCCTGAAGCTGATGCAGCTACCGATGTACTGCTGGGCCATGCTCGGCACCAGCATCCTTGTGGTGCTCTCCACCCCCGTCCTGGCGGGCACCTTGCTGCTGCTGAGCTTCGACATCGTCGCCCATACCGGCTTCTTCAACCCGGCCCTGGGCGGGAACGTGGTGGTCTACCAGCACCTCTTCTGGTTCTATTCCCACCCGGCCGTCTACATCATGGTGCTGCCGGCCTTCGGCCTGGTGAGCGAGATCCTGCCGATCCACTCCCGCAAGCCCCTCTTCGGCTACACCACCATGGTGTATTCGATCCTGGCCATCGTGGTGCTGGGCCTGGTGGTCTGGGCCCACCACATGTTCACCAGCGGCACCCCGCCCTGGATGCGGCTGTTCTTCACGATCGCCACCTCCTTCATCGCCGTTCCCACGGGGATCAAGTTCTTCAACTGGCTGGCCACCCTCTGGGGCGGCAAACTGGCCCTCAACAGCGCCATGCTGTTCTCCTGCGCTTTCATCGTCAATTTCGTGTTCGGGGGCATCACCGGCGTGGCCCTGGCCCAGGTGCCCTTCGACATCCACGTCCACGACACCTACTTCGTCGTCGGCCATTTTCACTACATCGTCTATGGCGGCACGGTGTTCGTGATCTTCGCCTCGATCTACCACTGGTATCCGAAGTTCACCGGGCGGATGCTCAACGAGGATCTCGGCCGGCTGCATTTCCTGCTCACCTTCGTGGGCTTCAACCTCTGCTTCGCCCCCCAGCACTGGCTGGGCCTGAACGGCATGCCGCGGCGGGTGGCGGAGTACGACCCCAGCTTCACCACCCTCAACCAGATCAGCAGTGTGGGGGCCTTGCTGATGGCCGTCAGCAGCCTGCCCTTCCTCTACAACGTGATCGTGAGTGCCTTCCGGGGCCAGGTGGCCGGCGACAACCCCTGGAACGCCCTGACGCCGGAATGGCTCACCTCCTCGCCGCCGCCGGTGGAGAACTGGATCGGGGAGGCGCCCCTGGTCCAGCACCCCTACGGTTACGGGGTCGACGAAGACACCCTGAGTCTGGAGGCCGCCACTGGCCGGGACCTCTGGACTGGCGCCGGCCGTCGCTGATCGTCGCCCCACACCCGCTTTCCCCCCTCCACCCTCCGGCCGCCATGACCAGCCTCGCCACCAGCAGCAGCGCCACCGCCGCCGAAGCGGCCGCCACCGAGGACCATGGCGGCCATGCCGATCTGAGGCTCTTCGGCCTGGCCACCTTCCTGGTGGCCGACGGCATGACCTTCGCCGGCTTCTTCGCCGCCTATCTCACCTTCCGGGCGGTGAATCCCCTGCCGGCGGGCGCCACCTACGAGCTGGAACTGCTGCTGCCCTCGATCAACACCATGCTGCTGCTGGTCAGCAGCTACACCTTCCACCGCTCCGGCCGCAATCTGCTGCTGGGTCGGATGGGGCCCTGCCGCAGCTGGCTGCTGCTCACCGCGGGCCTGGGGGCGGCGTTTCTGGCGGGCCAGATGGTGGAGTACTTCACCCTCCCGTTCGGCCTCACCGACAACCTCTTCGCCAGCACGTTCTATGCCCTGACGGGCTTCCACGGCCTGCACGTCACCCTCGGGGTGATCTGCATCCTGCTGGTCTGGGTGCAGACCCGCAACGGTGGCCGCGTCACCAGCGCCGATCCTTTCGGACTGGAGGCCGCCGAGCTCTACTGGCACTTCGTCGACGGGATCTGGGTGGTCCTTTACGGGATTCTTTACCTGCTCTGATTCGCTGACTGTTGCCCGTTCAGCACAACGATCGGCACAATTCATTCAGATGTCTCCGTCTGACCGGCTGATGGGTGCCCAGAAAGGACCAGCCAACGAGGACAGTTCTGCCGGCAGGGTCATGCTGGAGGGTCAGGCCCTGCTGGAGAGGGCCCGTTCCCTCAGCAACCGGCCGGAGGAGCAGATCGCCCGGGCCTGCGGCTACGTGGGGCCGAGTGGACGGGTGCTCCGGAAGAACTTCTATCGCGCCCTGGTGGCCGCCAAGGGCTACCCCGTGCCGTCGAGCACCGGCGGCGGTTCGGCGGGGGTGGGCAAGGGGCGCCAGGCCGAATTCCGCACACGGGTGCACGGCAACGGCAACCTGCTGATCGGCCAGGCCTACACCCGGCGCATGGGCCTGGAGCCCGGCCAGGAGTTCCGGATCGAGATCCACAAGGAGACCGGTTCGATCTGGCTGCTGCCCCTCGACGGCGCGGGCACGGACGGCCCGTCCTGAGGCCGGCCAAGAGCCTCCGCGCCCTCACTCCCGCTCGGGCCCTCCGTCCAGTTCCGGATGGAAGCTGGCGCTGAAGCGCAGCAGATCGATGCCGCTGAACAGGAAGCTGATGCCCACCAGGGTGCCCACCACCCACAGCAGGCTCCAGAACTTCATGGTGAGGATCAGCAGCCCCAGGGCAAGGGTGACCAGGCCGTTCACCAGTCCCCAGCGCCAGCCGGTGATGTGGCGGTGGGAGGTCGCCACCAGGACCTCCACCATCCCCTCCACCATGAAGACCACGCCGATGGCCAGGGCCAGGCCCGCCATCGGGATCGCGGCCGCCGCCGGGCCGGACGCCATCTGCTGGATCATCCAGACCCCCAGCACCAGGAACAGGGTGGAGGTCACCAGGCGCCAGAACGTGATCGCCCGGCTCAGGCCCGGGGAGCGCAGCAGGGAACTGATCCAGCCCACCAATCCCCCCACCAGAAAGGCAATGGCCACCACGGCGGTGACCCACTTGGTCGCGAGCACGGGAAAGACCAGGGCCAGCACCCCCAGCACGATCAGCATCACCCCTTCGGCCAGGGTGAAGGCGCGCAGGGCCGTGCCCATGGCCTGACGGGAGGAGGGGGCTTCGGGGGTGAACATCGGCACCGGGCGGACTGTGGCCAGCGTGACGGTGACGCCCACCACTGACAACGAGACGTGATCTGTCGCAGCATCCGCCGCGATGCCCGTCCCGGCGCGCCTAGCCCCAGCCGTGTTCCGCCAGCCAGGCGGAGGAGAGGGTGGCCTGGGGCGACGTCGCTGCTGGTCGCAGCAGCCGCTCGGTGTACTTGGCCAGCAGGTCGGCCTCCAGATTGACCCGATCCCCCACGCGGCGGCCCGCCAGGGTGGTGCCGCTCCAGGTGGTGGGAATCACGGCGATCCAGAAGTGGCTGCCATCGGGCTCGCAGCCCGCCACCGTCAGGCTGATGCCGTCGAGGGCCACGCTCGCCTTCTCGCACACGTAGCGCCCGTAAGCCGGCTCCTGCCAGGCCACCTCCAGCCGCCAGGACCCGGGCTGTCGCTCGATGGCGGTGATTTCCCCGAGACCATCGACGTGACCGCTGACCAGATGGCCCCCGAGCCGGTCGGACAGGCGCAGGGCCGGCTCCAGGTTCACCCGTCCGCCGCTGGCGGCCCGCTCCGCCAGGGTGCTGCGGCCCAGGGTCTCCTCGCTGACGTCGGCCCGGAAGCCGTCGGCGAGGAGGTCGGCCACGGTGAGACAGACCCCGTCGACGGCGACGCTGTCCCCCAGAGCCAGGGGGCCGAGGTCGGTGCGCACCCGCACACCGGCGGGACTCCGCTCCAGCCTGCCGATGGCCTGCACCAGTCCGGTGAACATCCCCTGAGGCGGCGGCACTGGCCATAATCGTTTCACGGGGACCAACACGCACGAGGAACGGGCCCGACCATGGTTGAAATGCGTGTCGCCGGGATCGCCCTGGATGCGGCCAGCCGCAGCCCCATCGTTCTGCTGCGCGACCCTTCCGGCCGCCGGCAGGTGCCGATCTGGATCGACCAGGCCCAGGCCCAGAACATCCTCTCGGGCCTCAACCGGGAACGGCCGCCCCGGCCCCTCAGTCACGACCTGATGGCCAGCCTGCTGGAGGCCGGCGGCCTGCGGCTGGAGCGGGTGATCATCCACACGATCGAGGACAACACGTTCCGGGCCGTCCTCAAGCTGCAGAGCGGCAGCGAGCGGGCCCTCGAACTGGACGCCCGACCCAGCGATGCCATCGCCCTGGCCCTGCGCACCGACAGCGGCATCTGGATGCTGGAGGAGGTGGTCGCCGACGCCTCGATACCCGTCGATGCGGAGGCCGATGCCGAGGACCAGGAGGATTTCCGACGCTTCCTGGACCGCACCACCCCGGCCGACCTGATCCGCCACATCGGCCGCACCGTCGCCGAGGCCGATCCGGGCCCGGAGGACGGCCCCGAGGGCGGCGGTCCTGGCCTCTGAGCCGCCGGTGGCGCCGCTGGCGGCGGCACGGCGGCCCTTCGGACAGGGGAGGCCGGTGTCGGCCTTCACCCTCGGCACGATGCGGGCCCTCGACGCCCCGGCGGTGATGGAGGCGGTGCTGGACGCGGCCGTGGCGGCGGGCATCAACCACATCGAGACGGCCCCCGCCTACGGCCCGGCCGAGGCCTTCCTCGGCCGGGCCCTGGCGCGGCTGGGGGAGCGGGATCCCGCCGGCCGAGCGGCCCTGGTGCTGACCAGCAAGCTGCTGCCGGGACCGGACCTGGACGACGGCCGGGCCCAGCTGCGGGCCTGCCTGCGGCGGCTGGGGGTGGAGCGGCTCGACAATCTGGCTGTGCACGGCCTCAACCGGCCGGAGCATCTGGCCTGGGCCCTCACGGGGCCGGGGGCCGAGCTGCTGGCCTGGGCCACAGGCGAGGGGCTGGTGGGGCAGGTGGGCTTCAGCAGCCACGGCGACACGGCCCTGATCGCGACGGCCCTGGAAAGCGGCCGCTTCGGCTTCTGCAGCCTGCATGTGCATCTGTTCGACCAGGAGCGGCTGCCCCTGGCCCGTTCCGCCCTGGCGGCGGGGATCGGCGTGATGGCCATCTCCCCGGCCGACAAGGGCGGCCGTCTCCATGACCCTTCCGGCGAGCTGGTCGCCGACTGCGCCCCCTTCGCGCCGCTGGAGCTGGCCTACCGCTTCCTGCTGGCCGAGGGGATCAGCACCCTCACCCTGGGGGCCGCCGTGCCGGAGGACCTGGCCTGGGCGGTGCGCCTGGCCGACGCCGGCCCCCCCGCCACGGCCACCCCCGCGGCCACGGACGGGCGGGAGCTGGTGGCGGCGCTGGCCCGCCTGGAAGCCGCCGGCCGGGAGCGGCTCGGGGCCGACCGCTGCGGCCAGTGCCGCCAGTGCCTGCCCTGCCCCAACGCCGTGCCGATCCCGGCCCTGCTGCGGCTGCGCAACCTGGCGGTCGGCCATGGCATGGAGCCCTTCGCCACGGAGCGCTACAACCTGATCGGCCGGGCCGGCCACTGGTGGGAGGCGGTGGATGCCTCCGCCTGCGGCCGCTGCGGCGCCTGCCTGCCCCGCTGTCCGCTGCAGCTGCCCATCCCCGACCTGCTGGCGGACACCCACCGCCGGCTGGCCGCCGCCCCGCGACGGCGCCTGTGGGGCTGAGCCCGGGCCGGTGGATCAGGTGGCGGCAACCGGGGCCGCCCCATCCCAGAGCTGCTGCAGAGCCGCCCGCTCGGCGGCGTTGAGGGGCGCCAGGCTGAAGCAGCGCTCCAGCACCGCCTGGGGAGGCAGCAGCAGGGCGGCGACGGCCGCCGGGAAGTCCGTCAGGGCCCGCTGCAGCTGGTCCCTGGGCAGGGGCGGCACCCAGCCGGCCGCCAGCAGGGCCGGCAGCAGGGGGGGCTCCAGGGCCTCCCCCAGCCACTCCAGGGGCGGCTCCGGATGGGGCCCAGCCGGCCGCAGCAGCAGGTTCCAGGTGAGGGGGGAGCCGCTCTCAGGCAGCAGCACCTGGAGCCGGGGATCCCGGCGCAGCAGGCCCACCACCCGCTGGCGGGGCAGCACGGCGGCCTCGGCCTCGCCGGTGAGCAGCAGGCTGAGCCCGTCACGGTCGTCGTAGGCCAGGGCGGCGCGCCGGAGCCGCCGCAGGCGCTCCAGGTCCTCCCCGGCCAGGGCGATCGTCACCCGGGGGGAGGAGGGCAGCACCAGCCGGCCGGCCAGGCTGGGGTCGAGCAGCAGATCCCAGCCCTCGGCGCGGCGCCGGGCCAGGTCCGGGCGGCTGCGCAGCACCAGTACCCAGGGGCCATAGGACCAGGGGAAGGCCAGGGGGCCGGCGCCGGGCGGGCCATGGAGGTGGGCCAGCGGGGCCGCCATCGGCGTGAGCCGCTCGATCAGGGCCGGGGTGCCGATGGGCTGGAGGTCGGCGGGCCTGAGCTCGGCGGCCCAGCCATCGCTGAGCTGCAGCAGACCCGTCCGGGGAGCGGCCGCCCGGGCCAGCACCTGGGCGGGATCCTCCAGGAGCTGGCTGCGCCAGGGCTTCGGCAGGCGCCGGGCCCAGGCGGGGGGCAGGTCGCCCCGGCTGGCCAGCAGCAGCGGCTCCTGGCGTTCGCAGCCGGCCAGCAGGGTGAGGGCGGAGGCGGCCCCGAGACGCAGCAGGGTGCGGCGGCTGAGGGCCGGGGTCGGCGGTGGGGGGAAGGGGGCACCCATTCAGCGGACCGTAGGCGGCGGCGGCCCCAGAAGCGTGGCGCAGGCCTGGTCGCACAGGCGGGCGAGGGCCGGGGCGGAGCGGCCGCTGAGCTGCCAGAGCAGGGACAGGCCCCCCGCCCCCACCCCTTCTTTGACATAACCCTGCTCATAGGCCGTCAGGGCCGGGTGGCAGGGCTCGGGGAAGCGCAGGTCGGCCGCGAAGGCCAGGGGCTCCACCCCCCAGCGCTTGCCGATGCGCCGCAGCAGCAGGGCCAGGTCGCTGCCGGCCTCGTGGGCCACCCAGGCGGTCGTGCCCACGGCCGCGGCGGCGGCAACCGCCGGGCGCAGGGCGGGGGGCGCCAGGGCCAGGGCCAGGGCCAGCACCGCCGCCATCTGGCTGCCCCCCGCCAGCAGCACCGGCCGGCCGCCGGCGGCGGCGGCCAGCACCAGGGCGGCGGCCAGGGGCTGCATCGGATCCCCCACGGCAGCAACCACCCGCACCGCATCGCTCCGATCTCCCGCTCCGGCCACGGCCAGGCCCGCCGCCGCCAGCCCCCGGGCCACCAGGGCCGCCTTGCGGCCGTGGTCGGGGTGGCGCAGGCTGCCGCTCACCAGCCCATCGGCCGCCACCCCCAGCCCCGTCAGCACCGCCAGGGCGGTGCTGGTGCCCCCGGGCACGCATTCCGCCAGCAGCAGGGGGCGCCCTGGCGGCAAGCGTTCCCCCCAGCGCCGGCCCAGGGCCAGCAGGGCCTCCAGCCGCCCCGGATCGAGGGCGGCACCGCCGCTCAGGCAGCGGGCCGGCCCGGCCCCCGCCGGAGCCGGCAGCCGCAGGTGGGGCACCGCCGGGGCCACCGGGCAACCCAGGTCGACCAGCAGGGGAACCAGGCCCAGCTCCCGCAGCACCACATGGCTGATCAGGGCGGGGGACACCCCGGCCGGGAGGGGCGGCAGGGCATGGGGGAGCTCGCCGGCGGGGCCCAGCAGCAGCAGCTCGGCATCGGCCGCCGCCGTGCGGCGGCGGGAGACGGGGGTGGCGCCGGCGGCGGAGATGCCCGGCACGGCGGCCGTGTCGGTGCCCGCCAGCAGGACCAGCACCTCCGCGTCGCGCCACCCTTGCCACCAGGGCCGGCCCCAGGCCTCGGCGGCAGACGCGGAACCGATGATCAACCCCGGCAGGCTCAAAGGGGGTCGAGGGCCACCAGGCCGCGCAGGGCCGGCGGCGGCTCACTGATGGGCTGGTCGAGCCGGGGGAAGATCCAGTAGGCCACGGCATGGAGGGCCAGCACCACGATCAGGTTCTGGAGCAGCACCAGCAGCACGGCAGCCACCTGCACCTGGTCGAGATCGAACCCGCCCGCCAGACCCACCACCCCCGCCACGCGATCGAGCAGGTTGGCCGCGGCGGTGGTGATCACCACCCAGAGGTTCTCCCCCACCAGCACCGAGAGCACGGCCACCCGCACCAGGAAGCCGGCGGCGCCGATCAGGCCCCCCACCCCCAGGGTGAGCCACCAGCTGCTGCGGCGTCGCCAGCCCCAGCCCAGCCAGAGGGAGAGCAGGCCGTAGGGGAACAGCACCAGGGGGCCGCGGATCGGGCCCATCAGGGCCACCAGCAGCAGGGTCGTCACCACCACGCCCTCCAGGGCGCAGCGCCCGCCATGGCGCAGCTGCAGCAGGGCCAGGGGCAGGGGCAGGGCGAGGCGGAACAGGGGGCTGCCCACCGGCAGGTAGTAGAGCGCCACCCAGAGGAGGGCGGTGGCGGCCGCGAGGTAGGCGGTGTCCATCAGCTGGCGCGCCTGGCGATGGCTCAGCTGGCGCCGGAGGGGAGGGGTCATCGGGTCAGCGCGGCGCCGGCGCCGGCCGGGAGGTGGCTGGGGCACTGCCATTGGCCGCGCCAGCGGGGGCCCCAGGAGTCTCGGCGGCCCCGGAGCCGGCCGCGGGCATGCGTTCGATCGTCTCCACCTCGAACGGCACGCCGGCGGCCCGCAGGGCCCTGGTGACCACCTCGGCCGGGGCGGAGGGATCCGCCTGGGGCAGGCGGATGGTGACGCGATAGGGGGCCGGACGGACGGCCGGGGCGACGGGGGCCGCCGGGGTGGCATCGGGCGCCGGGCGGGCCGGCGGCGTGGCTCCGGTCGGCGGAGGCTCCTTGCCGGCCGCAGGGCTCGGGGCGGCCGGGGTGGGCGCCGGCTGGGCCAGGGCGGTGGTCCGGGCGGGTGCGACCGGGGCGGTGGGAGCGACCGGGGCGCCCGAGAAACTGCGGGAGAGGGCGTCGCCGAACGCCGTGCCGCCACAGGCGGAGAGCAGCAGGGGCAGGGTCAGCAGGGGTCCCGCCAGCAAAAGGGGGAGGCGGGGCGCGGCCATCAGCTCGCCGCGGGCTTGATCACCCGCACGGAGCTGGCCCTCAGGCGACCGGACTTGGTGGTGGCGGGGGGCTTCTTGGCGGCGGCGCCTGTCGCGCCGGTGGACTTGGCGGCCGCGCTCCTGGTGGACGGAGCCTTGGCGGTTCCCGTCTTGGCAGTCGATTTCCTGGCAGCAGATTTCCTGGCGGCGGGCTTGGCGGCGGCCTTGGCGGCCAGCAGCTCGACCGCCTGCTCCAGGCTGATGGTCTCGGCGGTGGTGCCCTCCGGCAGGGAGGCATTCACCTTGCCCTGCTTGACGTAGAGGCCGTAGGGACCGTCGAAGAGCTGGATGGCCTCATCGGAACCCTCGGGCACGCCCAGATCCTTGAGGGCCGTGCGGCCGCCGCGGCCCTTCTTGGGCATCGCCAGCAGCTCCAGGGCCCGGCTCAGCCCCACCGCCAGCACGTCATCCTCGGCCTTGAGGGAGCGGTAGTCCTTCTCGCCCTTGCCCTTGTCGTGAACCACGTAGGGACCGAAGCGTCCCAGCCCGGCCTGCACCTTGCCGCCGTCGGGGTGCTCGCCCAGGAGGCGGGGCAGCCGCAGCAGCCCCAGGGCATCCTCGAGGCTGAGGTCCTCGGGCTTGACCCCCTTGGGCAGGGAGGCCCGCTTGGGTTTCGGCACCTCCTCGCTGACCTGGCCTCGCTGCACGTAGGGGCCGTACTGGCCGAACAACAGATAGACCTGCTCGCCGGTCTCGGGGTCCTCGCCGAGGGATTCGGGCCCCTCGGCCTTCTGGCGCAGCAGCAGTTCGGCCTTCTCGGCGTCGAGGTCGGCCGGGGTGATCTCCTGGGGCAGGGTGGCCTTGAGCAGCTCCTCGCTGCCGTCGTCGGCCACCCGCTTGGTCTCCAGGTAGGCGCCGAAGCGGCCGATGCGCACCACGCAGGGCAGGCCCTCCAGCACCACCGTGCGGGAGATGCCGGGGTCGATGTCGCCCTCCCGTTGCTGCACCTGGGTCTCCAGGCCCTTCTCCCCCTTGTAGAAGCCCTCCAGGTACGGCAGCCAGGACACCTTGCCCGTGGAGATCTCGTCGAGGGTGTGCTCCATCTTCGAGGTGAAGGCCGTGTCCACCAGGTCGGGGAAGTGCTCCTCCAGCAGGGCCGTCACGGCGAAGGCCGTGAAACTGGGGGTGAGGGAGTTGTTCTGCAGGGTGGCGTAACCCCGGTCGACGATGGTGCCGATGATGCTGGCGTAGGTGGAGGGGCGGCCGATGCCCTCCTTCTCCAGGGTCTTGACCAGAGCCGCCTCGCTGTAGCGGGCGGGGGGCTGGGTCTGGTGGCCGAGGGCCTCGACGCCGCGGCAGAGGGGCGCATCGCCGACGGCGAGCGAAGGCAACAGCACTTCCTGCCCCTCCAGGGCCGCATCGGGGTCGTCGCTGCCCTCCACGTAGGCACGGAAGAAGCCGGCGAAGTCGATGCGCTTGCCGCTGGCCCGGAAGGTGGCCCCGGCTGCCTCGATGTCGACGGCCAGCAGGGTGAGCCGGGCATCGGCCATCTGGCTGGCCACGGTGCGCTTCCAGATGAGTTCGTAGAGCGCCAGGTCGCGGCCGTCGAGGCCGGTGTCCTTGGGCGTGCGGAAGCTCTCGCCGGCGGGCCGGATCGCCTCGTGGGCCTCCTGGGCGTTGCGGGCCTTGGTGCTGAACTGGCGCGGCGCCGGGCTGAGGAACTCCTTGCCGTACATGGCGCCGACGCAGTTGCGCGCCGCCGTCAGGGCCTGGTCGGAGAGGTGCACCGAGTCGGTGCGCATGTAGGTGATGAAGCCCCGCTCGTAGAGGGCCTGGGCCGTGCGCATGGTGTCGCGGGCCGAGAGCCGCAGCTTGCGGTTGGCCTCCTGCTGCAGGGTGCTGGTGGTGAAGGGGGGCACGGGCTTGCGCACCGTGGGCTTCTCCTCCACCGCCGCCACCCGCCAGGGCGAGCTTTCCACGGCGGCCTTGAGCGCCGACGCCTCCGCCTCGCTGAGCAGCTTCACCTTGCTGCCGGGCTTCAGGCCGCCGGTGGTCTCGTCGAAGTCGGAGCCGCCGGCGATGCGCTCGGCCCCGACGTGGGTGAGCTTGGCCTCGAAGGGCGAGGCCGTCTGCTCAAGGCGGGCCTTGAGATCCCAGTAGCTGCCGCTGCGGAACGCCCGCCGGGCCCGCTCGCGCTGTACCAGCAACCGCACCGCCACCGACTGGACCCGGCCGGCAGAGAGGCCCCAGGCCACCTTCTTCCAGAGCAGGGGCGAGAGGGTGTAGCCCACCAGCCGATCGAGGATCCGCCGGGTCTCCTGGGCATGGACCAGCTCCATGTCCAGATCACGGGTCTGGTCGAGGGCGCGGCCGATCGCCTCCTTGGTGATCTCGTGGAACACCATCCGCTTCACCGGCACCTTCGGCCCGAGCAGCTGGAGCAGGTGCCAGCTGATGCTCTCGCCTTCGCGGTCCTCATCCGTGGCCAGCAGCAGCTGGTCGGCGTCCTTGAGGGCGTCCTTGAGCTCCTTGACCACCTTTTTCTTGTCCTTCGGCACCACGTAAAGCGGTTCGAAGCCGTTGGCGGTGTTGACGCCGAGGTTGGCCCACTTCTCGCCCTTGTGGGCGGCCGGAATCTCGCTGGCGTTGTTGGGAAGATCGCGCACGTGGCCCATCGACGCCTCCACCCGGAAGGTCTTGGGCAGGAACGCCCGGATGGTGCGGGCCTTGGTGGGGCTCTCGACGATGACCAGGGTGTGGGCCACGGGAAGGCGCGATACCGCTTCCTTCTTTATCGCATCGACGGGCCCGGCGGGTATCCGGGCACCAGACCTCCCCTCCAGATGGCGGCTACAGTCCGCCACATTGCGCGCCTACCCGAACCCTGTGGCCGACCTGTTTCTGGCAGCAGCGACCGCCGCCACCACTGCCGCCACGGCGGCCGAGGCCATCGCCTCGGGCCTGGGAACCAGCGCCATGGCCCTGCAGCTGAACGCCGGAGCGATCGCGCCGGAGGCGGCCGTGCTGCTGACCCTGGTGGTGTGTCTCGTCGTCGACCTCGCCGGCGAAAAAGCCGCCAGCCGCTGGGTGCCGCCCATCTGCTACGGCGGTCTGGGCGCCTCCCTGGTGCTGCTGGCCCTGCAGTGGAACAGCCCCCTGGAGCCTTCCTTCCTCGGCTCCTTCCTGGCCGACAACCTGGCCATCGCCTTCCGGGCGGTGGTGGCCGCCTCCACCCTAATCTCCCTGCTGCTGAGCTGGCGCTATGTGGAGCGCAGCGGCACACCGATGGGCGAATACGCCGCCATCCTGCTGGCCGCCACCCTGGGGGCCATGTTCCTGTGCGGCTCCACCGATCTGGTCAGCATCTTCATCTCCCTGGAAACCCTCTCGGTCGCCAGTTACCTGCTGGCGGGCTACATGAAGCGGGACGCCCGCAGTTCCGAGGCGGCCCTGAAGTACCTGCTGGTGGGATCGGCCGCCGCGGCGGTGTTCCTCTACGGCGCCTCCCTTCTGTACGGCCTCAGCGGCGGCGCCACCAGCCTGGCCACCATCGGGTTGTCCCTGCAGACCAGCGCCTCGCCGATCACCGCCCTGGCCCTGGTGTTCGTGCTGGCCACCGTGGCCTTCAAGATCGCCGCCGTGCCCTTCCACCAGTGGACGCCTGACGTCTATGAGGGGTCCCCCACCCCTGTGGTGGCCTTCCTCTCGGTGGGCTCCAAGGCGGCCGGCTTCGCCCTGGCGGTGCGGCTCCTGGTGGGCTGCTTCGAGAGCTTCGATGCCCAGTGGAAGTTCCTGTTCACCGTGCTGGCGGTGCTGAGCATGGTGCTGGGCAACGTGGTGGCCCTGGCCCAGACCTCGATGAAGCGGATGCTGGCCTACAGCTCCATCGGCCAGGCCGGCTTCGTGATGATCGGCCTGGTGTGCGGCACCGAGGACGGCTTCTCGGCGATGGTCCTCTACATGGCCGCCTATCTGTTCATGAACCTGGGGGCGTTCGCCTGCATCATCCTGTTCTCGCTCCGCACCGGCAGCGACCGCATCGCTGACTACGCCGGTCTCTATCAGAAAGATCCGCTGATCACGCTCGGGCTGAGTCTGTGCCTGCTGTCCCTCGGCGGCATCCCGCCGATGCTGGGCTTCTTCGGCAAGATCTACCTCTTCTTCGCCGGCTGGGCCGACCACCAGTACCTGCTCGTCGTGGTGGGTCTGGTCACCTCGGTGGTGTCGATCTACTACTACATCTCGGTGATCAAGATGATGGTGGTCAAAGAACCCCAGGAGGCCTCCGATGTGGTCAAGTCCTACCCCGCCATCACCTGGAATCTGGCCGGCATGCAGCCCCTGCGGGCGGCCCTGGTGGGCTGCGTGGTGATCACCGCCGTGGGTGGGGTGCTCTCCAGCCCCCTGTTCGACTGGGCCAGCTCCACCGTGGCCGGCACCCCGATCCTGCAGCAGGCCATCGCGGCCAGCGCCATCGCCCCCCTGGGCTGAGTCGGGAGCAGATTTCCCTAGCCTGGCGGCCATGGAGTCCCTCCCCCCACCGGTGGCCGAACTGGTCCACGTGTCGAAGGTCTACGGCAGCGGCGACACCGAGGTGCGCGCCCTCGACGACCTGTCGCTGACGGTCCAGCAGGGTGACTACCTGGCGGTGATGGGGGCCAGCGGCTCCGGCAAGAGCACGGCGATGAACATCCTCGGCTGCCTGGACCGCCCCAGCTCCGGCAGCTACCGGCTCAACGGCACCGATGTCGACAGCCTCGACGACGACGAGCTGGCCGACCTGCGCAACCAGCAGCTGGGCTTCGTCTTCCAGCAGTTCCACCTGCTGCCCCAGCTGAGCGCGATCGACAACGTGATGCTGCCGATGATCTACGCCCGCGTCCCCAAGGAGGAGCGGCGACGGCGAGCCCTGGCGGCCCTCGATCGGGTGGGCCTCTCCCACCGGCTGGAGAACAAGCCCAACCAGCTCTCCGGGGGCCAGCAGCAGCGGGTGGCTCTGGCCCGGGCCATCATCAACGATCCGGCCATGCTGCTGGCCGACGAGCCCACCGGCGCCCTCGACTCCCACACCACCGAGGAGGTGCTGAGCCTGTTCGGCGATCTCAACGCCCAGGGCATCACCATCCTGCTGGTGACCCATGAAACCGAAGTCGGCGCCAGGGCCGACCGGGTGGTGCACTTCCGCGACGGCCGCATCAGCGCCTGAGGCGCCCTCAGCCCGGCGTCGGCCGGGAGGCGGGTGGTGGGCCCAGCTTCTCGCCGGGCAGCGGCAGGGGGGAGCGGGGACGCTCGAGGGTGGCGATCAGCTGACCCATCAGCAGGGCCACCGCGTCGGTGGGGCCGCTGCCGTCGGCTCCGGCCAGGCCGGCGAACAGGCCGCCGCCCGGATCGAGATCGCCGGGATCGGTGGCCACCCAGCCGCCGTCCTGGGGCAGGCGCAGCTCGAAATGCAGGTGGGGCCCGGTGCTCAGGCCCGTGCTGCCGACCCGGCCGATCACCTCGCCCTGGCGCACCATCTCGCCGTCCTTGACGTAGAGCTCGGAGAGGTGGCCGTAGAGGGTGCGGCGCCGGGGCCGGTCGTGCTCCAGCTCCACCGCCAGGCCGTAGCCGCCGGCCAGGCCGCTGCTGACGACACGCCCGGAGAGGGCGGCCACCACCGGTGTGCCCTCGGGCGCCGCCAGGTCACGGCCGGCGTGCATCAGCCAGCTGCCCAGAACCGGATGCAGGCGATAACCGAAGCCGCTGGTGGTGACGGCCGAGCCGATCAGGGGAAAGAGCAGCCGCTGGTTGCCGTTGCCGACGATCGGGGCGGGCCGGGGGGTGACGCGGAACACGTCAGTGAGCCGGAAGCTGCCGCCGGCGCCGGTGAGCAGGGCGCTGACGGGCACGGTGATCGGGGGCAGGGGGGAGGCATCGAAGCCGAAGCCGCCGAAACCGGCGCCGCGGCCACCAGCCACCAGATCCCCCTCGCCCAGTCCGTCGCTGAGGCCATCCTTGCGGCCGCGGCCGATGATGATCACCCCGGTGCTGCACTCCTGAGCCGAGAGGGCACCAGCCTTGCAGGCCCGGCTGCGGGTGGCGGCCTCCTGCGGCGACAGCAGTGAGCCGCGCACCCGCACCCGCTCGGCGGGGGTGACGACCCCCTCCCGCACCAGGGCATCGAGGGAGGCATCGAAGCGGCGGGGAGGCTCGGGCCGGCGCTCCGCCGTTCCGGGCCGCAGGGTGGGTGGAGGTGCTTCCCCCGTGACCGGGGGCGGGGGGGCCAGGGGCTGCACCGGCGCCTGGAACTCAGGGCGGGTCACCGGCGCCGCGATCCTCACCGAGGGACGCTGGACCGGCGTCGGTGCCAGGTCCGGCTGGTCCGTCGGCTCGAGGACGGGAACGGCCTGGGCGAGCACCAGCGGCATGGCCAGCCAGGAGGCCGTGGCGCCGGCGCCGAGCGCCGTCAGGACGGTGAGGGGCTGGGGAGCCATGTCAGGAAGGAGCGCCGTGGGGCGTGCAGGGGGACGTCCCGGCGCCGGGATTGCCGAACGACAGTGTACGGGCGGTGCTCATCCGGCGCCGAACCCACGGTGCAGCACCCGCTGGGCGCTGCCGGCCACCAGGCGCAGCCCGCCGTCGGCCGCCAGCCCGGCGGGCCACCAGTCGATGCCGTCGAGGTGGATCGGGCCATCGGGCAGATGCAGGCGCTGCTCCGCCTGCCGGCACACCTCCTGGGGCCGCCCGGCCCAGGCCATGGCCCACTCCAGAGCCGTCAACACCTCCCCGCACCAGAGCAGGGGATCGGCACGCCCGGCTCCCAGCGGTTCCGCCAAAGCCACGGCGCCGGCCGGCGCCCGGTTGGCAGCGTTGAGCCCCACCCCCACCCGGGCCCAGCGGCAGGTGCCCCCCCGCAGCCGCAGGCGGGGCAGCAGTCCCGCCAGCTTCCTGGGCCCGCCCCCACCGCCCCCCACGCCACCCCCCACGACCCCGCCGGGCAGCAGCAGATCGTTGGGCCACTTGAGCCGCACCGGCAGCCCCCGGGCCTCCAGCCGCAGGCAGAGCCCGACCGCCACCGCCAGCCCGGGCGCCGCGGCCGTCGCCACCGACGCCGGCCAGGGCATGGCCGCACTCAGCCAGACCCCTCCGGCCGGAGAGCTCCAGGGCCGGCCCTGCTGGCCGCGGCCGAAGCGCTGCCGGCGGGCGATCACCGCCCGGGGGGCGCGCAGCGGAGCGTCACCGACCAGCCGCGGATCCCGGGCCAGCCAGCGATCCAGTTCCGTTTCGGTGCTGGCACACACCGGCAGGCCCCGCAGCCGCCAGGGGGCCGGCTCCAGTTGGACCTCCATGGGCGCCTGGGGGAGCCGCCGCCGCCGGGCTCCGATCGCGCCGATCAAAACCGCCGCAGCCAGTCGCCGATGCGGGCCGCACCGGCCTCCAGTTCAGCAGCCGGGTGCACCAGGGCCAGCCGCTGCCAGCCCTCACCGCCGGGGCCGAAGCCGTTGCCGGGGGTGAGGCAGACGCCAGTGCCCTCCAGCAGGGCGGCGCAGAAGCGTTCCGAATCCAGCCCCCGGGCACGGGCCACCTCGGGGATCTGCAGCCACAGGTAGAGCGCCATCGACGGCAGGCGCACCGGCCAGCCCTGGGCCTCGAGGGCGGCGGCCATGCGGTCGCGGCGCTCGCGGTAGACGCCGCGCAGCTGCTCGGGCCAGTGGGGGGCCTGCTCCAGGGCGGCGATCGCCCCGGCCTGCAGCGCCAGGGACTGGTTGAAGTCCACCACCCCCTTGAGCTGGCGCAGGGCGGTGATCAGCTGCTCGGCGCCGATGGCGAAGGCGAGCCGGTAGCCGCCGAGGCACCAGCTCTTGGAGAAGGAGAAGAACTCGATGCCGCAGCGCCGCCAGTCGGGGTGGCGCAGCAGGGCGGGGGCCTCCCCCTCCAGGGCCAGATCCACGTAGGGGTTGTCGTGGGCCAGCACCACGTCGTGGCGCAGGGCCCGCTCCACCGCCCCATCCAGCCAGGCCTGGGTGCCGGTGGTGGCCGTGGGGTTGTGGGGGAACCCCAGCACCATCAGCGAGAGGTCCTGCCACTGGCTGGGGGACAGGCGGTCGTAATCGGGCCGCCAGCCGGCCTCGGCATCGAGGGGCAGCAGCACGGGTTCGGCGCTGGCCAGGTGCAGCCCGCCCATGTGGGACGGGTAGTAGGGGTCGAGCAGCAGGGCCCGATCGCCGGGGTTGAGCACCGCCAGGGGCAGGTGGGCCGTGCCCTCCTGGGAGCCCACCAGCAGCAGCACCTCCGTGTAGGGATCCACCGCCACGTCGAAGCGGCGGCGCGCCCAGGCGGCCACCGCCTCCCGGAAGGGCAGGGTGGCGGCATGGAGGCAGTAGGAGGCACTCTCGGGCCGGCTCAGGCCGGCGGCGATGGCCTCGAGGGCCACGGCCGGCGGCTGCAGGTCGGTGGAGCCGAGGGAGAGATCCAGCAGCGGCGGCAGGGGAGAGCCGTCCTGGCCGTGGCCGGCGGCGGCCCGGGCGCTGTAGGCGGCCTTGCGCTGGTCGTTGCGGGCGAAGACGCCGCTGCCGAGCCGCGACAGGCGCTCAGAGATGGGCATCCAGAAAAGCCTTCAGCTGGGACTGGGCCATGGCCCCTTCATGGCGGGCCAGTTCCTGGCCGCCGCGGAACAGGACCAGGGTGGGCAGACCCTGCACCTTGAGGCTGTCGCGGCTGACGGGGTTGGGGTCGGCCTCCAGCTTGCCGACGGTGAGGGGTCCGCCGGGGGCCTCGGCATAGGCCGTGGCGGCCCAGGTCATCAGGGGAGCCATCAGGCGGCAGGGGCCGCACCAGGGCGCCCAGACATCGACCAGGACCGGGCCCGGCACCTCCAGGACCGAGGCCTGGAAGTTGGCATCGGTGAGGTCGAGAACGGGGGAGTCGACGTCGGCGGGCACGGCACTGGGGGGAGCGGTGGCCCGATTGTATGAATTCAGAGCTTGTCGATGGACTGGCGCAGTTCCTCGAGCTCGGCGTTCACCTCGGCCACCTTCACCGGCTCCAGCTGGGGGGCCGGGCCTCCCTCCATGGGAAGGGAGATGGGGGTCTTGCCACCTTCGAGGCGGGTCTTGAGGGCCGCCAGCTCGTCGTAAACGTCGCTGCCCTCGAGGGCGGCGAACTGGCTTTCCAGGTCGGCACCGGCCAGCTCGGCGGCGGCCTGGCTGCGGGCCTCCATGTTGAGCACCTTCTCCTCCATCTGATCGAAGGCGGCCATCGAGCTGTTGGTGCTCAGGCTGCCCACGGCGTTCTGAAGCTGCTCCTGGGCCTGGGCCGCCTGGGCGCGGGCCTTGAGCATGTCCTTCTTGGTCTTGGCCTCGGCGATCTTGCCTTCCAGGGCGGTGAGGCTGCGCTTGAGGGTGTCGACCTGGGAAGCCTGGCCGCTGAGCTGGGCGTTGAGGGCGGTGGCGGTGTCCTGGTAGGTCTTGCGGCGGGAGAGGGATTCGCGGGCCAGATCCTCCTCCCCCTTCTTCAGGGCCAGCTCGGCACGCTCGTACCAGGTGCGGGCCTGGGCCTCGGCCTGCTCGGCCTGGTTCTGCAGCCGCTTCTGGCTGGCGATGGCGGTGGCCACGGCCTGGCGCAGCTTGACCAGATCGGCCTGCATGTCGGCCACGGACTGGTCGAGGATCTTGGCCGGATCCTCCGCCTTGCTCACCAGATCGTTGAGGTTGGCGCGCAGAAGACGGCTCAGCCGATCGAAGAAACCCATGGAGGCGGGGCCAGTGCAGGAAATGAGCGTAGCCAGAACCTGCCGTCCGGTCTTCCCCACCCTTCAGCGGATTGCCGCACCCACACCCGACGAGGCGGTGCTCAGGTGTGGCGGCGCCGGGGGTCGGCCTGCAGCGTGAGGGCGTCGTCGCCCACGGAAGGGGTGGGGATCACCGCGTTGCCCCTGTTGGGGAGGAATCTCCGGACCACGACGCTGCCGGCATGGGTGTGGCCGAAGCAGTTCCGCAGCAGGGCCGGCAGGCGGTTGTCGAAGGTGTTGGGCGTCGCCCCGTCAACCCGGGAGCCGGTGGCCATCACCGGGCGATCCACCCCTTAGCGTTGGTGGATGGAGCCTTCCCGGTCCAGCCGGCGCCGCGCCGCCGAGCGCACCAGATCCCGCCGCCGAAGCAGTGAGGCGGTACAGACGCGGCAGGTGGGCAACGTCGCCCTGCTGATGCCGCCGGCCCGGCCACCAGCCAGTGCCCTGGCCGCTTGCCTGGACAACCTCCAGCAGGAGTGGCGCCGCGAGGGCCATCTCGCCGCCCTGTGGCGGGAATGGCCGCGGATCGCCGGGCCCCAGCTGGCCCCCCACTGCCGTCCCCTGCAGCTGCAGGGAGGCCTGCTGACCGTGGGCGCTGCGCCGGGACCCTGGCTGCAGGCCCTCCAGTACAACCGCCACCAACTGCTCGGGTCGCTGCGGGGCGCCGGCTTCAGCGTCCGGGACGTGCGGGTGCAGCAGCACCACCCCAGCGCCCCCACCACGCCGGGGAGTCTCAACGAGGCAGAGGTGTGGGCCGCCCATCCGAGCCGCTGCGACGTGCACGGGATGGCCGACTGCCCCGCCTGCGGCCGGCCGGCGCCGGCCGGGGAGATGGCCCGCTGGGGCCATTGCAGCTTCTGCCGCCGAGCCGATCTGGCCTGATCCCCCCCTGGGTGTGGTGCTCAGGGGAGGTGGGGATCCGCGCCGGGCCCGAACAGCGCCCGCCAGGCCGCCTCCTGCTCCGCTGCGGCCTCGCTTCCCTCGAGGGGGAATCCGACCAGGAAGTCCTTGTCGGCGGCGGGGTCGTAGGGCCCCTGCTTGATCTCCATCATCACGGCGTCGGGCGAGAGGGCCACCAGGGTGTGGATGACGCCCTCGGCCAGCTCGATGCCGCGCAGGGGGCCTTCGGCGCTGATCCGCTCCCGCTGCAGCACCCGCCCGTTGGCATCGAGCAGCAGCAGCCCCACCGCCCCCTGCAGCACGAGAAAGCACTCGAAACCCTCGCCGGGCTCGGCGCGCCGGTGGCGGTGGGGCCGCACGTAGGTACCGGGCTGCAGCACATTCAGGAAGCGCTGCACCCGGTCGGTGGGGGCGTGGAAGTTGTGGTTGCGGCGCCGGCGAGGGGAGTCGGCGGCGGCGGCGGCCACCGCAGCGAAGAGGTCCTGGTCGATGCGCTGGAGAGGGGAGGGGGAGGCGGAGTCCATCGCAGGGGCGGCGACCGCCCGTGGGTTCGGCGGCGGCCCATCGATTGTGCGTCCCTCCAACGGCATGGACGTCATGGGCGCTGGTCCGCGGGCTCGGTGGCAGGCGGCCACGGGCACGGGGCTCCAGGAGGGCGGACATCGTGAGGTGGACCTCCAGCGAGCTGCCCAGGGCCGACAGCGGTTTCTCCCAGGGCAGGGACACCTCCAGGGCCGTGATCATGCGGCCGCTCCGGTTGCTGATCGTGAGCGCGTTGCGGGTGTGGTCCCGGAACGCCACGCCGGCGCCGATGGCCGCCGTCAGGCCCGCCGCCGTCGCCAGCGCCAGGCAGGAGCGTCGGGGGAGTCGGGGCACGGGCAGCCCACTGGCAGGGCCGGAGCCGGCGGCCGAGGTCGCGGGGTCCGTAGCCTTGGCCCGCTCGGCACCCTTCCGGCACCCGCAGGAGTCCGCCCTTGGCTGCAGCGCGCCACATCCTCCTCACCGGCGGCAACTCCGGCATCGGCTTTGAGGCCGCCGTACTCCTCTGCCGGGCCGGCCACCGGCTCACCCTGCCCTGCCGGGACCGGGCCAGCGCCGAGGCGGCCGGGCGCCGGGTGCTGGAGCGGGCCGGCGCCGGCACAGCCCCCGTTCCCGAGGTCTGCGACCTGGCGGATCTGGAGAGCGTGCGCTCCTGTGCCGCCGCCCTGCGGGCCCGGGGGGGGATTCCCATCGACACCCTCGTGCTCAACGCCGGCCTCCAGTACGCCGGCGCCAGCGAGCCGCGCCGCACGGCCCAGGGCCATGAGCTCAGCTTCGGGGTGAACCACCTGGGCCATTTTCTGCTGGCCCATCAGCTGGGGCCCCTGCTGGCGGCGGGCCGATCGCCGCGGCTGGTGGTCACCGCCAGCGAAGTGCACGACCCGGCCACCGCGGGGGGCAAGGTGGGGGCTGCGGCGGGGCTGGGCGAGCTGGCGGGCCTGGTGCCGGGCCAGGGGACCACGATGGTGAACGGCGCGGCTCCGTTCAACGCCGACAAGGCCTACAAGGACAGCAAGCTCTGCAACGTGCTGTTCGCCCGGGAATTCGCCCGGCGCCTGGAAGCGCGGGGAACGCCCGCTCCGGTGATCGCCTGGAGCCCGGGGCTGGTGATCCCGCCCACCAGCGAGGGTGGTTTCTGGCGCTACAGCCGCCAGTCGAACGAGCTGGGCCAGCGCCTGTTCGCCCTGGCGGCCCGCTCGCTGCTGCGCCTCACCGAGAGCGTCGAGAACGCCGGGGCGCTGCTGGCCGCCCTGGCCGTCGATGACGCCTACGCCACCAGTGGCTTCACCTACCTCCGCAACCGCGTCACGGCTCCAGGACGGCATGTGTTCGAGGCCAGCGCCACCAGCCCCGAAGGCCAGGACCCTGATCTGGCCCGGCGGCTCTGGGAGGCGAGTGCGGCCCTGGTGGGCGTGGAGGCCGATCAGCCTTGAGCGGCCGGCCCGATCGGCTGCTGTTCCTCCCCGGCGCCTCGGGCGACACCTCCTTCTGGCATCCCCTGGAGCAGCGGCTGGCCTGCCCCGCCGAGCGGCTGCACCTGGGCTGGCCGGGCTTCGGCGACACCCCGCCCCGGCCGGGGGTCAAGGGCTTCGATGACTTGCTGACCCTGGTGCTGGAGCCGCTGGATCGCCCCTGCGCCCTGATCGCCCAATCGATGGGCGGGGTGCTGGCCCTGCGGGCCGCCCTGGCCCGGCCCCGGCAGGTGACGCACCTGGTGCTGTGCGCCACCTCCGGCGGCCTGCCGATGGCGGACCTGGGGGCCGCCGACTGGCGGGCCGGCTTCCACACCAGCCTGTCCCATCTCCCCGACTGGTTCGCGACGGAAACGACGGACCTCTCCGGGCGCCTGAGGGAGGTGGCGGCACCCACCCTGCTGCTGTGGGGCGATGCCGACCCGTTCAGTCCGGTGGCCGCCGGGGAGCGCCTGGCCATGCTGTTGCCCGAGGCCCGACTGCACGTGATCAACGGAGGCGACCATGATCTCGGCCGGCATCACGCCGAACGGCTGGCGCCGCTGGTCGACGCCCACCTCACCCCACCATGAGCAAGACCACCAGCACGTACTGGAATCCGCTGGCGCCGGAGCAGGCCCATCGCTGGCGTTGGATCGAGGGGCTGGAGAACCAGGTGCAGGAGCTGGTGCTCAGCGAGGATCCAGACACCGGGGAGATCACCCGCCTCACCCGCTTCCTGCCCGGTGTCGACACCAGCGCTCTCGGGGGCAAGGCCCACCCCTTCCCCGAGGAGATCTTCATCGTGGCGGGGCGCCTGTTCGATGGGGCCTTCGGCCTGTGGCTGGAGAGCGGGCACTACGCCAGCCGGCCGCCGGGGGAGGTGCATGGCCCCTTCCGCACCGATGGGGCGGGCTGCCTGGTGCTGGATGTGTCCTTTCCCCAGCGGGGTGGGGAAGGATCGTCATGACGGGGGCGGGTGCAGCCTCTGGAGCTCGTCCTCCAGCGCAGCGATCCGCTGCTGCAACGGCCGCAGCTGGGCTTCCAGTTCCGCGGCGGTGAGCCGGGGGGTGATGAACTGGGGGCAGTTCCAGTCGAAGGCCTCCACCCGGATGCGGAAGAGGCGTTCCACCTCCCCCGCCGCCTGCGGTCCCAGCTGCTCCGCCAGCTGGGGATCATCAGCCAGCGGCACCACCTGCGCTTCCCCGTCGATCTTGAGCCGGCGACGGGCGGGGTAATCCATCAGGAACAGGGCCACCCGCGGATCGCGGCGCAGATGGCCGACGGTGAGCAACTGGCGATTGCCGCCGTAATCGGCGAACCCCAGGGTGCGCTCGTCGAGCACCCGCAGGAAGCCCACCGGCCCGCCCCGGTGCTGCAGGTAGGGGGCACCCGCCTCGGTGAGGCTGGCCAGGTAGAAGCTGTCGCGGGCGCTGATGAAGGCGATCTCCCTGGCACTGAGGCGATCGGACGCCGGGGCCGGGGGCACGCCCTGGCTCTGGCCATAGGCCTGGAGCTGGGCCTCACCCACGGCGGGGGTGAGGTGGCGATGCAGGTAGTGCTGGCTCATGGGGGATGGCTCCGTTCAGGCCTCCAGGCCCTTCATCGGCGCGTAGCCGGGCAGGGCCTTGATCCGCCCGATCCAGTCCCGCACCCGGGGGTAGGGGGTCAGGTCGATGCCGCCGTCCGGGGCCAGGGCCACGTAGGGGTAGACGGCGATGTCGGCGATGGTGGGGCGCTCGAGCTCCAGCCACAGCCGCGGGGTCAGGTGCCGCTCCAGCTGGTCGAGGAGGAAGGCGGCCTTCTCGGTGGCCCGCTCGATGGGGATCGCCTTGACGCCGAACAGGTGGTGCAGCCGGGCGCTTTCCGGGCCCTGCCGCACCTCGCCCGCGGCGGTGGAAAGCCAGCGCACCACCCGGGCCTGGCCGAAGGGATCGGCGGGCAGCCACTGGCCGTCCCCCTGGCGGGCCGCCAGGTAGAAGAGGATCGCCTGGGCGTCGGAGAGGGTGGTGCCGTCCTCCTGGAGCACGGGCACCTGGCCGAAGGGATTGAGAGCAAGGAAGGCCTCCCCCTTGTGCTCACCGGCCGTCAGATCGACGCGAATCCATGCGTAGTCGCATCCGAGCAGTTCCAGGAGCAGGCGCACCTTGTAGCTGTTGCCGGAGAGTTCGTGGCCGTGGAGCTTGAACATGGGCGCCAGGTGGTGGGGGGACAAAGTCCTTGGAAAGCCTGAGCAGACAGACCGGTCTGCATGCCCAAAGGTAGCAGACCTTTCTGTCTACTCATTAGATTGGGCGGACTGCAGCGGAATCCATGCCAGCGAGCGGCGCCACCGCCAGGTCCTCCGCCAAGCGGGACGCGCTGCTGGACACGGCCGAAGGGCTCTTCGCCCGCCATGGCTACCGGGCCGTGGGCATCGACACGGTGCTGGCCGCGGCCGGGGTGGCCAAGATGACCCTCTACAAGCACTTCCGATCCAAGGAGGAGCTGATCGCCGCCGTGCTGGAGCGCCGCGGCAACACCATCGCAGGGGGGCTCGCCGAGCGGATCGCCGCGGCGCCGGATGACCCTGGCGCGCGGCTGCTGGCGGTGTTCGAGTGGCTGGAGCAGGCCGTGCGCTCGCCGCAGTTCCACGGATGCCTGTTCATCAAGGCCGCCAGCGAGTACCCCGCCGCCGAGGATCTGCCTCGGCAGGCGGCCGAGGCCTTCAAGGGGGAGTGCCGCGAGCTGCTGGAAGGGCTCAGCCGTGATCTCGCCGTCGCCGACCCCGAGGGTCTGGCCCGCCAGCTGCAGTTGCTGTTCGAAGGCGCCCTGGTGGTGGCCTTCCTGCAGCGGACCCCCCTGGCCGCCGCCGATGCCCGCCGGGCCGCCGAAGCCCTGCTGGCTTCCGCCCCGCCAGCGGGCCAGGCCGGTGGGGGCCAGCGCTGACACGCGGTGGCGGGCGCCCTACAGGCGCCCTACAACCGGGGCACCGCCAGGATCGTTGCGCTGATGGCCAGGAACCGCCACCGCTGGCAGGTCCTGCTGGCGGCCGGGCCCTGCTGGGCAGATCCCTCGCCGAGAAGCTGCAGCGTCGGCTGGTCGGCCGCCACGTGGATCTTCATCTGATCGCCGAGGAGCCGACCGCCACGACGGCCCCAGGGGCCCACACCGAAGGCTGAACAGCGCCATCGGTGCGGCCAGGAAGCCAATGGAGGTCAGCTCAGCGCTCAGGGAGACCCTCGACGAACCCTCCGGTTCCCAGTGTGCGCAGCGTCGGTGGGCGCGACTTCGGGTCCACGCCGGGGAGATCATCGATGGGTCCCAGAGGATCTTCGTTCTCCAGCCAGTAGGTGGTCATCGCCCCGACCCCCTTGATCGGCAACTGTCCTCGCTCCTCCAGGCGATAGCGGTCCTGCAGTCGCTGGGCCATGGTTTCACTCACATGGATCCGGCCCGGCAGACCATGGCTCTCCATCCGGCTGGCGATGTTCACCGTGTCGCCCCAGAGGTCGTAGATGAACTTCCTGCTGCCGATCACACCAGCCACCACCGGCCCGCTGTGGATGCCGATGCGGAGCGACAGCCGCCCAACCTCCGGCGATCGGAACCCGGCGACCCAGGCCTGCATGTCGAGCGCCATGGCGGCGATCGCTTCGGCGTGGTGGGACGAGGAGGACGGCACACCCCCCACCACCATGTAGTTGTCGCCGATGGTCTTGATCTTCTCCAGCCGGTGGTCATCACTCAGCTGATCGAAGGCGGTGAACACACGGTTGAGCAGATCCACCAGGGCGTGGCACGACAGCCGTGACGACAGTTCGGTGAAACTGACGATGTCGGCGAACAGCACGCTCACATCCTCGTGGGATTCGGCAATGGTCTGTCGGCCCCGTTTCATCTCCTCGGCAATCGGGGCCGGCAGGATATTCAGCAACAGGCTGTCGGCACGGTCGCGCTCGATCTGGGCACTGCGCTCGGCCGTCACCCGCCGTTGCATCTCCGCCGAGGTGCGCAGGAAGGATTGGTTGAACGCCGCTTCCACCTCCCCCACTTCATCCTGTCGTCCGGGCGGCAGCAGGACGTGCTCCGGGTCCGGCGAGCCGCCCTGACCCAGGGCCTCTCCGGCCCGATCAAGCCGATCGCGCAACGCGAGGATCGGGCCGATCACCAGCCGATGGATCACCAGCATCGTGATCAGGGTGAGGAAGGCGGCGATCCCGAGCACGATCAGGGTGATGTTGAGGATGTAGCCCCGCAACCCCTCGAGGACGCTGTCGTCGGCATGGCGGATCACGAGCCGGTGATCGCCCCGCAGGCTGGCGGGCCCCCAGGCGGCGTCGTAGGCGCCGCTCAGGGGAAACCATCGCCCCGTGGCCCCCTCCAGCCCCGCGCCCGCCGGGGAGAACTCCGGGGCCATGCCGAATCGGCCCAGCAGCTCACCGGTGGAGTCCCGGTAGAGGGCCGCGCCCTCGATGGCCCGCACCATCGTCGGCCCCTGCAACCGGCGCACGGCGTCCAGCAGATCCGATGAGGAGCCCGCCTGGTCGTTGGCCACCAGCCATTCGACCTTCGCGTTCGTGACGGCGGCCAGCTGGTCGCCGAGACGCCCGGCCTGGCGCAGCACCGAGGGGATGAGCACCACCGCCTCCACCACGAGGAAGTTGAGGAAGATCCAGAAGGCGACCCGCCGCGACAGCCGCGACCGGGCCATGGCCAGCACCCGCACAACAGGTCGCGCCATGGCTGAGGGGAGAGACGTGCCTAGACCATGGTGGCATCGGCGCTCCGGCACCCGAGCAGACGCGCGGCCACCCGGAGGCCGGCCGGCCAGCCAGATGCAACGCTTCGCACCGATGGGGTGGCCCCCCGTCGGGCGCTGCCTAATGTCCCGGCAACTCCCCCCGAGCCATGGCCGTCTCTCTGATGCAGGATCCCAGCGGCGGATCCTCCCTGAAGGTGATCGAGGCCGTGAAGGAGGGCTGGCAGGCCTTCGCCCGGGCACCCTGGGTGTTCATCGGCTTCACCCTGCTGGCAGGGGCGCTGAGCAGCGTCTGCTCGCTGATCCAGGGCCAGGTGGATCCCGACGAGGCCGCCGTGATGACGACGGTGCAGCTGGTGCGCCTGGTGGTGGGCTCAATCCTGAGCGTGCTGGTGAGCCTGTGGAGCACCACGGGCCTGGTGCGCGGCGCCTGGAGCGCCCTCTCCGGCGGCAAGCCGGCCCTGGGCACCTTCACCCGCTGGGATGGGGCGGCCAGCTGGCGGCTGTTCCGCAACGGCCTGGCGCTGGGGATCCTGATGATCGCGATCCTGATGGTGGCGGCCCTGGTGGGGGTCGCCGCCGCCCAGCTCAACCAGATCCTGGCGGTGCTGCCGTTCCTGGCGGCCTTCACGGTGCTGATCTACCTGGCGGTGAACCAGAAGTTCCTGGCCCAGATCGCCCTGCTGGAGGGCCGCGGGCCGATCGACTCCATCACCCGGGGCCGCACCCTGCTCGATCCCCAGTGGGGCTCGGTGCTGCTGCTGGCCCTGGTGGAATTCGCCATCGTGCTGGTGGGCCTGCTGGCCTGTTTCGTGGGGCTGCTGGTGGCGGTGCCCGTGGTCCTGTGCACCAGCACGGCCGCCTACCGCCAGGTGTTCGGCAGCGAGGATCTCACCGGCCTGCTGGCGGAGCCTGCGGCCTGAGCCCGGCGATGCTGGGGGCCGATGCCTGCGGACGGATGGGCGAATGGTGGTCGGCTGCTTGCGGCCGAATCCGCCCTGACTACGCTTCCCTAGGCCAGGGAGGTTGACGGCGGCGGCCTCCTGTGGGTCGCGTAACCATCGCCGGCGATTCCGCTGACCCGACCAGGACCCTCCAGCCCCTCCGTTCTGCATCTCCTCCGAGCTCGCCCATGCTCCTTCCCCTTCACACCGGCGATGACGAGGCCACCGATCAGGAACCGCCGCCGGCCTTGATGGAAGAGCAGATTCTGGCGTCGTGGGTCGTGAACGCCGGCGCCTGGACCCGGGCCGTGCGCCGCGGCGAGATCCTCAGCCGCGTGCGGGTGACCAACGGGGCGATCCTGGAGGCGATCGCCGACTGCGCCCCTGCCACCCTGCTTGATCTGGGTTGCGGCGAGGGCTGGCTGGCCAACCACTGCGCCCGCCAGGGCATCGCCGTGCTCGGCACCGACGCGGTGGCCGAGCTCACCACCGCCGCCGCCGATGGTGCCCCGAACGGCTCCCGCTTCCAGACACTCTCCTACCAGCAGATCGGTGCCCGCGTCCTCAAGGAGCGCTTCGACGTGGTGGTGGCCAACTTTTCCCTGCTCGGGAATCGCAGCCTCGATGAGCTGTTCGCGGCGCTGCCGGCGCTGCTGGCCCCCCAAGGCAGCGTCCTCGTCCAGACGCTGCACCCGATGCTGATCTGCCCCGACCACCCCTACAAGGACGGCTGGCGGGAGGGCGTCTGGGCTGGCTTCTCCCCGTCCTTCCGCACGCCCGCACCCTGGTTCTTCCGGACGCTGGAATCCTGGGTGCAGCTGTTCCAGCGCCATGGCCTGGTCGTGCGGGAACTGCGCGAGCCAATCGATCCCCTCAGCGGCCAGCCCGCCTCGGTGATCTTCCGCGCCACCGTTTGACCCAGGCAACCGTTTGGACCGACGCCCGACTCACCGCCGCCCGCCGGTTCAGCGCAGGCAGGCCATCGGATGGCGCGGCGCCACCCCCAGGGCCTTGGCCACCCCCGGGTGGCACACCGCCCCATCCACTGTGTTCAGGCCGCTGAGCAGCTCAGGCCGGTCGGTGACCGCCTCCAGCAGGCCCCGTCCGGCCATCACCAGGATGTAGGGCAGGGTGACGCTCACCAGCGCCTCGGTGGAGGTGAAGGGAACGGCACCGGGCATGTTGCCCACGGCGTAGTGCTGCACCCCATGGATGGTGACCACCGGATCGGTGTGGGTGGTTTCGCGGCTGGTGGCGATGCAGCCGCCCTGGTCGATGGCCACATCCACGATCACCGACCCGGGCCGCATGCGCTGCACCAGCTCCTCGCTCACCAGGGTGGGGGCCCGGCCACCGGGCAGGAGCACGGCGCCGATCAGCAGGTCGGCCCCCGGCACCAGCCGCTCGATCAGGCTGCGGCTGCTGACCAGGCTGGTCATGCGGCCGCGGCGATCGGATTCCAGGCCCCGCAGGCGGTGGGGCGAGCGATCCAGCAGGAACACCTCCGCATCCATCGCCGCGGCGATGCGGGCGGCGTTCCAGCCCACGGTGCCGGCCCCCAGCACCACCACCCGGGCCGGCCGCACGCCGGTGCACCCCCCCATCAGCACACCCCGTCCCCCATGGGGCTTCTCCAGCAGGTGGGCCCCCACCTGGGCCGCCAGCCGTCCGGCCACCTCGCTCATCGGGGCCAGCAGGGGCAGGCTCCCGTCCTCGAGCTGCACCGTCTCGTAGGCCACCGCTGTGGTGCCCGCCTCCAGCAGGGCCCTGCCCACCTCGGGGTAGGCCGCCAGATGCAGGTAGGTGAACAACACCAGGTCGCTGCGCAGGAAGGCGAATTCCTGTGGCTGCGGTTCCTTCACCTTCACCACCAGGTGGGCGGCCCAGGCCTCCTCGCAGCTGACGATGCGGGCCCCGGAGGCGCGGTAGTCGTCGTCGCTGATGCCGGCCCCCAGGCCCGCCCCCTCCTGGACGCGCACCTCCATGCCCTGGGACACCAGTTCATGGACGCCGTCGGGGGTGAGGGCCACCCGCTGTTCGTCGCGCTTGATCTCCGTGGGCACACCGATGCTCGCCATCGGGGAGGCCAGGGGTGCCGGGCCGGGAGCTGGCATGGGGCAGGAAGGATTGCCGCCCGGAGGCGATCGTCGGCAAACCCTAGGCCGAGGCGATGGGCATCCGCCAGCCAGTGCCGAAGGCCCGGTCGCTCACCTTGAGCACCGGAGCCGCCTGGCGCCGCTTGAACTCGGCCCGTCGCAGCAGTCCGGCCACCCGGGCCACCAGCGCCGGATCGGCCCCATCGGCCACCAGTTCCTCCGGGGTGCGCAGCTCCTCGATCGAGGCCTTCAACAGGGGGTCGAGCACCCCGTAATCGGGCAGGGAATCGCTGTCGCGCTGGTCGGGACGCAGTTCGGCGCTGGGGGGCTTGCTGCGGATCGCCGCGCCGATCAGCTCGCCGTCGCTCGGCAGGCCGAGGGCCGCCCGGCAGGGGCCGGAGGCCTCGCCATCCAGCCACTCACAGAGGCCGAAGACGGTGGTCTTGTAGAGATCGCCGATCACCGAGAGTCCGCCGTTCATGTCGCCGTAGAGGGTGCAGTAGCCCACCGCCAGCTCCGACTTGTTGCCGGTGGAGAGCAGCAGGCCCCCCTTCTGGTTGGCCACCGCCATCAGCAGCGTGCCGCGGATGCGGGACTGCAGGTTCTCCTCGGTGACCCCGGCCGGGGGCGCCCCCAGGGCGGGCGGAAGGGCGGCGGCGAAGGCCTCCATCAGCGGTGCGATCGGCAGGGTGGCGGTGGCCAGACCGAGCCGCCGGGCCAGGCCGTCGGCATCGTCGAGGGAGCCGGCCGAGCTGAAGGGGGAGGGCATGCGCAGCACCTCCACCCGGGCGGGGCCAAGGGCCGCGGCGGCGATCACCGCCACCAGGGCCGAATCGATGCCGCCGCTCAGCCCCAGCAGGGCCCGCTGGAAGCCGCACTTGGCGGCGTAGTCCCTCACCCCCAGCACCAGCACCCGCAGCAGCTGTTCCCAGGGGTCCGGCGGCGGCGCCACCGGGGCGGGGGTCGCCGGCCAGAAGGCCAGGTCCTCGGCGGCGCAGGCCAGGCGCAGCACGGGCTGGCCGATCCGGTCCACCACGAAGCTGGCGCCGTCGAAGACCAGCTCATCGTTGCCGCCCACCTGGTTGAGATAGACCACCGGCACCCCGAGCCGGGCCGCCGCCCGGGCCGCCAGCCCCTGACGCACCTCCCCCTTGCCGCGGCCGAAGGGGGAGGCCGAGAGGTTGAGCAGCAGGTCGATCGGCCGGGACGCCAGGTCGGCGATCGGGTCGACCGCATCCGGCCAGCGGCTGCGCAGGTTCTCCTCCACCCAGAGGTCCTCGCAGATGGTCAGCCCCAGGCGCCAGGGGCGGCCTCCCGCTTCCAGCTCCAGCACCGCGGGAGCGTCGCCGGGCAGGAAGTAGCGGCGTTCGTCGAAGACGTCATAGCTGGGCAGCAGGCGCTTGCGGCAGACGATCCGCCAGCGGCCCCGCTCCACCAGGGCCAGGGCGTTGTGCAGCCCGGGCTGGCGCCGGCCGGCCACCGGCTCGGCCACCCCCACCAGCAGGGCCAGTCCGTCTGGGCAGGCCGCCGCCAGGGACGCCAGGACCCGCTCCTGGCGCTGGATCAGGGCGGGCCGCAGCAGCAGGTCCCGGGGCGGGTAGCCCCACAGCGACAACTCAGGAGTGAGCAGCAGGTCGGCGCCGCCGGCGCGGGCCCGCTCGGCGGCCGCCAGGATCCGCCGGCCGTTGCCCTCCAGGTCGCCCACCAGGGGATTGAGCTGGGCCAGGGCGAGGCGCATCAGGGCTCGGAGAGGCCGTAGAGATTGTGCTGCAGCAGCACCGGCCAGAGTTCGGACGGTACCTGGGTCGGATCGGGCTGGGCCCGGATCCGGGAACTGGCGCTGGGGGGGATCGCCAGGGGCAGCAGGTCGACCGTCGCCCCCAGCCCCCGCAGCCGCTCCAGATCCGTCACCTCCAGCGGCCAGCCCTGGCGGCGGGCGATGCCGAGCCGGCAGCCGCGCAGCAGCTCCTCGGCCCGCCGCCAGCGATGGATCTGACCGGCCAGGTCGCTGCCCACCACGAAGACCAGCTCCCGGTCGGGCCAGCGGGCCCGGGCGCGCTCCAGGGTCTCCACCGCCCAGGGGCTGCTGAGCTCCTGGTCCAGGCGGAGCCGCGGGTCGTCGATGGCGGCCACCAGGGCAGCCAGCAGGGCCGAGCGCACCTCCAGGGGGGCGCCGTGGTGCTTGAGCGGGTTGTCGCTGGCCCAGGTGAGCACCTGGGGAAACAGGCCCAGCAGCCCCTCCAGCAGGGCCCGGTGGCCGCGGGTGGGGGGATCGGCGCTGGTGCCGAACAGGGCGAGACAGGTCAACGGGGCGTCACCGCTGGCGCTCGTCACGGCTGCAGGCCGCCACCGGCGCTGCCCTGACCCCCCTGCTGCTGCCATTCGCTCAGCCAGCGCCGGGTCTCCGGATCCTGCCGCACCAGCCGGCGCAACAGGGCCCCCGGCTGGCCCGCGGCGGTGGCGGCGCGCAGCAGCTCGGCGGCGGCCAGCCGGCCCGTGCGCCGGGTGGTATGCACCGCCAGGGCCGCCTGGGCCAGCGCCACCGGCGCCGCCGGCGCCAGGCTCAGCCCGCCACTCAGGGGCGCCGCCACCAGCAGCAGCTGGCGCAGGCCGCCCAGCAGCAACTGCAGGCCCAGCTGGGCGCCCCCCAGCAGGGCGTTGTGGCCGCCCAGACGGGCCAGCAGGGAGCGGGCGCCGCTGCGGGTCATCGGCAGGCCGTAGAGCTGGCAGAGCTGCACCACCAGGGCGCTGTCGCAGGCCAGACCACCGGCCAGATCGAGCAGCATCAGGGGGTTGGCCGCCACCCCGGTGGCCTTGAGGGCCGCAAAGCGGCCGATCAGGCCCTGGGCCTGGCGGCGGCCGTGGCGCAGCCGGCAGCGGTGCAGGGACTGGCTGAAGCGGTCGGCGGCCCGCAGGGCGTTGAGGGCCAGCAGCAGCTCCCCGTGGCGCTCCAGCAGGCCGGTGAGCTCCCGGCGCAGGGGCTCCACCCGGGGCGGGGCCGCCTCGCTGCGCACGCGGCCGTCGGGGCGCAGACGGGCCTCCCGGGGAGCAGCCGCCACGGGCAGGGGCCGCAGCTGGCGGGCCCCCGGCGGCAGGCGCCGGCCGATGCTGGCCAGCAGGCCGTCCCGCTCGGCCTCCGGCCAGCAGTCGCTGCGGTTGAGCACCAGCAGCAGGGGCTTGCCGGAGGCCAGCAGGTCGTCGAGGGCCTGGGCGTCCATCACGGTGAGATCGCTGTCGATCACCAGCAGCACCAGGTCGGCGCCCACCGCCACCCGGGCCGCCAGGCGGGAGCGGGCGGCGGCGGCGATCTCGTCGATGCCGGGGGTGTCCACCAGGTCGACCCCCTCCAGGCCAGCCACGGGCTGGCCCCAGGCCCGTTGCTGCTGGCGGCGGGTGCAGCCATGGGCCACGTCGGTGGCGAAGTGGTCCTCGCCGAGCAGGGCATTGAGCAGGCTCGACTTGCCCACCCCCACCCGGCCGAACACCGCCACCCGCGGCCGACGGCGGCGCAGGCGCTCCAGCTGGCGGTCAAGGCTGGCCAGCTCCGGAGCCAGGGCCGCCTGCTCCCGCCCGCTGAGCACCAGCCCCGCGCGCCAGCGGGCCAGCAGCTGGCGGCAGCGCTCGGCGGCGGGGGGGGCGGCGAGCGCCGGAGCCGGTGACGGTGCCGCCGTCGTCACGGGGCGGTCTCCGCAGCGGAGGCGGGCCGGCGCCACCAGCCCGCCAGCACGGCCAGCACCGCCTCGGGCCCGATCACCCCCACGAAGCCGCCGAACTCATCAACCACCACCCGCACCCCGGAACCGTTGCGGCGGAAGCTGGTGAGCAGCCGGTCAGCCCGGATCATCTCCGGTACGAACTCCACCGGTTCGCAGAGGTCAGCGGCCTGGCTTCCCCCCCTCCCCTCCACCAGGGCGGTGAGCAACTGCTCGCGGCTGGCCACCCCCAGCACCTCGTCCACCTCCTCCCCCAGCACCACCCACCAGGCGGTGGTGTGGCGCAGCAGGGTGGAACGCTGCTCGTCGAGACTCTGGTGCCCGGCCAGCGTGGGGGCCGACACCCGGGGCAGCATCAGGTCCCGGGCGGTGAGGTCGTTCAGCTGGAACACCTTGGCGATCATGGCGGCCTCATCGGCCTCGATCTGACCCTGCTGGGAACCGAGGCGGGCCAGCAGGCGGATCTCGTTCTCGTCGGTGCTGATCTCGTTCTCGGCCGTGATCGCCGGCAGGATCCGCTCCAGCAGCAGCACCAGGGGCAGCAGCAATGTGGTGAACAGTCCCAGCCCGGGGGCGACGGCCAAGGACACGGGCAGGGCCAGCTTGCTGCCGATCGCCTTGGGCAGGATCTCCCCCAGCAGGATCACCAGCACCGTGAGGGCCACCGAGAACAGGGGCAGGGCTGGGCCGCTGATGCCGTGACGGGCGAAAACGGCACTGGCGAAGCCTCCCACCATCAGGCTGCCGAAGATGTTGAACATGTTGTTGGCGATCACCAGCACCGCCAGGGTGCGGCCGAGGCGCTGACGCAGGGCCGCCAGCCGCCGGGCCCCCGCCACCGGCCGGGGGCGACTCGCCAGTTCCTGCACCTTCACCGGGTTGACGGTGAGCAGGGCCGCCTCCACCCCTGAACACAGAAAGGACCCCATCAGCATCCCGACCACCGCCAGCACCAGGAGCAGGAGATCGTTCATCCGCGGCTGATCGAGACAGACAGGAGCGGCACGTGCAGGTTCAGGGGGATCACGTGTATTTAATCGGCTGTGCCATCTTCTCGCTGTCCGTCCCTTCGCTTCGATGCCCCTCACCCCCCCGATCGACCCCGCCCTGCTGGCCCGCCGTCGCCAGCGGTTTCTGCAGCAGCTGGGCGGCGCGGCCGCGGTGATCCCGGGGGCGACGCTGGTGACCCACCACGCCGACGTGGAGCACAGCTTCCGCCAGAACAGCGACTTCTGGTACCTCACCGGCTTCGATGAGCCCGGTGCCGTGGCCCTGTTCCTGCCCCACCGGCCCGAGACCCCCTTCGTGCTGTTCGTCGAGGCGAAGGATCCCGGGGCCGAGGTGTGGAACGGCTTCCGCTGGGGCTGTGACGGGGCCGTCAGCCACTTCGGCGCCGATCTGGCCCATCCCCGCAGCGAGCTGGCCGAGCGGCTGGCGGAGTACCTCGAGGGCGCCGAGGGGATCGCCTTCCGGGTGGGGCGCCATCCCCAGGTGGAGCCCCTGGTGCTGGCCGCCTGGGGGCGCCAGCTTGATCGGGCCCCCCGCAGCGGCAAGGCCGCCCTGGGCCTGGTGGCCCCCTGCCCGCTGCTGCACGAGCTGCGGCTGCGCAAGGAACCCGAGGAACTGGCCCGCCTGCGGGAGGCCGCCCGCATCTCCGCCGAGGCCCATGAACTGGCCCGCCAGGTGGCCCGTCCCGGCCTCAGCGAACGGCAGGTGCAGGCCGTGATCGAGCAGCATTTTCTTGAGCAGGGGGCCCGCGGGCCTGCCTATGGATCCATCGTGGCCGGGGGCGACAATGCCTGCGTGCTGCACTACACCGCCAACAGCGGCCGGCTCCGGGATGGCGACCTGCTGCTGATCGACGCCGGCTGCAGCCTCAGCGATTACTACAACGGCGACATCACCCGCACTTTCCCCGTCAACGGGCGCTTCAGCGGCGAGCAGCGGGCCCTCTACGAGCTGGTGCTGGCCGCCCAGGAGGCGGCGGTGGCGGCGGTGGCCCCGGGCCAGACCGCCGAAGGGGTGCACGACACCGCCGTGCGGGTGCTGGTGGAAGGGCTGGTGGAGCTGGGCCTGCTGAGCGGCGCCGTGGACGGTCTGATCGAGCAGGGCTCCTACCGCCATCTCTACATGCACCGCACCGGCCACTGGCTGGGGCTGGATGTCCACGACGTGGGCGCCTACCGGCTGGGCGAGCACCACGTGGCCCTCGAGCCGGGCATGGTGCTGACAGTGGAGCCCGGCCTCTACGTCAGCGACCGGCTGGCAGTGCCGGAGGGCCAGCCCGCCATCGAGGAGCGCTGGAAGGGCATCGGCATCCGCATCGAGGATGACGTGGCGGTGACCGACCACGGCCACGAGGTGCTCACGGCCGCCGCCCTCAAGGCGCCGGCGGCGATGGAGCGCTGAACAGCGCCAGCACCTGGCGGGTGGAACCCAGGAGGCGGTCGGCCCCCGCCTGGCGCAGCTGGTCCTCGTAGCGGCGGCGCTCGGCCTCCCGGCCGGTTTGCTGCAGGTGGGGCGGCGCCACGGCCAGGGCCTCGAAGCGCTGGCCGGGCACCTCAAGGCGGGCCCGGCGCACGGTCTCCACGTCGGCCACGGTGTCGCCCAGGTAGGCCACGGGCGGGGCTCCGGCCCCCAGGGGCACGCGGGCCAGGGTGGCCGCCAGGGCCAGCAGACCGGTGGGGTCGGGCTTGTCAGGGGCCTGACCCATGGCGAGCAGGGGCGGCGCCGTCAGCTGCAGCCGCTGCTCCAGCACGAAGCGGGCGGAGGGGGGCTCGGCGCCGCTGACGAAGCCCCAGGCGATCCCCTGGGCACTCAGGGCCGCGAAGAAGGCGCTGTCCACCAGCAGGGGCTCGCTGCCGATGAAGCCGCGCCAGAGAGAGGGGTCTCCTTCCGGGTCGCCGCCGAAGTAGTGGTCGCTGAACACCGCCACCAGCCGATCCCAGGCGGGCAGGGGATCGGTGCCGTGGCGGCGCAGCAGCTCCATCGAGGCGTGCCAGTCGTTGTTCCAGCGGCCCTCCCCCTTGAGGGCGTCGATCACGGCGCTCTCCGGGCCCCAGCCGCTGAAATGGCGCACGGTCTCGACGATGGCGCGCCGGTAGCTGCCCGCCACATCCCTGATCACGCCGTCGATGTCGAAGAGGAGGACGGCGCGGGGGGCGGCGGAGGCGGCCAGTGGGGTTGCTGCGAATCGGCTGGTAGGTTAGGCAATTGCCGTTTCTCCTTGAGCGCCGAAACCGTGACAGCCCCTGAGAGTGCCGAGGCCGCTGCCCTGAGCGCCATCCCGGCGGCCATCGCAGCCGACACGACCGAAGGGCGTCCGGTGCTGCGCGGCGGCAGTGCCGCCCTGGCCACCGCCACCATCGACGAGGACGGGGTCCCTTCCGGCTACACCCCCAAGGCCGACGAGGGCCGTTTCCTGGTGAAGATCCTCTGGCTGCCCGACAACGTCGCCCTGGCGGTGGATCAGATCGTCGGTGGCGGCCCCAGCCCCCTCACCGCGTACTTCTTCTGGCCCCGGGAAGACGCCTGGGAAACCCTCAAGGGCGAGCTGGAGGCCAAGAGCTGGATCACCGACAACGAGCGGGTCGAGATCCTCAACAAGGCCACCGAGGTGATCAACTACTGGCAGGAGGAAGGGCGCGGCAAATCCCTTGAGGACGCCAAGGTCAAGTTCCCCGACGTCACCTTCTGCGGGACCGCCTGATCTCCGGGGCCTCAGGTCCCGGCCGCGTCACGCTCGAAGCCCTCGGCGGCCGCGGCCGTGTCCGCACTCCCGAAGAGGGCCGCGGCGATCGCCGGACTGATCGTGTGGTGGGCCAGGCCGGCGGCGGCCAGCCGGGCCAGATCCTGCGGCTGGCGCAGGCTGGCCACCAGTAGCCGCGTGCCGGAGCCCACCCCCTCCAGGGCCCGCTGCATGGCGATCAGCTCGCCGTGGCCATCACGGCCCAGATCGCTGATCCGCCCCACGTAGGCGGCGATGCCATCGGCCCCGAGGGCGGCGGCCACCAGCACCTGGGCCACCTCGTAGCAGGCCGTGAAGGTGACCGGAACACCTTCGGCGATCAGGTCCCGCGCCACCGCCACCCCCTGGCGGGTGATCGGCACCTTCACGTACACCCGCTGGCGATCGAGGGCGGCCAGGGCCCGGCCGTTGGCCAGCTGCTGCTCGGCATCGCCGCCCCAGGTCTGCAGGTGGATCTCCCGGCAGCCGAGGGCCGCGGCCCGCGCGCTCAGCTGCGCCAGGTGGTCGAGGGTGCAGGGCTGGCCGGCACGCCGCAGCAGGGTCGGGTTGGTGGTGACGCCCTGGAACAGGCCGCTGGGCAGCCAGCGCTCCCACTCCAGGGGATCGGCGCAGTCGAGCAGCAGACGCAGGGCCATGGGGTTCAAGGGGTGGGGGCGGCCGGAGCGACGGCCCACTGCCGGTCGAGGGCCTTCAGCAGGGCGGGGCAGGCGCCCAGCGCCCGCAGGGGGCGGCGGGGTTCGGCGGCGGCAGGTTGGGCCGCCGGGGGTTTCCCGCCACCCTGATCGACCGCCGGGAGATCGGCGGCGATCAGGGCGGCGAGGGGATCGGCGGCGGCCGCGGCCTTCAGGGGGGCGGGATCCTGGCGGCCCTGGCGCAGGGCCACGAACAGCTCGCGGCGGCGGCGCAGCTCCAGGGGAATGGCGGCCGGCTGGCCGCAGAGCCGTTCCACCTCGAGGCGGGCGGCCCGTAGCCCCGGTGAGCCCGGCGCCGCCGGCAGGGTCGGCGGGACGCGGGGCCAGTTCAGGGCCAGCCAGCTCCACCCCACGCCAGCCAGGGCCAGGCCGATGGCCACGGCACCGCCAATCGCCGGGCGCCGCTGCCGGGGATGGGGCGCCTCGGGCACCGGCGGGCAGGGCGCCGCCGGGGGTGCCAGGGCGACCCCTGCGACGGGCGGCGGGGGCGGGGATGGTGGCGGCCCGCCGCCTGGGCTCCAGACACGACCAACCGCCACGGTCACATCGTCGCCGCTGCCCTCGCGGCTGATCCGGTCCAGCGCCGCCGACAGGCTGCCGGCCACCTCGGGGTCCGCTTCGCCGTCGCCGCGGGCCAGCCAGGCCGCCAGGGTGAGGAAGTCGCCATCGGTGGCACAGGACTTGCGGATGCCGTCGGTGCAGAGCACCAGGGCGAAGTCGCCGGTGCCGCCTTCGAGCGGATGCAGGCCGGCCCGGCGGGCGAACAGGGAAGCGGCCCGGGGCTGGCAGAGGCTGCAGGTGGCCTCCCCGAGCGCCGTCGGCTCGTTCTCCTCCTCCAGCAGCCGGGCCGGGCCGTCCGCCTCCACCCGCACCAGATCCCAGTCGCCCAGGCCGGTGTGGCCCCACCAGCGGGGGGTCATCACCACCAGGCCCAGGGTGCTGCCATAGAGCAGGGACTCGAAGCGGCCCTCGCCCGGATCGCTCTGCCAGTGGGCCGCCACCGCCTCCAGCCAGCCGCGCTGGATCGCCTCGGGCAGGTCCCGCTCCAGCCAGCGGCTCCAGCCCTCCTCCCCCCCATCCAGGGCCCTGGCGGCCAGGGCGCCCTGCACCGCCGCCAGGGCCGTTTCGCAGGCCAGGCGGCTGCCCACCTCGCTGCGCCGGTAGCGGCGCCCGCCGTGGCCGTCGGCCACCGCCATCACCATCACCGGCTGCCCATCGAGGCCCCGGAGCTCACGGCAGAGCACGGCGTCCTGGCAGGGCCGGCCGGCGCGGCGGTGGGCGGCCCCGGTCCGGCTGGCACCGATCGGCGCCACCCAGCGGTTCACCACACCACGGGACCGACGTCGTCGGTGGGATCGAGCACGGTGGGGGGCAGATCCGGCAGGGGGATGTTGCCCGCCGCGGCTTCCAGGGGCGTCTCGCTCACCCGGCTGGCCGGCATCGAGGCCGCCCCCACCACCGCCGTCGAGGCCCACTGGATGTACTGGGCCAGGGAGGTGGCATTGCCCGCCTGCAGCGGACGGCGAGGGGATCGGCCCGCCGTCGCCGGCTCGGTGCCGATGAACCGCTGCAGCACCTCCAGGTCGGCGTCGTGGCCGAGGGCGATGGCCAGCCGCACCGCCTTCTGGGCCCAGGGCACCCGCCGCAGGGCTTCGAGACCGCCGGCGAAGTCATCGGTGGGCTGGCCATCGGAGATCAGCACCAGCACCGGCGGCAGGGCGCGCACCTCCATCGGCGGGGTCTGGAGCGCCGCCGCCACCAGCTGCAGGGCGGCCCCCATGGCCGTGATGCCGCCCGCCTGCAGATCACGCCACTCCAGCTGATCAACCGGCGTGGGGGTCTCGATGTGCCAGGCGGCATGGTCGGCGAAGCTCACGGCCCGCACCAGCACCCGCGCCTCCGGGTTGTCCCGGGCGACCGCCGCCATGCCCGGCAGCGACTGGCGGATGGCCTGGTTGAGGGCCTGCATCTTGCCCGAGGCCGCCATGGAGCCGGAGCAGTCGCAGAGGTAGAGGAAATGGAGCGGCCGGTTGGCCAGCTTGACGTCGGGGAACGGCATCTCTCAGGCGGCGGGGGCTGGCGGGATGGGGCGCTGCACGGCGATCGGACCGGCCGGGGTGAGAATCCGGGTGAGTGCCGCGAGGCTACAGCTCTCGCCAGGTCCTACCGGCCAGTTGCGGCCATCGGCGGCCTCGGCGCTCCAGGAGGCGACCGAGAGGTTGCACAGCCCCAGCCGACGGGGCTCCCGGGGATGGGCCACCACCCGGGCCAGTGGTCGGCGCAGATCCTCCCCGACCAGGGCATCGAAGTGGTGGGGATGGAGCTCGTTGTCCGGAGCGGCCAGCACCAGGCCCCGGGGCAGGGCCAGGGTGATCGGCTCCGGCAGGGGGCTGCCGCAGCTCCAGCACAGGGCCGACGCGCCGGCGGCCTGGAAGTTCTCCTGGCCGCAGGCGGGGCAGAGGCTGCGTTGATCGAGGGTGCGGGCCAGCTCCTGCTTCCACTGGCCGGTGAGGGCCCGGCGCGAGGGCTGCTTCATGCCGCGGCAGAAGGTCTGCTCGAACAGGGCCTGGAGGGGGCGGGGATAGATGGGCCAGGTGATCAGGGCGGCCGCGTGCTCGATCGGGTCGGGCCGGTTGCGGGCGTCGACCGGATCGAAGATGAACACCGGGTCCTCGCCGCAGAGGCGCCGGCGGGCCGGCTCGTCGAGGCAGCGGATCGCCAGCTCCATCTGCCCCTTGAGGGGGTCGTGGCGGGTGAGCAGCCGGAACAGCAGCACCGCCAGGGAGAAGAGGTCGCTGTCGGCCCCGGGCCGGGCCTGCCCCAGCAGCACCTCCGGGGCCATGAAGCCCGGGGTGCCCAGGACGGCGCCCGGCTCGGCCCCGTCCACCGCGACGTTGTCGTTGTCGCAGATGAGGATGCCGCCGCCGCCGGGCTCCAGGAAGAGGTTGCCCAGGGAGACGTCCTTGTAGCAGAGGCCCGCCAGGTGCAGGGCGTGGAAGGCGTCAGCCAGGCCGAAGCAGGCGCGCAGCACCTGGCGCAGACCGATCGCCAGCCGGCCGGCGGCATGCTCGCAGGCCCCCACGTAGGCGGCGGGCCGCAGGGGCATCAGGTAGCCGAAGCTCTCCTCGCGGATGCGGATCAGGGGCCGGCTGGCGGGGCTGGCCCGCAGCAGGGCGATCGGCCAGAGGAAGGCGTCGTTCGGCGCGGTCGAGCGGATGCTGGCCGCCAGGCGCCGCTCCAGGCCGGCGTCGCGGGCGATGCAGGCCGGCAAATACCACTTCAGGGCCAGCCGCTCCCCCTCCAGTTCCACCTCATACACCTGGCCCTGGGTGCCGCCCCCGAGGCCGCGGACGATCCGCAGCGGTGCGGCCAGCCCCTCGAAGTCGAGGCTGGCGCCCTCCGGCAGGATCCAGTTCATGGCCGCCTCCCGGCCGGCGCTACCGCCGCCATCGCCCGGCGGATGCCGTTGCGGTGCGCCAGGGCCGTCGCCAGGCTGTCGAAGCGGTGCCGGTAGGCCAGCCCGTCCTGGAGCGTCACCTCCAGCAGGTGCTCCCAGCGGGAGCCCAGCACGATCCAGCCCGCCAGCGCCCCCGCCTGCAGCGGCCAGAACAGCCAGGGGAAGGGGAGCAGCAGCAGCCCGCCCAGACAGAGCAGCAGCCACCAGCTGAAGGCCTGGGGATGGCGCCGGCGGCTGCGCACGTAGGCCGAGCGAATCCGATCGAGGGGCAGGGAACGGCCGGCGAAATCCAGCCGTCCGGCCACCGCCGTCGGCACCGGCGCCGGCGCCGGTCGCCCCCTTGGGGAGGCGGCAGGGGCCGCCGGCGGGGCGCTGGTGGGTGGGCTGCCGCTGGCACGGAACTGGAGCACCGGCCCGTTCAGGCCCAGGCGGATCTCGTCGCCGTCGGAGAGGGGGCGGCAGTCCTTCAGCCGGGCCCCCTCGAGCCAGGTGCCGTTGGCGCTGCCCGTATCGCACAGCAGCCACTGGCCCGCCCGGGTGCGCGACACCCGCACCAGCGCATGGTGGCGGGAGACGCCCCGGGCCTCGGCCAGGCAGAGGCCACAGACCGGATCCCGGCCGATGGAGAGGGGCGTGCGGGGATCCAGCGGCACGCTCCGGCCGGGATCGTCACGCAGCACCAGGCGGGGCAGGGCGCTCATGGCGGATCGTCCACCGCACCGCCGCGGCGGCCGAGACGGCGATCGGCCAGGAACCGGCCCCACCAGCCCACGGGTTCCCCCTCCCGCCAGGGGACGATCCGTCCGGGGAACAGGAGTGCCCAGCTGGCCAGCAGCAGGGCCACCAGCAGCAGGACCAGCAGCACCCAGCCGGGGATCGCCCCCAACCAGGTGGCGGCGAAGCTGGCCCGCACCGCATAGACCCCGATGGTCAGGGCGGTCCAGATGCGGAAGGGTGCCCATGGATCCCGGCGTTGCTCCACCTGGCCGGCCGCTCCGATCGCTGCGGGTAGCGTATGGGAGCAAGGCGGACGGGCCGGGGATGGTGGGGACGACCGAGCAGGCGTCGGCTGGCGCCAGTACCCCAGCCAGTACCGCCCCTGCCACCTCTGCTGAGTCCGCACCTGCCTCGGATTCCCCCGGCGCTCCGGCCGGGGCCGCCGGCTGGGCCGGCCTCTGGCGGGCCCTGACCGCCCCAGCGGCGGGCGGCCGCCGCCGGGACCTGACGGCGGCCCTGGGGGGGCTGAGGCACCACGACGCCTGGCTGGAACTCTGGGTCGGCGGTCAGTGTCGCCGGCGGCTGGCACTGGAGGGGGGCCGCTACCGCGTCGGCCGGGATCCCCTGTGCGAACTGCAGGCCGACGCCACGGGCGTCAGTCGGGTGCACGCGATCGTGGAGCAGGAACGGCCCGGGGATCGGGACTACGTGGGCGAGGACTTCGGCTCGGCCAACGGCCTGTTCCACCGGGATCGCCGCATCCGCGCCCTCCGCCTGCGGGACGGGGACCGGCTCCAGCTTGGCTCGCCACTCAAGGGCGAGGCGCCCACCCTGGTGTACCGCCATCCCCGCAGCCCCCTGGGGCAGCTGGTGCACTGGGGCGCCATCGGTGCCCTGGTGGGCTCGGGCGTCGCCCTGGGGGGCCTGCTGCTGGCCACCACCGTCGCCGGCGGCTCCTCGATCCGCTCGGTGAGCGGGCCGGTGAAGGTGTTCTCCACCGACGGCCGCCAGATCGATGCCGCGGAGGGCTCCTCGACCGCCCTGCCGACCCTCGCCGACTACCCGCTGCACCTGCGCCAGGCCCTGATCGCCTCGGAGGATTCGCGCTTCGGCTGGAACAGCGGCATCGACCTGTTCGGCACCCTGCGCTCCCTGGTGCAGGGCACCGGCGGCGGCAGCGGCCTGACCCAGCAGGTGGCTCGCATGGTCTACCCGGCCGTGGGCACGGATGTGTCGGTGGCCCGCAAGCTGCGGGAGCTGTGGGTGGCCTGGCAGCTGGAGGCGGGCTTCAGCAAGAACCGCATCCTCAAGATGTACCTCGACCGGGCCTACCTGGGCCTGGGGGCGGAGGGCTTCGAGCAGGCGGCCCAGCTCTACTTCCGCAAATCGGCCAGCGCCCTGGACGTGGCGGAATCGGCGTTCCTGGTGGGCCTGCTGCCGAGCCCCAACAGCTACAGCCCCTGCAACCGGGAGAACCCCACCTGGGGCCGGGAACGCCGCGACCTGGTGCTGGGGAGGATGCACGCCGAGGGCTACCTCTCCGACCAGGCGCTGATCGACGCCCGCCGCCGGCCGCTCAACATCGACCCCTCCGCCTGCCGCGCCTCCACCTATTCCAGCTACCCCTTCTTCAGCGACTACGTGATCGGCGAGCTGGAGGGACGGCGCTTCGCCCTCGACCTCAGCAGCCCCGAGGCCCGGGGCAACTACGCCGTGATCAGCAGCATCGATCCGCGCCTGCAGGCCATCGCCCAGAAGCAGCTGAAGGCGTTCCTCGAGGGGCCGGGGGGCCGGGCCGGGCTCACCCAGGGCGCCCTGATCTCGATCGACTACGCCACCGGCGCGATCCTGGCTTACGTCGGCGGCGGCGACTACAGCCGCTCGAGCTTTGACCGGGTGCAGGCCCTGCGTCAGCCCGGTTCCACCTTCAAGCTGTTCGCCTTCCTGGCCGCCCTGGAGGCCGGGGCCAAGCCCGGCGATGCCATTTCCTGCGCCCCCCTCTCGTATGTGGCCGGTTGCCGGGGCGGGGGTGGCAGCACCAGCGTGGCGGCGGGCTTCGCCAGCTCCGACAACGTGGTGGCCCTGCGGCTGGCCCAGCAGGCCGGCCTGGGCAAGGTGGTGGCCAAGGCGCGCCAGCTGGGCATCAGCACGCCGATGGAGGAGAGCTTCTCGATGGTGCTGGGCGGCAAGGAGACCTTCCTCTACGAGCTGGCCCGGGCCTATGCCGTGGTGGCCAACGGCGGCCGCTCGGTGCCCCTGCACGGCGTGACGCGCATCTACGACCTGGGCATCTGCGGCTCGGTGCGCTCCCTGGCCACCTGTCCGGCCGCCGGGGTCACCACCCCGATCGGCGAGCGACCCCAGCAGCTGATCGAACCGGCGGTGGCCGCCGAGATGGATGCCCTGCTGCGGGGGGTGGTGAGCGACGGCACCGGCCGCGCCGCCGGGGTGGTGGCCGATGCCCGCGGCAAGACCGGCACCACCGACAACGGCGTCGATGTGCTGTTCGTGGGCTACTCCCCCTCCAGCCGCATCCTCACCGGCATCTGGATGGGCAACGACGACAACCGCCCGGCCGAGGCCGCCTCCGGGGCGCTGGTGGCCAAGCTCTGGGGGCAATACATGCGCGCCCTGGCGGGCTGAGGGGCCCAGTCGAGCCGCTCAGCCCAGCCAGCCCAGGCCCCTGCCCAGTTCCTGGGCGCGGGTCACCAGAGCCCAGGCGATGCCCGCCAGGGTGCCCCAGCACCAGGGGCTGCTCAGGAGCCGGGCCAGGGGGATGCTGGTGTCCCGGGGATCACGGCGGGGCAGCTGCCAGCCCAGCTGCAGCCCGCCATAGACCACCAGCAGCACCCAGGCCGGGATGTCCACCGCCCCCACCACGAAGGGATGGGCCTTCCAGTGCAGCACGCTCAGGGTGCTGGCCAGGGCGATCAGGCCGGCAATGGGCCCGGAGGCGCCGTCCCACTGGCGGAGCACCCGGGCCCGGCGGGCCACCAGCACCGCCGGCGCCGTGGTGGCCAGGGCGACGAGCGCATAGCGCAGCAGCAGGGAGGAGAGCGGCAGCGGCGAGGCGCCCAGCACGATCACCAGGATCCCCAGGTTGAGCAGGGCCTCGCCGTTGGCGGCATGGATCCAGGGGGCGGTGATCCAGCACCAGGCGCGGTGGGGATCACCGCTGGCCTCGAGGGTCAGGGGCCAGCGGCGTCGCAGGGCCTTGAGGGGGCCGAGGGCCAGGGCCTGGATCAGGGCCAGGGCCAGCACCAGGACGAGGCCGCTGCTCCAGCCCCAGGGATCAAAAAACCACTGCTCCAGCTCCCCGCCGGCCCAGAACAGCACCGGGGCTGAGGCGGCGGCCAGGGCCAGCCCCGGCCCAAGGGGCCGCAGGTTCTCCAGCCGGCCCAGGGGAAGGGGCACGGCGGCGGCAGGGGAGCCGGCGGCTGACGCATCGAAGCCGGGCCTGGGGGGGGCCACGCCGGAGGAAGCCTCCAGCAGGTCGAGGAGTTCGGCTAGCACCCCGGGGGCATAGATCCCGGCCAGATGGCTGCTGAGGGCGGCGACGGCGCTGCGCTGCGGACCACCCTGGAGCTGCAGCACCCGCTGCAACAGGGGTTGGGTGGCCAGGTCCCGGACGGGTCCGCGCAGATGTTCTTCCGCCCCGAGGGCGTCGATCAGGCGGTTGGCAAGCGCCTGGGGGTTGTCCAGGCTGACGGAGCCGGTGGCGATCCACTGGCGCAGCTGCAGACCGAGTTCCCGACCCTTGCCCATGGCCGCCGCAGCCTCCCGGCCCGCAGGAGAACTCAGGCGGCCGTGCTGGCCTGCAGACGGGCGCGGGCGCGGGCCAGGGCCTGCTGGGCCTTGACCTTCTCGGGGCTGGGGTCGGAGCCTTCCAGGGCCACAGCGGCCTGCTGGGCCGCCTCGAAGTCGCTCTGGGCGGCGGCGGCATCGATGCTGCTGCCCAGTTCGGCGCCGTTGACGAGCACGGTGACCTCATTGGCCACCACCTCGGCGAAGCCGCCCATCAGGGCGATCGACTGCCAGTTGCCCCCCTCCCGCACCCGCAGCACACCGCTGTCGAGGGCGGTGAGCATGGAGACGTGGCCGGTGAGGATGCCGAGCTGGCCGGTGGTGCCGGGCAGGATCACTTCGTCGGCGGTGCCGTCGAAGACGCTCTGATCGGGGGCGAGGACGCGCAGGGTGAGGGTCATGGAGAAGATTCCCGGATCAGGACTTGGCTGCGGCGAGGATCTTGGCGGCCTTGGCCCTCACCTGGTCGATGTTGCCGACCAGATAGAAAGCAGCTTCCGGCAGATCATCAAGTTCACCGGCCAGGATCATGTTGAAGCCCTTGATGGTGTCGTCGAGCTTCACGTATTCGCCGGACTGACCGGTGAAGATCTCCGCCACGAAGAACGGCTGGGAGAGGAACTTCTCGATCTTGCGGGCCCGGTCTACCGTGCGGCGGTCGTCTTCGGAAAGTTCGTCCAGACCCAGGATCGCGATGATGTCCTGAAGTTCCTTGTAGCGCTGCAGGGTGGACTGCACGGCCCGGGCGGTGCGGTAGTGCTCATCACCCACCACGGCGGGCTGGAGCATGGTGCTGGTGGAATCGAGGGGATCCACCGCCGGGTAGATGCCCTTTGAGGCCAGACCGCGGCTGAGCACGGTGGTGGCGTCGAGGTGGGCGAAGGTGGTGGCGGGCGCCGGGTCGGTGAGGTCGTCAGCGGGGACGTAGACGGCCTGGATCGAGGTGATCGAGCCTTCCAGGGTGGAGGTGATGCGCTCCTGCAGTTCACCCACGTCGGTGCCGAGGGTGGGCTGGTAGCCCACGGCCGACGGCATGCGGCCCAGCAGGGCGCTCACCTCGGAGCCGGCCTGAACGAAACGGAAGATGTTGTCGATGAACAGCAGCACGTCCTGCTTGTTCACGTCACGGAAGTGCTCGGCCATGGTGAGCGCCGACAGGCCCACGCGCATGCGGGCGCCGGGGGGCTCGTTCATCTGGCCGTAGCAGAGGGCCACCTTCGACTTGGAGAGGTCGCCGGCGTTGATCACGCCCGACTCCTTGAATTCCTCGTAGAGATCATTGCCCTCGCGGGTGCGTTCGCCCACGCCGCCGAACACGGAGACGCCGCCGTGCTCCTTGGCGATGTTGTTGATCAGCTCCTGGATCAGCACGGTCTTGCCGACGCCGGCGCCACCGAACAGGCCCACCTTGCCGCCCTGGCGGTAGGGGGCCAGCAGATCGATCACCTTGATGCCGGTCTCGAAGACCCGGGGCTTGGTCTCCAGCTCGGTGAGCTTGGGGGCCTGGCGGTGGATCGGGGCGGTCATGGTGCTGCTGACGGGGCCCTGCTCGTCGACGGGCTCACCCAGCACGTTGAAGATGCGACCCAGGGTGGCCTCACCCACGGGCACGGAGATGGGGGCGCCGGTGTCGAGGGCGCTCATGCCGCGCACCAGGCCGTCGGTGCTGCTCATGGCCACGGCGCGGACGCGGTGGTCGCCCAGCAGCTGCTGCACTTCAGCGGTGAGGGCCACCTGCTGGCCGGCGGAGTTGGTGCCTTCGATCCGAAGGGCGTTGAAGATCTTGGGCAGCTTGCCCGCAGGGAATTCCACGTCGAGGACGGGGCCGATCACCTGGCGCACGGTGCCTTTGGTACCAGGGACGGCGGGAGCGGCAGCAGCCATAGGGAAGGAGGGAACGTGGTTCGCCCAGCGGGATCCGACCACCCGTCTGAAGCGGCGCAACCTTACCACTGCAGGGGGCCTGGCCGCCTGGGGTTCGGTCACCCGCACAGCCCGGGGATGGCGTCACAGCAAAGGCGCCACCTAGGTTGGCAGTCGAAGGGCGCGAGTGCCAACTCGCCCCATCCCAGCGACGCGCCGGCCCCGGTCGTCATCCGTCGCTGCCTTCGCGTCCATCCATCGCGTCAATTCATGGCTGCCGTTTCTCTCAGCGTCTCCACGGTCAAACCCCTCGGAGATCGCGTCTTCATCAAGGTGTCCGAATCGGAGGAGAAAACCGCCGGTGGCATCCTCCTGCCCGACACCGCCAAGGAAAAGCCCCAGGTGGGTGAAGTGGTCCAGATCGGTCCCGGCAAGCGCAACGACGACGGCTCCCGCCAGGCCCCCGAAGTGGGCGTGGGCGACAAGGTCCTCTACAGCAAGTACGCCGGCACCGACATCAAGCTCGGCACCGACGAGTACGTCCTCCTGTCCGAGAAGGACATCCTGGCCGTCGTCAACTGAGCCGACGGTTCTTCACCCGTCTGCATCGAACACCAACTCCGTCATTCCCTGCCTTCCATGGCCAAACGCATCATCTATAACGAGCAAGCCCGCCGGGCGCTCGAACGGGGCATCGACATCCTTGCCGAAGCCGTTGCCGTCACCCTGGGTCCCAAGGGCCGCAACGTGGTGCTGGAGAAGAAATTCGGCGCACCCCAGATCATCAACGACGGCGTCACGATCGCCAAGGAGATCGAGCTGGAGGATCACATCGAGAACACCGGTGTGGCCCTGATCCGTCAGGCCGCCTCCAAGACCAACGACGCCGCCGGTGACGGCACCACCACCGCCACCGTCCTGGCCCACGCCATGGTCAAGGCGGGTCTGCGCAACGTGGCCGCCGGCGCCAACGCCATCACCCTCAAGAAGGGCATCGACAAGGCCACCGAGTTCCTCGTCGGCAAGATCGAGGAGCACGCCAAGCCGATCTCCGACTCCAACGCCATCGCCCAGGTGGGCACCATCTCCGCCGGCAACGACGAAGAGGTGGGCCGCATGATCGCGGACGCCATGGACAAGGTGGGCAAGGAGGGGGTCATCTCCCTCGAGGAAGGCAAGTCGATGACCACCGAACTGGAGGTCACCGAAGGCATGCGCTTCGACAAGGGGTACATCTCGCCCTACTTCGCCACCGACACCGAGCGGATGGAAGCGGTGCTCGACGAGCCCTACATCCTGCTGACCGACAAGAAGATCGGCCTCGTGCAGGATCTGGTGCCCGTGCTTGAGCAGATCGCCCGCACCGGCAAGCCCCTGCTGATCATCGCCGAGGACATCGAGAAGGAAGCCCTCGCCACCCTGGTGGTGAACCGTCTGCGTGGCGTCCTGAACGTCGCCGCCGTCAAGGCTCCCGGCTTCGGTGACCGCCGCAAGGCCATGCTCGAGGACATCGCCGTTCTCACCAATGGTCAGCTGATCACCGAGGACGCCGGCCTCAAGCTGGAGAACACCAAGCTGGAGATGCTGGGCACCGCCCGCCGCATCACCATCAACAAGGACACCACCACCATCGTCGCCGAAGGCAACGAGGCGGCGGTGAAGGCCCGCTGCGAGCAGATCCGCAAGCAGATGGACGAAACCGACTCCTCCTACGACAAGGAGAAGCTGCAGGAGCGTCTGGCCAAGCTGAGTGGCGGTGTGGCCGTGGTCAAGGTGGGCGCTGCCACCGAAACCGAGATGAAGGACAAGAAGCTGCGCCTGGAAGACGCCATCAACGCCACCAAGGCGGCCGTTGAGGAAGGCATCGTCCCCGGCGGTGGCACCACCCTGGCCCACCTGGCCCCGGCCCTCGAGGAGTGGGCGGCCGCCAATCTCTCCGGCGAGGAGCTGATCGGCGCCACCATCGTGGCCTCGTCCCTCACCGCCCCGCTCAAGCGGATCGCTGAGAACGCCGGCGTCAACGGCGCCGTCGTCGCCGAGCACGTGCGCAACAAGCCCTTCAACGAGGGCTACAACGCCGCCACCGGCGAGTACGTCGACATGCTGGCCGCCGGCATCGTCGATCCCGCCAAGGTGACCCGCTCCGGCCTGCAGAACGCCGCCTCGATCGCCGGCATGGTGCTCACCACCGAGTGCATCGTGGCCGACCTGCCCGAGAAGAAGGAAGCGGCTCCCGCCGGTGGCGGTGGTGGCATGGGCGGCGACTTCGACTACTGATCGCGTCTGCGGTCAGCGTCGGATCACCACTCCTTCGCCTTCAGCACCAAGCGCCCCTGCGGGGGCGCTTTTTTGTGCTGTCGCGATCTCCGATTGCGGGCTATCCCCATGGGATATCCATCGCTAGCCAGCCTTGGCGATCACGCGCCTGTTCCTGAACAACCGCAGCCAGGCGGTGCGCATCCCTGCCGAGCTGCGACTTCCCGACAGCGTCAAGCAGGGGAGGTGCGGGCGCGGGGCTGCGAGCGCATCATTGCCCCAATGGGCAGCAGCTGGGACAGCTTCCCCCCCAGCGTCCCCAGTGTTCCCGACGACTTGATGGCCGAACGGGCCTCCCAGCCGCAGGACGCGCGGGAGCACCGCTGTGTCTATCTGGTCAAAGCTGACCGGGTGGAGTCCCTCCAGGGTCGCCATCGCTATCAGGCCATGCGGTTCCCAGGTCGCCCTGATCGCCGAGCCGTGGCATGAGCTCCTGGAAGAGGCCGGGCGGGTGGAGCGCTTCGCCCTGGTTGGTCCCCTTACCGCCTGCTTCCACGCCCGCCGCATCTTCGAGCGGCTGGGCCGCTGCAAACTGTCAAAGGACCTCGGCAGCGAAGCCGGTCAGCACCCCCCAAGCCGATGGTCCAGAGCAGGGCGTCGCGACTGAAGCGGGCGGCGGCTCAGCCGCCTGGCACGAAGGCCAGGGCGACACCGTTATTGCAGTAGCGCTTGCCGGTGGGTTTGGGCCCGTCTTCGAACACGTGGCCCTGGTGGCCGCCGCAGCGGCGGCAGTGGTATTCGGTGCGGGGCAGGATCAGCTTGAAGTCGGTTTTGGTGGCGACCGCGTTGGGTAGGGGTTGCCAGAAGCTGGGCCACCCCGTGCCCGAGTCGAACTTGGCCTTGGAGGAGAACAGGGGCAGGCGGCAGCCGGCACACACGTACGTACCGCTGCGCTTCTCCTTGTTGAGCGGGCTGCTGAAGGGACGCTCGGTGCCCTCATCGCGCAGCACGGCGTAGGCCGCCGGAGTGAGGCGCTTCCGCCATTCCGCCGGGCTCAGCTGCCAGGCGGGATCGGTGGCCTTGGCGGCTGCCAGGGCCCTGGATGCCGGCAGGAAGGGCAGCAGCCCCGCCAGGGGTGCCCCCAGCCGGGCCAGCAGGCTGGAGAGAAAGTTGCGGCGGTCCATCCGGTTCAGCCCAGCCAGCCGGCGCTCAGCACCACGGCCAGCCCCAGGAACAGGGACAGCAGGGTCCAGGTGATGCGGTTGAGGGTGTTCTCGGCGCTGCGGGCGCTGCTGAACATCGAGCCGCCGCTGGAGGCCAGGCCCCCCATGCCATCCCCCTTGGGGCTGTGCAGCAGCACGCTCACGATCAGCAGCGCACCGCTGAGCATCCAGAGCGAGGAGACGATGTTCTTGACCATCAGGCCTGGTTGTTGACCATTGGGCCAGCCTAGCCGCCGCAGGCCCGCCGCCTCAGGCTCCGAGGGTCTGGGGGATGCGGGCGGCGGGCACGGAGGCGGGCACCACCAGGGAGGTGCCGGTCATGCGGGAGGGCTTGGGCAGGCCCAGGATCTCCAGCAGCGTCGGGGCGATGTCGGCCAGGCCGCCGTGGTCCCGCAGGGTGACGTCGTTGCCATGGCCCGGCAGCTTGCGCTTCTCACCTTCCACCAGGATCACCGGCACCGGGTTGGTGGTGTGGGCGGTCCAGGGGAGCCCATCGGGGCCCTGCATCACCTCGGCGTTGCCGTGGTCGGCGGTGATCAGCAGGCTGCCGCCCATGCGGGTGGTGGCTTCCACCAGACGGCCCACGCAGCGGTCCACCGTGGCGATGGCTTCGGTGGCGGCCTCCATCTGGCCGGTGTGGCCCACCATGTCCGGGTTGGCGTAGTTGATCACCACCAGCGAATAGATCCCCTTGCCGATGGCGGCGATGCAGCTGTCGGTGAGCTTCTCCGCCGACATCGACGGCGCCTGGTCGTAAGTGGCCACACGGGGCGAGGGCACCAGGTGGCGGTCTTCGCCGGGGAAGGCCTGCTCGATGCCGCCGTTCATGAAGTACGTGACGTGCGGGTATTTCTCGGTTTCGGCGGTGCGGAACTGGCGCAGGCCCTGCTCGGAGACCACCTGGCCAAGCAGGCCGTCGAGGGATTCGGGCGGGAACGCCACTTTCACGGGCAGGCCCTGCTCGTACTGGGTGAAGGTGACCACGTGGAGGGGACCGATCCACTCCCGGGGGAAGCCGTCGAACTCCGGCAGGACCAGGGCACGGATGATCTGGCGCACCCGGTCGGGGCGGAAGTTGAAGCAGACCAGGCCGTCGCCGCTCTCCAGCAGCCCCTCGCTGAGCCGGACCGGCTCGAGGAATTCATCGGTGATGCCCGCTGCGTAGGAGCCCTGGAGCACCTCCTCCGGGGTGAAGGGGCAGATCTCGGATGGCTCGGTGAGCAGGCGGTAGGCCTTCTGGGTGCGCTCCCAGCGCTGGTCGCGGTCCATGGCCCAGTAGCGGCCGCAGAGCGTGACGATGCGGCCCACACCGGCCTCGTCGATCATCTCCTGGATGCGGGCCAGGTAACCCGGCCCCCCATGGGGGGCCGAGTCGCGGCCATCGGTGACGACGTGGATCAGGACGTCGGTGAGGCCACGACCGGCGGCCCAGCGCAGCAGGCCGCCGAGGTGCTCAACATGGCTGTGGACGCCGCCGTCGGAGCAGAGGCCGATCAGATGCAGCGGACGACCGCTGGCCAGCAGGGTGTCCCCAAGGTCGTTGAGGGCCTGGTTGCCGGCGATGCTGCCGCTGCGCACCGCCTGGCCGATCCGCACCAGCTCCTGGCGGATGATCCGGCCGGAGCCGATGGTGAGGTGCCCGACCTCGGAGTTGCCCATCTGGTGATCGGGCAGTCCCACGGCGGCGCCGCTGGCTTCGATCAGGGTGTGGGGATAGGCGTGCCAGAGAGCATCCATCACCGGCGTGTCCGCCTTCCTCACGGCGTTGTGGTCGGTCTCCGGGCTGTATCCCCAGCCATCGAGGATCGCCAGAACCATGGGAGCGACGGGAGCAGCCGTCTCGCAGGTGACGCGTTCGCCAGTGCCGATGGCGGAATGCTTCTGGGAGTGAGCTGCTTTCACCAGCGAGAAAAACTGCACGTTTCAACGCCACGCCAACCTACAGCCCTCTTCCGACATCACCTTCTTCCGGCGCGGATGCGTCAGGCTTTGGTTACACGCCATACGCTTTGTGGCCAGAATTCAGGTCGAATCGGGTTCCTCCGACCGGCTGGAACTGCTCTCCGCCCAGGACCTGGGACGCACCCTCGACAGGCTCGCCTCCCAGGTGCTGGAGGCCGTGGCCGACAGCCGGGACCTGGTGCTGCTGGGCATCCCCACCCGCGGTGTGGCCCTGGCGCGGGTGCTGGCCGGACGGTTGGAGGGGATCTGTGGCCATCCGATCGCCCATGGCAGCCTTGATCCCACCTTCCACCGTGACGACCTGGAGCGGGTGGGCACCCGACTGGTGGAGGCCACCCAGCTGCCGGTGCCGGTGGACGGGCGCCAGGTGGTGCTTGTCGATGACGTCATCTTCACCGGCCGCACGGTGCGCGCCGCCCTCGAGGCCCTGCAGGGTTGGGGCCGGCCGCGTCGGGTGGGGCTGCTGGTGATGGTGGATCGGGGCCACCGGGAACTGCCCATCCAGCCGGACTTCTGCGGCCGGGTGGTGCCGACCGCCCGCCACGAGACGATCCAGCTCTGCCTCCAGGCCATCGACGGCGAGGAGGGGGTCTACCTGCTGCGCGACTGAGGCGGGCTCCGCCCGCGAACCAGGGCGGCGAGCTCAGACGCCGGCCAGCTCGTCCTCGCGGAAGTGGGCCCGGAATTTGCCGAAGACCACCACCACCGGCAGGGTCGGGCTGATCGGGCGCCCCTTCCAGTCGTTCAGCACGTTGAGCACCTCGCCCTGCTGCCCCTCCATGTCGTAGGCCTCCCCCCGGTGCTGGGGGTGGTTGTAGACGACCACACTGCGGCACACCCTGACCTGATCACCTGGCTGCATGACCACTGGGACGCTCTGCGCGGACATCCTGTCATGGGGCTCAGCGCTGGCAGGCGCTCTCCGGCCCGGCCTCGACCACCCGCCCGCCCAGCTCCCGGCAGGCCTCCTGGAAGGCCTGCCACTCGTCCATGCCGGCGGCGATGCGGCGCTGCACCAGGGCATCCAGCTTCTGCCCGGACACCGTGTGGGGCAGGGAGCCGTGGCTGTCGTGCTCCCGGTCCTTGCCCTGGAGCTGGTCGAGGCCCTTCTTCACCTCCTGCCGCAGGGGCTCGCTCTGCTGGCGCCACCAGGGATGGTCGATGCGGTTGAGGCTGTCGAGGGCTTCCCACCAGCGCTTCTGCTTCACCAGCAGCGTTGCCCGCTCCAGCTGGGAGCGGTTGCGGTTCCAGATGGCCTGCAGGTCGTCGCCCATGGCGCTGCCGTCGTCCTTGCGCTCCTCCCCCAGGGGGGCGAGGGCCGCCAGGGCACCCTGCAGATCGCCGGCCTGGAAGCGGGTGCGGGCCAGGGTCCGCAGCTGGCGCTGCCAGCGCGCCAGCTGCTGGCGGTCGGAGGGGGTGCCGGCCCGGGAATTGATCACCTGGCGCTGCAGCCGCAGGGCCTCGCTCCACTCCTCCTGCCCCCAGAGCTGGTCGGCCTTGGCCCGCAGGCAGCGGCCCCGATCGAAGGGGGTGCGGCCGGGCAGCCAGCTGAGGGCCGCCAGCTGCTCGCTGTAGCGGAGGCAGTCGTCGAGGCGGCCGCTGGCGGAAGCCTGCTCCAGGCGCACGGGGAGCTGGCGCTCCCACCAGTAGCCCAGGCCGATGGCGGCGGCAACCGAACCCAGGGTGATGGCCAGCCAGAAGCGCGGGAGTCTGTGCCGGCGGAGGGCCAAGGGGGGAGAAACAGCACGGTGCCCCTCCGTTGTATGCAACGGCAGCGACCGGCGCCCGGTCGCGGGGGCAGCCTGGTCGGCGTCCACCACCGGGGGCCGCCATCGCCCGGCCCACGGGGCGCTCAGCGCACCGGACCCAGCGGGCGCGGCTCGCTTCGCCCCCCGTCCGCGGCGGCCTCCAGGTCGTCCCAGGCCACCAGGAGCCGGGCCCGGGCATCGATGGAGAACCGCAGCCGCAGCCGGTCGACGCCGCGCTGACCGGGGGAGGCCAGGGGGATGGTGAGCGGCGACGGGGACCAGGGCCGTACCGGGGCTGCCCCCGCCGGCCGCTCGCGCAGCACCGGCAGCCCCGCCTCGAAAACCACCTCGGCCCGCTCCTCGGGCAGGGGCTCCCCCAGCACCAGCTCCAGTTCCTCCTGGCCATCCTGGCTGCAGGCCAGCACCAGCTCCAGGGGCTGCTCCGTCGGCCAGCTCTGGCCGGCCACGAACAGGGGATGCCAGCGGTGGGCGGCGCTGCGCCGGTCCCAGCAGCGCAGGGAGACGCCGCGGGCCAGCACGTCCCGGACCTGGACGCCGGGGGTCAGGGCCAGGGCCCCCAGGGCCACGGCCTCCACCGGCCGTTCGCCCCGCAGGGGCACGCCGGGGCAGCGGCCCTCGAGCCAGCGCCGGATCAGGGGGATCCGGCTGCTGCCCCCCACGGGCAGCACGGCGTCGATGTCGCCCAGCCCCAGCCCCTCCCGGCGGGCGGCCGCCAACACCGCCTCCAGCAGACCGTCGAGCAGCTGCGGCAGGCCGCGCTCCTCCAGCAGCCGCTCGAAGGCCGGCCGGGTCAGGGTCAGCTCCCGGAAGGACCCGGCTGCCGCCTGGATCTGCCGGGCTTCGGGGGCGTCGCTGAGCTGGCACTTGATCCGTTCGGCGAGCTGCAGCAGGCCGCCGTCGGCGGGCCCGTCCGGGCAGAGGCGGGCCGCGATCCAGCGATCGATGTCCCGCCCGCCCAGGGCCACCCCCGCCTTGCCGATCACCCGGGCGCAGCGCAGGCTCTGGCCGCTGCGGGTCAGGTCCCGGCCGGCGAAGCGCAGCAGCTGGGCGATCGGCGCCGCCCGCCCCTCGCCGCCCTCCAGGGCCACCAGGGAGAGATCGATCGTGCCGCCACCCATGTCCACCACCAGCACCCGGCTTCCGGGGGGCAGGCCGGCGCCGATGGCGGCGGCGGTGGGCTCGTCCACCAGGGCCAGCTCGGGCACGGCCAGGTCGCGGCAGGCCCGCTCCAGCCAGGCCCGGTAGCCCCGGTAGGTCTCGATCGGGGCGGTGAGCACCAGCCGTTCCGGCACCAGCTCCGCCGGCAGAGCCCGCCACAGCCCCTCCAGCAGCAGGGCACCGGCCCTCTCGGCACTGAGCCAGCCCGGTGAGGGGCCCGTCGCCGGGGCTCCGATCTGGCGCTTGAAGTCCCGACAGAGGCCGGGGTGATCGCCATCGGCCAGGGCCGCCTCGAGCACCTGCCGGCCGATCAGGGGCCGTTCGGCATCGGGGGCCTCCAGCCACAGCAGGCTGGGCACCACGCAGGGGTCGCCGCAGCTGTAGGGCGGCAGGGGCAGCAGGCCGGGGGGGCCCTGGCGGTCCTGCCAGGCCACCACGGTGGTGCTGCTGCCCAGGTCGATGGCGAGGGTTCCGCTCATGGTGAGGGTTCCGCTCATGGGTTAACGGGTGGCTCCCCTTCTAGGCCGGTGCCGGCCGGAAAGGGCGGGCCGGTGGGCTGATCTAGGGTGTTGAGATTGATGATCAGGCCCGCATGCCGAGCAGCGAACTCAACGCCAAGGAACTGGCCCAGCGGGGGGAGAGCCTGATCCGTCACTCCAGCAACCGCTACCTGACCACCGTTCGCATCGCTTTCCGGGCCAAGCAGCGCCGCTTCGATGATTTCGACGGCCTGCTCGACGACTCGATGATCAAGCCGGTCCAGCGGGCCATCATCGAGCTCAGCGACGAGCAGGACCAGCCCGACCTGCTGCCCGGCTGAGGCTCCCCGCCACCCTGCCGTGGAGATCTGCGAAGGCCCCGGCTGGCGGCTGGTGGTGGATCCCACCCGGGCCCCCTTCATCGCCCTGATCGGCGGGGACGGCTGGGCCAGTGAACTGACCGCGGCCGAATTGCGCGCCTTGCGGCAGGCCGCCAGTCGCCTCACCGCCCAGCACCGGGCCATGGCCGATGTCCTGATGGCGGAGGAGGCCGTGGCCATGGAGGTGGAGCTGCCGATCGGCGACCCCGAAGCCGGCGGCGCCGGATGCCTGTGGCTGGGCCTGGAGGGTGACCGTCACCAGTGGACGCTGCAGCTGGTGCTCACCCCCACCCCGGGAATCCGGGGCATCGAGGGGGGCTGGAGCGCCGCCGCCAGTGAGGCGTTCAGCGCCGCGCTGGAGCGCCTGAGACCCGCTGAGCACGGCGGCGGGGATCAGGATTGGTGATCGTTGGCGGATTCCGCAGCCGGCCCCCCGGTTTTGCACCGTTTCTCCCCAGGGCGGCGACGATCACCGCTGGCCCCTGGCTCCGGATGGGGAGAAGCGGCCCGCGTCGCCACCGCCGCTTGACAGGGCAAGGCCAGCGCTCCTGAGCAGCGACGGCGGCCCCGGAGGTGCTCCACAGCCCTTGCGGCGGCTGGTGTCTCAGACTGGGACAGGGCAGGCATGGCCGCCGGTGGCGGCGTTTGACGCGGCCCCTCGGGTGTGGAGAAGTGGCTCACGCGCTGCCAGGAATCCGCGATGCCCCGCCCGAGAACACTGCCGCTGGACGGGGCCGAGTCTCTGGTGAGCCTGCGGGCAGATGTGCCCGCGCCGCTGCTGGAGGCCATGCGGGAGTTCATCGAGCAGCACCCCAACTGGGACCAGTACCGGCTGTTCCAGGCCGCCCTGGCGGGCTTTCTTGTGCAGAACGGGATCCGCAACCGCGGGGTGACCCGCTGCTACCTGGCCAACCTGTTTCCCGGCCACCAGGCCTTCTCGGCTCCGGCGGCCTGAGGTCCCGGCCTCAGGCGTCCGGCTCCACCCCCAGCAGGCGGAACAGCCGGGCGGCGCTGGCGTCGCTCACCGGCAGGATCGAGAGGCGATTGCCCCGGCGCACCACCGGCAGGTCTTCGACGCTGAACGCTTCCCGCAGGGCCTCCAGGCTCAGCATCGTCGGAAAGGTGGCGCGATAGGCCAGGCGTACGCAGTCCCAGCGCGGTGCCTCGGGCTTGGAGGCCGGATCGAAGTACTTGGAGGCGGCATCGAACTGGCTGGGGTCCACCAGCCCCGTCTCGACCACCTCCATCAGGCCGACGATGCCCGGCGGGCTGGCATTGGAGTGATAGAAGAAGGCGCGATCACCGATCTCCATGGCGCGCATGAAGTTGCGGGCCTGGTAGTTGCGGATGCCGTCCCAGAGGGTGGTGCCCTCCGCCTGCAGGTGGTGGATGCCGTAGACGTCCGGCTCGCTCTTCATCAACCACCAGGCCATGGTGCGTCCGCCTCAGCTGTCAGTCTCGAGGGCCAGCACCAGCCGGCGGAAGTGGTCACCGCGGGCCTCGAAGCTGGTGTACTGGTCGAAGCTGGCACAGGCCGGGGAGAGCAGCACCCCTCGGCAGCCGAGAGCGGGGGCCAGCGTCGCAGCGAGGGCCACCGCGCCTTCCAGGCCGTCCGCCTGGTTCACCACACCGCCGTAGCCGCTCGACTCCAGCAGGCCGGCGAACTCCTGACGCGCCGCGCCATAGAGCACCACCGCCGCGGCCCGCTCGCGCAGCTGCTCCAGCCAGGCCCCGGCCTCCCCCTGCTTCGACTGGCCACCGGCCAGCACCACCAGGGGACCCTCCAGGGCCCGCAGGGCCACCTCGGCCGCGTCGTAGTTGGTGGCCTTGCTGTCGTTGAACCAGGTCACACCGTTGAGGCTGCGGAGGCGCTCCAGCCGGTGGGGGACACCGGGGAAGCTGCGGCAGGCGGCCTCCATCGCCGCCGGCTCCAGCCCGGCCTGGAGCCCCACCGCCACGGCCAGCAGCAGGTTCTGGCGGTTGTGGGCACCGGGCATGGCCAGGGCGGAGGCCGGAAACAGGGGGCCCTGGCGGCCCCGCACCTGCTCGTCGTCGTCGATCCAGAGCACCGGATCGAAGCCCGGCGGCAGCGCCGTCCTGGGGCCGGCGGTGATCCAGTCGGCCCGGTCCCAGCTGTCGGCGTGCTGGCGCAGATCGGGATCGTCGGCGTTGAGGATGCGGACGCGGGAGTTCTCCAGCAGACGCCTCTTGATGGCCCGGTAGGCGGCCAGGGTGCCGTGGCGCTCCAGGTGGTCGGGGGTGAGGGTGGTCCAGACACCGATCGCCGGTGCAACGGCGGGGGCGGCCTCGATCTGGTAGCTGCTCAGTTCCACCACCAGCCAGTCCGGACGGGGGGCCTGCTCCAGACGCCGCTGCAGCACCACCTCGGCGGCGGCGATGCCGACGTTGCCGCAGAGGGGCGCATCCCTGCCCGCCTGCTGCAGCAGGTGATGCACCAGGCAGGTGACGGTGGTCTTGCCGTTGGTGCCGGTGATGCCGATCCAGGGCACGTCGCGGCTGGCCTGCCAGGCGGGCACGATCTCCCCCTGGACCTGCACCCCCCGGGAGCGGAGCGCCTCCAGCACCGGGTGGTTCCAGGGAATGCCCGGGCTGACCACCACCGCCGCCGGCGGCAGCGGCAGGCCCCGGAACGCTTCAAGGCTCAGGGGCACCCCCAGCCGCACCACGATGGCCTCGCGCTCCAGCTGGGCCGCCAGGGCGCGCTGCTCCGGCGTGTCACCGCTCTCGATGACCACCACGGTCTCGCCGCAGGCCTGCAGCAGCCGTGCCGCCCCCAGACCCGACCGGCCCAGACCCACCACCACCGTGCAGGACAGAGGTGCAACGTCCTCGGCGGGACTCACGCTGGCTGACTCACACTCACGATCGGCCGAGGGTAGCAGCGAAGGGATCGCTGAACCGAACCGGGCTCGAATCGGGAGAATTAAAATCAATCAATGGGCGATACTGGAATCGAACCAGTGACTCCTACCGTGTCAAGGTAGTGCTCTACCTCTGAGCTAATCGCCCGCGTTCGGGATGACCGAAGCGGCGCCTGCCACAGACAACAACCTTAAACAGCCCGATGAAGACCGAGATGGATTGTCGTTGAGATGGATGGTCCTCGGCGGGAAGAACCATTCGCCGACAGCTGACCTTTCACAGTCGATCCGTCGGATCTGTTCCTACTCGCCGGCCTTCCCTCCTGTCAACTTGCGCCGCCGGGCCCTCAATGGCGCTCCAGCCGGATCCGGAAACGCTCCCGCTTGGTGGCTTCGATCGCCAGCACCTCCAGCTCCCCCCGTCCCTCCAGCTGGACCCGCGCCCCCACCGCCAGGGGCTGGCTGGGGCTGCTGACCACCGTCCAGTCGAGGCGGACGGCCCCCTGGCGGATCAGGGTGGCCATGCGGTTGCGGGACAGCCCGAAGCCGGCCGAGGCCAGGGCATCCAGCCGCAGGGAGGCCTCCACCGTGGTGAGCTGGCGGGGCAGCCGGCGGGCCGGCAGCTGCAGGGCCTCGATGGGCCGGGCCTCGAATCGCACCGGCACCGTGCGCACCAGGCCCTCGGTCCCGTCCAGCCGCCGGGCCAGGGCCTCGCTGACGATCGCCTGGCCGCCCCGATCGCCCCGCAGCCACAGGTCTCCCCGCTCCGCCGCCGTGGCCCCGGAGCCGGCCAGCCCCTCGGCCATGTCGGCCGCCGAGGCGGGATCGAAGAGGAAGTTGCCGCTGATCTCCAGCCCCAGCAGGGTGGGGGCCGTCGGCTCCTGTCCGGTGCGTGCCAGCAGCAGGCAGCGGCGCTCGGCACCGGGGTGGCCGCCGTCACTGGCGAGGCTCAGCTCGCTGAGGGCGCCGAGCCGGTCCTCGGCTTCCTCCCGCACCGCCGCCTCGAGAAAGCCGCTGACCTGGGGCTCCCAGGTGCGCAGGGCCGTCTCCGCCAGGCTGAACAGGGCCCCGAGCTCCTCCGGGTGGCGACTCCCCTCCAGCAGGTCCCGTCGTGGAAGCATGGGCGCCGCGCCTCAGGTGTCGTCCAGCCGCACGACCGCCGTCGGTCGCGCCAGCTGGATCGTGGTCCAGGGGATCTCCCGGCCGGCGGGGGCCTCCAGCAGCAGCAGCCAGCAGCCCTCGTCGAGCCTGTTGCGCAGGATGCGGATGCGGTCGTCCTCCTCCGAGCTGACGCTGGCGGCGGCGGCGAAGCTGCCCATCCAGCCGGAGCCCATGCCCAGCAGACCGCCGATCAGGGGCTCCCCATAGGCCCCGGCGAAGCTGAACGTGTGCAGATCGGTGATCTGGGTGAAGGTGAGCCCGGCCAGGAAGCCGAAAGGCAGGAGCCAGCGCACCATCGACCGCTGACGCCGCCGCCGGGCCGCGGCCGGATCCAGTCGCTCGACGCTGGAGAGGGGCGCCTCACCGCTGCCGATCACCACGACCCGGCTCAGGGCCGGCTGAAGCGCCTGCAACCGATCCCGCAGGGCATGCAGGCGGTCCCGGTCGTCCAGCACGACCACCACACTCAGGGACATGGGCTCGTCTCCACACCGCTCTCTACACTGCACCTCCGGCCTGCCCCCCTGGGGGCGCACCCCCCGCCCTCCCCACCGCTGCCGGACATGACGAAGGTTCTGGTCTCCGATCCCATCGACCAGGCGGGGATCGACATCCTCTCCCAGGTCGCCCAGGTGGACGTGCGCACGGGCCTGAGCCCGGAGCAGCTGGTGGCGTGCATCGGTGAGTACGAAGGGCTGATGATCCGCTCCGGCACCCAGGTGACCGCCGACGTGATCGAGGCCGCGAGCCATCTGCGCATCATCGGCCGGGCCGGCGTGGGCGTCGACAACGTCGATGTGCCCGCCGCCACCCGGCGCGGCGTGATCGTCGTCAACTCGCCGGAGGGCAACACGATCGCCGCCGCCGAGCACGCGCTGGCGCTGATGCTTTCCCTGTCACGCCATGTGCCCCACGCCCACGCCAGCACCATGGCCGGCGGCTGGGACCGCAAGACCTACGTCGGCAACGAGCTCTACAAGAAGACCCTCGGCGTGGTGGGCCTCGGCAAGATCGGCTCCCATGTGGCCCGTGTCGCCCGGGCCCTGGGCATGGACGTGGCCGCCTACGACCCGTTCATCTCCGCCGAGCGCGCCCAGATGCTGCAGGTGCGGCTGCTGCCCCTGCCCCAGCTGTTCGCCGAAGCCGACTACGTCAGCCTGCACCTGCCCCGCACCCCGGACACCGAGAACCTGGTCAACGCGGCACTGCTGGCCACGATGAAGCCCACCGCCCGCCTGGTGAACTGTGCCCGCGGCGGCATCATCGACGAGCAGGCCCTGGCCGATGCGGTCGAGAACCGCGTCATCGCCGGCGCGGCCCTCGACGTCTACGCCAAGGAGCCGCTGGCGGCGGATTCCCCCCTGCGCCTGGTCAAGGAGCGGCTGATCCTCACCCCGCACCTGGGCGCGTCCACCGAAGAGGCCCAGGAGAACGTGGCCATCGACGTGGCCGAGCAGATCCGGGACGTGCTCCTGGGCCTGCCGGCCCGCAGTGCCGTCAACATCCCCGGCCTGACCGCCGAGGTGATGGAGCTGCTCAAGCCCCACCTGCAGCTGGCCGAAACCCTGGGCCTGCTGCTCAGCCAACTGGCCGGCGGCCAGATCAGCGAGCTGGAGGTGCGCCTGCAGGGCGAATTCGCCTCCCACCCGGCCCAGCCCCTGGTGGTGGCGGCGCTCAAGGGCATCCTTTCGGCCGCCCTGGGCGACAGCATCAACTACGTCAACGCCACCCTGGAGGCCAAGGAGCGCGGCATCCACGTGCTCGAGGTGAAGGACGACGCCAGCCGCGACTTCGCCGGCGGTTCGCTGCAGCTCAGCTCCCGCAGCCCGCGGGGCAACCACAGCGTCACCGGGGCGGTGTTCACCGACGGTGAACTGCGCATCACCACCATCGACGAGTTCCCGGTGAACGTGACGCCCAGCCGCCACATGCTGTTCACCCGCCACCGGGACATGCCCGGCATCATCGGCCAGCTGGGCTCGCTGCTCGGCGAGCACAACGTGAACATCGCCTCGATGCAGGTGGGCCGCCGCATCGTGCGCGGCGACGCCGTGATGGTGCTGAGCCTCGACGACCCGATCCCCCCCAGCCTGCTGGCGGTGATCCACGGCATCAACGGCATCCAGGCCGCCCACCCGGTCACCCTCTGATGGGCCTGGTCTGGTGGCGGCTGGAGATGGCCGCCCCGGCCGAGCTGGAGGAATCCCTGCTCTGGAAGCTGCCGCTCCTGGGCGTGACGCGGGTGGCGCTCCAGCACCCGCCCGAGGCGCCGGAGCAGCGGCAACTGCTGGCCTGGCTGCCGGAGAGCGACTGGCCCGCCGACCAGCGCCAGGAGCTGGAGCGGGCCCTGGCCCCGCTGGGGGAACCCTTCCAGGTGGCGCTGCCACAGGTCCACTGGCGGCGGCAGGCCGATGAGGACTGGAGCCTGAGCTGGAAGAGCCACTGGCGGCCCGATCCGGTGGGGGAGCGGCTGCTGGTGCTGCCGGCCTGGCTGGAGGTGCCGCCCGAGCAGGCCGGGCGGCTGGTGATCCGCATCGATCCGGGCAGCGCCTTCGGCACCGGCAGCCACCCCACCACCCGCCTCTGTCTGGAGGCGCTGGAAGCCCTCGCAGGCGAGCGGACGCGGGCGGGACGTGGAGCGGACCTGGAGGGGCTGCGGGTGGCCGATCTGGGCTGCGGCAGCGGCATCCTGGGCCTGGCCGCCCTGCGGCTGCGGGCGGCCAGCGTGGCCGCCGCCGACACCGACCCCCTGGCGGAGCGGGCGACCCGCCAGAACGCCGCCCTGAACGGCCTGGCCCCCTCCGCGCTGGCCGTCACGACGGGCTCGGCGGAGGCCCTGCTGGCCCTGCTGGGGGGGCGTCCGGCGGAGCTGCTGCTGTGCAACATCCTGGCGCCGGTGATCGAGGCCCTGATTCCCTGGTTCGGACAGCTGCTGAGCCCCGGTGGCGTGGGCCTGCTCAGCGGTCTGCTGGTGGATCAGGCGCCAGGCCTGGAGCGGGATCTGGCGGCGGCGGGCTGGCGGGTGGAGGGGCGGGTCGAGCAGGACCGCTGGGGCCTGCTGCGGATCCGTTCAGCATCGGATGTTGCATAAGGCACGCTGATCTGTGTCCTGGCTTTGATTGGGCTTCCCGGCCTGCGGGCCCAAGATCGCCGGGAAAGCCCCCTGTCGGATGTAGGAAGGGCGGGTCCTACAGGCCCTGGCTGCCGGGTGTCTGTGAGCTCCAATCTCTTCCATGGCTTCCTACAAGGTCACCCTCGTCAATGAGAGCGAGGGCCTGAACAAGACCATCGAGGTTCCTGACGACCAGTACATCCTCGACGCCGCCGAAGAGCAGGGCATCGACCTGCCCTACTCCTGCCGCGCCGGCGCCTGCTCTACCTGCGCCGGCAAGCTCACCTCCGGCACCGTCGACCAGTCGGATCAGAGCTTCCTCGACGACGACCAGATCGAGGCCGGCTTCGTCCTCACCTGCGTCGCCTACCCCACCTCCGACTGCACCATCAAGACCCACACCGAAGAAGAGCTCTACTGAGCTCCTCGCCGGGCGCTCCAGGCGGATCGCCCCCCTTGAACCCCGCGTTCTTCTCCGCCACCCTCAGGGGTGGCTTTTTCATGGCACCTCAGGTGGACACCGTGCTGGCCTCCGGCAGCGAACATCCCAGCCCCGGCGGCCAGTACAGCTACCGGGTCCTGGGGCCCTGCTGCCGCCTGTTCGATCGGGAGGAGCTCCCCTGGCCCTGCTGCCGCCTGGCCTGGCGCAGCAAGGAACCCAGCTGGCGCCGGGTCGGCCGGCGTTTCGTGCCCGACCTGGCCGCCCGCCGCTGCCCCTCCTACGCCGTGGAGCTGCTGCAGCCGGGGGCCCGCCCCACCCGTACCGTGCTCACCCTGTTCCCCCAGCGCCTGGCTCCAGCCCTGCAGGAATGGTGGTACAGCAAGCTGCCGGGGTCGCTGGAGGCCGGCAACCTGGCCCCACCACCGCCGGCCGCCTGAACCGCCTGCCACGGACCCCCTGAGGTGCCGGCGGCCAGACACAAAAAAGCCGGCCGGTGCATGGCCGGCCGGCCGGTGTGGGCCGGGAGGATCAGAAGTAGATCTTGCCGCCGCCCCACTGGACGCCCTGAACCTTGGGGGCCACCAGGATGTAGCCGGCGATCAGGCGCAGGTCCTCGTCATCCAGATCGCGCATCTTCACGAACACGTCGCTGCTGCGCAGGCTGGGATGGACGTCGGCGATGCTGTACTCCCCGTCGTAGGAGGTGGGGTCCTTCATGTAGTCGACCAGGGCGTCCACCGAATCCCGGGCCGGGGTGGCCAGGGCGAGGGTCTCGGGATCCAGGCCCACGTTCTGATTGGTCTTGGTGATGCCACCGGCATGGCAGGTGCCGCAGCTTTCGTTGAAGAGCTTGCGGCCGGTCTTGACCTCCTTCTCGCTGAAGGTCACCAGGGTGCCGTCGGGGGAGACGGGCACGGTGAGGTCCTCGGCGCTCCACTGGGCCGCGGCCGCGGGGCCCGCGAAACAGACCAGCAGGGCCAGGGGAAGGATCAGCAGCGTCCCGACCACGGCACGGAGGGAGCTGCGAAGGGAAGCGGTGCGACGGACAGCGCTGCGACGGACGACTGACAGCGGGGCGGCTGAGCGAAGGAGGGGGGCCATGGGAGAAGCCGGCGGAATGGCGGTCGGACCGCAACTGAGACCTTGTATCACGGGCGACGGGTTCCCCGGAACGGAATCACGCGAACTGTTGCAGGCTCAGCCCGCCGTCCCCACCGAGAGACTGAGGAAGTCCTTCGCCACCACCGTCTCGGGGAAGATGGCCCGGGCCTCGGCCACCAGGTCGTCGGGGGTCATGGGATTCCCCGCCACATACCGGGGGCTCAGGTGGGTGAGCACCAGCTGCTTCACGCCCGCCTCCAGGGCGGTCTGGGCCGCCATCGTGCTGGTGGAGTGCTGGCGGGCGATGGCCAGCTCCGCCTCGCCATGGGAGAAGGTGGATTCGTGGATCAGCAGGTCGGCGCCGCGGGCCAGGGCCACCGCCGCCTCGCTGAACACGGTGTCGGTGCAATAAACGACACTGCAGCCGGGTCGGGGCGGCCCGCACAGGGCCTCGCCGCGGATCACCCGACCGTCGTCGAGGGTGACGCTGCGGCCGGCCTTGAGCTCGGCGTAGACCGGCCCGGGGGGAATGCCCAGGGCCCGGGCCCGCTCCACGTCGAAGCGGCCGGCCCGGGGCTTCTGATCCACCCGGTAGGCGTAGGCCGGCACCCGGTGGGTGAGCGCCGTGCAGCGCACCGTGATGTCGTCGTCGTCGAGCACCAGGGTGCCGCGGGCGGCGGCGTCCTTCACCCGGTGGGTGCGCAGGGGATAGCCGATGCGGGTCGAGGAGGTGCGCATCACCCCCTCCAGGTAGTCGCGCAACGGGTCCGGTCCGTAGAGATCAATGCCGGCGCAGCTGCCCGCCAGGCCCAGGCTGGCCAGCAGCCCGGGCAGACCGAAGACATGGTCGCCGTGCATGTGGGTGACGAAGATCCGGCGCAGCTGGGACACCCGCAGGTCGCTGCGCAGGAACTGGTGCTGGGTTCCCTCGCCGCAGTCGAACAGCCACAGCTCGGCCCGTTGGGGCAGCCGCAGAGCAACGGCGGAGACATTGCGGGCGCGGGTGGGAACGCCGGAGCTGGTTCCCAGGAAGGTGACCTGCACACCCTGGCTGCCTCAGAGCGCATGCTGCCACGGCGCCGGCCGCACCGTCGTCCCGCCCGCCATGGCGCCGGCCGGTGCTCTGGCTGGCGCCATGGCGTCGCCAGGAAGACCCGTCCAGAATGAGCCGTTGTCGCTCGCGCACGCTCGTGACCCTCCTCCGTTTCGGATGGCGCGCCGGCCTCTCGCTGGCCCTGCTTCCCGCCGCCGTCGCGGCGCCGGTCCCCACGGAGGCGAGGGCACCGGCTCCCGTCGTTCGGGTGCTGCTGCGGGAAGCCCCCACCCTGGAGCTGGAGGCCGGCAGCACCGTGCTGCGCCTCGGCGACGCCTCGGGGCGCACCCTGGTGGAGCTGGCTCCGGGGGCCCGGCTGCAGCTGGTGCGCAGCGGGCCGGCCCTGGAGGCCAGGCTGGAGGGACCGACCGGGTCGCCCCGCCGGCTGGCGCTGCCGTCGGGCCAGGCCTGGATCGATCCCGCCCCGGGGCGGGGGAACGGCGGCGAGGCCGTGCTGACCCTGCAGCAGCGCCGTTACCGCGGCCGCCTGCTGGTGCGCAGCGAGGGCGATCGCCTGCAGGCGATCAACCTCATCGATGTCGAGAGCTACCTGCCGAGCGTGGTGGGCAGCGAAATGCCGGCCAGCTGGCCGCTGGCGGCCCTGCGGGCCCAGGCGGTGGCGGCCCGCACCTACGCCCTGCGCCAGCGCCGGCCGGCGGAGCCCTTCGACCTCAAGGCCACCGTGGCCAGCCAGGTCTACAAGGGGGTGGAGGCCGAAACCGACTCCACCCGCGAGGCCGTGCGCAGCACCCGCTCCCAGGTGCTGGTGCATGGCTCCTCCCTGATCAACGCGGTCTTCCACAGCAGCAGTGGCGGCCTGACGGAGAACAGCGGCGAGATCTGGCGTCAGCAGCTGCCCTACCTGGTCAGCGTGCCCGATTTCGACCAGGCCAGCCCGGTGCATGTCTGGCAGCTGCGCGTCGAGCCCGACAAGCTGGCCCGGGCTTTCCGTGAGATCGACGGAGCCTTCCGCATCGAGGTGCTCTCCACCACCAGCTCCGGTCGCATCCGCCAGGCCAGGGTGACGGGCCCCCGTGGCTCGCTGCTGCTCTCCGGCGCCGAGCTGCGCCAGCGGCTGGGCCTGCGCAGCACCCTGGCCCGGTTCGACTTCGAAGCATCGCCCCAGGCCGTCCCCTTCCCGCCGCCGCTGCCGTCCCTGGAGGGCGTCTTCACCCCCGAGGGGATCCGTTCCCTGGCCTCCGGCCTGGTGCAGGCCCCCTGGCGGACCCCCCGCCCGCCGGCAGCGCCCACCCTTTTGGTCAGCGGCCGGGGCTACGGGCACGGGGTGGGCATGAGCCAGTGGGGGGCCTATGCCCTGGCCCTGCGTGGCGAGGACTACCGACAGATCCTCCAGCACTACTACCAGGGGGCCAGGATCCAGCCCTACTCCTCCCTTTGAGACCCAACGCCGGCAGCGCCCCGGCCGTCGCCACCATCGCGCCGGTCGTCCTGGCCGATGCGGCGGCGGTGGCCGAGCGGGTGGCGGCCCTGCTGCTGGCCGACCGGCTGCGGCCGGACCGGCCCCTGGGCCTGGCTACCGGACGCACCATGGAACCGGTCTATGCCGCCCTGGCCCGGCGGCTGAAGCGCCTGGAGCCCGCCCTGGCGACGACGGTGCGTGCGGGCTGGAGCAGTTTCAACCTCGACGAGTACGTGGGGCTGGGGCCCCAGGATCCCGCCTCCTTCGCCGCCACCATGGCCCACCAGCTGGTGGAGCCCCTCGGCCTGGACCCGGAGCAGGTGCGGCTCCCCGATGGGAGGGCCGACGATCCCGATGCCGAAGCGATGCGCTACGGCGCCGCCGTGGCCGCCGCCGGCGGCATCGGCCTGCAGCTGCTGGGCCTGGGCCTCAACGGTCACGTGGGCTTCAACGAACCCCCCGCGGGGGCGACGGTGGCCTGCCGCTGCCTGGCCCTGAGCGCCCCCACCCGCCGCCAGAACGCCGGTGCCTTCGGGGGCGATCCCGGCGCCGTGCCCCGGCGGGCCATCACCCTGGGGATGGCCGAGATCCTCGCGGCCCGTCGGGTGCTGCTGGTGGTGACCGGCAGCGCGAAGGCGGCGATCCTGCGCCGCGCCCTGCGGGTGCCCCCCACGCCGGAATTGCCCGCCAGCTGGTTGCAGCACCACCCTGCCCTCACGGTGATCGCCGACGCCGAGGCCATGGGCTGAGCGCCTGCCGGCGCGGAGGCCGGGGCGGACGCCTCAGCCGGGCAGGGCCGCGTCCATCAGGGCCTCATCCGCCTCGAGATTGCTGGTGACGCTGCGCACGTCATCGAGATCCTCGAGCACATCCAGCATGCGCAGGCAGGCGGCCAGCACCGCGGCGTCCTCGAGGCGGCAGGGCAGGGAGGCGATCCAGCGATGCTCCCACCCGGCCAGCGGCAGCTGCAGGTCCCGGAGCCCGTCCTGGAGGGCTTCGAGGTCGGCATAGGCACCGAACACGTCGACACCCTCGGCATCGATCTCGTAGCCCGCCGCCGCCGGGCCACCCCGCTCCTCGAGGGCCAGCAGGTCCTCCAGCAGGCGCTCCTCGTCGGCGCCGGGCAGGACCAGCCGCACCACGGAACGCTGCTCGAACAGGTAGCTGACGCAGCCGGTCTCACCGAGGTTGCCGCCATGCTTGCCGAAAGCCAGCCGCAGGTCGGCGGCGGTGCGGTTGCGGTTGTCGGTGAGGGCCTCGATCAGCACGGCCACGCCCCCCGGGCCGTAGCCCTCGTAGCGCACCGCCTCGAACAGGTCGGCCCCGCCACCTCCCTGGCCGCTTCCCTTGGCCACGGCCCGCTCGATGTTGGCGTTGGGGAGCCCCGCCACCTTGGCCTTCTCGATGGCGGTGCGGAGCTGGAAGTTGCCGGCCGGATCGGCACCGCCGCGAGCCGCCACGGTGATCTCCCGCCCCAGGCGCGTGAACAGCGCCCCACGCCGGGCGTCGACCACCGCCTTGGTGCGCTTGATCTGGGCCCATTTGCTGTGGCCGGCCATCGCGAAGTCGCAGGGGGTTCAACCGGCGGCGTCGAACACCAGCCGGGGCAGGAGCAGGCCCTTGCCGTCGGCACGGGCGATGCCGGCCAGATTGCCATCCGGCGTGAGCACGGCGACCGCTCCCTCGGGCGACTGTTCCACCGTACGGGGCAGGGAGCGGCCGCAGCGCCAGGGGGACAGCTGGGCGGGATCGAGGCGCTGGCGCGGCAGGTCCACCAGCACATCAAGGGGATCCAGCAGGGGGGGGAGGGGGCCGCTGACCAGGCGCTCCATGGAAATGGCCTGGTGCAGACCGAAACCGAGGGCGGCGGTGCGGCGCAGGCTGGCCAGGGCGCCGCCGCAGCCGAGGGCTTCCCCCAGATCCCTGGCCAGGGCGCGCACATAGGTGCCGGCGGAACAGCGCACCTCCAGCTCCAGGCGGCCGCGCTCGGCGTCCCAGCCCAGCAGGTCGAGGCCATGGATCCGCACCGGCCGCGCCGCCAGTGCCAGCTGCTCCCCCGCCCGCACCCGGGCGTAGGCCCGCTGGCCATCCACATGCACAGCCGAGACCTGGGGGGGAACCTGGAGGATCTCTCCCCGGAACCGGGCCAGGGCCCGCTCCAGGGCCTCGGGGTCGAGGGGCGGAACGGCCGAGCGCTGCAGCACCTCGCCCTCGAGGTCGTCGGTGCCGGTGCGCACGCCCAGCTGGACGGTGCCGCGGTAGGTCTTGTCGCCGGGCAGGTAGGGCAGCAAGCGGGTGGCCGGGCCGAGGGCGATCGGCAGCACGCCGGTGACGGCCGGATCAAGGGTGCCGCCATGGCCCACCCGCCGCAGGCCGTAGGCGCGCCGCACCCTGGCGACGCCGTCATGGGAGGTCAGGCCGGCGGGCTTGTCGAGCACCAGAAAACCGCAGCCGTGGCGCGACGGGGGGGAAGGGGGCAGCCTGGAGGGACCTTCTCCCATGCTCAGGCGCCGATGACGCTGCAGGACCGGCGCGAGGTGACCTTTCTGGTGCTGGCCGGCATCTTCCTGGGGACCATGGGCATGCTCAACATCCTGGGGCTGACCCGGTTCCTCCACCTGGGCAGCATTGGCTCCTTCCCGATCATCGTGGCGGTGGGGGCCCTGCCGTACCCCGTCACCTTTCTCTGCACCGACCTGATCAGCGAGATCTGGGGCGAACGTCGCGCCTCCCAGGTGGTGTGGGTGGGTCTGATGCTCAACGGCTGGATCGTCCTGGTGCTCTGGCTTGGTGGCATCCTGCCGGGCCTGGACGGATTCGGTGGGATGGCGGGCCTGCCGGCCGACCCCCAGGCCGAAGGGGTGCCGGTGTTCTTCGAGGTGCGTCGGCTGGCCTTCGGCGCCGTGGGGGCCTCGATGGCCGCCTACATGGCCGCCCAGTTCACCGACGTGCGGTTATTCCATTTCTGGAAGCGCCTCAGCAACGGCAAAGCCCTGTGGCTGCGCAACAACGGCTCCACCCTGATCAGCCAGATCGTGGACACCTCGGCGGTGGTGCTGATCAGCCACTACGCCGCCCATGTGCTGCCGATCCGACCGGACGAGCCCGTGCTTCCCCAGCTGGGGGTGTTCATCGCCAGCGGCTACGTCTTCAAGCTGGTGGCGGCCCTGGCCGACACCCTGCCCTTCTATTGGCTGGTGGGTTGGCTCAGGGGCTACCTGGAGGTGCCGGGGGACGGGGCCGAACTGGCGGACGCCCCCCCACCCGGGGTCTAGGCGCCGACGGCGATGTTGATGCGCTTGCGGTTGCGCAGGCCACGCTTGATGGACTCGAAGCTGACGACGCCGTCCACCAGGGCGAAGAGGGTGTCGTCGGAGCCGCGGCCCACATTGACGCCGGGGATCACGGAGGTGCCGCGCTGGCGGATCAGGATCGAGCCGGCGCTGACGGTCTCACCGCCGTAACGCTTGACGCCGAGGCGCTTGGAATTGGAGTCGCGGCCATTGCGGGTGGAACCTGTGCCTTTCTTGTGGGCCATGGGGACGGGGAGACGGGAGAACGGGGGGAACTGGGAAAGAAGCTGGGGCCCGATCAGGCGATCGACTTGCCGCCCACCTTGATCGACTGGACCATCACCCGGGTGAGCTCCTGGCGGTGGCCGTTCTTGCGGCGGGTCTTCTTCTTGGGACGCATCTTGTACACGATGATCTTCTGGCCGCGGCGATGGGCCATCACCTTGAGCTCCACCGTGGCGCCTTCCACGTAGGGCTGGCCCAGGGTCGTGCCGGAGGCGTCCTTCACCAGGAGCACGTTCTCCAGGGTCACGGTGGTGTCGACCTCGGCGTTGAGGCGGTCGAGATCGACGTAGCGATCGGGCTGGAGCCAGAACTGCTGGCCGGAGGCCTCGACGATGGCGTAGGCGCCGGTGGCATCGCCCTGGGCACCGGTGGTGGTTGTGCTCAGAGGCTCCTGCTCGGGGGCTTCCTTCTGGGGGGCTTGGGTCATCGCTCTGGGGGCGTGGCCAGGCTGGCGGCAGGTAGCCGCCATTGAGCCTGGGCGCACGGAATCGAAAGACAGAACTAAGATCCTCCCGTCCGGGCCACCCTTCCGTCAAGAATCAGCTCGGCCAGGGGATCTCCCCGCCGCAGCGGTCGATGCCCCAACCGGTTCTCAACATCCTCTCCCTCATCCAGACCCCGGCCCTGGCCGAGGCCTGCGGCCAGTGGCTCAGGGGCGGTCGCTACCAGCTGGTGCCGGTGGATCCCACCGCCGGCCCCCTCGAGCAGCTGGAACAGCGCCGCGAGGACTTCGACGGGATCCTGCTGGAGGAGGGCGCCGTCGACGGGACCTTCTTCGGCAGCCTCCACGACCAGGGCCTGGAGCTGCCGGCCGTGCTGATCGGCCCAGTGGACGGCGAGGTGAAATTTCACGACGCCGAGGTCCGTCTCCCCCCCGACCAGCTGGAGCAGCTGAGCTACAGCCTGGACGCGGCCGTCTCCCGATTCCTGCGCAGCAACACCCTTCCGGCCAGCAGCGAGGCCAAGGCCGCCACGCCCGACGGCTGGAAACTGCCGAACCGACTCAACGGGCGGCTCGGGTACCTGGGCGTGTACTACAAGCGGGATCCCTCCCGCTTCCTGCGCAACCTGGAAGCCGAGGAACGCAATGAGCTGCTCGACTCCCTGCGACGCACCTACCGGGACCTGCTGATCAGCTACTTCAAGAACCCCGCCGCAGCCAACCAGGCGATCGAAAGCTTCGTGAACACCGCCTTCTTCGCCGATCTTCCAATCACAAAAATGGTCGAAATCCACGTGAATCTGATCGAGGAGTTCCGAAAACTGCTGATGCTCAAAGGACAGAAGAACGACTTCCTCCAGGACTACCGGCTGGCCCTCCTTGACGTCATGGCTCACCTCTGCGAAATGTATCGACGCTCCATCCCACCGGACCTCCCCATCGCGTCCGCCGTCGCGGCCGAATCCTCCAGTCCCTCCGCCTGAGACCCTGCCATGACGTTCCGAAAGACCTACATCCTCAAGCTCTACGTGGCGGGCAACACCCCCAATTCGATGCGGGCCCTGAAGACGTTGCGCGACATCCTGGAGTCCGAGTTTCGCGGCGTCTACGCCCTGAAGGTGATCGATGTGCTCAAGAATCCCCAGCTTGCGGAGGAGGACAAGATCCTGGCCACCCCCACCCTGGCGAAGATCCTGCCGCCGCCGGTGCGGCGGATCATCGGCGATCTCTCCGACCGGGACCGGGTGCTGATCGGCCTGGATCTCCTCTACGAAGAGCTCACCGAGGACTTCAAGCTCGACGTCGATGACCTGGAAGCCGGCGGTGTACCCACGTCTCCAGAAACCTCCTGAGCCCTGATCGAGGCCTGCCGAAGCCATCCGGGCCAGGCCAGGCCAGCGTCAACCCCGTTTCCCCTCCGAACCCTCGCCCTTCCATCTCTTCGATGCCGGATCCCAACGACCACGACGCCGCTGCCAATCGAATGCAGATGCAGAAACTCCCCACGGGGATCGAAGGTTTCGATGACATCTGCCATGGCGGGCTGCCGATCGGCCGATCGACCCTGATCAGCGGAACATCGGGAACCGGCAAGACGGTGTTTTCCTTGAATTTCCTCTGCAACGGCATCCGGCAGTTCAACGAGCACGGAATTTTCGTCACCTTCGAAGAATCCCCCCTCGACATCCTGCGCAACGCCTCCAGCTTCGGCTGGAACCTGCAGGAAATGGTCGAACAGAACAAGCTGTTCGTCCTCGATGCCTCCCCGGATCCCGATGGTCAGGAGGTATCGGGCAGCTTCGACCTCTCCGGGCTGATTGAGCGGATCCACTACGCGATCCGAAAATACAAGGCGCGGCGGGTGGCCATCGACTCCATCACCGCCGTCTTCCAGCAGTACGACGCCATCTCCGTGGTGCGGCGCGAGATCTTCCGGCTGATCGCCAGGCTGAAGGAGATCGGCGTCACCACGGTGATGACCACCGAACGGGTCGATGAGTACGGGGCCATCGCCCGCTACGGCGTCGAGGAATTTGTCTCCGACAACGTGGTGATCCTGCGCAACGTGCTGGAAGGGGAACGGCGGCGCCGCACGGTGGAGGTGCTCAAGCTCCGCGGCACCACCCACATGAAGGGGGAATTTCCCTTCACGATGGGCAGCCACGGCATCAGCGTCTTCCCGCTGGGGGCGATGCGCCTCACCCAACGCTCCTCCAACGTGCGCCTCAGCTCCGGCGTGCCCCGGCTGGATGAGATGTGCGGGGGTGGCTTCTTCAAGGACTCCATCATCCTGGCGACCGGCGCCACCGGCACCGGCAAGACCCTTCTGGTCAGCAAGTTCGTGGAGGATGCGTGCCGCAGCAAGGAACGGGCGATCCTGTTCGCCTACGAGGAATCCCGCTCCCAGCTGCTGCGCAACGCCACCAGCTGGGGCATTGATTTCGAGCAGATGGAGCAGGACGGCCTGCTCAAGATCATCTGTGCCTATCCGGAATCCACGGGCCTCGAGGATCACCTCCAGATCATCAAGACGGAGATCAGCCAGTTCAAGCCGTCCCGGATGGCGATCGATTCCCTCTCCGCCCTGGCTCGGGGGGTCAGCCACAACGCCTTCCGGCAGTTTGTGATCGGGGTGACCGGCTATGCGAAGCAGGAAGAGATCGCTGGATTCTTCACCAATACGTCCGAAGAATTCATGGGGAGCCATTCGATCACCGACTCCCACATCTCCACCATCACCGACACCATTCTACTGCTGCAGTATGTGGAGATCCGCGGCGAAATGGCCCGGGCCCTGAACGTGTTCAAGATGCGTGGGTCCTGGCATGACAAGGGCATCCGGGAATTTGTGATCACCGGCAACGGGCCGGAAATCAAGGATTCCTTCGCCAACTTCGAGCGCATCATCAGCGGCGTCCCCCATCGCATCACCACCGACGAACGGGCCGACCTGGGCAGGATCATGCGCAGCATGGATGGGGAGAGTTGAACAGCCGCGTCAGGCCCAGCATCTTCAGCCATGCAGCGCCCGCTGGTTGGAGCGGTGGAAGCGGGCCATCAGCAGGGGCCCCAGTACGCTCCTGAAGTGGCGCGTGATCTGTTCGCGGCGCTGGTTCAGGACCGGTGCGGCGTGGTTGGCCTCGATCAGGGACTCCGGTGCTCCGATCGCCTGCAGGAAGCGGGGCAGCAACCCTTCCGCTCCTACGGCCCGGTCATAGTCGAGGAGGTGCAGCGGGGAATCGGAAAGGCCTCGCCACCTGCGAACAAAGGCACGGTAATCGCAGAACTTGGAATAACGCCTTCCCCGCAGAAGGAAGGGGAACGCGAAACCGGGATAGCCCAGGCGGGCCCGTATCCCCGATCGCATCAGCTCGCAATACAACGACTCCAGATAGTCGTCCACACGACGCAGGAACATCAGCCAACTCACGGTGTGACCCTCCGCAAGGAGGCTGGCCTCCAGCCGTCTCAATCGATCGGGCCGCACGACCAAAAGGCTGAGGTCTTCGCAGCTGATGACCGCCCGGGGCAGCGGACAACGCCGCAGCTCCTCCAGGAGCTCCAACAGTCCGCCGTGGGCGGGATTCCAGCGCTTGTCTTCAAGCAGCTCGAAAGCAAGCTGGTGGTGACCGGACTCCGGGGAATAGGTTCCCGCTGTCGGGACGTAGATTCCCACGGCCTCCAGTTCTGCCGCCCGCCGCCTGAGGAAGGCCTGGATGGATGTGGTCCCCGTCTTGTGGTCACCAATATGGAGGAACAGATGCATCGACGGGGGATCGTGCCGCGGGCCCGACTATACCTGTCATGCCAATGATCGTTCAGCCATTGATGACACGCCGATGACGGCGCTGGAAGCGGGCCATCAGCAGCGGACGCAGGACCCGTCGGTAGCGGCGTGTGATGTGCTCCATCCGGCTGTTGAGGCGGGGCTGATCACAGCTTGCGGTGGCAATCAGGGCCTCAGGGGCACCGAGAATGCTCAGGAAACAGGTCAGAACGCCCTGCGTGGCAACGGCCTGATCGTAGTCACGCAGCAGCAGCCGGGAGGCCGACAGCTGGCGCCAGCGGCGGGTGAAGGCGGCGAAGTCGAAGTAATGAACTGAGCCGCCGAATCTCTGCGTCTGCGCATACTTTCCCTTGGCCAGGATCGAGAGAACAAAGCCCGGGTAGCCGAAGCGGGGACGCACCCCACACCCCCAGAGAGTGGTGTAAAGCGATTCCGAGTAATCGTCGGCACGGCGCAGGAACATCACCCAGGTCACCGTATGCCCCTCCCGCCGGAGGGTCGATTCCAGACGATGAAGCCCGTCCGGCTTTTCCACAAGACAGCAGAAATCCTCGCTGCTGATCACAGCCCGACGGGGGTGCGGCAAGTTGCTGGCAAGACGCAATTCTGCGACGAGTTCACTCAGGCCTCCCAGGGCCGGATCATAGCGGCTGTCTCCCGCCAGCTGGAAGGCCAGATTGTGATGACCGGAGGTGGCGGAGAGGGTGCCGGCCGAGGGAACAAGGAGGCCCGAGGCGGCGAGCTCAGGGCTCCAAGTCCTCAGGCAAGCCTGCAGGGATGTGGTGCCTGTCTTATGGGTTCCGATATGGATGAAGACTTGCATTCTCGGTGATTGCCGCCGGAATGGCAGACGCGATTCTAAGCCGGGATTCTTCGCTCCGCCTCGATGCCAGCCATCGAGGCGGAACGCTCCGCCTGGACCCGGAGTTCATCGCCGTCAGCCCCCTCCAGGGGCAGGTCGAACCAGAAGGTGGTGCCCACGCCGGGCTCGCTGGCCATCCGCGCCTGGCTGCCGTGCTTCTCGAGGATGCCACGCACGATCGAGAGTCCCAGCCCGGTGCCGGCCTCGGTGTGAACGGCGTTCTCGACCCGAAAGAACCGCTCGAAGATCCGTGCCTGGTCGGCCTCCGAAATACCGCAGCCGGTGTCGGAGATCTCAACCCTCAGTCGCGGCAGGCGCGAGGTGAGGGTGCAGGAGGGATGGTCCTCCGGTCCACCGCGGGGATCCAGCGGGCAGTGGTCGGGCCAGGGATAGGCGCGCAGCAGCAACTGGCCACCGCTGCGGGTGAACTTGAGGGCGTTGCCCACCAGGTTGTCGAACACCTGCAGCAGCAGATCCCAGTTGCCTCGCACCCGGGGCAAGTGCGGGTCCCCGGAGAAGAGCAGCAGCACCCCCTTCTCCTCGGCGTTCAGCCGGTAGGTGCGCAGGGTCTGCTCGATCGCCGGGGCCAGATCCATGGGCTCCAGCTGCCAGACCCGATCGGACTCCAGCCGCGACAGGTCGAGCACGTCGGTGACCAGGCGGGAGAGGCGGTCGGTCTCGGCGTTGGCGATGCTCAGAAACTCCTTCTGCTCCTCCGCACTGAGCAGGTCGCCCATGTCATGGAGCGTCTCCACGTAGCTCTTGATGTTGCAGAGCGGCGTGCGCAGCTCGTGGGACACGTTGCTGATGAAGCGGCTCTGGGCGGCGTTCAGCTCCACCTCCCGGGTGAGGTCCTGGATCGTCATGGCGATGCCCTTGAGGGTCTCGCCGCTGGCATCCCGCACCGACTGGAGCACGATGCGCAGGGTGCGGGGAGGATCACCGAAGCTGCAGCGCACCTCGGTGGTGTCCCGCTCGCTCAGGATCAGGCTTTCCAAGGGATCGTGCAGCTCCATCGCCAGCCGGTCCGGCAGCTCGCCGGCCAGCTCGCTGCCCTCCAGATTGCGGCCCTCCCAGCGGAACAGGCGGCGGGCGGTGGGGTTGGCCAGCACGATCCTCCCCTCGGCGTCGAGCAGCACGGCGCCGTCGGCCATGGTGGCGATCAGCGACTGCTGCTTCACCTGGGCGGCGGTGAGCTCCTCAATGTTGGCGGCCTTGTAGACCTCCAGCTGGGAGGCCATGGTGTTGAACCCGTTGAGCAGCTCCCCCAGCTCGCCCCCCACCGGCAGGGCGATGCGGGTCTCGAAGTTGCCCCCGGCGATCGAGCGGACCCCCCGCAGCAGCTCCTTCACCGGCTGGGTGATCGTGAGGGCGTTGAACACCGAGCCCAGGATCACCAGCACCCAGATGGAGATGAACACCGCCACCGTCACCTCCCGGGTGAGGGCGGCGCTGGCCAGGAGCGTCTCGTTGGGGTTGATGCCCAGGGCCACCACCCCCAGGTAGCGGCCGTCGCTCACCATCGGCACGAACACGTCGGTGACCTGGCCGTCCGGGGTGAGGTGCTGGCGGATCAGGGGGTTGTCGGGACGGCGCTGGATGTCGGCCGGCAGCTCCAGGCGCCGACTGAGCACACGCTCACCCATGCCGGAACTGCCGCCCATCGGGATGCCGAGATAGATCACCCCGTCGGAATCGGCGAAGAAGATGTAGCGGAGACTGCGACTGGACTGCCAGAAGCGCTCGGCCACCGAGGCCAGTTCACGGTCGTTGCCCTCCGCCACCAGGGGTGTGACGTTGGCCGAGAGCAAGAGGCCGAGATCCCGGGCGAAACGGGTGTCACTCATCCGGGCATCGCGCTGGATGCCGTTGAGGGCCAGGAAGGTGATGCCCGTCATCAGCAGGCTCACCACGAGGGTGGCGACCGCCAGCAGCTTGGTCTGGAGGCTGAACTCGGCCCACCAGCGCTGAAGGCGCGCCCGCCAGACGCTGAAGGAGCCGTCGGCCTCGGTGCCGCCCGGGGTAGGGCCGGAAGCGGAGGAGGGGGTCATGGCAGGGCCGGACGTCGCGTCCGCACCTGGTGGCCGATGTCGCGGCGATAGACCATGCCTTCGAAACCCACCCGTCCCAGACCGTCGTAGGCCCGCTCGAAGGCGGTGTCGAAGTCGTCGGCCTGGGCCACCACCGCCAGCACCCGGCCGCCCGCCGTGACCACGGAGCCCGCCTCGGTGCGGCGGCTGCCGGCATGGAACAGTTGCAGGTCAGGGGCGTCCCCCAGGTCACCGTGGATCGGATCACCGCGACGCACCTCGCCGGGATAGCCCTCGGCGGCCGCGATCACGCAGGCACTGCAGCGGGGCTCGATCGACAGGGGGGGCGCCTCCTCGAGGCGGCCGGCGGCGCAGGCCAGCAGCACCCGGGCCAGCTCCGGGCCAAGCAGGGGCATCAGGGTCTCGCACTCCGGATCCCCGAAGCGGCAGTTGAACTCAATCACCCGCAGGCCGGCGTCGGTGAGCATCAGGCCGGCGAAGATCACACCGCGGTAGTCGATGCCCCGAGCCCGCAGGGCCGCCAGGATCGGCTCCAGAACCAGCTGACGCACCTGCTCCAGCCCGGCCGCATCCAGCAGCCGGGCGGGGGCATAGGCCCCCATGCCGCCGGTGTTGGGGCCCGTGTCCCCCTCGCCGATGCGCTTGTGGTCCTGGGCCGGGGGCAGCAGCACCATGGAGCGGCCGTCGGTGAGGGCGAACACCGACACCTCCGGGCCATGCAGGCGCTCCTCCAGCACCAGGGAGGGGGCGGCCGCCGGCTCACCGGCGACGGCGGACTGGAAGCGGCCGGCGAACACCTCCTCGATGGCGTCGCGGCACTGCTCGAGACTGTCGGCCACCGTCACCCCCTTGCCCGCCGCCAGGCCATCGGCCTTCACCACCAGGGGACGGCCATGGCGTGCGAGCGCCTCCAGGGCCTGCTGGCGATCCGTCGCCGCCCAGTACCCCGCCGTGGGCACGCCCGCCTCCCGCATCAGGTCCTTGGCCCAGCGCTTGCTGGCCTCCAGCAGGGCCCCATCGGCCCCGGGGCCGAAGACCGCCAGCCCCTCGGAGCGCAGACGGTCCGCCAGGCCGGCGGCCAGGGGCGCTTCCGGGCCCACCACCACCAGGTCGATGGCGTGCGCGCGGCAGGCCATCGCCAGGGCGTCATGGTCGGTCTCGGCGATGGCCATCTGGCGGCAGCCCGCCAGGGCGGTGGTGCCGCCGTTGCCGGGGGCCACCAGCACCTGCTCGACTCCCGGACAGCGCGCCAGGGCCCAGCCGAGGGCATTCTCGCGGCCACCGCCGCCCACCACCAGGATCCGGGCCGGCACCGGGGACGGGGGGGAAGCGTCGGAAGCGGTCAACGGGGCCATGGGGCGGAGGGGAAGCGGAACGGGGGTGGATCGGAGAGGAGAGCTCCCCTAGGTTGTGCGCCGGCGCGGGTGCTGCACCGGTCGCCCTCACCAGCCTTGCTGCCACTCCCCTTTGCCATTCTCCCCGACCGCCGCCTCGACCGCCGTCCCGCCCAGCGGATCCGGACCGACCCCCGACCCGCCGGCGCCCCGGCGGAGCCGCGGCTTGTCCGTTCTGGGCGGCCTCGGCGCCCTGGCCCTGCTGGGGGTGGCGACGGGACTCGGGCCGGCTGCCGCCCATGCCGCGGCCCCCGGCCCGGCGGAAGCGGCGGCACCCACCCCGGCCGTGTCGACGCCGGCCGCCGCTGAGGGCAGCCCCAGCGGGCCGGCCGAGACCGCGGCCGGAGCCCCTGAGCCACCGCCGCTCCTCACCGACGCGGAGTTCGCCGACCTGCTTCGCGACGGGGATCTCGAGCAGCTCGACGCGGCCTGCCGGCAGAGCGCCGAGGCCGATCAGCTGGAGCGGCTGCGGCCGCTGCAGCAGCGGCTGCTGACGCTCCATCCGGCCCCCCAGCCCCTCGAGGTGGTGCTGGCCAACGCCGACGTGCTGCTCAGCTGCCGGGCACCCAGCGAGGCCATGGACGTGCTCAATCGCTTCGGGCCGGCCGCCGGAGCCGAGCGGGTCCAGTGGCTGCAGCTGCAGTGGCGGGCCGCCGCCGCCGGGCTCGACCACCGCCGGGCGGCCCTGGCCCTGGAGCGGCTGCGGAAGGAGAGTGGCACCTCCCTCGATGCCATCGCCCTGCCGCTGCAGCGCCGGGAGGATGGCACCGTCATCAGCCGTCCGGCCCTGGAGCTCCTGGCCCTGCACCTGGAGTCGCGGGGCTTCCCCCGGGTCGGCGGCGAACTGCTGGTACGGGCCCGCCAGGGCGGCCTGGCCGGGGCCCTGCGCCTGCAGCAGGCGGTGGGGCTGCTGGCGGAGCTGCCGGCCTCGCAGAGAGAGGCCCTGCTGGAGGCGGCCCTGGAGCAGGCCGCGGCGCTGGGGGCGTGGGGGCTGGTGGCCGAGCTGCTGGACACCCAGGCCGCCCTCCCCTCGGAGCGGGCCGTGGCCCGCCGCCTGCGGCTCAGCGGCCGCATCGACGACGCCTACGGCGAGTGGCGCTGGCGGCGCGAGGATCCCGCCGCGGCGCCGCGCACCCGCCAGCTGGAGATCCGGCTGAGCTCCCCCCGGGATCCGGGGGGCCATGCCGCCGATCTTCCGGTGCCCGCGACGGAACCGACCCCGACCCCTTCCCCGGCCCCATGACCGTCTCTCCTGCCACCGGCCCCCTCCTCTACGAAGGCAAGGCGAAGCGGGTGTACGCCACCGACCAGCACGACCTGGTGGCCGTCGAGTACAAGGATGACGCCACGGCCTTCAATGCCCTCAAGAAGGCCCAGCTCCTGGGCAAGGGGGCCCTGAACTGCCGCATCTCCGCCCTGCTGTTTGAACACCTGGAACGGCTGGGGGTACCCACCCACTACCAGGGCCTGCAGGGGGACCACTGGATGATGGTGCGGCCGGTGCGGGTGGTGCCGGTGGAGGTGGTGGTGCGGAACGTGGCCGCCGGCTCCCTCTGCCGTCAGATGCCGATCCCGGCGGGCACCCCCCTGGATCCACCCCTGCTCGACCTCTACTACAAGGACGACGCCTTGGGGGACCCCCTGCTCAGCGAAGCCCGGCTGGATCGCCTTCGGTTGCTGACCCCCGACCAGCTGGAGGCGGTCCGGGAACTGGCCTTCCGCGTCAACGACACCCTGCGTGATCTTTTCGCCCGGGTGGAGCTCGAACTGGTGGATTTCAAGATCGAGCTGGGGTTCACCGCCGACGGCCAATTGGTGGTGGCAGACGAGATCAGCCCCGACACCTGCCGCCTCTGGAACCGGGCCGTGAGCGACGCCCAGGAGCGGATCCTGGACAAGGACCGATTCCGCCAGGACCTGGGCGGCGTTGTCGAGGCCTACGGGGAGGTCCTCAAACGGGTCCAAGGGGTCTGTCCCGAACCGCGGGTCTACGGGTAAGGTCAGCGGAATTTGCGGCTAGGCCGCTCTGCAGACGACATCCATGATTGGCGTTCGCCTCGGCAGGCCCCACATCCTTCGAAGCGTCACGCCCAGGGCGGCGACCGCCTCCCTCCCCCTCCTGGTGGCCCTGATGCTGGCCGGAGGCCAGGCCCGGGCCGCGGAAAGTCCCCCCGGCCAGGGCCAGCCCCCCGCGGGCTCCCTGGGCCAGGCACCCGCAGGTTCGGTGGCCCAGGCCGGTGCCGATCCCTTCGCGGACCCGGCGGAGGCCACCCCGCCGGCGGGAGCCAGCCCGGCCCCCGCCCCGGCCCCCACGCCTGCACCGGCCGCCACCCCTGGCGCCACGCCCAGCACCCCCGCCGCCAGCGACGACCGGCCCGGCAAGCCTTCCCTGGGCCCGGCGCCCACCCCTTCGGCCTCGTCCGAACCGCGGGTGCTGATCAGCGAGGTGGTGATCGAAGGCCTGGACGACCATCCCGAGCGTGAGCGTCTCGAACTGGCGGCCTATGCCGCCATGGCGGTGACCCCCGGCACCGCCATCACCCGCAGCGAGCTGGAAACGGATCTGCAGGCCATCTACGCCACGGGCTGGTTCTCCGACGTGAGGATCCAGCCCCAGGACGGCCCCCTCGGGGTGCGGCTGGTGGTCTCGGTGGTGCCCAACCCGGTGCTCACCAAGGTGAGCCTGGATCCGGCCGACGCCAAGGTGCCGGAAACGGTGGTGCAGGACACCTTCGCCGGCGATTACGGCAAGACCCTCAACCTGGTGACCCTGCAGGGCCGCATGCAGGAGCTGCAGAAGTGGTACGCCGACCAGGGCTTCTCCCTGGCGCGCGTCACCGGCCCCTCCCGGATCGGGCCCGACGGCGATGTGCAGTTGCTGGTGCGCCAGGGAACGGTCAAGGGCGTGGAGGTCCAGTTCCTCAACAAGGAGGGATCGGCCACCAACGACAAGGGCCAGCCGATCAAGGGCAAGACGAAGGAGTGGGTGATCACCCGGGAGATCTCCATCAAGACCGGCGAGATCTTCAACCGCCGCAACCTGGAGGACGACCTCAAGCGCCTGTACGGCACCGGCCTGTTCAGCGACGTCAAGGTGACCCTGCGCCCTGAACCGGAGGATCCCGGCTCGGTGGTGATCGTGCTGGGGGTCGTCGAGCAGTCGACCGGCTCCCTCTCCGGGGGTCTGGGATACAGCCAGAGCCAGGGTGTCTTCGGCCAGATCCAGATTCAGGACAGCAACCTGTTCGGCCGGGCCTGGGACCTCTCCACCAGCTTCACCTACGGACAGTTCGGCGGCCTGGCCGACATCTCCTTCAGCGACCCCTGGATCAAGGGGGACAAGTACCGCACCGCCTTCCGCTTCAAGGCCTTCGTCAGCCGGGACGCCCCCCAGGTGTTCCAGAGCCAGGACAACGGCAACATCTTCACGGTCTCCGACTTCTACCAGGCCCCTGGCACCCAGGTCGCCTACAACATCTTCTCGCCGTTCAACCCCCTCCTCGACGTCTTCCCGTCGGTGACGGCAGCCCGCATCGCCGCCGAGACCAGCGGCCAGAACCTCAGCTGGTTCCAGTTCGACGGCAACAGCGTGCTGATCCAGCGTGTCGGGGCCAACGTCCAGTTCGTGCGTCCCCTCAACGGCGGCAACCCCTTCAAGCGGGCGCCCTGGACCGTGCTGCTGGGGCTGACCGGCCAGGTGGCCACGCCGATGGACTTCTCCGGCACCTCCCGCCGCTTCGGTCTGGCCACCCCGAACGAGGCCACGCCGCTGTTCTCCGCCCCCACCAGTTCGGTCATCTGCCTGGCCTACAACTGTGCCGCCCGCAACCAGCTCCTGGGGCTGCGGCTGGCGGCGACGATGAGCACCCTCAACGATCCCCGCAACCCCACCCAGGGCAACTTCCTCAGCATCGGCACCGAGCAGTTCTTCTCGGTGGGCCCCGATTCCCCCACCTTCAACCGGATCCGGGGCAGCTTCACCCACTACATCCCGGTGCGCTGGCTGAAGTTCTACAAGGGCTGCCGGCCGAAGGCCGGCGAGACGGAGGACTGCAAGCAGGCCCTGGCCTTCCAGGTGTCCGCCGGCACGGTGATCGGCGACCTGCCCCCCTACGAGGCCTTCTGCCTGGGCGGCGGCAACTCGGTGCGGGGCTACTTCGACTGTGACCTCGGCGTCGGCCGCAGCTTCGGCGAGGCGACGATCGAATACCGCTTCCCCCTGTTCAGCATCGTCAGCGGCGAGCTGTTCATCGATGGCGGCACCACCTTCGGCAGCCAGACGAAGGTGCCGGGCAACCTCGGCGGCCTGCTCAACAAGCCCGGTTCCGGTTTCTCGATCGGTACCGGCCTGATCGTCACCACCCCCGTCGGCCCGCTGCGCCTGGAGGTGGCCAGCCAGGACTTCACCGGCGAATGGCGCTTCAACCTCGGCGTGGGCTGGAAGTTCTAGTGACCACCTGGCCCAGCGACTATCGCCAGGCCTGGACCCTCCGCTCCAGTGTGGAGCGCTCCGGGGTCGGGCTGCACAGCGGCGCCGTCTCCCGGGTCCGCCTCGGCCCTTCGGAGCGGCCCGGCTACTGGCTGGGCTGGCTGGATGCTCCAGATCTCCCCCTTCAGCGTCTCGGCCCCACCCAGGTGAGCGACACGCGCCTCTGCACCTGCCTGCAGGTCGGCGATCGCCGCCTGGCGACGGTGGAGCACCTGCTGGCGGCCCTGGCCGGCACCGGGGTGAGCCAGGCGGAACTGTGGGTGGAAGGGGAGGAGATCCCCCTGCTCGACGGCTCCGGCCTGCCCTGGGTGGACGCGATCGCCGAGGCGGGCCTCAGCGACAGGGGTGAGCGCGTCGAGCCGGCGCTGCCCCCGTTGCCTCTCACCCTCGGCCAGGGGCTGGGGTTCGTGGCGGCCCTGCCCAACGACCGGCTGCGCCTGGCGGCGGCCATCGAGTTTCCCCAGGCCGCCATCGGCCGCCAGCTCTATGCCCTCGATCTCACCCCCGAGAGCTTCGTGTCCGAGATCGCCCCGGCCCGCACCTTCGGCTTTCGGGATCAGGTGGAGCAGCTGCTGGCCGCGGGCCTGATCCGCGGCGGAGCCCTCGACAATGCCCTGGTCTGTGATGGGGATGACTGGGTGAATCCGCCCTTGCGCTTCGTGGACGAACCGGTGCGCCATAAGCTGCTGGACCTGCTGGGAGATCTGGCGCTGGTGGGCCTGCCGCGGGCCCACGTCTTTGCCTACCGCGGTTCCCATGGCCTGCACACCGCCATGGCCGCGGCCCTTGCGGCCCAGGCGCCACGCCTGTCCGTACCCGTACCGACCCACTGAATCCTTGACCGTTCTTCCCTCCGCCGCTCCCGAGGCCGCCACGGCCGCCGCCGCCGTCGACACGGCCAGGGCCGTGGTGCTCAGCAGCGAACAGATCCTCAACCTGCTCCCCCATCGCTATCCCTTCGCCCTGGTGGATCGGGTGGTGGAGTACGTCCCCGGCCAGCGGGCGGTGGCCCTCAAGAACGTCACCTTCAATGAACCGCAGTTTCAGGGCCATTTTCCCGGCCGGCCGCTGATGCCGGGTGTGCTGATCGTGGAGGCCATGGCCCAGGTGGGCGGCCTGATCGTCACCCAGATGCCGGATCTGCCCAAGGGCCTGTTCGTCTTCGCCGGCATCGACGGCGTCCGCTTCCGACGGCCCGTCGTGCCCGGCGACCAGCTGCTGATCACCTGCGAACTGCTCAGCCTCAAGCGCAAACGCTTCGGCAAGGTGCAGGCCACCGCCACGGTCGATGGCGAGCGGGTCTGCTCGGGCGAGCTGATGTTCTCGCTCGTGGACTGACGCGATGTCGAGTGCAGCCATGACGACATCCGTGCATCCCACGGCCCTGGTCGATCCGAGGGCCCGGCTGGCCCCCGGCGTGGAGATCGGCCCCTATGCGGTGATCGGGCCCGAGGTGGAGATCGGCGAGGGCAGCCGCATCGGTCCCCATGTCGTGATCGACGGGCGGGTGCGGATGGGCAAGGGCAACCGGATCTTCCCCGGGGCCTGCATCGGCCTCGAGCCCCAGGACCTCAAGTACGGCGGCGCCCCCACCGAAGTGGTGATGGGCGATGAGAACACGATCCGGGAGTGCGTCACCATCAACCGCGCCACCGCCGAAGGCGAGCGCACCGTGCTGGGCAACGGCAACCTGCTGATGGCCTACAGCCACATCGGCCATAACTGCCAGCTGTCCGACCGCATCGTCATCGCCAACGGGGTGGCGGTGGCGGGCCACGTGGTGATCGGTGAGCGTGCCGTGATCGGCGGGGTGCTCGGCATCCACCAGTTCGTCCACATCGGCAGCCTGGCGATGGTGGGCGGCATGAGCCGCATCGACCGGGACGTGCCCCCGTTCATGACGGTGGAAGGCCACCCCGGCCGCATCCGGGGACTGAACCGTGTCGGGCTGCGCCGCAGCGGCATGGCCCAGCTCGACGACGGCGCCCAGTTCCGTCAGCTCCAGGATCTCTGGACCCTCATCTACCGCAGCGATCTGGTGCTGGCCGCCGCCCTGCGCCAGGCCAGGGAGCGCCCCCTGCTGGCCGCGGCCGACGAGCTGTGCGCCTTCCTCGAGGCCTCGGTGGGGCCGGGCCGGCGCGGACCGCTGCCGGCCCAGCGCTGATGGTGCGACTGCTGGTCAGCACCGGGGAAGTCTCCGGTGATCTGCAGGGCTCCCTGCTGGTCAAGGCCCTGCACGAGGAGGCCGCCCGCCGGTCGCTGCCCCTCGATGTGGTGGCCCTCGGCGGCAGCCGCATGGAACGGGCCGGGGCCAGGCTCCTGGCCGACACCACCAAGCTCGGGGCCATCGGCCTGTGGGAACCGATCCCCCTGGTCATTCCCACCCTCAAGCTGCAGGCCAGGGTGCGCCGCTGGCTGAAGCAGCACCCCCCCGACGCCGTGGTGCTGATCGACTACATGGGGGCCAACGTCAACCTGGGTCTGCGGCTGCGGCGGCTGTACCCCGATGTGCCCATCACCTATTACATCGCTCCCCAGGAATGGGCCTTCCGCCTCGGCGACGGCGGCACCACCCGGCTGATCGGTTTCACCGACCGCATCCTGGCGATCTTCCCGGAGGAGGCCAGCTTCTACGCCGCACGCGGCGCCCAGGTCACCTGGGTGGGCCATCCCCTGATCGACACGCTCCAGCAGCGGCCGACGTGCCAGGAGGCCCGAGCGCGGCTTGGCCTGCCGGCGGAGGCGCCGGTGCTGCTGATGCTGCCCGCCTCGCGGCGGCAGGAGCTGCGCTACGTGCTGCCGCCCATGGCCGCCGCTGTGGCCCTGCTGCAGCGAGACCATCCCGACCTGCAGGTGCTGCTTCCCGCCGGCCTGCCGGGGTTCGAGGCGGTCCTGGCCGAGACCATGCGGGCGGCCGGAGCCACGGCGGTGCGGGTGATCCCGGCCGGGGAGGCCGACGGGCTGCGGCCGCTGCTGTGCGCCGCCGCCGATGCCGCCCTCACCAAGTCGGGCACCGCCAACCTGGAGCTGGCCCTGCGGGGGGTGCCCCAGGTGACCGGCTACCGGGTGAGCCGGCCGACGGCGTTCCTGGCGAAACATGTGATCCACTTCAACGTGGCCCACATCTCCCCGGTGAACCTTGTGCTGGAGGAACGGCTCGTGCCGGAACTGCTCCAGGATGATTTCACCCCGGACGCCATCCTGGCGGCCCTGCGGCCCCTGTTCGATCCCACCTCCGGGGCGCGGGAGCGGGTGCTGGAGGGCTACGTTCGTCTGAGGCAGAAGCTCGGAGAGCCGGGCGTCACCCGCCGGGCCGCGACGGCGATTCTGGAACCCTTCCCGGGACACCCCCCATGCGACTGATCGCGCTGGTGCTTGGTCTGCTGCTGGCCCTCGGCGGGCCGGTGGCACCGGCCCTGGCGGCCACCGAGGAAGCGGTGCTGGCCGGCGGCTGCTTCTGGTGCCTGGAGCACGATCTGGAGGTGCTCCCCGGAGTCCTCGACGTGGAGAGCGGCTACAGCGGCGGCAAGGGCGCCAACCCCACTTACCGGCAGGTCTCGGCCGGGGGAAGCGGCCACCAGGAGGTCGTGCGGGTGCGCTTCGACAACACCGAGATCCGCTACGACACCCTGCTGCGGGCCTACTGGCGCCACATCGATCCCCTCGATGGCGGCGGCCAGTTCTGTGACCGCGGCGATTCCTATCGGCCCGTGATCTTCACCACCAGCGCCAACCAGGCCGTGGAGGCCCGCAACAGCCTGGTGGCGGCCGCCCGGGAACTGGGCAAACCGGCGGCGGCGATCAAGGTGACAATCCGCCCCCTGGCGAAGTTCTGGCCTGCGGAGGGGTACCACCAAAACTACGCCAAGCGCAATGGCGTCCGGTACAACTACTACCGCTGGTCCTGCGGCCGGGACCGGCGCCTGGACACGGTCTGGGGCCGGCGTGCCCGCACCAGCCAGCGCTGGAAGGGCGGCTGAGCCCATCAGCGGCTGTGATGGCGATCACGCGCAGGCGAAACCGAACGGACCATGCCCCCTGTCGCGACCGCGAAAATGCCTTAGCGTTTGTTGCATCACCGGAGGGCTTCTGTATGTATCTGCTGACCATCCGGGACGGTCTGCAGACGCGCCACATCGGGCCCTACGCGAGCCCGAGGCAGGCGTCCGACGACCTTGACAAGCTGCAGGCCAGCTGCGGTGACAAGGCCACCTGGCAGATCCACCGCCTGGAATCCCCCGCCGAACTGCACACCCGCATCCCCGGCAGGGGAGACACCGAACCGGTGGCGGTCTGAACGGTTGCTCAGGCCCGGGGCGGGGTGCGGGGATAGCCCCGCAGCAGGCCGCTCTCGACCATCAGCCCGACGCCGGCATTGATCAGAATCAGGCCGAGGGCCCCGTACCAGACCCACGGTCCTGCCTCCGGCAGTGACTGCCCCTGGTCGGCCGCCGCCGCCAGGGCTGACCAGGTCTGAATGCCCTTGCGGATCACCCCCTCCCCGAACAGGCAGAGCCCGGCGGGGAGCAGGAGCACACCGAGCTGGGCCTTCACGTACCAGCGGATCTTGTGAACGGCCATGGGGCGATGCGTTGTCTGATCTGGGAGCAAACCTAGGCCGCAAGCTCCGGCCGCCACAGCCGCCGGGGACGGCGGCGCTGCCGTTCAGGCCGCGGCGCCCGCCACCAGCCAGGCCACCAGGGTGCGCACGCCGAAGCCGGTGGCCCCCGCAGGATCGAGCCCCCTCGCCTTGTCGCTCCAGACGGTGCCGGCGATGTCGAGGTGGGCCCAGGGCAGCCCCCGGGTGACGAAGTCCTGCAGGAAGAGGGCGGCGGTGATCGAGCCCCCGGGCCGCGGTCCGGTGTTCTTCATGTCGGCGACGTGGCTCTTGAGCCCTTTCTTGTAGGTGCCGTGCAGGGGCATGCGCCAGAGGGCCTCGCCACCGGCGGTGCCGGCGGCGATCAGGGCCTCGGCCAGGCCGTCACTGGGGGACCAGAGCCCGGCGATCTCCTCGCCCAGGGCGATCACGCAGGCGCCGGTGAGGGTGGCGAGATCGACGATGGCATCAGGCTCCAGGCCGCAGGCGTAGACGAGGGCATCGGCCAGGGTGAGACGCCCCTCCGCGTCGGTGTTGTTGATCTCGATGGTCTTGCCGTTGGAAGCGGTGAGCACGTCGCCCGGGTGGATGGCACCGCCGCTGATCATGTTTTCGCAGCTGGCGACGATCACGTGCACCTCAAGGCCGGCGGGGCGGATCTCGGCGATGGCGCGGGCCGCCCCCAGCACGGCGGCGCTGCCGCCCATGTCGTACTTCATCATCTCGATCTGGGAGCCGGCCGTCTTGAGGTTGTAGCCGCCGGAATCGAAGGTGAGCCCCTTGCCCACCAGCACCACCCGCCGGGTCACCTCCCCAGCGGGCCGGCAGGTGAGATGGATGAACTTGGGGGGCAGATCGGAGCCCTGGGCCACCCCCAGGTAGGCCCCCATGCCGAGAGCTTCGCAGTCGTCCCGCTCCAGCACCTTGAGCTCGAGACCGAAGGCGTCGGCGATGGCGGCGGCCTCATCGGCCAGCGACTGGGGGGTCGCCTTGTTGGGCGGGGCCGCCACCAGCCGCCGGGCCAGTTCCACGCCGCTGCAGGTGGCCGCCACGTGGGCCAGGCCCGCCGCCGCGGCCTCCCCCAACCCGAGCAGGGTCACCCGGCTCGGCAGGGAGCGGGGCTCGGCCTCGCTCTTGAAGCGCTGATCGTCGTAGAGGCCGAGCCGCACCGCCTCCGCCATGGCCGCCGCGGCCGCCGCCGGCTCGAGCCCCTCCAGGGGGAACCACAGGCCGAGCTCCTCGACACTGGCGCTGACGGCCGTGCGGGCGGCACCGGCACCCGCCTGGCGCAGGGCGTCGAGCCCGAACTCGGCCGGATCCCCCAGGCCCACCAGGATCAGCGTGGCCGGGGTGCCGCCGGGCCGCTCCAGGGTGAGGGTCTGGCCACTCTTGCCTTCGAAGCGGCGGCGCTGGAGCCAGCCCTCGAGGGCGTCCCCCACCAGCTCCTCCACCAGACCCCGCCCCCCGCCACCGCCGCCGGCGAACAGCCCCACCACCAGGGTGTCCCCCGCCCAGCACTCCTTGAGGGGACGTGGGTTGTCTTGATCAACGGCAAGACAGCGAAACTCCATGGACCCAGCGCAGGCGGCCCGTGATCGTAGCCAGCACCGCCCTGGCGTTCAGTCGGGATCGGCCGTGAACGGGGTGGCCCAGCGATCCCGGGTCTCCTTGTTGAAGGGGGGCAGCCAGCGCCGGATCAGGGCCTGCTCCAGGGCCCGGCGGGGGGCGACCGCCGCCGGCACGTCCGACCAGAAGCGGATGCTCGGCCGCGCCTCCAGACCCGCCCGTGCCAGGGCCTCGCCGTAGGCCGCCAGGTAGTCCTTGCAGTCGTGGTCGCCCTTCCAGCGCTGGTCGGCCCGTCCGGTCTCACCGACGTAGAGCAGCAGGGGCAGCGGCAGCTGGGGCGGGCGGTCCATCACCAGATACAGCGCCGCCCCCTGCTGGGCCAGCCGGGGCCAGCGCCAGAAGGACAGGCTCTGGGGGCTGAGGCTGAGGGGATCGAGGCGTCGCGCCTGCTCAAGGGGATCGCCCGGGTCCGCGGGGACGGGGAAGAGCAGCCCCTGCTGGAGGGGGTCGGCGGCACCGGCGGCGGCGTAGAGCGGCGCCTGGTGGTCGGCGAGGCGGGACTGCCAGGTGAGCAGTTGCTCCCGCCACAGCGGCAACGACGGGGCCGGCGGCGCGCCGGCCAGCGCGGCCACCGGAAACAGTTCCCCCTGCCGGCTCATCGGGCCCGCCTCCGGGCCGGCGGCAGCACCGGCCCCGGGGCGGCGTCGTAGCGGAACCGGCCGATCCAGCGCTCCACCTGCCCGGGGGAGAGCTCCAGGCGGCGCTGGAGATCGGCCAGGTCCCGGAAAGGCTCCCGGGCCCGCTCCCGCAGCAGCCAGCGGCTGCGCTCCGGCCCCAGGCCGAGCCGCTCCTGCAGCAGCCGTTCGGACGCCTGGTTGATCGCCAGCGGCGGCGGCGGCACAGGCCTGGGATGGTGCCGGCGACGGAAGCGCAGCACCGGCAGCCAGGTGCCCACCCGGGCGGGGGGAACCCGGAGCGCCGCCGCCAGCTCCCGGGGGCCGGACCACTGCTGACCCTCGCCCTGGAGGCGGACCAGCCGATCCACCAGCTCAGGCGGGCAGCCGGGAAGCCGCAGCCAGTCACCGGCCTCGGCGCGGTTGACCTCGAGGCTCCAGCCCAGGGCGGCCGCCTGGCGCACCTCGGCCCCATCCTGGAACCGCAGGGCCGGGTTCAGGGCCAGCTTGAGGGCGAGCAGCTCCCGTTCGACGGCCTCCTCGGCCCCCAACCCGGCGTCGCCACTCCCGGCCGGGGTGGCCTCGGGCCGTGGCGAGAGTGGCGGCAGCTGGCCGGTGGCCTCGAGCAGATGGCGGGCCAGGGGATCCAGCCAGTGGCGTCCTGCCATGGAGGCCCGAGCGCGCGCACGTCGGGCCTGAAGCTAGCGGGTGCCTCCGGGTCGGGGCCAGTCGACCAGGCCCAGCTGCAGGCCGATGACCACCGCCTGGATGCGGCCCCGGACCCGCAGCTTGAGCAGCACGTTGCGCACGTGGGTCTTGACGGTGTCGACCGACACCATCAGTTCCCGGGCGATCTCATGGTTCGTCAGGCCGTGCACCACCCGCTCGAGCACCTGCCGCTCCCGGGCACTGAGCGGCTCGGCGGCGTCGCCGCCGGGCTCCTGGTCCGCCAGGACCGCCCCCACCAGCGCCCGGTCGAGGTACAGGCCGCCACCGAGCACGCTGTGCAGGGCCTGCAGGCCGGAGCCGTGGAGCAGCCGCGACTCCGGCACGATGCCGTCGCAGCCCGCCTGCAGGGCCTGTCGGATCCGGGCGAGGCGGTGCTCCTGGGACACCACCAGCAGGGTGCGGACCTCGGGGTGGCGGGCCTTGACCTGCACCACCAGGTCCACGCCGCATCCCTCCTCCAGCCGGTCACTGACCAGCAGCAGGGCGGGTCGATGGCGGCGCACCTGGGCGAGTCCCTCGGCGGCCGTGGTGGTGGCCCCCAGGATCCGGGCCGGCGTGCCCATCAGCAGGGTGATCTGGGCCCGGCTGCCCAGGCACAGCACCAGGCGGACCCCGTTCAGCAGCGCCAGTCCCCGGCTGAGGTCGTCACGCACCTGGGGCAGCAGGGGGGTGAGGTCCACGGGCACAGCGGCGGGGACGCCCCAGCGATGGGGGAGATCCATCCTCGCCAGGGGATGGGCTCCATTTCGGTATCCGCCATGGCGGGCCGGGGGCCGCGATACGTGGATCCGCACTCCCCAGGGGTGCCCGGTCTCTGCAGAATCAACCTCTGCAGCAGTCCGGAGCAGACGTCCCCATGGCTTTCTTCGACTCCGAGATCGTCCAGGACGAAGCGAAGCGGTTGTTCAGCGATTACCAGCAGCTGATGCAGCTGGGCAGTGACTACGGCAAGTTCGACCGCGAGGGCAAGAAGCTCTACATCGAGCGGATGGAGGAGATGATGGAGCGCTATCAGGTGTTCATGAAGCGCTTCGAACTCTCCGAGGACTTCCAGGCCAAGCTCACCGTCGAACAGCTGCGCACCCAGCTCGGCCAGTTCGGCCTCACCCCCGAGAAGATGTTCGAACAGATGACCCTCACCCTCGAGCGCATGAAGGGCGAGCTCGATGCGGCGGGCTGATCCGGCGTGAAGGACGTCATCGTGAAGGACGTCATCGTCGTCGGGGCGGGGCTGGCCGGACTGGTGGCCGCCAGGGAGCTGCGCCGGGCCGGCCTGTCGGTTCAGGTGATCGAGGCGGCACCGGCCGTGGGCGGCCGCATGGTGCGGGCACCCCTGAATCAGGAGGGGGCCGGGCCGGCCGGGGCCCGGCCTCCCGCCTGGATCGACCTGGGCGGCCAGTGGGTGGGAGCCACCCACTCCCGCTTCCGCTCCCTGCTCGAGGCGCACGGCCTGCGCCGTTTCCCCTCCCCCCACGACGGCGAGACCGTCCTCTGCTTCGGCTCGCATCGCTGCACCTTCAGCGGCTTCTTCCAGGGGTTCCCGGAGGGCCAGCCTCCCTCGGTGCCCCGAGCGGACTGGCAGGACGCGATGCAGGCCCTGGAACGCTTCCAGGAGCTGGTGGCGTCCCTGCCGGAGGGCCATCCCCATCACCATCCCGACGCCGACGCCCTCGACCGGCTGAGCTTCCAGGACTGGATCGAAGCCCACACCCACACCCCCTTCGCCGCCTGGTACTTCGCCTACTTCTGTCGGGCCGTCGGTTTTCTCGGGCCGGCGGAGCCGGACCAGGTCTCGCTGCTGCACGTGGCCTGGGGCCAGCGCACGGCGCCCCAGGGCGACCACCCCGAGGAGGAGCTGATCCACGGCGGTGCCGGCCAGCTGCCGGCGCTGCTGGCTGGGGGCCTGGAGGACGCCCTGGTGCTCGGTGAGCCGGTGCGGGCCATCCATCAGCCGGAGGGGCCCGCCGGCCCCGGTGCGGAGGGCACCGTCACGGTGACCACCGACAACGGCTGCCACCACGGCCGGGCGGTGATCGTGGCCATGCCGCCGGCGATGGCGGGCGCGATCCGCTTCAGCCCCGCGCTGCCGGCCGATCGGCGCGCCCTCCACAAGGGCATGGCCATGGGCCGCTGCACCAAGGTGCTGGTCGCCTACCGCAGCCCCTGGTGGCGGCAAGCCGGGTTGGCCGGGATCGGCATCGGCGATCGCCCCTGGGTGGAACTGTGCGCCGACAGCTCCGATCCCGAAACCGGCCTGGGGGTGATCGCCGCCTTCGTGGCGGGCCGGCGCCAGGAGCGCTGGTCGGCCCTGGGGCCGGAGCCGCGGCGGGCGGCGGTCCTGGAGGATCTCGCCGCCTACTTCGGTCCGATGGCGCTGGAACCACTGGACTATGTGGAGAAGGACTGGCCGCGGGAGCCTTTCGTCGGCGGGGCCTTTGCCGGCTGGATGCCCCCCGGGCTGTGGACCGGCAGCGGCGACGCCCTGCTGCGGCCCCACGGCCGGGTGTTCTGGGCCGGCACGGAGGTGGCGGAGCGCTGGCCGGGCTTTTTCGAGGGGGCGGTGGCCAGCGGCGAGCGGGCCGCGGCCGAAGTGGTGGCCCTGCTGGGCTGAGCGACCGGAGCAGCACGGCTGCCTACCATCCCCCCCAGGCAGGCGGCGGGTGTCGATGGCGGAAGCGGAGCACGTGAATCGGGTGGCGTATGAGGCGGGGCCGCTGGAAGCACCGCTGGCGGTGCCACCCCTGGCCGACGCCCTGGCCAGGGGCATGGCCGACCTGTTCCCCTCCGGCAAGGCTCCCGATCCGGATCAGCGTCTTGAGGCCCGGCTGGCGGAGGCGGAACGCCAGGGCCGCCCCCTGCGGGTGAAGCTGGGCATCGATCCCACCGGCAGCGACATCCACCTCGGCCACAGCCTCCTGTTCCGCAAGCTGCGCGCGTTCCAGAACGCCGGCCACACGGCGGTGCTGATCATCGGCGACTTCACGGCCCGCATCGGCGATCCCACCGGCAAGAGCAGCACCCGTGTGCAGCTCGACGCGGCGGCGGTGGAAGCCAATGCCGCCACCTACCTGGCCCAGCTGGGCCAGGGCCAGCCCCCCGAGCGCTCCCTGCTCGACTTCGAGACCCCCGGCCGACTGGAGGTGCGACGCAACTCCGAGTGGCTGGCCGGCCTGGCGCTGCCGCAGGTGATCGAGCTGCTGGGCATCAGCACCGTGGGCCAGATGCTGGCCAAGGAGGACTTCGCCAACCGCTATGGCTCGGGCACCCCCATCAGCCTGCACGAGTTCCTCTATCCCCTGCTGCAGGGCTACGACTCGGTGGCCGTCGCCGCCGACCTGGAGCTGGGCGGCACCGACCAGAAGTTCAACGTGGCCATGGGGCGCGACATGCAGCGCCATTTCGGCCAGCGGCCCCAGTTCGGGCTGCTGCTGCCGATCCTGCCCGGCCTCGACGGGGTGCAGAAGATGAGCAAGAGCCTGGGCAACACCGTGGGGCTGATGGAGGACCCCCTGTCGATGTACTCCAAGCTCGAGAAGGTGCCGGACGCGGTGGTGGAGGACTACCTCACCCTGCTCACCGATCTCGACACGGCGGCCCTGCCCACCAGCCCCCGGGAGCGGCAGAAGGCCATGGCCCTGGAGGTCACCGCCAGCCGCCATGGGCGCGACGCCGCGCTGCAGGCCCAGGCCGATGCGGCCGGGCTGGTGGGAGCCGGCCTCTCCGGCACTGGAACGCCTTCGGGGGATTTGAGCGCGGACGGCGTGCCCGAGGTCTCCCTGGCCGGGCTGGCCTTCCCCCTCAAGGCGTTCTATCTGCTCAGTGCCCTGCGGGTGTGCGCCAGCAGCAGCGAGGGGCGGAGGCAGATCCAGGGGGGCGGCGTCAAGCTCGACGGCGAGAAGCTCAGCGACCCCAACCAGGAGTTCGCCAGCGCCGAGGAGCTGAACGGCAAGGTGCTGCAGCTGGGCCGGAAAACCTTCCGTCGGCTGGTGGCCTGATGGCGGACGCCGAACGCACCACCACGGCCATGGAGCCCACCCTTGACCCGGCAGAGTGGATCATCCTCGCCCTCGACCGCGGCGACGCCGAGGCGGCCCTGGCCCTGGTGGCGGCGGTCCCGGAGCTGCGCTGGGTGAAGGTGGGCCTGGAGCTGTTCACGGCCGCCGGACCCGCCGTGGTGCGGGAGCTGCGGCGGCGGGGCCTGCGGGTGTTCCTGGATCTGAAGTTCCACGACATCCCCGCCACCATGGCCGGGGCCTGCCGCAGCGCCGCCCGGCTGGGGGCGGAACTGATCACCGTGCACGCCTGCGCTGGCAGCGAGGCCCTCGCCGCCGCCCAGGCCGCGGCCGAGGAAGGGGCCGCCGAGGAGGGGCTGGGCGCCCCCACCCTGCTGGCGGTGACCGTGTTGACCAGTTGGGATCCCGACCGCTTTCACCGCGAGCTGGCCATCGAACCACCGCTGGAGACCTACGCGGGCCAGCTGGCGGCGCTGGCGGCGGCGGCGGGCCTCAACGGCGCGGTGTGCTCGCCCCTGGAGGTGGCCCGGCTGCGGGCTGCCCTTCCTCGCCCCTTCGCCCTGGTGACCCCCGGGATCCGCCCCGCCGGCAGTGATACGGCCGATCAGCGGCGGGTGATGACCCCGGCGGAAGCCGTGGCAGCCGGCGCCAGCCGGCTGGTGATCGGGCGTCCGATCAGCGGTGCCGCCGACCCGGCGGCGGCCTTCGCGGCCTGCTGCGCCGAACTGGGCTGAATCAGCGCCGTCCGGAGAAAGCCTGCGGCGCCAGGGGGGCCGCCTTGCCGTAGAGCCAGCCCTGGCCCCGCAGCCAACCCTGGGAGGTGAGCAGACGGGCCTCCTCGATGGTTTCCACCCCCTCGGCCACGGTGTCGAGTTCCAGTCCTTCGGCCACGCCCACCAGCGCCTGGGACAGCCGCAGGCTCTTGGTGTCCTTCGCCCGCATGGCACAGGTGAAGGAACGGTCCAGCTTCAGCCCGGCGATGGGCAGGTCGCGCAGATGGCTGATCGAGGAGTAGCCGGTGCCGAAATCATCCACATACCAGCGGACCCCACGGCTGGCGAGCTGCTGCATCTGCTGCCGGATCCGGTCGGTGACAGTGAGCAGGGCCGTCTCGGTGACCTCCAGGTGCAGCCGCGCCGGGCTCACCCCTGCGGCCTGCACGGCTTCGGCCACCAGCTGGGGGTGGTCGGGCTGGGCCAGGGTGGCCGCCGACACGTTCACCGCCATGGTGAGTCCATCGGGCAGCCGGGAGAGGGCCGCCAGTGCCTGCCGCAGCACCAGCCGGTCGATCCGGACGATCAGGCCACGGCGCTCGGCGCAGGGCAGGAATTCGGCCGGGCCGACCTCGAGGCCATCGGGCCTCACCCAGCGAGCCAGGGCCTCGTAGCCGGTGACTTCGCCGGTCTCGAAGCAGACGATCGGCATGAACCAGGCGGCGAACTCCTCCATCACCAGCCCGCGCTGGATCTCAGCGGCGAACAGCAGGCGCGTGTGGGCCTCGGTCGCCAGCGCGTCGTCGAGCAGGGCGAAGCAATTGCGGCCGCGGGCCTTGGCCTGACGCATGGCGAGGCTGGCGTCCCGCAGCAGCTCGTCCGGGAGGGCTCCGGCGGCGGAGGTGGCGATGCCGATGCTCACGGTGGGATCGATGGGCTGGCCACCGATGGTGATCGGCGCCCGGCAGGCCGTGAGGATCCGCTCGGCCATGTGGGCGGCCTCGGCGGTGGACGCCAGATCGCTCAGCAGGACGATGAATTCATCGCCGGTGCCGCGGCCCACCCGGTCCGGCTCGCCGATCTCCCGGACGATCCTCCCCGCCAGGAAGGCGATCAGCTGGTCGCCGCCGGCATGGGTGAGGGCATCGTTCACCTGGGTGAGGCCGTCCACGCCGATGCTGAGCACCGCCAGGATCGAGCCGGTGCCCGCCTGGCGATCGAGGGCCTGGCGGATCCGGGCCAGGGCGACACTGCGGACGGCCAGGCCGGTGATGGCGTCGTGGCGCTGGCTGTGGTCGAGCTCGGTGCGGATCGTCACCCGGTCCTGGATGTCGCGCAGGCAGAGCACCCAGGCCCCGCCGCCCCCCTCCGGCGCCGGCCGGACGCAGCCCCCCATCCAGCACCAGCCGTCGTCGGCGCGGCGGATCCGCAGCTCGCCCTCGAAGCGGCCCCGGTCGCCAAGGCCGAGGCCGGCGCGCACGGCCCGGCAGCGGTCATCCCGGTGCACGAAGGCCATGGCGGGTCGACCGACAAGGGCGGGGGGTGACCAGCCCAGGAGCGCCTCCACCGATTCCGAGACCCAGAGAATCCGGTGATCGGCATCCACTTCGATCACCAGATCCGAGGCATGGCCGGCCAGCAGGCGATGGCGCCGCTCCAGCTCCGACAGCCGCAGGCGAAGGTCGGCCGGTTCATTCGCCCCGCTCCAGAGGCAGCAGAGCCAGCCGCCGGCGGGAAACAGGCGCAGGGCGCGCGGGGCCCCCGGGGCATCACCCGGGCGGCCGGAGGCCGGGACCTCCACGGCCTGGCCCGCCTCGAAGGCCCGGAGGCCGTGCTCGAAGAGGTCGCTGGGGCATTGGGACGGATGGAGATCGAGCAGCCGCGCCCCCACGATGCGGTCCGGCGGGTGGCCGTGGAAGCGGCAGGCCGCTGCGTTGGCGTAGGTGCAGATGAAGTCCGTGATGGTGCCGGCGACGCCCCTCTCGGGCCGCAGCATCAGGAACGGGTCCGGCAGGGCATCGAGGATCGGCTGGCGACAGGCCGCCGCGCCCGGAGCCGCAAGGGGGGCCGACGGGAGTGGGGACCCCTGGGGCTCAGGAATCACCGTCAACCTCTCCAGCAGAGGCTCACAATTACCGGCAGTATCGCTGATCACCTTTTTGCGTTTTCTCTGCCGGGAAACAGGATGCAGAAAGGGGAAGGTGTCTGAGAAACCCATCGAAAACGTTCACCATCTCCATGGGGCGTGATGCAGATCCGGGGCAGAAGCACTGAGGCCAAGAAGCAATTGTGCGGCAAATCTCCAGGGATCACTCAAAAAATGCTAGCCGTTCTTGCCACTTCAGGCAGCGTGACGGGTCCGCCGTTGGCACCGGAAGATGCGATCGATCCCCGGCAGATGTTGGTGCCAACGGTTGGTTCATCCCGGCAGGATCTGGGCCGGTCAGATGTCCGGCCGCCGCGGCGCCACGTCAGCTCCGGCGGCCTCGGCCCGCTCCAGCTGCCGGGCCGCCCAGCGGCCCAGCCGCCCTGAGCCGGCCAGTTGCTGGAGGAGTCGTTGCGTTTCAGCGCGGCGTTGCTGCCGCCGCTGCTCCTCGCTGGGCACCCGGTCGTCGAAGGGCACGTGGGAGCGTGCCGCCAGCCAGGCCCCCAGGTGGCGCAGGGGGGTGGGATCGGCGGCATGGTCGTCGACCCGCAGGGGCGGATCGGGGGGCCGCAGGGCCTGGAGGCGGTAGGAGCGGTCGCCATCGGAATCGACCCGCTCAACCAGCTCCAGGGCCCGGGCTTCCCCCAGGGTGCGCAGGCGCCGACCGAAACGGCGCTGCAGCACCAGGAGCCGTGGCTCGAGCCGCCACTCCAGGCGCCCGAAGGCCAGCCACATCTGGCCCCAGCCACCGACCAAGGCCAGCAGCGCCACCGGAATCCCCAGGGCCCAGAACCCCGGCCAGGCGGGGCCGCTGCGCAGGAGCAGGGCCAGCAGCCCCCACAGCACCAGGTTGACCAGGCCCATCACCAGCCGATGCCGCTGCCGCAGGGCCGGGTCAGGCACCAGCAGCGGAGTGCCAAAGGAAGGGGTGATCTCCCGCCAGCCCGCCGGCAGGACCGTCGCCGCCGGGACCCTGACCTTGGCCGGGCGGGAGGAGTCCTCGGCAAGGGGGCGCAGGCCCAGCCGCCGGTTGAGCTGATCGGCAGCCTCCTGCCGCTGCCGCAGGCTGCCGAGTCGGGTGATGTCAAGGCTGCCCCCCGACAACTCGGCCACCAGCGGCCCTCCGCCGACGTCCGCTCGTCGCAGCTGGAAGCGGCGGATCTCCCGGAGGGGCAAAACCCGCCGACGGCGGAAGGGTCCCCGCTGCACCTGCCGCTCCAGCATCCCGTCCGCCGCGAGAGTCAACCGGTCCTCCGACCACAGCGCCCGCAGCAGCGCACGCAGGGCGGCGGCGCCACCGAGACTCCAGAGGCCCAGCCACACCAGCAGGAACAGGGCCACCGGCAGGGCCCCTTCACCGCTGGCGAGAAATGCGCCCACCAGCTTCCAGAGGATCCAGAGGGCGAACACCTCCCCCGCCAGCCATCCGCAGAGCCACAGCAAGAGGAACGCCGCCACCACGAATCGCCCGGGGCCCAGGGGCCGGAAACGGAAGGTGGTCGTGGAGATGGCACTGTTCCCCGCCTCGCCCACTGCTTCGCCCACTGCCTCGCCCACTGCTTCGCCCGCCGTCGTCCGATGGGCTCATGGTGGCGAGGCGACGCCGGCAGGGCAGCGTCGAGGAAAGAGAAAACCCCCGATCCGCGGACGGAACGGGGGTGGGGAGCTCAGCCCTGGGGGAGGCTCAGCCGACGAACTCGCGGCTGGGGGCGGAGACGCCGGCGGGGGCGGTGCCCTTCAGGTAGGCCAGCATCGTGTCGGCGTCGGAGCACTCGAAAGGGTCGGTGGGGCAGTTGTCCTCGAGCCCGGGCTCCACGAACATCTTTTCGATGGTGCCGTCGTTGACCAGCATCGAGTAGCGCCAGGAGCGCGCACCGAAACCCAGGTTGCCCTTTTCGACGAGCATGCCCATCTTGCGGCTGAACTCACCGTTGCCGTCGGGAAGCAGGAACACCTTGTCGGCGCCCACCTGCTTGCCCCACTGGAACATCACGAAGGCGTCGTTGACGGACACACAGACGATGCTGTCGACACCATGGGCCTTGAACTCTTCGTACAGAGCCTCGTAACGGGGCAGGTGGTTGGAGGAGCAGGTGGGGGTGAAGGCACCGGGAAGGGAGAACACCACCACCTTCTTGCCCTTGAAGATGTCGTCGGTGGTCAGGTCCTGCCAGCGGAAGGGGTTGGGGCCCGGCACGGATTCATCGCGCACACGGGTCTTGAAGACGACGCTGGGGACCTTTTCGATGGCAGCCATGTGAATGTGTGAAGAACGACTTGACGACGCGCCGCCCGGAGCAGCGATCGAAGAGAGCTTAACTCATAATCGATCCGCCTTAGGGTGGAAACCGGCTGAGTGTTTCTGCTCATCGACGGTCCCCGGCCACCCGGTCGACCGGCCTACAGTCCGACCCGCCTGCTCCGGCCCTCGCCCCAGCCATGTCCCTCTCGATGTTCGAGGCGGCCGTTCCGCCCCTGGCCCGCAGCCTGCGCAACCTGGCGGGGATCCTGGCCAAGGCGGCGGGACACGCCGAATCCCGGGGAATCGATCCCGACGTGCTGCTCCAGGCCCGCCTTTACCCCGACATGTTCCCCCTGGTGCGCCAGGTGCAGATCGCCACCGACATCGCCCGCCGCGGCCTGGCCCGGCTGGCGGGGGTGGAGAGCGTATCGATGGAGGACCACGAAGCCTCCTTCGACGACCTCATCGGCCGCATCGAGACGACCGTCGCCAGCCTGGAGGGCTTCTCCGCCGAGCAGATCGACGGCACCGAAACCAAACCGATCGAACTGCCGATCCGCGGCGAGACCCTCCGTTTCAATGGCCAGAGCTTCCTGCTGTTCTTCGTGCTGCCCAACGTCTATTTCCACGTCACCACCGCCTACGACATCCTGCGCCACAACGGCGTGGAACTGGGCAAGCGTGACTTCCTCGGCGAGCCCTGAGCCCCCTCAGCCCCTGCCCATGGTCTGGGGCAGGGGTCGCCGCAGCGCCGCCGGATCGAGGCCCTCCCGCAGGGCCAGCACGATCCCAGCCGCTTCGGCGTAGCTGGCGGCCGGGATCACCGACAGCCCCAGGGCCTCGCCGCTGACCTGCAGCAGGCAGGGGTTCCCCTCCACGGCGATCACGGGCACGCCCCGCTCGGCGCAGGCCAGCACCGCCTCCCCCCCCAGGGCTCCCGCCGGTGCCACCACCACCCCCACATCGGCGCCGTGCAGCAGCCCGTTGCCGCTGGCCGGCTCGGGCCGCAGCGAGGGGGCCCGGCTGAGGCCCACCAGCACGCAGGGCAGGAAGGTGTGGCCCAGCTCCTCGGCCGCCGCCCGCGGATCCAGAGCGGGGTCGGGCGGCAGGGGCGCCAGGGCGGGGGCATGGGCACAGGGCAGCCCCAGGTGGCGCACCAGCAGGTGGCTGATCACCGCCTCCGCCCCGGCCAGGGCATCCACCCCCGTGCCGTGGCGGTAGGCCGCCAGGGCGTCGCTGCCGGGCTCGTCGGGGAAGCGGGCCACCACGGCAATCGCCGTGGCCCCGGCGTCCCGCAGCGCTTCACCGGCCCGCAGCAGCGCATCGGGCCGGCCGAGGGTGCCCCAGCTGCTGCCGCTGGGCCCGATCGAGAGGCTCACCTCCAGGGGTCCATCCGTGCTGAGCACCGGGCCGATCGTCAACCCCAGGCTGGCGCGGCAGGCGTCGATCACCTGGCGATGGCGCAGCAGCAGCTCCGCTTCGATGCCCGCATCCAGCAGCACGCCCACCCGCTGGCTGGGCACCGGAGCCAGGGCCAGCTCTCCGGCGGCGAAGCGGTCGAGGCTCCAGCCTTCCACGTAGTGCAGGCGCCGGTCGCTCCAGTAGAGGGAGGCGGCGTTCATCACGTTGGGGTGGGTGATCAGGCAGCCGCTGGCCGCCGCCAGCAGCCGGGCCGCCGGCAGGCCGTCGCCGGCGAAGCCACCCACGGCGCAACCCACCCCGGTGGGGATCACCAGCAGGGTGGGCAGGGGCGGGGCCGCCGCGCTCAAGGGCCGGGAGCGGGGGCCGGCGCCACCACGATCCCCTCGAGCCGCAGGCCGCGGCGGGGATCCACCGCGGTGATCGCCCAGCGCAGGGGTTCGGCGCCCTCACCGGCCAGGCGGCGGGCCTCCCGCGCCAGCCCCTGCCGCAGCTGGGGCAGCAGGGGGCCGGGGGACGCCTGCAGCCACAGTTCGAGGGGCACCAGGACCCTCACTTCTGGAACTGTCCGAACTGGGCCTCGTAGAGGGCGTCCTCCTGGCCGGCCAGCAGTTCAAGGTCGGCGAGGGGATAGGAGACGCACAGCAGGGCAAAGCCCTTCTCCTGCAGCTCGGCCTTCACGCCCATGGCATCGGGCTGGTGCACCATGCCGCTGCGCAGCAGGGCGGCGCAGGTGGTGCAGACGCCCGAGCAGCAGGAGCTGGGCAAGGGCACCCCGGCCGCCTCGGCGGCGCTCAGCACCGTCTGGTCGCTGCGGCAGGGAAAGCTGTACGAGGCGCCATCCAGGCTGGCGCTGATCTGGAAGACGGGGAGCTCTGGGGTGGTCGCTGGAGTGGTCTCGGACACGGGGAATGGGGGTCGGGAAGGGGCGGCGGCGGCAGGGCGGCTCAGGCTCCCGGCTCGATCCCATCTTCCCCGATCGCCAGCCAGCGGCCGGGGTGGGGGGCGAGGTACTCGCCCGGATCGGGAGCGTTCGCCGGGGCCGTGAGCAGGAAGTCGATGCTGAGCGAGAAGCGGGTGTCGTCCGGGTCCTCGTTGGGCAGCACCGCATGGTCGACCGACGAGGGGAACAGCAGCAGCAGCCCTGCCCTGGGCGCCACGTCATGCCAGGGACGGTTGAGGACGGCATCGGCCCCGATCGGCCCGTCCTGGCCCACCGCCAGCCCCGGCACCAGCTCGTTCACCTGGCGGGGGGCGAACAGGCGCAGGCAGCCACTGCGGCCGCTGCCGTCGCCATTGAGGTAATAGATGGCGCTGAGATGGGCGTTGGGGTGGTGGTGGCGCCCCACCTGCTCGCCGGCCTCGCTGACCACCGGCCAGCTGCGCTGCACGTGCAGCGCCAGACGCCGGCGATCGAACCCCAGCGCCGCCATATACGCCCAGGCATGGCCCGCCAGCCGACCGATCAGGGGGGCGAACAGGGGGTCACGGTGCAGTTCCCCGGCGCCGCGCACATCCCCGGTCCAGGCGACGCCCTCCTCGCTGGGGTCCTGCTCCCGCAGGGCCAGGACCCGCTGCAGCAGCAGGGCGGTGTCGAGGGGATCGGGCGCCAGCTGCACCCGGCCCAGGGCCATCGGGAACAGGGGCTCGATCGCCAGGGCGGCGGGGGTGGTGGCCTCAGCCATGGGGGGAGCAGCGTCCGGGCCAGGGAATGCTGCCCCAAGGGTCCGACACCGAGCCATTCAGCCGCCACCCACCACCACCCCGTGACGAGCGCCGCGCCTGCTGGAGAAGCTGCGGGAAGAACTGGCCGTGCGCCACTACGCCCGCCGCACCGCCGGGACCGACGAGCAATGGGTGCGACGGTTTCTGCGCTTCCACAAACTGCGGCCGCCCCGGGAGATGGGGCAGGAGGAGATCAATGCGTTCCTCACGCACCTGGCGGTGGAAGGGGGGGGGGGGTGAGCGCCTCCAGCCAGACCCAGGCCCTCTCGGCGCTGCTGTTCCTCTATCGGCACGTGCTGGGGACGGATCCGGGCGACCTATCTGGGGTGGTGCGCGCCCGGGTGCGACGGCGGCTGCCGGTGGTGATGACGCCGGCGGAAGTGCAGCTGGTGCTCAGCCAGCTGGAAGGCACCACGGGCCTCGTGGTGTCGCTGCTGTACGGGAGCGGGATCTCGACTTCAGCCACCGGCAGATCACGGTGCGCAGCGGCAAGGGCGACAAGGAACGCCTCACCCTGATACCGGAGCGGCTGGTGGATCTTCTCGGAGTGCACTTGGAGCAGGTGCGCCAGGTGCATGGCGGCGACCTCGCCGCCGGCTGGGGGAGGGTGCTGCTCCCCCATGCGCTGGAGCGCAAGTATCCAAATGCGGCAAGGGAATGGGGCTGGCAATGGGTTTTCCCCCAGAGCCGCCGCTGGCGGGATCCATCCAATGGCAGGGAAGGACGGCACCACCTCGATGCCTCCATCGTGCAGAAAGAGGTGCGCAGGGCGGTGCAGGCCACGAGGATCCCGAAACGGGTGAGCTGCCAACCTTCCGCCACTCCTTCGCCACGCACCTTCTGGAGAGAGGCGCCGACATCCGAACCATTCAGGAGCTGCTCGGCCACAACGACGTGCGCACCACGATGATCTACACGCACATGCTCAACCGCGGCCCCTGCGGCGTGCGCAGCCCCGCCGACCTGCTGTGAGCCGGACGTCGCTGCCGTGCGCTGCGGCAAACCACCTCCAGGACGAGCAAGGTGCATCGCCGGAGCCATGGAGCTCGCCACTCACCGTGCCGGGGATGCCGAAACAGGGACCAGGGAACCGCTTTGAAGGACATCCACGGCGAATGGTGGCTGCATGGGCAGCAGACCAGCAACCCGCTCCAGACGGAGGGCCAGCGCTTGGACCCACCAGAGGCACCGACCCTTGCCAAGGAGTTTTTCTAGGTGCATAACGGCTACGAGATGCATGCAAGTCAACGAGCAAGGATGGCAAGGAACCCAGTCACGGCCAAGCCCGCTCCGACGTACGGCCTAACTGTCCTCTGCATAGGCGGCAACCTGCGAAGCCCTTTGCGTGCATCACGTAACCACCCATTTAGTTGTTAGAAGGATCAGAGAAAAGCAGGAAGCCCTGACGTTCTGACGTCAAAGCGCTAAGGTTAAGGAATGTATGAAAGAAAACGGGGCACCAATATACTTTGACGCGAAAGTACATCGTGCACTGCGCCTAAGAGCTGCAGCATGTAACCGCTCAATTTCGGACATGGTCAACGAAGCGGTGCGCATGACATTGGCCAAAGATGCTGATGATTTGAAAAACGCTGATCAAAGGCAAGCTGAGTCAAGCTCTAGCTTCGAGCAGTTTGTCACAAGCCTAAGAGATAGTGGCCGACTATAGCTTCTCTATTAAGCCATCAGCGGTTAAAGAAATACATCACCAGGACCTGGTTGAGGAGCTGCTCAGCGGTGCGCAGCTTGGGGAGGATCTAATCAGGCGTGTGGCGCTTGCATTTCAATGGGCTGGTCCTGAAAAAATCAGGCTGGTAGGGAAGTTCTCATGAGGACTGTTTGAGCACTCGGGATACACGTCAAGTCCAGTGGGGTGAAGACGGGCGAGGCCTGAGCTAAACGAAGCGAGGCGCTGGAGTGCACTGGGCGTGTTCACTGCAGATGGCGCCCGACCACCGTGGGCATCAAGCCCGATCAGCCCGGAACTGCGGCAGTTCCACGGTGACCCTTGCACCGCCCCCAGGTGCGTCCGCAATCGTGAAGTGGCCATGGTGACGGGCCACAAGGTTGCTGACAATGGCGAGTCCAAGCCCGGAGCCGCCGGTCGTTCGCGCCCGCGAACGCTCAAGCCGCACGAACGGCTCGCGCACCAAGTCACGCATCGCCGCTGGAATGCCGGGACCGCGGTCATCAATGGTCACCACGACCCGATCAGGCGGCATCCTGGCCACCCCGATCCGCGCCAGGTGACCGTGCTTCAGCGCGTTGTCGATCAGGTTGGCAAAAACCCGACGCAGGGCGAGGCGGTTCCCAAGCACGTAGAGCCGAGGCGTCGGCCCGTCCCCAACCCCGTCGAGGCTGACGCACTGATCCGGTCGAGCCTCCAGTTCCAGGCTCAGCAAGGCGTGGATGTCGACCAGTTCGAGACCATCCTCCGTCGCTGTCTCGGTACCTTGGGTGGCGAGCAGGGCATCATCCAGCAGGCGAACCATGTCGTCGAGGTCCGAGATGGCATGGTCCAGACCCTGGGAGGTGGGCGCGTTCTCCAAACGCAGCCGAACCTTGGTGGCCAATGTCCTTACATCGTGCTGGAGACCGCCGACAAGGGCAAGGCGCGCCTGCAACAGTCGCGACAGTCGCTCCTGTTGCCGGTTGAAGGCTCCCACGAGGGCGCGGATCTCAGGCGCCGCTGACCTCACGTCCCTGATCGGTTGGGGGTCAGCGTTCAGATCAATGCTGTCGACGGCACGCGCCAACTCTTCCAGCGGTCGGATCTGACGCAACAGGAACACCAGCATCAGCGTGGCGAAGACCGTCCCCACCAGCCCGGCGCCGAAGCCGAGGGGTAAGCCGAAATTGGTCACCGGAAACAGCTCCCGGGATCGCAGAACGAGCAGCGTGTTGCGGTCCAAGGTGGTGATCAGAACGCGTCTTTCATCGGCGCTGCGCAGCAGCGGTGGCAGGTCGTCCATCGGCCGCCCGGGTCGCCAGACATCCAGCCCGATGGCACGGTTCGGCATCGCCGCCCGGTAGGCAGCTGCGAGCTCTTTCAGTGGCCGCTCTGCCGGCGCCGCAGGGCTGAGCGCGGGCCCGGCATGGGGTTCAAGCGTGACTTCGAGGGTCGGAGTCGACAGCGCCGGCAGGATCTTCGCCCGCGCCTCGTCGGAGAGCCCGTCGAGCAGATCAGCCATCGCCGCCACCTTGGCCGGCGAGGGAATCGTTGCCTGCGCGTTGATGGGCGACCGCCGCAGCACATAGGCCGCGGCCATCACGGAGATCGTGAGCAGTGTGACCACAAGGGTCAGGCCGAGGCGAACCAGATGGGACGTTTTCATCCCGACACGACCTGCACCGTTGGCGTGAACAGATAGCCATGACTTCGGATCGTGGCGATGAGCCGTTCGTTGTCACTGGCCGCTTCGATCTTCTTCCGCAGCCGCGACACCAAGGTATCGATGGACCGGTCAAAGGGATCCCCACGGCGCTGGTGGACCTTCTCGAGAAGCAGATCCCTCGAAAGCACACGCTGGGGTGCCTGGACAAAGCAGACAAGCAAATCAAATTCAGCGCTGGTCAGTGCAATGTCACGTCCTGATGAATCCGAAAGACGTCGCGCATTCACATGGACCGTGTATTGATTGAATTGGAGCACCTCCTGGGGCGGGTTGCGTCCTGCCGGCGGCCCGCCACGGCGCAACACGGATCGAATCCGGGCCACCAGTTCCCGTTTGGAGAACGGTTTCGTCACATAGTCATCGGCACCGAGTTCAAGTCCGACGATGCGATCGACTTCAGCACTTCGGGCCGTGAGCATGATCACGGGAATTGACGAGGCCGCGCGCAGCCGCCGGCAGATTGACAGGCCGTCCTCACCGGGGAGCATCAGATCGAGGATGACGAGGTCGGGTCGCTCGAGCGCGATGGCGGCGTCCATGCGTCCCGCATCGGGAACGCCCCTGGCGGCAAACCCCTCCTCGCTCAGGACGCCGATGAGGAGCCCTCGGATATCGTCATCATCATCGACCACAAGGATCTTGGTTGGCTCTGCGCCCATCCCCAGGCTCGGCGAGGTGCACCCTCTGTAGCCGTTCGGCAGGCGTTGGTGTGGCTCATGCACAAACTGACAAAGTCTGGCCACAAATCTCCGCAAAACGCATCCACACGGAAAACCCCCCGTCAAGTTGGCCTCTTACCTTCTTGGTGTGGCCACCTCGCACCACGTGGAGAATCCCATGGTTGATCCCAGTCCGATTGCGGCCGCCCGCACTGCATTGGGGCCCCTGTTACTCGCCATCGTCGTCGGGCTCATGGCACTGGAGTACACCGCCAGCCGCTTCGCCCGTGTCGACACCCATGACATCGATGAAACTGCAGCGTCCTTCGTGATCGCATTCGGCCACCAGATCATCCGGACGATGGAGGCCGCAGTCGTCTCGGTGCCCCTCTTCCTGGCCTACAACCATCGACTTTTCGACATTGATCTGGTGTCACCACTGGCCTGGATCGCGTTCTTTGTGATCGTGGAGTTTGTCTACTATTGGCATCACCGCGCCTCCCACCAGGTGCGCTGGTTGTGGGCGACCCACGCGGTGCACCACTCCTCCACCCGGATCAATCTGACCGCTGGCATTCGGCTCGGATGGACGGCGGGATTATCCGGTCACTATCTCATTTATGTCCCGCTGGCTCTGATTGGGTTCCACCCGATCGCCATTGTGATCGCTCTCAGCCTCAACCTCGGCTACCAGTTCTTCATCCATTCCGAGTGGCTGCCACGCCTTGGGTTCCTGGAATGGATCTTGAACAGCCCGTCCCATCACCGGCTTCACCATGCCTGCAACGAAACTTGCCTCGACAAGAATTTTGGTGGGACACTGATTGTCTTTGACCGGCTCTTCGGCACCTTCACGGAGCAGCCGGCCAAGGAAACGCTCCGCTACGGACTTGCCGGCCAAGCCAGAACGCTCAATCCTTTCAAGATCGTGTTTGGCGAGTGGCTGGCCATGTTCGCTGAGTTCAGGGCAGCGAAGTCCGGCTGGAAACAACGGCTTTCCATCCTGTTTGGGCCCCCAGGTGCTGGACAACATTCCATCTAATCGTTTGAGTTCGCATCCAAAGCCATCGGCGATCAGTCTGTCTTCCTCAGCGGCTGCCGCCCTCCAACGGCCAACCTCAGCCAATCTCCTTGGAGTTAACACCATGAACACCAAACGGTCTTTCGCCACCCGTCTTGCCTCGGCAACAGCCCTGTGGATGGCGCTCGTCTTGCCGGCAACCGCCTCATCCGAACGCGCCCAGGCCCAGGCGAATTTCCTCAAGGCTGACGCCAATCAGGACAAGCAACTCGATTTCGCTGAATTCAAGACCTTCGTCAATCTCAACGCAGACCAAGGCCTCGGCCGGGCGCCCAGGATCCGACGCTTCGGCATGTATAGCCGGGCCTTCAACATGACGGATGAGAACGGTGATGGCGTCGTTTCGAAACAGGAAATTGAGGCCCAGGCCCAGTAGTGGTCATCGCAACGATGGATGGGCGTCAGCCTCGCAATGGCATGGAATGCTCGGGAGTCCAAGGAGAGCCGAATGGAACATATCGATCCATGGATGCACTCTCATGGGGTTTCCCCAGCTTGGCCTCAGTCGCTGTTGCCCCTCCCGGCCGCCGAGACCACACCCAGCGCGCATCGCGCCTCAGCTCCATGGCGAAGGGCGATCCAGACGTCATCAGGGTGTCGTGCTCATCGGGGGTGAGGACTTCCAGCGCAGCCCCCAGCCCAACGATGAACTCCTCATCCGGGCGATATCTGACAAGGCGACGCTCACTCGATTGATTGATAGGATCAAGTCACTTGCCACTCAACCGAGACCGTCAGGGTCTGAAAAGCTGGCGGGAAGGCCCAACCTTTATCGTGTCCGTCAAGGCAACTATAGGGTCATGTACGCCGTCGATGATCAGGCGCGTGTTGTCGAAGTTGTAAAGGCTGGCCATAGAAGAGATGTCTACCGATGAGTGGACCTTCTAACATCAAGATACAGAAGACGGGAGCGGAGGAAGTCGGCAATGCGCAAGTTGGCTCGCCCGCTTCTGATCTTGAGCGTGACAAAAGTTGGACGAAGTGCCAAAATACTTTGAAGTTCAAGACCGGACATGGAAGGAGACTTACTCCAGCGTGTTCACCAGCAAACTGCATCGGTATCCGACTGATGGCGGAGCTGCGCTGCTTCCTCTAAATTCTGGAAACAAAGTATCTGCATGACCATCCTGCTGGGGAACATGGCCAACTTATCGTTGGAACCGGCATCTTTGGTGGTCGAACATTGAGTGCAGGGGTGCCTTTGGGGTAGACTGTGGAGAATTCCATCACGCAAACGCAATCACCGAGCTTGCCTTCTTTTCAACATTACGGCCAAGCTCAGAGTTCATCTGAAAATGCTCAGAATTCATCCTAGTCTGTGTGGGTATCGCATTTTTATCGACAACAAGGAAGTCGCCAGAGCGACATTTAGCTTTTGGACCTCCCAAGGCAGGCTGATGATTCAGAGAAAAACGTTGAGGATGGTAGGAAGAGGATTTCCCATCCACAATCGCTATGAGCTTAGACAGGGTAAAACCTGTGTCGCATCCATGACGTTGAAAATGCTGTCCCTACCTCCATCCCAAGTCCTAGAGTACGATCATCAAGTGTATGTATGGCAAGACTCTCGTATCATTTCTGATAATCAGGATCTTGGTTCGGTTCGGATTCGAAGGTTAGGACCGTGGGGGTGGTCGGCTATTGAAGTTGAATTGCCCGAAACACTGCCACTGCTTCTCAAATTGTTTATAGTGTTGCGCTTGCTTCCTGATGAACGGGGTAATTGATTTAGGATTCGTTTGTGACAAAGTTCTGTGATGCCAGGTAGAGCAAGAGGTTTGCAATCGTCGCGTGAATCTAGATGTTGACTGATTTGAGCGTTTTGAGGGAGAAGGCATTCGTTTTTGTCTTGTCGAGAATCACCCCAGGAGCGGCTCAGAGAGGCGGGGGACAAGCGCCCAGCAGCGCAAGCCAACAACCCGGTTGCACCCGATGGATGAGGAGTAGGGGCAATCGAAAACAAAGTCGCCACGGATGAACCGGTACGTTGGGCGCCACGACCGTCCGCTCCCCTTGTGGTCTCTCCTGCCGTTGCTCCCGATGACCTCCCCGCCAACCGCGATCGTCGTCATGGCGCTGGATCGGCGACCCCGATGACGGCGGCACGGCGATGAAGCTGTTCGACTATCCGCCCTCCGGCAACGGCTACAAGGTCCGGCTGCTGCTCTCGCACCTGGAGCGGCCCTATCGGTACATCCCCGTCGACGTTCTCAAGGGGGAGACCAGAACTCCGCGCTTCCTGGAGATGAATCCCAACGGCCGCATCCCCGTGCTCGAACTGGACGACGGCACGTTCCTCTTCGAATCGAACGCGATTCTCCACTGGCTGGCCCAGGACACCGCGTACTGGCCCCGCGGCCCGCTGGCCCAGGCCCAGGTGCTGCAGTGGATGTTCTTCGAGCAGTACAGCCACGAACCGGCCATCGCGACGGCGCGGTTCTGGCTGTCGATCCGCGGAATCCCGTTGACGCCATTCGAGACGGACCTCCTGCGGCAGAAGCACGCGCTCGGACATGCCGCGTTGCAGGTGATGGAGGGGCACCTCAGCCGTCGCGGCTTCTTCGTGGAGGAGCGCTACGGCATCGCCGACATCGCGCTGTACGCCTACACCCACGTGGCCGGGGAGGGAGGATTCGATCTGGGCGCCTATCCCGCCATCCGGGAATGGCTGGCCCGGGTGCGTTCCCAGCCAGGACACATCACCATCCACAACTGGACTCCCCTAGCTTGAACCCGCTCGTCGGGATCCCCCATGCTGCGGCGCCTCGCCGAGGATCTCTGGGTGGCCGAGGCGCCGCAGACCTACTTCGGCCTGAGCATCGGCACCCGGATGAGCGTTTTCCGCCTGGAGAACAGCCACCGGCTGGTGATTCTTTCGCCGATTCAGCCAACCCCTGAGCTCGAACAGGACCTGGCCGCCATCGGTGTCGTCACCGATATCGTGGCGCCCAACGCCTTCCACCATCTGTATCTCCAGGCCTTCCAGCAGCGCTTTCCCCAGGCCACCGTCTGGGGGCCGCCCGCGCTGAGGCAGAAGTGCCCCCACCTGGAACTGGACCACCTGCTTGACACCGCAGCCCCGTCGCCATGGCCGGAGCTGCGGCTGTGCAGCCTCAGCGGGCTCCACACCCTGGGGCCCACCGGCCCATCGCCGCTGCACGAGGTGGCCTTCTGCCACACCCCAACCCGGACCCTCGTCCTGACGGACAGCGCCTTCCACTTCGACGCCTCCGCCCCCTGGCTCACCCGCTGCCTCACGCGGATCGGCGGCGGTTACGGTCGGCTGGAGCCCTCCATTCTCGAGCGCCTGGCCACCGCCGAGCGGGCTTCGCTGCGCAGGGCCATGCAGGTTGTCCTGCAGTGGGACTTCGACCGGGTGATCGTGGCCCACGGCGCCGTGGTCGAAACGGGCGGCAAGCAAGCCCTCGCCAGGTCCTATGCCTCCTTTCTCGGATCCCCCCTGCCATGAAAGCCGTCCTCGCCGAGCGCTATGGACCACCCGAGGTGTTGCGCATCAAGGAGTTGCCGACACCGACCCCGAAGGCCGAGGAGATCCTGATCCGGATCCATGCCACCACGGTCACATCGGCCGACTGGCGCCTCCGCAGCCAGACGGTGCCGACGGGCTTCGGCCTGATCATGCGGCTGGTGTTCGGTCTGCGGAAACCCAGGCAGCCCGTCCTCGGCTCGGAGCTGGCCGGGGTCGTGGCCGCGGTGGGCCCGCGTGTGGGCCGGTTTCAGGTGGGGGAGCGGGTCTTCGCCTTCAGCGACATGGGCATGGGCTGCCATGCCGAGTACCTCTGCCTGCCCCAGGACGGCATGGTGGTGGCCACGCCACCCGGCCTCACGGACGAAACGGCCGCCGCGCTCTGCTTCGGCGGCACGACGGCCCTGGATTTCCTGCGCCGGGCCAAGCTGCGACCCGGCGAGAGGGTGCTGGTGAACGGGGCCTCCGGAGCGGTGGGCACGGCCGTTGTCCAGCTGGCCCGGCACATGGGAGCAGAGGTCACCGGGGTGTGCAGCACGGCGAACCTCGAACTGGTGCGCTCCCTGGGGGCGGCCCAGGCCATCGACTACACCCGGGACGACTTCAGCCGCGACGGCCAGACCTATGACGTGATCGTCGACACGGTCGGCACGGCGCCGTACGCGCGCTGCCGGCGCTCCCTGAAGCCGGGGGGGCGTCTGCTGCTGGTGCTGGCCGGACTGCCGGACATGCTGAAGGGGCTGTGGGTGTCGCTGACATCCGGCCGGACCGTGATCGCCGGACCGGCGTCCGTGAAGCTCGAGGATCTGCGCGAACTTGCCGCCCTGGCCCAGACGGGGGAGTACAAACCGGTGATCGATCGGATCTATTCGTTTGAGCAGATCGTGGCAGCCCATCGTTATGTCGACACGGGACGAAAGAAGGGGAATGTCATCATCTCCGTGCGCGAGCCGAGCTAGTCACCCATGGCGAAGTCCGAGGCTTTTGCGCGCATCAAGGATCAGGTGCTCAGGATCGTCGCGACGATTCCCGAGTCGAAAGTCACCACCTACCAATCCATCGGGGAGCATCTGGCGGTGATGCCCAGACATGTCGCCTACATCCTCAGCCAGCTGGATGACAGCACGAAGCTGGACGTTCCCTGGTATCGCGTCGTGTCAGGAGACGGCAGCCTGGGCGTGCCCAAGCGCGATCCCAACGGCGACACCCAGGCCCAGCTGCTGCAACGGGAAGGCGTCGACGTGGTCGGCCATGCCGTGCGGTCGCCACTGGCGACGGTGATGCTCCCGGCCGGCGCGCTGCCCCACGGGATTCCCCGCCAGGAGCGCCGCGTCCAGCACACGTCAGCGACACCGGACGTGCGTGGTTGCTGACATAGGAGTAGCGTAAAGAAAAACAGAAGGGCAACGACCGCCGTCGCCGGTGCATCGTGCTGATCTGTTCCTCCGGGAACGAGGGCGATATGAACGCATCCATCGGCCCCTCCATAGGGAATGCCACAGGGAATGGGAGTAGGCGTAGCCATGACAATGGGAATTGTTCCTGTGGCGGCTGCTCGGCCACCCACACCGTGGCACCCCCCTCAGGAACCGGTCTGTCGCTGCCGTTGGAGCAGGCCCTCACCGAACGGATGAAGGAGCTCCACTGTCTTCAGCAGATCGAATCCATCATCAGCACAAGCCAGGGCAGCCTCGATGACATGCTGGAGGCGATCGTTGCGACGATCCCCGCGGCCTGGCTGCATCCCGCCAGCACCGTCGCCAGAATCCGGCGGGGCGACCGCTGCTACCAGACGGGCGATCTGGAGCGCTGTCCGTCGGTGCAGTCGGCGGAAATCTGGGTCAACGACACGGCCTACGGCACGGTGGACGTGGGCTACACCGAGCCTTTCGAAGCGGCCAGCGAAGGACCCTTCCTGGCGGAGGAGCGGCTGCTGCTCGACACGATCGCAACCCGTCTGGGCAGCTTCGTTGCCAGGGAGCTCGCGGAGGCGGGGTGGAGCCACACCCTCAGGGAACAGGAGCTGCTCTACAGGCAGCTGGTCACGGTGCTGGGGGGGATGGCGGAGATGCGGGACCCTTACACCGCCGGCCACCAGAAGAGGGTGGCCAACCTGGCGGTCGCCATCGGGACGGATCTGGGCCTCTCGGCCAGGGAGCTGGAGGCCGTGCGGCTGGCGGCCTCCGTCCATGACATCGGCAAGATCACCGTTCCGGCGGAGATTCTCTGCAAGCCCACCAGGCTGGCCCGCCACGAGTACGACCTGATCAAGGAACACGTCGAGGCCGGTTTCCAGATCCTCAAGGACGTGGCTTTCCCTTGGCCGATCGCCCGCATCGTCCTCGAACACCACGAGCGGATGGACGGCAGTGGCTACCCCCATGGCCTCACCGGGGACCAACTGCTACAGGAATCCCGCATCGTGGCCGTCGCCGACGTGGTGGAATCCATGTGCGCCCACCGCCCCTACCGGGCCGGCCTGGGCAGCGAGGCCGCCCTCAGGGAGATCAAGACCAACCGGGGCCTGCTCTACGACCCCGTCGTGGTGGACGCCTGCCTGCGGGTCTTCCGCGAGAAGGGCTACCGCTGCGGATCCTGAGACCTGAGGGCCAACCTCCGATGAGCTTTCGCCCCCTCCGACTGCCACCGGGCGTGGATCTGCGGGGCGAGCTCGAACGGTGGGCTCAGGCGGATCCGCAGTTCTGCGGCTTCATCATCTGCGGGATCGGCAGCCTGGAAAGTCCGCTGCTGCGCTTCGCCGATCAGGGCGAAGGGGTCGTGCTGGCCGGTCCGCAGGAGGTGATCACGCTGGCGGGCAGCGTCAGCAGGGATGGGGCCCACCTGCACCTGGTGGTCGCCGACGCCGAGGGACGCACCGTGGGGGGCCACCTCTGCCACGGAAGCCGCGTGCGGACGACGATGGAAATCTTGCTGCTCTGCCCGGAAGGCTGGCAGCTGGGCCGGGAGCGGGATGCCGCCACCGGCCATCTGGAGCTGAGCGTCAGCCCATCGCTGCCGCGCCACCCACCACTTCCAGGATCTCCTGGGTGATGGCCGCCTGGCGGGCCTTGTTGTAGTCGAGGGTGAGGGTCTTGGCGAGCGCCTTGGCGTTGTCGCTGGCGTTGTTCATGGCCGTCATCCGGCTGGCCAGTTCGCTGGCGGCCGCTTCCTGGAGGGAGCGCAGCAGCTGGTTGGCCAGGTAGAGGGGGAGCAGGGCATTGAGCAGCTGCTCCGGGCTCTGCTCGAACACGAAGTCCGGCTGCAGGGCGGGCTCAGCGTTCTCCACCTTGCCGATCTCCACCCCGAGGCGACCGTCGCGGGTGATGAGACGGAAGATCTCATCGTCGGAGCTGGCGATGCCCTGGGGATCCAGGGGCAGCAGGGTCTGGACCACCGGCTGGGAGCTCACCAGGTTGATGAAGCGGGTGAAGACGATCTCGACGCGGTCGGTGCTGGCGGAGAGGAACTCGGCGAGCACTTCGTTGGCGATTTCGCCCGCTTCCTGGGAGGTGGGCACCTGCTCCAGGCCGGTGAAGGTGGCCCGGATCGGGTAGGAGCGGTTGGTGAAGTAGGTGATGGCCTTGCGGCCCATCAGCACCATGTCCACCGTGAAGCCCTGGCCCTTGAGCTCAGCGAAGCGCTGCTCGGCACGGCGGATCACGTTGGCGTTGTAGCCACCGCAGAGGCCCCGGTCACCGGTGACCACCAGCAGGGTGATGGTGCCCACCGGCCGGCGCTCGGCCAGCAGGGGCGAATCGGCTCCCTCGAACCCCATGCGGGACTCGAGGTTCTGGAGCACCCGGGCCAGGCGGTCGGCGAAGGGGCGGGTGCGCAGCACCTGCTCCTGGGCACGACGGACCTTGGCGGCGGCCACCAGCCGCATGGCTTCGGTGATCTTGCGCGTGTTCTTGACCGAACTGATCCGGTCACGGATTGCCTTGAGATTGGCCATGGGTGGAGACTCCTCAGGCGGCGGCCAGCATCGAGGAGGCGACCTCGACGATGGCCTCCTTGAGCATGGCTTCGGACTCGTCGCTGAGCACCTTCTCGGTCTGAACCTTGTTGATGTACTCGGGCTTGTTGCTCTTGAGGTACTCACGCAGTCCGCGGGCGAACTGGGGCACCAGCTCCACGGGCACGTCGTCGATCAGACCCTTGACGCCCGCATAGACCACCGCCACCTGCTCGGCCAGGATCAGGGGGCTGAACTGGGGCTGCTTGAGCAGTTCGCGCAGACGCTTGCCCCGGGCCAGCTGGGCCTGGGTGGCGGCGTCCAGGTCGGAGGCGAACTGGGAGAAGGCGGCCAGTTCGTCGAACTGGGCCAGCTCCAGCTTCAGGGTGCCGGCGATCTTCTTGATGGCCTTGGTCTGGGCGGCGCCGCCCACCCGGCTCACGGAGATGCCCACGTTGATGGCGGGCCGCAGACCGGAGTTGAACAGGTCGGAACTGAGGAACACCTGGCCGTCGGTGATCGAGATCACGTTGGTGGGGATGTAGGCCGAGACGTCACCGGCCTGGGTCTCAATGATCGGCAGGGCGGTCATGCTGCCCTTGCCCATGGCGTCGGAGAGCTTGGCGGCCCGCTCCAGCAGGCGGCTGTGGCAGTAGAAGACGTCGCCGGGGTAGGCCTCACGACCGGGCGGACGGCGCAGCAGCAGGGACATCTGGCGGTAGGCCTGGGCCTGCTTGGTGAGGTCGTCGTACACCACCAGGGTGGCCTTGCCCTTGTACATGAAGGACTCGGCGATGGCCGCGCCGGTGTAAGGGGCCAGGTACTGGAGGGCCGCGGCTTCCGAGGCGCTGGCGGCCACCACCACGGTGTAGTCGAGGGCGCCGCGCTCGCGCAGCACTTCCACCACGTTGGCCACCGAGGCGTTCTTCTGGCCGATGGCCACGTAGACGCAGACCACGTCCTCACCCTTCTGGTTGAGGATCGTGTCGATGCAGATGGCGGTCTTGCCGGTCTGGCGGTCGCCGATGATCAGCTCGCGCTGCCCCCGGCCGATGGGAATCATGGCGTCGATGGCCGTGATGCCGGTCTGCATCGGCTCATGCACCGACTTGCGCTGGATGATGCCGGGCGCCATCGACTCGATCAGGCGGGTCTCGGTGGTGGCGATCTCCCCCTTGCCGTCGATCGGCTGGCCCAGGGCGTTCACCACCCGGCCCAGCATGGCGTCGCCCACCGGGACGGCGGCGATGCGACCGGTGGCCTTGACGGTGCTGCCCTCCTGGATGCCCAGGCCCTCGCCCATCAGCACGACGCCGACGTTGTCGTCCTCCAGGTTCAGCGCCAGGCCCTCGGTGCCGTCTTCGAACAGCACCAGCTCACCGGCCATCACCTGCTCGAGGCCGTAGACCCGGGCGATGCCATCACCAATCTGCAGGACGGTGCCGACGTTGCTCACAGAGACCGACTTGTCGTAGTCGGCGATCTGCTTCTTGAGGATGGCGCTGATCTCGTCGGGGCGGATGGAAACCATGGGTGGGAGTCCCCGGAGGGGAGGCGATGAAGTGAGGAGAGGAGGGGAGGGAGGGAGGCGTCAGCTCACGTTGGCGAGCGTCAGGCCGAGGCGCCGCACCTGACCGGCGAGGCTGGCGTCGATCACCCGGGAACCGACGCTGAGGACGAATCCGCCGATCAGGGCAGGATCCACCGCGAGGCTGATCTCCACCTTGTCGGTGCCGGCCACGGCCTTGGCCTTCTCGGCGAGCAGGGCCTGCTGGTCCTCGCTGAGGGGGCTCGCCGAGGTCACGGTGGCCAGGGCGATCTGGTTCTGCTCGCGGTAGAGATCCAGGAGCCGCTCCAGGACGGCATCGAGGAAGCCGATGCGCTGGCGGTCGGCCAGCAGCTTGAGCAGGTTGAGGAAGGAGGGGGAGATGTCCTTGCCGAAGAGTTGCTCGAGTGCCGCCTTCTTGCCTTCGACCTCGAGGACCGGGGAGGCCATCGCCTCACGCAGGTCGCTGGAGTCGTGCCAGAGGGCGAGGATCGCCCGGGCCTGATCAATCACCGCCTCGGTGTCACCGTTGGCGTCGCACACCTGCAGGAAGGCGTCGGCGTAGGGGGTGGTGATGGTGTTGAGCAGAGGCATCAGGCGTTCCCCATCGATTGAATGGACTGATCGATCAGCTGGGCCTGGGCACTGGCGTCGAGGCGGCCGGGCAGGCTGACCAGGGCCTTGGCGATGGCCATCTCGGCGGCTTCGCGCTGCAGCAGCCGGCTGACACGAGAAACCTCTGAATCCAGGTCGGACTGGGAGTCCTGCTTCAGGCGTGCCATCTCCTCGACGGTGCGCTTTTCGCTCTCGAAACGGATGGCCTCGGCGCGGGCCTTGCCGTCGGCGCGGATTTTCTCGGCGCGGTTGCGGGCCTCACCCAGGCTCTTCTGGGCCTCGGCAAGGGAGGCGGTGGCCGCATTCAGCCGCTCCTCGGCGTCCTTGAGTTCCCCCAGGATCCGCTCGCGGCGACGCTCCAGGATGCCCCCGAGGAAGCCCCTCAGGAACCACACCAGCCCGGCGATGACGATCGCCAGGTTGATGATGTTGGTCTCGAAGATGTCGAAATTGAGGCCGAAGCTGCCGTGGCTCGCCAGCAGTGACGGGAGGGTGGAGGTCATCATGAGGCGGTCAGGAGACGGTCGACGATGAGGTCGGCGAGCCTGTCGGCATCGGCCTCGAGAACGCTCAGGGCTTCGGCGCGCTGAGCATCGATCTTGCTGCGGGCGCTTTCGCGGCTCGCGATCGCGTCCGCCTGGGCCACGGCCAGGGCCTCACGGTAGAGACGATCGGAATCCTGCTCCGCCTCGAGAATCACCTTCTGGGCCTCGAGGCGGGCCCCTTTGAGCTGCTCCTTGAGATCGGACTCGAGGCGCTCGGCCTGGGCCAGCTTCTCCTTGGCCTGGGTCCGGCTGGTGGAGATGTAGCCCTCACGGTCCTCCACGGCCTTGCCGACCGGTCGGAAGAACAGGCTGTTGAGAATGAAGGTGAGGATCACCACCTGCAGCGCCATGAGCGGCAGGGTGGCGTCGAGGTCGAACAGACCTCCCTCGGGCGACCCTGCGGTCGCACCTGCCTCGGCAAGCAGAAGCCAGCTGGTCATGGGGCAATAAGGCGGGCGGTGGTGGAGGCGTGGATGGGACCGGGGGTGGAGAAGGGCCGCAACGGACGGGCGGCCCTGTCCTCCCCGAGACGCTCTCCGATCAGGAGAAGGGGTTGGCGAACAGCAGCACCAGGGCGACCACCAGGCCGTAGATGGTCAGCGATTCCATGAAGGCCAGGGAGAGCAGCAGGGTGCCGCGGATCTTGCCTTCGGCTTCGGGCTGACGGGCGATGCCTTCGACGGCGCCGCCGGAAGCGGTGCCCTGGCCGATGCCAGGACCGATGGAGCCGAGACCGACGGCAAGACCAGCAGCCACGACGGACGCAGCGGAAGTAAGGGAATCCATGGTGGGGTTAGAAATGTGGGGCGCCGGGGAAGCGCGGAAGGAACCTTGTCGAGAACCCTGCGCCGGGGACACCTGGGAAGGCGGGCCCGGATCGAGCCGGACCTGCGCGCAGAGAGTTTGCCAGACCGAGGGAACGGGCCGGCAGGGAGCTGGGCTAGTGATGCTCCTCGTGGACGGCCTCACCGATGTAGTAGGCCGCCAGGGTGGCGAAGATCAGAGCCTGGATGGCGCTGGTGAACAGGCCGAGGAACATCACCGGCAGGGGCACCACCAGGGGCACCAGGAAGGCCAGCACCGCCACCACCAGTTCGTCGGCAAGGATGTTGCCGAACAGACGGAAGGAGAGCGAGAGGGGCTTGGTGAAGTCCTCGACGATCTTGAACGGCAGCATGATCGGCGTGGGTTCCACGTAGTACTCGAAGTACCGGAAACCCTTGCGGCTCAGCCCCGCATAGAAGTAGGCCAGCGACACCAGCAGCGCCAGGGCGATGGTGGTGTTGATGTCGGCGGTGGGGGCGCCCAGTTCACCGTTGGGCAGGTGGACCAGCTTCCAGGGGATCAGGGCCCCGCCCCAGTTGCTCACGAAGATGAACAGGAACAAGGTGCCGATGAAGGGGAGCCAGTCGCGGTAGGCCTTCTCACCGATGTATTCGCGGGCGATGTCGCGCAGGTAATCCCAGAGGAACTCCAGCAGGTTCTGCACGCCCCTGGGGTCACGCTCCAGGCGGCGCGTGCCGACCACCACCACGGCGAGCAGGGCGCCGATCACGACCCAGGAACTCAGGAAGACCTGGCCGTGGATCTTGTAATTGCCGAGCTGCCAGTACAGGTGCTGGCCGACCTCGAGGGCGGCGAAGGGAAGGGCGAGGGGCAACGGAGCCATCGGGGATAGGACCTGGCGGAACGTCGGGGCCGCCGAAGCGGCTGGGAAGGGCCGCCGAAGCGGCTGGACAGGTATCAGGTGTCGAGGACGGCCTGAACGATCAAAGCGGGCTTGTAGAGCAGGAATCCCAGCACGGCGGGAAGGATCTCGAGGACGGGAAGCCTTGCGGCCGCGACCACCAGGACCACAGGCACCAGCAACTGGGCCTTGCCCACCCCCTTGGTTTCCACGCCGAAGCGGGTCACGCTGCGGGCCAGGAGCCGGAGGTAGAGGAGTCCTGCCAGCGCTCCAACCAGCAGGCTGAAAGCGGTGGGGAGGTCGAACCAGAGGGCCGTGATGGGCACCGCAAGAGCGGTGGCACAGACCGTGGAAAGGAGCATCCGGCGCTGCAGCCGCAGGTACCCGTCCATGCCGTTGGTCGCCGTCGACGGAGCGGCGGCGCGTTCAGGCTGGGGGGGAGACTCGATGGTTGGATGGACTGCGACCTCTTCGGTCGACGTCTCCGCGGGGGGGACGGCATCCGGGGAGGGGGTCAGGGCAGCCTGCAACCGACGAGGCTCCGTCTTGGCGTGCGGACTTTATCACTCGACCCGTTCAGGCTCTAAGCAACAGAAGCACCCGCTCCTCCCGGAGCCGCCGCGCCGCTGCCGCCCGCTCGGCGGGGCCCTGGGCCAGGGGAAGCGCTCCGATCGGCGTGCCGGCGGGGGACGCCTCCAAGGCTTCCATGAGGGCCAGCTCCTCCGCCGTGATCGTCAGGGGACGCAGGTCGGGACCCAGCAGCGCCGTGGAGGGCCAGCCCCACAGGCAGCGGTTGCGCTCACCGCCCGCCGCCAGCAGGGCCTCGTCGCTCCACGCCTGCGGCACCGTGCTGCTCAGGGTTTCCGGAGCCCCGCCGCCGTCCTGGCGCCGCAGGAAGAACTCGAAGTGACTGATGTCGGGATCGAGGCTCTCCACCAGGGCCCACTGCTGCCGCGGCGACAGCGCCCGGGCCCGCTCCAGCAGTTCCCCCTGCAGCAGCCGGGCCGGATCCCAGACCTCGGGATTGGAGAAGCCGGCGAAGTGGATCCCGGGCTGGTCGACGAAGCGGAACAGGCGCTCCAGGTCGTAGCTGGTCTCCTGGGGATGGAGGTACATGTCGGCAAAGTTGGCGTCGGCGGCGGTGTCGAGGGCCCAGCGCTGCTCGTGGTGCCGCCGCAGCCGGTTGGACTCGGGCAGGGTGGCGAACAGCTCCCGGCCCAGCCGCAGACCCGCCGGTCCGGTGCCCACCCCCATCAGGGCCAGGGCCCGCTGGGTGCGGTGGATCTCCCAGCGGCCGCCGTCGGCATAAAGAAAGAGATGCAGCAGGCCCCCCGGCCGCAGCAGGGGCACCAGGGCCCGCAGACCCTCCTCGGGTTGGTCGAGGTGATGCAGCACCCCCACCGAGTTGATGTAGTCGAAGGGGCCCTCCCCGGCCAGGTCGAGCAGGCTGCGCTGCTCGATGCGCAGCTCCGCCACCTGGGCGGCGGCGCCGGAGCGGGCGGTGCGCTCCCGGGCCACCGCCAGGGCGCCGGCGCTGATGTCGACCGCCAGCACCGCGGCGCCGGGGTTGAGATGGCAGAGGTAGTCGGTGCTCACCCCCGTGCCGCAGCCGGCGTCGAGGATCCGCCAGGGCCTGGGCTCCGGCGGCAGCGCCCCGTCCACGGCCGCCACGACGCTGTCCACGCACCAGCGCCAGTTGTATCCCGGTGGCGGGCCGTCCTGGAGGGGGTCCCCCGGGTAGGGGAAACGGTCGTAGAAGGCGCTCACCACCGGGGTGGCGGCATCCAGCGGGGCCTCCAGTGGGTGATCCATCCGTGCAGCGGTGCAGGTCCGGGCAGCATTCCACGGCGCGCACCGCCGTTCAGCAGGAACCTGCCGGATGGCTGCAAACATTTGTTCATCCCGCCCCGGGGGGCCAGGGGGCCAGCCGTAACGTGACCCAGCCCGGCTCGCTCTCGTTCATGACCGTGACCGCCAGCAGCGGCAGCACCAGGGTCGCCCCCCAGCGCTACGACACCCTGCCGCTCTCCAGCGTCCGGAAAGCGGAGCAGCAGGACCGTTTTCCCGACGGCGGCGAACTGGACGCCCTGACCACCTTCTTCCGCAGCGGCCAGATCCGCGTCGAAGCCGCCCGACGGATCTCCGCCAACGCCGACGCGATCGTGGCCAAGGCCGCCAACCGGATCTTCACCGGCGGCACGCCCCTCTCCTATCTCGACGCTCCCCTCAGCACCCCGGCCGTCGGCACCGCTGACGGCGTCGCCCTCGCCGCCGACCAGGCCGCCTTCCAGCGTTCGGTGCGCACCTTCGCCCAGGGATCCGGCGGCAGTGGCCTGCTCGGCCGCATCCTTGAAGGTGTCCAGGCCGACGCCGACGTGCGGGTGGTGCTGCCGAGCGGCTTCAACCCCATCTCGGTGGCGATCTACGGCAACGCCCGCATGCGCAAGTCGCTGCGGGATCTGGCCTGGTTCCTCCGCTATGTGGGCTACGCGGTGATCGCCGGCGATCCCAGCATCCTGGCGGTGAACACCCGCGGTCTCCGCGACGTGCTCGAGAAGGCCTGCTCCCTGGCCGCCACCAACGTGGCCCTGCAGGAGATGCGCGCCGCCGCCGCCGGCCTGTTCAAGGGGGAGCCCGACTCCCGCCAGCTGGTGATCGACTGCTTCAACGTGCTCCTCAAGGAGCTCGAGATCCCCACCCCCTCCACCCGGGCCCGCCTCGGCAGCCCCGTCAACCAGGGCCTGCAGCTGCCGGCGATCTACGCCCTCGCCGCCGAAGGCGCCCAGCGCTTCGTGATGAAGCCGGGCCTCTCCGGTGCCGAGAAGGCCGAGATCATCCGTGCCGCCTACCGCCAGGTGTTCGAGCGGGACATCATCAAGGGCTACTCCCAGGTGGTCTGCCCGGTGGAGGCCACCCAGGTGCGCCAGGGCCAGCTCTCGATGCGGGAGTTCATCCGCGCCCTCGGCCGCAGCAAGGTCTACCGGCGCCAGTTCTACGGCCGCTTCTCCAACAGCCGTGTGGTGGAGCTCGCCTTCCGCCACTTCCTGGGCCGTGGCGTGAGCTCGATCGAGGAGTTCCGCCAGTACTTCGCCATCGTCAGCGCCAAGGGGCTGAACGGCCTCGTCGATGCCCTGGTCAACGGCATGGAGTACGCCCGGGTCTTCGGTGAGGAAACCGTCCCCTATCTCCGCGACATCGGCGAAGAGGCCCAGGAGAGCGCCGGCTGGGGATCCAACCGCAACCTCTTCCGCTTCAGTGCGCCGTTCGAGGGGGCGCCCCAGTACATCACCCTCTACGCCTCCTACCGCCAGCCCCTCGCCGACCAGCACCCCTACGGCGGCGGCAACGATCCCCTGGCCCTCACCTACGGGGCGATCTTCCCGTCCAGCACGGCCTCGGTGGCCACCCGTCCGGCCCCCTTCAGCTACGACACCCGTCGGATCCTGATCGGCAACGGCATGGCCCAGCCCGGGCCCATGGACAGCGCCCAGTTCCGCAAGGCCACCCCACGCCGGGTGGGGCCGAAGGTGGTGCGCCTGCGCCAGATCGCCACCGGCGGCAGCTCCACCCCACGCCGGGGCGGCCAGCCCAGCATCCGCGGCACCGAGTCCAGCACCCAGGCCGTCATCAATGCGGTCTACGTGCAGGTGCTGGGCACCGCCGGCTACGCCGGTGAGCGCAACAAGGTCGAGGAGATCAAGCTCGAGAACGGCGACATCAGCCTGCGGGAGTTCGTGCGCCAGGTGGCCCGCTCCAACGCTTTCCGCCGTCGTTACTGGAGCGGCCTCTACATCACCAAGGCCATCGAAGTGATGCACCGCCGCATCCTCGGCCGGCCCACCTTCGGTCGCTGGGAGATCAACGCCTACTTCGACACCGCCGCCCGCAAGGGCTTCTACGGCGTCGTCGACGCCATGATCGAGGGCCGCGAGTACAACGACTGCTTCGGCGAGGACACCGTCCCGTACGAGCGCTTCATCACCCCGGCCGATCGCAACGCCCGCCGCGTCCCGGGCCTGGTGCGCACCCTCGAGACGGTTGCCGCCATCACGCCCCTGCAGCGGCCCACCGTGCCGGTCTCCCAGGAGATCCGCACCGTCGGCGATCTGGTCCCCCGCAATCTTCCGGCCAGGCCCAAGGTGCGCGGCCAATGGAAGGCGGATGTGGCCGGCGGCCAGAGTGCCGCAGCCTCCACGGGCACACCGAGCGGTCCCGGAACCCTCCGGCAGCCCCCGGCCCCCACCCGCAGCTGGAGCCAGTCCCCCTGGCAGCCCGGCGGTGGTGCCGCCCCCGTCTGGCGCAGCGGCGTCGCCACCGGTGGCGGCAACGGGTACGTGGCCCCCGCCAGCATCGGCGTCGCCAGCGGCTGGAAGGCCCTGGTGGGCACCAACCTCCTGAGCGGCGTCGCCACGGCCCCCGACGGCGCCATGGCCAAGGCCCTGCGACCGGGTTCTCCCCAGGGCTTCGGTCGTCGTCAGAGCCTGTCTCGGCCCGTGCAGTTGCTGCGCGACCCCAGCGAGACCCAGGTGCAGGAAGTGGTGCAGGCGGTCTACCGCCAGCTCCTCAACCGCGTTCCCTTCGCGGCTGAGCGCCAGATGGATCCCGAGTCCCAGCTGCGCGACGGCCAGCTCTCGGTGGCCGAGTTCGTGGCCCAGATCGCCGGCAGCGAGCTCTTCCAGCAGCGGCTCCAGCGGATGGCCCCCCTGCGGGCCGCCTCGGCCGCCTACCTGGCCCTGCTCGGCCGCGCCGCCATGCCAGGCGAAGTCAGCCGGTTCCTCGCCACCCGCGCCACCGCCGGCCAGCAGGCCGCCGTCGCCGAACTGCTCAACGCCCGGGAGTACGCCACCGCCTTCGGCCAGGACACCGTGCCCTACCTGCGCGGCCTCGGCACCGAGGACGGCGTGCCCCTGACGACCGTGAACCGCACCGCTTCCCTCTACGGCGGCAACGCGGGGCTCACCCCCTCCCTGAAGGGCGCGATCTGATCCGTTGCCAGCCATCCCGGGTCGTCCCTGAGGGCGACCCTCCAGCCCATCCGATGGTCCCCCGGGTCAGCCCCGGGGGGTTTCTTTTGGTCCGTCTCTACAACGAGACGGAGAAATTGGGCTGTCGATGCACTTGTCCCGCCGTGGACGGCGGGTTCAAAAGATGAACAATTGCTGCGCTTCGACGGTGATAACAACTCCCGCCAAAGCCGTTGCAAGCCAAGGGATCTCGCGGGCGGATCCGCCGTGAAGAACTGTTACCGGCTGCCATGGGAGCGACGGGCCTTGCCACAGAATGATGCGACGGTCGGCCAAGCCGATCACCCTTACCCACCGGATACCGGTCTCCTTCACGGTGACCGCTTGTTTCGAGGCAGAACTGCATGAGCATCGTCTCCAACTCGATCATCAACGCGGACGCCGAAGCCCGCTACCTCAGCCCTGGCGAACTTGACCAGATCAAGTCGTTCGTGGCAGGAGGTCAGCGTCGTCTGCGCGTCGCCCAGGTCCTGGCTGAAAGCCGGGAGCGCATCGTGAAGCAGGCCGGAGGCCAGCTTTTCCAGAAGCGCCCCGATCTCGTCTCCCCCGGCGGCAACGCCTACGGGGAAGAGATGACGGCTTCCTGCCTGCGCGACATGGACTACTACCTCCGCCTGGTCACCTACGGCGTGGTCGCCGGGGATGTGACCCCGATCGAAGAGATCGGCGTCATCGGGGCCCGCGAGATGTATCGCGCCCTCGGCACCCCCCTCGAAGCCATGGCGGAAGCCGTGCGCGAGATGAAGACCGCAGCCACGGGCCTCCTCACCGGCTCCGATGCCGAAGAGGCCGGCTTCTACTTCGACTACGTGGTCGGCGCCCTCTCCTGAGGTTTCACCTCCCTATCGTCCAAAGCCATCAAACCCAGGATCCATGCAAGACGCCATCACCAACGTCATCAACCAGGCCGACGTCCAGGGGCTCTATCTCGACGGCAGCTCCATGGGCCGCCTCGAGCAGTACTTCGCCAGCGGTGAGCTGCGGGTGCGTGCCGCCGCCACGATCAGCGCCAACGCTTCGGCCATCATCAAGGAAGCCGTCGCCAAGGCCCTGCTCTACTCGGACATCACCCGTCCGGGCGGCAACATGTACACCACCCGCCGTTACGCGGCCTGCATCCGCGACCTCGACTACTACCTTCGCTACGCCACCTACGCCATGCTGGCCGGTGACACGTCGATCCTCGACGAGCGCGTGCTCAACGGCCTCAAGGAGACCTACAACTCCCTGGGTGTGCCCATCGGCGCCACGGTGCAGTCGATCCAGGCCATGAAGGAAGCCACCGCCTCCCTCGTCGGTCCCGATGCCGGTCGTGAGATGGGCGTCTACTTCGACTACATCAGCTCCGGCCTGGGCAACTGATCCCCAGCAACGCTCCCACCACGGCACGTTTTCCGAGGATCACCCCATGCGCCTGTTCAAGATCACGGCCTGCATCCCCTGCCCCGAGAAGGCGCGCAGCCAGAGGGAGCTGCAGAACACCTACTTCACCAAGTGGGTGCCCTATTCCAGCTGGTTCGCCGAGCAGCAGCGGATCATGAAGCAGGGCGGCAGGATCCTGAAGGTGGAACTGGCCACCGGCCGTCGTCAGCAGAACTGCGGCAACTGAGGACGCCCACGGCGCTCCCACCCATCCGCCCGGCCCATGGCCGGGCTTTTTTATTGCCTTCGAGCGGCCCCGGCGGCGCCAGCGGCGCAGGCGGCGAATTGTTCACCACGACTCGACAAACCCACCCCGGTCACGGCTGAATGGGCCATTCCCGGCACCCTCCCGCGGCCTTGTCCACCCCTGCCCCCCGCCTGCTCCACGGCCGTCCCGGCGCCGGTTTCCTGCCGCTGCCCTGGCAGCAGTGGCCCGCGGAAGCCCGCCTGCTGCTGGGCCTGGTGGCCCTCTGGAGCCTGGTGGGCCTGCTGGTGCTCACCTCCGCCAGCTGGTGGGTGGCCGAGCGGGAGATGGGGGACGGGGCCTACTACGTCAAGCGCCAGGCCATCTGGCTGGTAGCCAGCTGGGGCCTGCTCTGGCTGGCCATGCGCACGACGATGCGGCGCTGGCTGCACCTGGCGGCGCCGTCCCTGCTGGTGGGGGCCCTGATGGTGGCCGCCACCCTGGTGGTGGGGACCACCGTCAACGGGGCCAGCCGCTGGCTGGTGCTCGGCCCGGTGCAGCTGCAGCCCTCGGAACTGATCAAGCCCTTCATCGTGCTGCAGGGGGCCGTGATCTTCTCCCACTGGCGACGCATCGCCCTCGACCAGAAACTTCTCTGGATCGGCATCTTCGGGGTGGTGATCCTGCTGATCCTCAAGCAGCCCAACCTCAGCACCGCCGCCCTGCTCGGCCTGCTTCTGTGGCTCATGGCCCTGGCCGGCGGCCTGCCCCTGACGCTGCTGCTGGGGGCCGCCGGCGGCGGGATCGTGCTGGGCAGCCTCAGCATCATGATCAACCCCTACCAGCTCGACCGGGTCACCTCCTTCCTCAACCCCTGGCGCGTCGCCCAGGGGGACGGCTACCAGCTGGTGCAGAGTCTGCTGGCCATCGGTTCGGGGGGCGTGCTCGGTTCGGGCTTCGGGCTCTCCACCCAGAAGCTCCAGTATCTGCCCATCCAGACCACCGACTTCATCTTCGCGGTCTTCGCCGAGGAGTTCGGCTATGTCGGCTCGGTGATGCTGCTGCTGTTCCTGATGATCTTCGGGTTCGTGGGCCTGCGGGTGGCCCTGGCCTGCCGCAGCAACCAGCACCGCCTGGTGGCCATCGGCTGCACCACCCTGCTGGTGGGCCAGTCGATCCTCAACATCGCCGTGGCCAGCGGCTCGATGCCCACCACCGGCCTGCCCCTGCCGATGATCAGCTACGGCGGCAACTCCCTGCTCAGCAGCCTGTTCCTGGCGGGCCTGCTGCTGCGCTGCTCCCTGGAGTCCTCCGGACTCGAGCCGGTCCGGCCCCGCCGGCGGGCCCCCCGGCCTGCCCCGATAGGCTGAGCCCTGCTGCCACTCCGATCGGCCATGTTCAGCCCCGGGCTGCCGTTCGACTGGGCCCGCAGCAGCGAACTGCTGCTCCAGGGTTCCCTGGCCCACCCCGGCCCCCTGACCCTGGCGGTGGTGTTCGGCGGCGGCCTGCTCACCAGCCTCGGCCCCTGCTCCCTCTCCTTGCTGCCCGTCACCCTGGCCTATCTGGCCGGCTTCGGCGCTGAGGATCAGGGGCGTCCCCCCTGGCAGCGCAGCGTCAGCTTTGCGGCCGGCATCGTGGCGGCCCTGGTGCTGCTCGGCCTGGCCAGCGGCCTGATGGGTCGCCTCTACGGCCGCATTCCCGGCCAGCTGCCGCTGCTGGTGGCCGTCGTGGCCGTGGTGATGGGCCTCAACCTGCTGGGCCTGCTGCGGCTGCCGTTGCCGGCCGGGCCCGACCCCGAGCGCTGGCGGCGGCGGGTGCCGGCGCCGCTGGCCCCGCTGGCGGCCGGCCTGGCCTTCGGCCTGGCCGCCACCCCCTGCACCACCCCGGTGCTGGCCGTGCTGCTGGCCTGGATGGCCCAGGCCGGCCAGCCGCTGGTGGGTATGGCGCTGCTCACCAGCTTCGGGGCCGGCCAGGTGATGCCCCTGCTGCTGGCCGGCACAGTGGCCGCCTCCCTGCCGGGGCTGCTGCAGCTGCGCCGCCTGGGCCAGTGGGTGCCGCCGATCAGCGGCGTGGTGCTGCTCGCCAGCGGCGGCCTCACCCTGCTGTCGGTGCTGCCATGACCGGCACGGCAGCTTCACCCTGGCGCCCCCTGCAGCGCCTGGCCGCCTGGATCTCCGACCTGCGCCTGGCCATTGCCCTGCTGCTGGTGATCGCCCTGGCCAGCGGCATCGGCACAGCCGTTCCCCAGAAGGAGGAGGCCGGCTTCTACCACCGGCTCTACGACCCCACCCCCTGGCTGGGGGTGCTGGACGGCGACGGGGTGCTGCGGCTGCAGCTGGATCATGTGTATTCCAGTGGCTGGTTCCTGGCCCTGCTGGCCTGGCTGGGCCTGTCGCTGATCCTGTGCAGCTGGCGCCGCCAGTGGCCCGCCCTGCAGGCCTCCCTGCGCTGGATCGACTACCGCAGCCCCCGCCAGCTCAGCAAGCTGAGCGTGGCCGAAACCCTCGTCACCGACCATCCCGTCGCCGGCCTGGAGCGGCTGGAGGCCGATCTGCGCGGCGCGGGCTGGCAGATCCATCGCCAGGAGGACCGCCTGGCCGCGCGCCGGGGCGTGCTCGGCCGGGTGGGGCCCCTGCTGGTCCATGCCGGCATGGTGGTGCTGATGGTGGGAGCGGCCTGGGGCGCCCTGGGGGGCCAGCGGCTGGAGCGCTTCCTGGCCCCGGGCCGGGAGCTGGAGCTGCTCGACAGCCGCGGCAGCACCCAGGTGACCCTGGCCCTCGACGACTTCCGCATCCAGCGCGATCCCGCCGGACGCCCGGAGCAGTTCTCCTCCAGCCTGCGGCTGATCTCCCCCGGCGAGGGCGCCCCCACCACCGCCGCCGCCATCAGCGTCAACCACCCGCTGCGCTACCGGGGCATGACCCTGTACCAGGCCGACTGGTCCCTGGCGACGATCAGCCTGCAGCTGGGGCGCAGCCCGGTGCTGGAGCTGCCCCTGCAGACCTTCCCCCAGCTGGGCGACCAGCTCTGGGGACTGGTGCTGCCCACCCGCCCCGATGGCACCGAGCCGGTGCTGCTGAGCCTCACCAGCGAACAGGGGCCGGTGCAGGTGTTCGGCCCCGATGGCGTGGCCCTGGCCCAGCTGGTGCCCGGCGGCGAGGCCCAGGAGGTGAAGGGGCTGCCGATCCGGGTGGCGAGCGTGCTGCCGGCCAGCGGCATCCTGTTCAAACGGGACCCCGGCGTGCCCCTCGTCTACACCGGCTTCGCCATCGCCCTGGCGGGCGGTGCCCTGAGCCTGGTGGCCACCCGCCAGCTCTGGGCCATCGCCGATGGCCCCGGCGGCCGGCTGCACGTGGCGGGCCTGTGCAACCGCAACCTCACCGCCTTCGCCGCCGAGCTGCCGGTGCTGCTGCAGCGGCTGGAACCCCAGCCCTGACTCAGCAGGCCTGACTCAGCAGGGCCGGCGCTCACCGTGGCTGACCCGCACCACGGTGTGGACGTTGCCGCGGGGGTTGAAATCGGCCTCCAGCTGCATCCAGAGGGGATCGCAGGCGTTCACCAGATCGTCGAGGATCCGGTTGGCCGCCTCCTCGTGGGAGATGGAGCGGTGGCGGTAGCTGTTGACGTAGAGCTTGAGGGCCTTGAGCTCCAGCACCCGGGGGCCGGGCTGGTACAGCAGCCGCAGCACGGCGAAATCGGGGTAGCCGGAGAACGGGCAGGTGCAGGTGAACTCGGGCAGTTCGATCGCCACCTCGTAGGCGCGACCCTCGCGGGGGTTGGCGAAGCAGACCAGCTGGGCCTCGGCGATGGCCCGCTCCCCGTAGAGGGGCGTCACGGTCTGGGGCTCGTCGGCGACACCGGAAGCCATGGTCAGGGGGACAGGGAAACGGATTTTGACCGTACAGGAACTGCTGGATGGCGCGGAACTCCCAGCGACGAACCGGCCCGCCCGTCAGCGGCCCGGAGCGCGCGTAGCAACCGTTACGACGACCCCGGCAAGGCTCGGCGGTAATGGAGCCGTCCCCCCTTCAGGCGGGGACTCTGAGAGACTCCAACCGTCGCCTTCCTGACCGCAGCACAGCCATGAAGAAAATCGAGGCCATCATCCGCCCCTTCAAGCTCGAGGACGTGAAGATCGCCCTTGTCAATGCGGGCATCGTCGGCATGACCGTGAGCGAGGTGCGCGGATTCGGCCGTCAGAAGGGGCAGGTGGAGCGCTATCGCGGTTCCGAATTCACGGTCGAGTTCCTTCAGAAACTCAAGCTGGAGATCGTCGTCGACGACGACCGGGTGGCCACCGTGGTCCAGGCGGTGCAGGATGCGGCCCGCACCGGCGAGATCGGTGACGGCAAGATCTTCATCAGCACCGTCGATTCCGTGATCCGGATCCGCACCGGCGACCTCGACAGCGGCGCCATCTGACCCCCCGCTCCTGACGCCCTGACCCTGGCCGCGGTTCCCTCAGGAGCCGGCCGGGGTCTCTTTCGTTGGGCTGCCCTTGGCCAGGGTGCCCGTCACCAGCTCCGCGATCCTGCCGGACCAGTCCGCGCCCTCCGTGGGGGCTTCGGCGCTGGCCCCGCTCGGCACCACCCAGAGCAGGTACTCGTGGTTGCCAGCCGGCCCGGTGAGGGGCGAGGCCACCAGCCCCGCCGGGTGCCAGTCCAGCTCCTTCGCAGCGGCGATCACGCCGGCGATGGCGTCGGCATGGGCCGCCGGATCCCGCACCACGCCCCCCTTGCCCACCCGCTGGCGCCCCACCTCGAACTGGGGCTTGACCAGCAGCAGCGCCTCGCCCGCCCCCGTCAGCAGGGCCCGCAGCGCCGGCAGCACCCGGGTGAGGGAAATGAACGACACATCGGCCACGGCCAGGTCGGGCCAGGGATCGCCCTCGCCATAAAGCAGCTCCGGGGTGAGATGGCGCAGGTTGGTGCGCTCCCGCAGCACCACCCGTTCATCGGTGCGCAGGCTCCAGGCGGTCTGGCCGTACCCCACATCGATCCCGTACACCCGCACAGCCCCGTGCTGCAGCAGGCAATCGGTGAAGCCGCCGGTGGAGATGCCGCCGTCGAGGCACACCCGGCCTTCCACCCGGATCGGCAGGGCCGAAAGGGCCCCCTCCAGCTTCTCGCCCCCCCGGGAAACGAACCGGGGCGGCTGCTCCACCTCCAGCGCCAGGCTCTCGGCCACCTCGGTGCCGGGCTTGTCGAGCACCTCGCCGCCCCCGCGCACCCGGCCGGCGCGGATCAGCTGCTGGGCCTGCTGGCGGCTGGTCACCAGTCCCAGATCCACCAGCCGGCGATCGAGCCGCTGCTTACGGGCCATGCTGCGTTCCGGCCATGGGTCCTGCCGCTCCACCGGCATGTTGTCACCGAACAGCGATCCAAACCGAACAAAAACCGATGGGCGGACGGTTCGGCGCGGAACAGTCGCAGGATGGCCCCACTGTTCCCCCGGTTCCCCCCCATGGCTGGCCCAGGATCCACTGCTGCCCCGGGATCCAAGTCGGCCCCAGGGTCCAACGTGGTCGAGCTGCTCCACCCGGGGAGCTTCGTGCGGCTGCGGGACCATCCGGAGGATCTGCCCCCCTTCCAGCTGATCCGGCGCCGCGGCACCCGCTGCTGGGTGCGGCAGCAGGCCTGGGGGTCGATGGTGCACCTGGAGCTGCCCTACCGCCGCCTGACCGCCGCCGCCTGAGCCGGTAAGGGCGGCTCGATAGGTTGGGGATCGTTCACCACCGCCCGGCCCTTGATCGAGCGTTACACCCTGCCCGAAATGGGCCGCCTCTGGAGCGAGGAAGCGAAGTTCCAGAGCTGGCTCGAGGTGGAGATCGCCGCCACCGCCGCCAACGTGGAGCTGGGCCGGGTGCCCGCCGAGGCGCTGGCCACGATCCGGGAGAAGGCGGCCTTCGAGGTGCCGCGGATCCTGGAGATCGAGGCGGAGGTGCGCCACGACGTCATCGCCTTCCTCACCAACGTCAACGAGCACGTCGGTGATGCGGGCCGCTACATCCACGTGGGCATGACCAGCTCCGACGTGCTGGACACCGGCCTGGCCCTGCAGCTGAAGGCCTCGGTGGCCCTGCTGCGCACCGAGCTCGATGGCCTCGCCGACGCCCTGCGCCGGCTGGCCCGGGCCCACAAGGACACGGTGATGATCGGCCGTTCCCACGCCATCCACGGCGAGCCGATCACCTTCGGCTTCAAGGTGGCCGGCTGGCTGGCCGAAACGGAGCGCAACCGGGAGCGGCTGGAGCGGCTGGAGCGGGTGGTGGCCGTGGGCCAGATCAGCGGCGCCATGGGCACCTACGCCAACACCGATCCGCAGGTGGAGGCGATCACCTGCCGGCTGCTGGGCCTGGAGCCCGATACCGCCAGCACCCAGGTGATCGGCCGCGACCGCCATGCCGAGTACGTCCAGACCCTGGCCCTGGTGGGCACCTCCCTGGAGCGTTTCTCCACCGAGATCCGCAACCTGCAGCGCTCCGACGTGCTGGAGGTGGAGGAGAACTTCGCCAAGGGCCAGAAGGGCAGCTCGGCCATGCCCCACAAGCGCAACCCGATCCGCAGCGAACGCATCAGCGGCCTGGCCCGGGTGCTGCGCAGCTACACCGTGGCGGCGCTGGAGAACGTGGCCCTGTGGCACGAGCGCGACATCAGCCACAGCTCGGTGGAGCGGATGATGCTGCCCGACTGCTCGGTCACCCTGCACTTCATGCTGCGGGAGATGACCGCCGTGGTCGAGGGGCTGGGGGTGTACCCCGAGAACATGGCCCGCAACATGAACGTCTACGGCGGCGTGGTGTTCAGCCAGCGGGTGCTGCTGGCCCTGGTGGAGGCGGGGCTGAGCCGGGAGGAGGCCTACCGGATCGTGCAGCGCCATGCCCATGCCGCCTGGAACACCGAGGGCGGCGACTTCCGCGCCAACCTGGCGGGCGATCCCGAGGTGAGCGCCCACCTCAGCCGTGAACAACTGGCAGAGTGCTTCGCCACCGAGCTGCACCAGGCGAATCTCGGGGTGATCTGGGAGCGGCTGGGGATCTGAGGCGCCGGGCGGCGAGCAGGTGGGGTATTGGCTGACAACCGCCAACAGCCAATACCGGCTGTGTATTGGCAGATTTGCCAATACGCTCACCTTCGGCTGAGGGCCAGCCGCGTCGCGCCTGTCAGCAGGTACTGAAGCGGTTCCCCTCCCCGGCGTGGCAGCACGTCCGCGGCACCCGAATGCACCAGTTGCTGCAGGGTCTGGGACACCGAGGGCTGCTTGATCTCCCAGAGCTTCACCAGGTCGGCCTGGGTCAGCACCGCCTGCACGTCCCGCTCGCCCCAGGCCTCCAACCGTTGCCAGAGGGTGGTGCCGAGCTGGTCCAGCCATTCCAGTTTGTAGCGACGGCTCAGCACGAGGGTGAGGTCGGCCAGGCCAATCGGCTGGGGACCCTCACCGTCCCCTGTCAGACCCAGCAGGGCAGAGATGCCGTCCTCCAGGGCCTTGAGCAGTCCGCGCAGATCGCCTCGGAACAGCTCATGCAGCGCATCGATCACCTCACCCTGCACGGGCGCCTGCACCGGCAGGTCAGGTTCCAGTCGCAGGGATCGGTAGCGGGCCTCCAGCAACTGGTGAACCTCCTTCGGCGCCAGGGGGTCGAGGCCCACCGGATCGCTGAACACCGAGCGCACCTGGGTGTGGCTCTGCACCACGGTGCGAACGGCATCGGTGGTGCCCACCACGATCAGGTGCAGGCCATCGAGCAACAGGGCCTGGTCGCGGATGCTGCGCAGCAGATCGGCCGCACGGGTGGCATCGGCCTCACTGAGGTTCTCGAGATTGTTGAGGTGCAGCACCACACCGGAGGCGCCCTGCTCCAGGGCAAAGACCAGCAGATCGCGCAGAACCCTGGGTCCATCCAGCAGCAGGGCCCCAGGGGGCGAGGAGACCGCCTGGGTGCTGGTGCCGCCCGCCCCAAAGCCGGCGGCCGACACCGTGAAGCCTCCACCGCGCAGACGGATGGTGCGCACCAACTGCTGGGCAGCCTCCACGGCGGAGCCGCTCGCCTGCGGACAGGAGGCGAGCACGGCATCAAAGGCGCCGGCGAGCAGCTGGCCGATCAGATCCTCACTGGTCAGATCGGCCGTGATCGGGATGATCTCGGCTGAGGTCCAGTAGCCGGCGGCCAGGGCGTCGGCCTTGACGGCCTGCACCAGGGTGGTCTTGCCGATGCCAGGCCTCCCCGCCACCGCCTGACGGGAACTGCGGGAGCCGCCGATCGCGTTGAGCAGTTGTTGCCGCTCGTTCCGGCGCCCCACGAACAGGCTGAGCGGTGTGACCTCCGAGTCCTGGCGCAGGGTGGCCTGGAAAAAGGGCGAGGAGCGGAGGTTGTAGAGCCTCCAGAGGTTCGGAAGTGCCATGGAGAGGGTATTGGCAGCGTCCCGACGCAAGCCAATACTGGCACCGTATTGGCCATTCCACCAATAAAGGCCCTTCACTGCCAGCCCCGGCGGCCGCCCCTTACCCGGCCGGCGGCCGCTCCGTCGCGGGGTCCAGCTTGCCGTTGCCCGTGGCCAGCAGATCCTCGATCTCACAGACCGGGAAGCGGTTGATGGCCTTGAGGGCCAGCCGTGAGTTGCGGCGCAGCTGCTCGCTGATCGCCTCGCAGTAGGGAATCTGGGCCAGGAGATCGACGGTGCGGCGCAGGATCCTCACCACGTCGCCCTCGTCGAGGGAGGTGTTGGCGATCACGTCGTTCCAGCTGGCGCCCCGGGCCCAGGCGTGGACCAGGCCGGTGAGTTCCGGCTCCCACCACACCGGCACCACCACCGAGGCCCGCTCCTGCTGGCGCTGCAGCTCGCGCCGCAGGCTGCGCAGGTCGTGGAGGGCCTCCTCGGAGGCCGGTGGCGGCGGGTAGCCGCACCAGAGATCGGGCCGGTTCACTTCGGTGGAGATGGCCTCCAGCACCGCCGCCAGCTCGGCCGGATCCAGGGCATCGAGGTGGCCGCTTATCAGGGCCAGCCCCAGCCAGAGCTCGTTGTCGCCCCGCAGGGCCGCCACGGTGCGACCCACCTCGGTGGGCTCCAGCCCCTCCTCGCCGTCGAGGGCGCCGAAGAAGCGCAGGATGTCGATCAGGGAGAGGAAGGTGTCCCAGTGGCGGTTGGCGCGGTGGTGCAGCAGCCGCTGCCGCTCGCCGATCTCCTCCTGGAGTTCCTCCATGCGGCGGCGGTGCTTCTTGAGGTGCTTGCGGTCGCCCCAGCGGTGGGCCGGGTGGGCCTCCAGCTCCTGCTCCAGTTGCTGCACCAGCTCGCCCTGCTGGCGCACCTCGCCGGCCAGGTCGTAGCGGGGGGTGTGCATGTCGTGGCGGCGGGCCATGGAGGACACCGCCAGGGCCAGGCCGCCGCTGGCGTTGTCGCCGTGGCGCAGCTCATTGGCGTGGTGCAGCTCCGGCGGCTCCAGCTGGTCGACCTGCAGGCAGCTGAGCTCGGCGTGCAGGGTCACCACCGCATGGCAGGGCAACAGGATCCAGACGTTCTCGTCGGTGAGGCAGAGCAGCAGCGGGAACTGGCCGGAGCCCGGCACCTTGGCCACGATCACCGCCGGCGTGACCCGGCTGCGCAGGGCCGGCGCCTTGACGCTCACCAGGGTGCCCTCGCTGGCGAACTGCAGGGCCAGGGTGAGCTCGTGGGCCAGGGTCTCCTCGGCCTGCTGCTGCAGGATCCGGTGCAGGCGCCGCTCCTCCCGCAGGCGCCCGCGCAGCTTCTCGTAGTCCTCGAAGTCGTCCCAGGGCACCTCGCCGCCGCTGGATTCCAGGCTGGCCAGCTGGGCCATCAGCTCGGCGATGCGGGCCTCGTCCTCGGCCAGATCCAGCCCCGCCAGGTAGCGGCCGAAGCTGCGCTCCACCAGCTCCCGGGCCTTGGCCAGGTCGTAGCGCTGCAGCAGGTTGAGCACCATGCCGTAGCTGGGGGTGAACTGGCTCACCAGGGGATCGGCCGGGCTGGTGGCCAGCGCCCCGGCCTCCCGCACCCCTTCGAAACGGCTCTGGACCGTCACCACGTAGCCCTGGGTGTCGAGGCCGCGGCGGCCGGCACGGCCCGCCATCTGCAGGAACTCGCTGCCCATCAGGGGCCGGTGGCCGCGCTCGGTGCGCTTGGAGAGGGCCGAGATCACCGTGGTGCGGGCGGGCATGTTGATGCCCGCGGCCAGGGTCTCGGTGGCGAACACCACCTTGATCAGCCCCTGCTGGAACAGCTCCTCGATCAGTTCCTTCCAGGCCGGCAGCACGCCGGCGTGGTGGGCGGCGATGCCCCGCAGCAGGGCATCGGCATGGCCGCCCTCCCGCACCGCCTCCGGCGTCACCGCCATGAAGGCGTCGAGCCGCTGGCGGATGCGTGCCTGCTCCTGGGCATCCACCAGGCACACCTTGGCCAGGTCGCGGACGGAGCGGTCGCAGTTGCGGCGGCTGAAGATGAAGTAGATGGCCGGCAGCATCTCCCGCTCCGCCATCTGGGCCACCACGAAGCCGATCGGCGGCGCCTCCGGCTGGGGCGGCCGCGGTTCCTTCGGTCCCTTGCGGCGGGTGGACTTTGGAGGGCGCCAGACCTTGCAGTTGGGGTGCAGGCCGGTGCCCTCGTCGTTGAGCAGGGGGTGCAGACCCTTGGCGCTGCAGAAGCTGAAGGCCAACGGGACGGGGCGGAAGTCGCTGTGGATCAGCCGGGTCGGGCCATGCACCCGCTCGATCCAGTCGGTGAGCTGGCCGGCATTGGCCACCGTGGCCGAGAGGGCCACCAGCTGCACCCGCGAGGGGCAGTGGATGATCGATTCCTCCCAGACCGTGCCCCGCTGGGTGTCGTTCATGTAGTGGCACTCGTCGAGCACCACGGCCTCCACATCGGCCAGGGGGTCGTCGTCGGCGTGGTCGATCTCCGCGTAAAGCATGTTGCGGAAGATCTCGGTGGTCATCACCACCACCTGCGCCTCCCGGTTCAGGCTGAGATCGCCGGTGAGCAGGCCCACCTTCTCGTCGCCGAACTGGTGGCGGAAATCGCGCAGCTTCTGGTTGGAGAGGGCCTTGAGGGGCGTGGTGTAGAAGACCTTCTGACCGTGGGCCAGGGCCCGGTGGATGGCGTACTCGCCCACCAGGGTCTTGCCGGAGCCGGTGGGGGCACTCACCACCACCGAATGGCCCTGGTTCAGGGCGTCGATCGCCTCCAGCTGGAAGCCGTCGAGGGGGAAGGGGAACAGCTGCTCCACCGACGGCACGCCACCGGTGGTGGTGTCAGCGGAGCCGACGGTGGGGCTGGAGGGCATCGGGGGATCCTATGGCGCGGCCGCCCCGGGTGGCGCGGCTCAGGCGCCGTGGGAGCCGGTGCGCGAGAAGGGGTTGAGCACCAGCACGCCTGCCCGTGAGATCAGCCTGCGGCCCTGATGAAGGCCATCGCGCTTGAAGGCCAAGAGGAGATGGGCTGGATGCGAAGCCGCGACGCCGGATGGTGACCGCGCGGCGCAACGACCCGATCTGGCCGTCGGCCTTCGTGCCGGGCGTCGCGCCCGGCCCTGGTCGCCCCCCATGACGTGACCTATGACCCCGAGCGCAGACTCTGGTTCTGCGACATCGAGGTCAACACCGGTGAGGCCTACTGGCCATTCGTGCGGTTGGCGCTGGCGCGCTATCAGCCTTGTTCCACCGAAGGCGCACACCTGTCCGAGGTGGTGCTGGCCGACGTGATGCAACTGGCCGCCGACTGCTCGCTGGTCGTGCGTGCTGCCGTAGGCGGACGCTCGCGGGAGGTGCGGCCGCGCTCCGAAATCGACGTTCTGAGCGGGCAGGTGAATCAGGTGACGCCGGTGTCGCCACAACCGGTGGTGGAGGTGTGGCACGAACGGCTGGAACCCACGCTCGGATCCGATTTCGGCTGGGTCCGGATCGGCGACGGCGCTGCCGCCGACGGGGTCCCGGCCATCGGACCATTCGCGCCTGCGCCGGAACGGCTGGCTCTGGGCCGCGAGCTGATCGCCGAACGCCGCTTCGCCGAAGCCCTGGCCCTTGGGGTCGGGGCCGAACAGCTCTGGCTGCGCCCGCCGCTCTGGGACGGACGGATCGACCTGCCCGAGCCGGACGGCGCAGAGCTACGGCTGGTGATCGCCGAGTACGAGGAATACGCCATCGATGGTCCAGCCCCGCGCCACAGCATGACCAGCACCAAGACAGGCCGAAGACTTGTGTTTGTGGAGCATGTGCCTATTGCCTGAAGGCACACCTGATCTGTATTGATCAGCGGTGGCCTGACGAAGATACCGGGGTTGCTGAAAGTTGAAAGCTCAAGATCAGCGGCCAATAAGATCGCCCTGCGATTGCATTTTATCGTTGCCATCACCCGATGAGTCTTGACGCTAGATCGTGGCCTCACTTGCCGCAGCAAAAACCACGAGGGCAAAAGCATCACCTTCGCATTGGAACAAACGGGAACAGTTGACGCATCTTGAATTGAACTTGACGGATTTGTTCTTGGGCACTTTCAGTATATTTGAGTGCTTGCAGTATGGACACTCTCTAGCGACAGGAATCTTGACTGCATCTGCATTGACATGGATGTGTGACTCGCCCTTTCTGTGGACAGGGAATGTGGCGCCACAGCTGTCGCAGAGAGGCCAAGCGCTTGCGCCAATTTCAGGCCCTATTGGGAACGAAACATTCTTTAAACAACTTGGGCATTCCGCATTCTGCAAACCAGAAATAGGCAGCGGGGCTTGCGCGCTGATCTTCGCGATCTCTATCCTACTTTCGTCTTCAAGTCTCTGCTTCTCGATTGGGTCTTTTGCGGATTCGATTTTGAATTTGTACTTTTGGGCAACTTCCTCCTGTTCCAGCTTGAGCCTTTCTTGTAGCTCAAACAAATCACGAAGCAAGTCTCTCCAACTCCATTTCGCTTGGTCAATATCTAGAAGCCATGACTGCAGTATCTCCGCACCTGCCGATCCGGCCTGAATCTGTTGACTTACTTTAACGGATAATGCATCTACATTTCTCCATGCTTGAAGCCCATACCGAGTCAGCCTCTCGTTGTCAGAGTTTTTCGAGTACTTCCATGACGCCCATATTCCAATCCCTGTTGCAACTGCGGCGGTGATAAGACTATAAAGAGATGATGCAAGGGCATTGCCGTGTGTGATAAATGGGCCTGCGACTACAAGCACCAAAACTACAGCTCCACAAATCACATACTTCCAGCCCATAGCTGACTAAAATCATCATTGGCACATCATAGGCCAAGCCTATCTCACGCTCGCCATCACCTGGCCGCAAGGAGGCGGTGGGGACCCTTGAGGTGGAAACGGTGGCGGCTCAGGTGAATGGTGATGTTGGGCAGCTTCATCTCGTCAGTACATAGGAGTTTCCAATCCTAGTTGCTTGCCGCATCAGCGACAGCGAGTACGCCGGTCAGTGAACGTAATGCGCGCCCTTTCTCTAGTAGCTCTTGTCGCTTGGCGTGGGCGTAGGAGCCAGCAATGGCAAGAGGTGCGTGAAGTCCGCCAACAAAAGGAGCAAGCGCTGGCGCAAATAGTGCGGCCGCAGTAACAATGCCACCCGCCAGGATCTTTGAGTAGTTTAGCTGATACTGTTCAGCTATTCTTGCAACTTCCTTCCTATGCTCAGAGATCAGACTCGCAATTCCTCTACCAACTTGTGCTGCTACGAAGTCGAGATCATTCAGTGTTGACTCGTGAAGCTGTGAAGTGTGCTCGGCTAGGGCTTTGCGAAATCGCTCATTCTCGTTATTGCGCCTGAGTTCTACCATTGCTGGAGTTGGAACATTGCCGAGCCATTCACTAGAAGAATGATTTAGTGAGCGCAGAATCGCCACAGTTTCTGCCGACAAAGCTCCTTTCTCAGCCAATTCGCCTTCAAAGCTGCGAGATATTATCTCATGATAATACCATTGCGAAGGGATTGCCATCATCGGCTGTGCGGCCAATTCCTCTGCATTCTCTAAGACATGGTACTGAGGCGCAATCCTTTCCATTATTGCGTTGAGGACTATTAGCGGCTCAGGAATCTTCCTTAGCTTCTGCAAATGCTCGCCACGTCTCCACTCTTCATTATGCTGCCAGTATCGGGCAATGCCTTCAGCAAGCGGTTCGGGTGAATTGGCTCCAGGTGCCCACAACAGGCGCGACTGATCTACAGCCTCAAGAAACTCTTGGCTTCGCTTAAGCGCGAATTTTGTAAGCTCGTCAAAACCACTGAAACGTTTGCCAATATGATGTCCGATCACAGTAGTTGCAAGGTCGAATACCCTCTGCTGCGTTACGGGATCATTATTCTCAAGTTGCTTCTCCCAACTGGGAAACACAATAACAGCTGGATATGGAAGATCTGAATCAATAAACGGTTTTAATTGCAACAGCCAGAATGCTTGCTCAAGCAATAGCGCATGTCGAAAGCGCTCCTCTTGTCGCTCACTCTCAAGCCACGGGAGAATCGGATCAGGTATCAAGATTGAATCAGCATATAGAAGCATCTTGCGAACAGAACCAAGATGTGATGATAAAAAGCGGCTAGAGCCACCCAGAACTAGCTTCATACCTCCGACGGCTTTTGCCGCCTGAAAGACCTCTCGCCATGTCTCTGAGTAGAGCGGCCGAACATTATCTTCAAACCACTGAAAAGCTTGAAATCCGCGAGGTGCAATCAATTCCGCACGTTCACGTACCACTGAGGCGAAGTCCCCCCGCGCTGCAAACTTCACAACATTGTCACCAGTTGCACGGAGAAAAAACTCCTCTACTATCGTGAAGAGGCTACGTTATCTTGCCACTAACTGGTCGTGCATTTTACGAATGTCTTTCCTCTAAAGAAGTTAGTATGGCCTTGGCCACCTGTCTATCCAAGGCTGCCAATCAGCGGCGCAGACTGCTGCATCGTCTTGTTCGGCAAACATTCCAGCATAGATACCCTGAGCGGAACAGCTACTTACGGCCATCTATGACCGCGACCCCAGGCAAGCCCAAACACATTCGTTGAATCCTATGAGCCTAATCAAGAGCAATCCCAGGCTGATCTCTCGCCATACGAGCGGCTTTAGCTGGCATCAGCCTTGCTTCCGGCCTGGAGAACGCACCGGATAACCAAGACTGCCTGGCATGGGTCGGCCCCCCCACTTTGGAGTAAAGGCTGAAAAGAGAACTATGAATAGGTGGCTTTTCGCCATGGCACAGAAAAAGCCATAGAAGCATTGAGAGAAGCCGAGGGGGAACCTATACGGAGGTTGTTGCCTCTCCTTGCTATCGATCACAATAGAGGAGGCGTTCCTTGAATCCGTTGAAGCTACCACCACCTTGGCATTGGCCCCTTTTGGGTCCTTGGCCGCCTGCCGACGATCAGGCCCGAGCAGTGATTCCGATTCCGGAGGAGCAAATCAGACCCCTTGCAGAACGGCTGAGCAAGCAGAGAGCATGGCAATCAGCAGAAGAGAACTGGCTCGCAGCTGAGAGAGCCTTGCGGCAGAAGCCCTGGCGTCCCATGGTGATTCGCTTCAGTGGAGAAAAAGAAAGAAGCGGATGGGATTGGGCTGATTTGAGCTTGAAGGTGTCAGTGCCAATCTTAATTCTTGTACTATCAACATCTTACAGCATTCTCAGCTCAAGCCGCCAGCACACTATTGCTACTGATCAGAAAGAATCGGATGTCTTGGCTGGTTTTATCAAGGATATGCAACCCTTGATTCTTGATAAGGGCCTCAAAGAATCTGCCAAAGGTGCAGAGGTGAGGGGTGTAGCTCAAGCCCTGACTCTTGCGGCGCTATCCCAACTGAAATCACCAGAGAGGAAAAGACTTGCTGTGCAGTTTCTTCTCGACTCGGGGCTCAACTCAAAGCCAGGCAACCTGTTTAGCCTTAGAGGGGCCGACCTCAGAGAGACTAACCTCAGAGGCGCTGACCTCAGAGGCGCCAACCTAATAGAGGCCGACCTTAGAGGGACCAATCTCAGAGGAGCCAACCTCAGAGAAGCCAACCTCATCGGTGCCGACCTCAGAGAGGCAGACCTAAGCATGGCCAATATCAGTGAGGCTATGCTTCTAGGTGCCGACCTCCGCGGTGCCGAGCTCAGAGAGACCAACCTCAACGGGTCATTCCTGCGACTGACCAACATCAGAGGAGCTAACCTCAGCTGGGCCAATCTCAGCAACACTGACCTTTCGACGGCCGACCTTACAGGGGTCGTTCTCGAATGGGTTAAATGGAATAACCAAACCGAGTGGCCCGATGCGAGTCGATTCAAGGACGCAGAAAAGATTCCAACAGCGCTAAAGAAGCAAATCGGGCTTCCTTAAGCGAACCTCAACCTCGGGGAGCCTTTCGGGCAGCCTCTGCAAGCCGAATGATAAAGATTAGCGGCGGGCAAAATCCTGCACTTGGCTATTGGCGCCCCGTATCCCGCCCGCTACATCTTGATGTTCGGCATCACTTCAGTGCGGCGGAGATGCGCGAAATCAATTCATGTAGATTGCCAGAGTCAGCTTCTCGAAGTGCAGCATAGTACGCGATTGGATCCCCTGTAAATTCAGAAGTTATGCTCTGATTGAGTAACTCACGAGCTGCCTGATCGAGAAGGAGTCTGGCAAGTCTTCCATTTGCATCTAGAAACGGATGGATTTTTAGGAAGCTGTGATGGAACTCGGCTAATCCTGCAATCACTTTGTCTCTCGGTGCCCCCACGAGTTCTGCGTGTTGCTCTTGCCACCACGAAAAAAGCGTTTGCAGCCGCCCAACCACCTCTTCGGGTGGAACTGGGAGAAAGGTGGCGGTATCTGCAGTTGACTCGGAAGCCCCTATCCATACCTGAACCGATCGAAGACGCCCACGCGTCGCCTCGGGCAACTTATCGCCCTCGGTGATCACACGATGCAACCAACAAACGGTTCCGAGCGAAAGAGACAAAGTTGGCATCTCTACGCTTTCAGTATGTGCTCTCTGAAGGTGAGACCGTTGTTCGGTAAGGGCATAGCCAATAGCGATTGTACGTGCAAGTACTTGGTCAAGCTTCTCATCCAGCGTCTGGTACTGTGCATCGCGTCGTTGCTCATGGTCGACTAGACGTCTCACAACATCCTGGTTCATTGAGCTCCAGAACGCCCATTGCTCCTCTTCGGTCATCGGAATTCGGAGGTACTCAAGACGGACGCCGCAACCTTTCGGGGCATCCAGAATTCCTCTAATTCTTTCCAAATGGTATATCTCTGCCTGAGATTGGCCCACTTGGGTCAGGAGTGCCTGGCGCTCACCAATAGTAAGCGACTGGTTAACGAAGAAGGCAAAACCTGACGCACCGTTCTTGCTTACACCTTTGTAGTCCGCTAGAAACTTGGTCTCAATTTGTCGAAAAGGTGGCTCTGTGGTCGGAAAATATGCTGCGGCCACCCAAAGGACTCCATTCTTTTGGCAAATCAGGTCCTTTGTCCCGTCAGGCCCGCCAAGTGGGTGCTGGGGATCTACGGACTCAAAGCCCTCAATATGCAGTAGAGCGCATACCAATCGCTCGGCTTGTGTTTGGCCGAATCGCCAAGCCTTGAGAGAAATTTCGGTAGTCATACTTCTAGAATACCTCTGGGATGCCTAACGCTGCCCCTGAGTGGCAGGCAAGGATTTTGAGGAGGCGAAGCAAGGTGTTGGTGGTGGCCTGACCACTCGAGGGGCTGGTTAGACCGTCGGCGGATTAGGGAGGCGCCGACTCTCGTCAAGCAGCCAATCGTAGTCAGTATCACCACCTACGGTACGGTAGATGATTTCCTCATATGGTTCACCGTCATTGCTAAACGAGCAGTACAGATGTGGCTCGTTGTAGAACTCATCGCCATCAAGGTCGTACGCTCTTATGAACTGGTAGGGGATCCTGCCTATCACCCAAACCTTGATTCTCCTGAAGGCATTCTCGTCGTAGTCCGCGTCATGCCTTATGGGCCGCCAACCCCCTTCTTCATCCACGATGGCATAGCTGACTTGGAGCATGACCTCGATACCATTGTGGTAGAAGTCGTAGAGACTTACTCGGAACCAACCTGAGATACCAGGCGAGTCCTCAGCGCTGGGATAGGACGAATCATCTAGCGAACGGATTATGACCCGGCTGTGCTGGAAGTTGTCGTACGGATGTGTGATTCCCTGAGTACGTCGAAGCGCAGGCGGTTTGAGAAAGGCCTTCTGAAGCGCATCTCGTAGCTCGAGATTTCGCTTGATGTCAGAGGCGCGATCAAGGTGCGGACTTGGCGACCCAGCCTCCGAAGTCCGGCCCATCTCGTCCCTCGCTGCACTCTCAGCCTGCTCCTTCCAGTCCCAAAGCACTCCAGCCGTAAACCGCTTCACATCACTATCAATCAATTTAGCGCAGTTCTGGCATAGCCAGATTCCATTCTCAGCGCCACAGCGTTCTTCGGAGGTGAGGCTTGAATCAAATCGAGGACCGTTGGGAGATGCCGCAGTGATGTGAGCAGCTACTCCTAGATTTACACTACCTGCTTCGTCCAGCTGGGGGCCACTCGTTGAGGCACGACAGCGCGGATTGGAGCACTTGTGCGCACCTCGGGCTGCGAGCAGCCGTTTGACTGGTGCAGTGAAGTCGTCGCGACTGTTCATCGAGAGGAGAGGCTGCCTGGGAACTCAGGGAGAAGCTCGCTAGCGGTCTAACAAGGCATTAGACGGTTCCGATAACCACGCCCCAGTCGCCTGTCCTTTCCGTGAACCACAGGTGCGCCCCGAACATCAGCACGGCCAAATCACAATCAGCCCATAAGGTATCCACCCCACCCATGAAGTGCTCGCCCCTGGTTCTCGGACCCGAGAACCACCGGTATCCCGGGCTACACCTGTGCGGTGCACGTCTTCATCTCCCGGTCATGCTCTGCCAAGCGTTCAGAGAAGGCCGGATCGAGCCTTCACCCACCCCCCATCCGAGACTGCCCCCTGTCCTTGGTATCGGGCCGCCCTGATCCCTCCTCCCCCCGCCACGGAGAGCGGCGACCCCACCGCCCCCCTGCCCCCCTGGCGCCAGCAGCTGCGCGACGCCCTCGCGGCCCTGCCCGCCGCCCGCAGCCGCGCCCTGCGCACGCTTGAGCCCGCCGGCGCCGCCAGCCTCCAGCCCGCACCCCCCGACGACGCGCTCCCCCTGCTGGATCTGGCCAGCAACGACTACCTCGGCCTCAGCCGCCACCCCGCCGTGCTCGCGGCCGCCGCGGCCGAACTGGCCGCCGGTGGCCTGGGGGCCGGCGCCTCCCGCCTGGTCACCGGCACCCGGCCCATCCACCAGCAGCTGGAGGCCGCCCTGGCCGCCTGGCTCGGCCGCGAGCGGGTGCTGCTCTTTCCCAGCGGCTTCCAGGCCAACCTCGCCGCCGTGGCGTCCCTGGCGGATCGCCACACCCTGGTGCTGGCCGATCGGCTCATCCACCACTCCCTGCTGGTGGGCGTGCGCGCCAGCGGTGCCCGCCTGCGGCGCTTCGCCCACAACGACCCGGCGGATCTGGAACGCCGCCTGCACGCCGCCCGGCGCGAGCGGCCCGATGGCCGGCTGCTGGTGCTGTGCGAAAGCCTCTACAGCATGGAGGGCACCAGCGCGCCCGTCGCCGCCCTGGCGGCCCTCTGCCTCCGGCACGACGCGCCCCTGCTGGTGGATGAGGCCCATGCCCTCGGCGTGCTCGGCCCCGGCGGCCGCGGCCTGGCCCATGGCGTCAGCCCCGTGGCGATCGTGAGCGGCACCTTCGGCAAGGCCTTCGGCAGCGGTGGCGCCTTCCTCGCCGCCGACGCCCTGGTGGGCGACTGGTTGCTGCAGAGCAGCGGCGCCTTCCGCTACACCACCGCCCTCGCCCCGCCGCTGGCGGCCGGTGCCCTGGCGGCCCTGCGCCACCTGGAGGCCACGCCGTCGGTGGGCCTGGCCCTGGCGGAGCGGGCCGCCCGCTGGCGCGATGGCCTGGAAGCCGCGGGCTGGCCCCGGCCCCCCGGCGACGGGCCGATCCTGCCGCTGCTGCTCGGTGCCGACGCCGAGGCCCTGGCGGCCCAGCGTCGGCTGGAGGCGGCCGGCCTGCTCACCGTGGCAATCCGGCCGCCCACCGTGCCGGAGGGCACCGCCAGGCTGCGGCTGGTGCTGCGCCAGGATCTCCCCACCGGCTCCCTCGAGCGGCTGCTGGCCGCGCTCGGGCCCGGCCCCCTCGCCCCCCGCCATGCCCTCGCCCCCTGAGGCCGCCCCGGCTTCGTCCCTGCAGGTGATCGCCATGCACGGCTGGGCCGGCGACGGCCTGGGCTGGGACCTGCTGCGCCAGGCCCTCGCCGCGCCGGACTGGCACTGGCAGTGCGGCGAACGGGGCTACGGCGGCCGCACCCCCGACCATCCCCAGTGGGCCCCCGGCGGCCGGCGGCTGCTGATCGGCCATTCGATGGGCCCCCACCTGCTGCCCCCCACGCTGCTGGAGCAGGCCGAGGCCGTGGTGCTGCTGGCCAGCTTCGCCCGCTTCCTGCCCCCGGGCCGCGAGGGCCGCCGGCTGCAGACCGCCCTCGCCGGCATGGCGGCCCAGCTCGCCGAAGGGCCAGACGAGTCCGACACGGCCCGCCGCGCCCAGCTCATGCTGCAGACCTTCCTGGAGAAGGCGGCCTCCCCGGATCCGCCCGAGCTCCTGCCCCACGGCCCCGCCAGCCAGCCGGTGGGGCCCGAGGGCCGGCGGCGGCTGCGCGACGACCTGGAGCGTCTGGCGGCCTGCGCCGATCTGCCGCCCGGCTTTCCCGAGGGGGTGCCGGTGCTGATCGTGGAGGCCGGCGCCGATCGGATCGTGGGGCCCGAGGCGCGCGCCCTGCTGCGCGAGCGCCTGCCCCACGCCGAGGTGCTCCACTTCGAGGGGGCGGGCCACTGCCTGCTGCAGGCGCCCCTGCCGGCGGAGCTGCGCCGCTGGATCACCGCCAACCTCGGCCCATGAGCGCCTTCCCCCTGCAGGTGGTCGGGGCCTTCGGCCGCCATGCCGCCGATTACGAGGGCCAGGCCGGCCTGCAGCGGGGGATCGCCTGGCGGCTCGCCCGCCTCTGCCGCGACCTGCCGGCCCCGCCGCCCGACGCCCCCCGGGCCGACCTGGGAGCCGGCAGCGGCCTGCTCAGCCGCGCCCTGCTGCACCACTGCCCCGGCCTCGCCGGCCGCCCGTTGCTGCAGCTCGATCTCTGCCCCGAGCTGCTGGCCCGCAATCCCCTCGCCACCGCCGGCCCGCCGCCGCTGCTGTGGGACCTCAACGGCGGCCTGCCCGCCGCCCTGGAGCCGGCGGGGCTGCTGGTGTCGAGCTTCGCGCTGCAGTGGCTGGAGGCCCCGGCCCGGGAACTGGAGCGCTGGGGGCGCGCCCTGGCCCCCGGCGGCTGGCTGGCGCTGGCGGTGCCCGTGCGCGGCAGCTTTCCCCAGTGGCACCAGGCCGCCGCCGCCGCGGGCGTGCCCTGCACCGCCCTGGAGCTGCCCGACGCCGACGACCTGATCCACGCACTGGCCAGCACCGGCCTGGCCACCACCCTCCAGCAACGCCTGCGCTTCAGCCGCCCGGCCGGCAACGGCCTGGCCACCCTGCGGCGCCTGCGCGATCTGGGAGCGGGCAGCAGCCGCACCGCGCCCCTGAGCCCCGCCCAGCTGCGCCGCCTGCTGCGCCACTGGCCCTGCGGTGCGGCAATCTCGTGGGACGTGCTGCTGCTGGTGGGCCGGAGGATCGCATGAGGCTGGTGGTCTGCGGCACCGACACCGACGTGGGCAAGACGGTGGTGAGCGCCCTGCTGGTGCAGGGCCTGGGGGCGACCTACTGGAAGCCGGTGCAGAGCGGGATGGAGGGGGGCGGCGACACGGGCCGGGTGCAGCAGCTGCTGGGGCTGCCCCCGGAGCGGGTGCTGCCCGAGGCCTACCGGCTCACGGCCCCCGTCTCCCCCCACTGGGCGGCCGAGCGGGACGGGGTCAGCATCGACCCGGCCCGGCTGGCCCTGCCGGCCGTAGACGGCCCCCTGGTGGTGGAGACGGCCGGCGGCCTGCTGGTGCCCCTGCGGCGCAACTGGCTGCAGATCGAGCAGATCGCCGTCTGGGGCTTGCCGGTGCTGCTGGTGGCCCGCAGCGGCCTGGGCACCCTCAACCACACCCTGCTGTCTCTGGAGGCCCTCTCCCGGCGTTCGATCCCCGTGCTCGGGCTGGTGCTCAACGGCGATCCCCACCCCGACAATCCCCGCACCCTGGAAGCCCTCGGCGGCGTGCCGGTGCTGGCGGAGCTGCCGCCCCTGGATCCCCTCGACCGGGAGGGTCTGGAGCGGCAATGGCAGCGCAGTGGCCTGGCCCGTAGCCTGCAGCCATGAGCCGCAAGCATCTGCTCGTGACAGCTGCCGTGGCCGCGCTCTGTGCGGGCATCCTGGTGCTGTTCACCGACATCGAGACCAGCGTCACCCGCTGGGTGAACTGCGGGCCGCTGGCCACCGGCGGCGAACGCCGCTCGGACGTGTGTCGCTGAGGGACGGCCCGGTGGCTCGCCCCGGCTGGCATCCCCACCTCTGGCACCCCTTCACCCAGGTGGCCACCGCCGACCCGCCCCTGCGGGTGGTGCGCGGCGAGGGCGCCCTGCTGGAACTGGAGGACGGCCGCCGGCTGATCGATGCCATCAGCAGCTGGTGGGTGACCCTGCACGGCCACGGCGAGCCCGCCATCGCCGAGGCCCTGGCCCGCCAGGCCCGCACCCTGGAGCAGGTGGGCTTCTCCGATTTCCGCCACCCGGCCGCCGAGCAGCTGGCCGAGCGCCTGGCCGCCTGCAGCGGGCTGGAGCGGCTGTTCTTCTCCGACAACGGCTCCACGGCGGTGGAGGTGGCCCTCAAGATCGCCTGGCAGTGGTGGCGCAACCGGGGCGAACCGCGCCGGCAGCTGATCGCCTTCGACGGGGCCTATCACGGCGACACCTTCGGCGCCATGGCGGTGGGGGAGCGCTCCCTGTTCTCCGAGGCGTTCGAGCCGCTGCTGTTCGCCGTGGCCCGGGCCCCCTGGCCCGCCACCTGGTGGGGCGACGACGGGGTGGAGGCGCGGGAGGCGGCGGCCCTGGAGCGGCTGGAGCAGCTGCTGGAAACGCCCACCGCGGCGGTGATCCTCGAGCCCCTGCTGCAGGGGGCTGGCGGCATGGCCCTGGTGCGGGAATCGTTCCTGCGCCGGGTGGAGGCGTTGGTGCGCGCCAGCGGGGCCCTGCTGATCGCCGATGAAGTCATGACCGGCTTCGGCCGCAGCGGCCACCTGTTCGCCTGCCAGCGGGCCGGCATCCAGCCCGACCTGATGGCCCTCTCCAAGGGACTCACCGGCGGCTTCCTGCCCATGGGCGTCACCCTGGCCCGGGAGGCCGTCTTCGAGGGCTTCATCGGCACCACCCCCGGCCTCACCCTCTTCCACGGCCACAGCTTCACCGCCAACCCCCTGGGCTGCGCCGCCGCCCTGGCCAGCCTGACGCTGCTGGAAGAGCGGCCGGAGCGCCACCAGGGGTTCGAGGCGCGCCACCGCCCCCACCTGGAGACTCTGGCGCGCCACCCCCTGGTGCGGCGGCCGCGGCTGCTGGGCAGCGTCGCCGCCTTCGAGGTGGCCACCGACGCCCCCGGCTACCTCAATCCCGTCGGCCAGCGGCTGCAGCGGCTGGCCCTGGCCCGGGGGGTGTTCCTGCGGCCCCTGGGGCAGGTGGTCTACCTGCTGCCGCCGCTGTGCATCGACGACGACCAGCTGGCCCGGTGCTACGCGGTGATCGAGGAAGCCCTCTCAAGCCTCTGAGCCGGCGGGCGACGGGCGGCGGGCGGCGGGGCGGTCCTCCGCAGGCCAGGCCAGCCTCAGGGTCCCGCCAGGATCGCCGCCTCCACATCGGCCCGCGACAGTCCGTAGGGGAACTGGCGTGCCGTGGTGCGGCCCTCCTGGTGCCAGCTCACCCGCAGTTCCTCCACGTCCATCTCGATCCGGGCGCTCCACTCGGGGCGGTGCAGGTCCCAGTGGGCCACATTGCTGCGCGACTGGCTGGCCCCGAGCTGCCGCAGCCAGTCCTCCAGGGCGGGCAGGGGGTGGTTGTAGAGGGGGGTGGTGGGCTCGGGGGGCAGGGTCGCCATCGGATCGGCAGGGAAAAGGATGGTCAGGCGGCAGGCGGCTGGGGCAGCGGGGGGGCCTCAGGGGCCGGAGCCAGCGGGGCCTGGGGCACTGGCTCCAGGGGGGCCGGGGGCGCCGATGCCGCCTCCAGCTCCGACCACCAGCTGGGCCAGGCCATCAGTTCGGTGCCGCGGGCCCATGCCACCCCGAGGCCCAGCACCAGGCTGAGCACCAGGGCCACGGCCAGCAGCAGCAGGGCGAACCACTCGCCGCCGGACAGGGCCCGGCGCACCGGCACGGGCCGGACGACGGGTGCCGGGGGGGGCCGCAGCGGCGCCGGGGGCGCCGGCTGGGCCAGGGCGGCGTCGTAGAGCCGTCGGGCGGCCGGGTCGCTCAGCACGGCGTAGGCCTGACGCAACTGCCGAAAGGCCACCTCGGCCTCGCTCGCCGGCAGGGCGGTGGTGTCGGGGTGGTAGCGCTTGCTGAGCCCCCGGAACGCCTGGCGCAGCTCCTGATCGGTGGCGGTGGGCTGCAGCTGCAGCACCTGGTAGTGGGTGGGGGTGGAGGGCTTGGCTGTGGAGGACATGGTCCCTGAGGCGGCGGTGGCAGCCTGCCCGGCGTGAGGGATCCTAGGGAGAAGCACCACTGCCGTAGCGGATGGCCGCCAGCCCCGACCCCAGCGCCCCTCCCGATGCCGGCCTCTGGCAGGCGCTCGGCTGGACCCCCAACGACGACCAGCTGGCGGCGCTGGGGGCCCTGCAGGAGCAGCTGCGGCTGTGGAACGGCCGAGTCAACCTCACCCGGCTGGTGGAGGGCGACGATTTCTGGATCGCCCAGGTGTTCGACAGCCTCTGGCCCTGGGTGCCCCTGCTCACGGCCCCGGGCGGCGTTCCGGACGGCCTCGAGCTCATCGACGTGGGGACCGGCGGCGGTTTCCCCGGGCTGGCCCTGGCGATCGCCCTGCCCACGGCCCGGATCACCCTGGTGGATTCGGTGGGCCGCAAGCTGGAGGCGGTGCGGGCCATGGCCCGCAGCCTGGGGCTGGAGGGGCGGCTGCGGTTGCGCTGCGAGCGGGTCGAGCGCACCGGCCGCTCCAGCGACTGCCGGGGACGCTTCGATCGCGCCATGGCCCGCGCCGTGGCCAGCGCGCCGGTGGTGGCCGAGTACCTGGTGCCCCTGCTGAAGCCCGACGGCCTGGCGCTGCTCTACCGGGGCCAGTGGGGCGCCGACGACCAGCGGGATCTGGAGGCGGCCGTGGGGGTGCTGCGGGCGTCAGTGGATCCCCTGCAGCGCCGCGACCTGCCGGCGGGCCGGGGCGTCCGGCACAGCCTCTGGCTGCGGCCGACCGGCCCCTGTCCGGCCGCCTACCCCCGGGCCGTGGGGGTGCCCCAGAAAACCCCGATCGCCCCGGGGGCCATCACGCCGGGGGCCTAGGCCACCTGCAGCCGCTTGACGGCTTCGCCCCCCAGCCGCCCCCGCAGACGCCGCAGGAGGCCTGGGATCTCGGCGGCCCAGGGGCTGGCCTGCAGCACCGCCAGCAGCTCGGCCTCGCTGACGCTGCCGTCAAGGGCGTCGGCGTTCTCCCCCGGAAACCAGTGGCTGCCCTGGCCCAGCAGGCCGTAGCGGGCGCGGCCGTAGGCCTCCAGATCCCAGGCCTCCAGCAGGTTGTGCAGCCAGAGCAGCACCGGCAGGTTGATCCGGCCGGGGGTGTCCTCCCAGGCCGGCAGACCCCGGTCCCAGCTGGCCAGCCAGTCGTCGCCGAGGGCCCGGCGGCGCGCCTGCTCGAGGCGCTCCAGGATCGGCGGCAGCAGCTCCCCGGCCTGCGGCAGCAGCGCCAACACCTCCAGGTGCAGGTCCAGTTCCTGCGGGGAGCTGGCCCCGACGCTGATGGTGTGGATGCCGGGGGCCGACAGGCAGAACAGGTCGTTGAAGACGATGGGATGCAGCGGCGCGCAGAGGTCGCACAGGCGCTGGGAGGGGCTGTGCAGGTGGCCCCCCTTGTCGGTGGGGCTGATCACGAACACCCCCATGTCGTGGGCGGTGGCGGCCTCGATCGCCGCCCGGTTGTCCTGGCGGATGAAGTACCAGTGCAGGTTGATGTAGTCGAACTGGTCGCTGGCGATCGCCTCCAGGATCAGGGGCAGGGGCGCGTGGGTGGAGAAGCCCACGTGGCCGATCCGGCCCGCCTCCTGCCAGCGGCGCGCCACCGCCAGGCAACCGCCGGGCCGCAGGGTCTGATCGAGCAGTTCCGGGGTGTTGAGGCCATGGATGGCCAGCAGGTCGACCCGGCCCCCACCCCCGCCCGGGCCCCCCTCGCCGTCCAGGCCCAGCCGCTCGAAGCTGGTGCGCAGGTCGGCCTCGAAGGCCGCCGGATCTTCTGCCGGGGGCACCTTGGTCTGGAGGATCCGCCGGGGATCCGGCAGCCGGGGCAGCAGCCAGCCCAGCTGCCGTTCCGAGGTGCCGTAGTGGCGGGCGGTCTCGATGTGGTGCAGCCCCGCCGCCAGGGCGGCCCGCAGGGTGGCCTCGAGGTTGGCCTGGCTGCCGGCCTCCACCGCCTCGGGCGGCAGGTCGCTCCAGCTCTGCTGGAAGCGCATCCCCCCCAGGGAGAGCACCGGCATGGCCAGTCCCGTGCGGCCGAAACGCCGGGTGGGGATGGTCACGGCGACGGCGGGACGGCGCGGGGCAGGGTGCGGCGACGGCGCCCGTGGGAGGGCAGCCCCAGGGGCTGGATCTCCTGCTCGTCGAGCTGGGCCCTCAGGGCCGGCAGCTGCTCGTAGGGCACCCAGTGAATGCAGTCGACGGGGCAGGTGTCGATCGCCTCCTGGATCCGCTCGGTGCTGTCGCCGTCCTGGCGCAGGGCCCGGGAGCGGCCCCAGTCGGGTTCCACCACGAAGGTGTTGCCGGCCACGTGGGCGCAGTAGCGGCAGCCGATGCAGACGGCCTCATCCACCCAGACGGCCTGCTGGCGCAGGGCCCCGCCCAGCACGGGCTCCCGACCCGTCGCCGCCGCCTCCGGAGCCACCGCGGTGCGGAAGGCGAGGGCGGGGTCGAGACCGGCGGAGGGACCCGTCGCGCTCACGGGATCAGGCGTCCCAGCGGGTCACCACCAGTTCGATGCTGCCGTCCTGGTGGCTGGTCTGCTCGCTCACCTGGAAACCCTCCTCGGCGGTGCTGGCCAGGATCGTGCGCAGGGCGTAGCGCTGGGTGAGCTGGGCCAGGAAACGCTCCACCGGGATGGGCTGCTTCCAGAGCTCCAGGTCGGTGACCAGCTCGTAGCTGCCGCTGTCGGGGTTGAAGCGGAAGCCGATGTCGACGCCGTCGGCCTGGGGAATGGCGAGATCGGCGGTCACCGTCTGGCCGCGGTAGCCGCGCACCTGGCAGGAGCCCTCGGCCGGCGGATGGCCGAGGTCGCGGAGGGCGTCCACCAGGGCCTGGCGATCGCGCAGCTCGGTCTTGACGGTGCTGAAGTGCGACATGGGACGAAAGGGAAGGGGGAGCGGGGGCTCAGGGCCCGTGGTGCTGGACGACCACCTGGGGGTCCTGGAGAACGAGGGGGGGCGTCTGGAACGCTTCCGAGGTGCTGCGTCGTTGCTGCACGCTGCCCAGCCGGGCCTCGATCCGCTCCGTGAGACGGGAACACCCCTCGCCCTGCACGCCCTCCACGAGTTCCTCCACGCGCCCGTCGGGGCGGATGCGGAAGCGGATGGTGCGTTGGGCCATCCCGGATGGGCTGCACAGGTGAGACCGGGATCTTAACCGCGATTTCCGGAGCTCGCGGCCGTCGCACGGCCCTGGCTGAGGCCCTTCAGCTGATCAGTCCCTCGTCCACCAGGGTCTGCAGCCGTTCCAGCACTTCCGGCTGCTCCAGCTGCTCGAGGGCCATGCGGGCTTCGTCGCGGACGGTGGGGTCGCCGTCGTGCAGCATCGTGTGCAGCAGGGCCTCCACCACGTCCCGCTGGCGCGGCTCCACCAGATCGGTGTAGAGGCGCCCCAGCGACCAGGCGCAGTTGCTGCGCACCGCCGGCTCGCTGTCGATGCGAAGGCTGAGCAGCAGCTGGGCGGCGGCGGGGTCGGCCTTGGCCACGCCGGTGGCGCCGGCATCGGCCAGGGAGCTGGCCGCCCACAGCCGCACCGCGGCGATGTCGAGCTCCAGGGCCCGGATCAGCGGGTTGAGCACCGGGGCCTCGGGGTAGTTGCCAAGGCTCCAGGCCACCGCCTTGCGCACGTAGCCGTTGTCGTCGGCCGCCAGCAGGCCCAGCAGGGGCTCCACCGCCAGGGGGTGGGGGTTGCGGCCGAGGGCATAGACGGCACTCATCCGCACGATCGGGCAGCCGGCCTTCAGCAGCGGCAGCAGCAGGGGGATGGCCCGGGGGTCACGGTGCTCGCAGAAGATGCGCAGGCCCTGCAGACGCTCCTCCCGTCCCCCCTTCAGCAGCTCGATGCCGAGGTCACACTGGGAGGCCACATCGGAGCTGGAGGGGGCGGCGCTGTCGATCTCATCGAGGGGATCACCCAGGAGCTCCTGCGCCAGCTCACGGGCCAGCACCTCCGGATCGAGGGCCAGCGCGTGGGTGGTTTCGGGAAAGGGCAGGCCGTCGTCCGGCATGGAGCCATCCAGGTGAAGGCATCGTAAAAGCCGGGGGGCGCCGGATCAGCCCAGCGGCGCGGGATCAGCCCAGCGGGGCGGGGGCGGCCATGTCGCCGGGCAGCCAGATGCGGGCGCTGACGGCGAACAGGGCCAGGCCGAAGAGCAGCACGATGGCGACTGGCAGCAGCGTGGAGCGCAGGAAGGACATGGGGGAGACGGGACGGCGGGGCTGGCTGCATTGTGGTCCGACCGGTCGCCCCTAGGGTTCGGCGATCCGCGAGCGGCCATGGCCAGCCCTGCCTCCAGCAGTGTCCGCCCCTGGCGGCGCCTCCTGGCGGTGGCCGCCGAGGGGGTGGCCAGCGGCACCCCCTACATGGTGGGCACCAAGCTGCTGCAGGGCTGGCTCACCGCCAGCCAGATCCCGCTGAGCCTGATCGGCCTGCTCGGCCTGGCGGAGCTGCCCTACACGCTCAAGATGGTCTGGGCTCCGGCCCTCGACCGCTGGCCCCTGCCCTGGCCGGACCGCCGCCGCGGCTGGCTGCTGGTGCTGCAGCTCACCCTGGTGGCGGTGATCGGGGCCATGGCCCTGCTGCGGCCCTCCAGCGATCCGGCCAGCCTCACAGCGATCGGGGCGATGGCGGTGCTGCTGGCGGTGGTCAGCGCCACCCAGGACATCGCCGTCGATGCCTACCGCACCGACCTGTTGCCCGATCTGGAGCGGGGCGCCGGGGCCGCCGCCTCCAACCTGGGCTACCGCACGGCGATGCTGGCCGTGGGGGCCGGCGGCTTCATCCTGGCCGGCCGCTTCGACTGGCCCCTGGCCTTCCTGTTCTCGGCCCTGCTGATGCTGGTGGTGGTGCCGTTCACCCTCACGGCGCCGCGGCTGGAACCCCTGGCCGTGCCGGTGAGCAGCCTGCGCCAGGCGGTGCTGGGTCCGGCGCGGGAGTTCCTCCGCCGCAGCGGCGGCCCCCGGGCCGCGGCCCTGCTCACCCTGGTGCTGCTCTACCGCTGGCCCGACGGGCTGCTCGGGCTGATGGCGGTGCCGTTCCTGATCCAGAAGGGCTTCAGCCCCGAGGTGGTGGGGTCGGTGCTGGCGGGCTGGGGCATCGGCGCCACCATCGTCGGCACGGTGCTGGGGGGCGTGCTGTTCGGCCGGCTGGGCATGAACCGCTCCCTGTGGCTGTTCGCCCTGGTGGGGGCGGCGGGCAACCTGGCCTACTGGGGCCTGGCCCGCTTCGACGGCGGCATGCCGGCCCTGCTGACGGCCGTGGCCCTGGAGAACATCGGTGGCGGCATGGTGGGCGCCGCCTTCGTGGCACTGCTGATGAGCCTCTGCAACCCCCGCTTCTCCGCCACCCAGTACGCCCTGCTCTCGGGGGTCTACGCCCTGAGCCGCTCCCTGCTGGCCGCCCCGGCCGGCCTGGTGGCCGAACGGCTGGGCTGGCCTGGGTTCTTCCTAGCCACCACCGCCGCGGCCCTGCCGGCCTTCCTGCTGATGCTGCGGCTCACCCCCTGGAACGGCCAGGGCGCCCGCGGCGCCTACAGCGCCGAGCGGGACGGCGGCTGAGGAGCGGCCCCCGGCGCCTCCCCAGCCATGTCTGGCCCAAGGAACCCCTGCAGCAGCGGCAGGTACCGGGGGGAGGCCTCCACAGCGTTGTGCCCCTCGACCGGCAGCACTACCAGGGAAGCCACCCCGGGCCGGAAGCTGGAGAGCAGGGCGTCGGTGTTGGCCCGCGGGATCACCTCATCCCGTTCGGCGGCGATCAGCAGGGTGGGCGCCCCGACCCGGGGAGCCGCCTGGTCGGAGCGGTACTTGTCGTGGAGCAGCAGCCCCACCGGCACCAGGGGGTAGTGGCGGGCCGCCACGGCCTCGATGCTGTCGAACGGCGTCACCAGCACCAGCCGGGCCACGGGACGCCGGGCGGCCACGTGCACCGCCACGGCGCTGCCCAGGCTGCGACCGATCACGGCGATCTGCCCGTGGTCGGCCCGCACCCGGTCGAAGAGGGCGAGGGCATCGGCGAAGAGGGCCCGTTCCGAGGGCCGGCCGCTGCTGCCGCCGTAGCCCCGGTAGTGCAGCAGGTAGAGAGAGTGTTCTGGAAAGGCGGCCGTCAGCAGGGGCAGCTGGCCCTCCACAGCCTCGGCGTTGCCGCCGAAGTACAGCAACGCCAGCGGGCCGGGGCGGCGCCGGACGGTCACCAGCACCCGGCCCCCCGGCGGTCCGCCCGTGATCGGCAGGGCCAGCAGCTCGCCGGGCGCATCGGCGGAGCGGGGCTGGGGAAAGTAGAGGAAGGAGCGCTGGCGCAGGAACAGCAGGCCGCAGAGGGCCCCGTAAGCCAGTCCGACGGCCAGGAGGACCGCCAGGGCCGGGAGCGCGCGCGGCGGAATCGAGATGGCGCTCACCCTGCCGGGGCGTCCATCAGCCGGCGGCGCAGCTGGCCGCAGGCGGCGTCCTGGTCGAGGCCGCGGCTGGCCCGCACGCTGACGGCGATGTGGCGCCGCTGCAGCTGGGCGCGGAAGGCCTCCACCGCCTCCGGGGCGGGGCGACGGAAGTCCTCCTCGGCGATCGGGTTGTAGGCGATCAGGTTGACGTGGCTCTGGAAGCCCCGCAGCAGGCGGGCCAGGGCATCGGCCTGGCGGGGATGGTCGTTGACGCCCCCCAGCAGGATGTATTCGAAGCTGACCCGCCGGCCGGTGATGGCCACGTAGTGGCGGCAGTCGTCCAGCAGGGCCTCGAGGGGATAGGCGTGGGCGGTGGGGATCAGCTCCTCCCGCAGGCGCTGGTCGGGGGCATGGAGGCTCACGGCCAGGGTGAACTGGGCCCGGCCGAGCCGCTCCAGGGCCCGCTCCGCCAGGGTGGGCAGGGTGCGGGGCACCCCCACCGTGCTGACGGTGATCTGGCGCTGGGCCATGCCGAGGTCGGTGCAGAGGCAGGCGATGGCCTCCAGCACCGCTTCGGTGTTCAGCAGGGGTTCGCCCATGCCCATGAACACCACGTGGGAAGGGCGCCGGTCCATGGCTTCGCGGATGCTGAGCACCTGGTCGACGATCTCGTGCACCGCCAGGGAACGCTGCAGGCCCCCCTTGCCGGTGGCGCAGAAGCGGCAGGCCATGGGGCAGCCCACCTGGCTGCTGACGCAGACCGTGAGCCGCTCACCGCTGGGGATGCCGACGGTCTCGATGCCGAGGCCATCGGCGGTGGCCAGCAGCAGCTTGGTGGTGCCGTCGCGGGCGTCGCTGCGGTGCAGCAGGGCCGAGCGGCCGATGCCGGTGCCGCCCGCCGCCAGCCCCTCGCGCCAGGCCTTGGGCAGCACCGTGATCGCGTCGAGGCTGCGGGCCCCGCGGCTGTAGATCCAGTCGTGCAGCTGGCGGCCGCGGAAGGCCGGCTGACCCTGGTCACCGGCCCAGGCCTCCAGGGCCGCCTGGCCCATCCCCAGCAGGGGGGCAGGCCCGGCCATCAGGGCCAGATGAGCAGGCCGTGGCCCAGCTTCCACTCCACCGCCAGCAGGGCGATGAAGCCGAGCATGGCGAAGCGGCCGTTGAGGCGCTCGGTGTGGGTGTGGAAGCCGAAGCGAGGCAGCCGGCGCACCGGCACGGGGGTGGGCCGGGAGGGAGCCGCAGGGGTGGCGACGGCGGGATCAGTCATCGCTGAGCAGCCCCTCCTCCTGCAGACCCTCGAGGGCCGCCGGATCGGCGATCAGCTCCTCCTCCAGCCCCTCCTCGGCGGTGGGACGGGCGAAGGCGGCGAAGCCGCTGGCGGTCGCCTCGATGCCGTGGCGGCTGCGGGTGGCCTCCAGATCCTCCTCGGAAGGGTCATCCAGCACGGCGGCGGTGGCCGCCGGGGCCGGCATCTCGACCGTGTAATCGGGACGCAGGTTCTGGTTGCGGCGGTAGCCGGCGGCTTCCTCCTCAAGGATGTCGGGGTGGGGTCCGGCCTCGGCGCGCAGCTCCTCCTCGAAGCCCCCGAAGCCGGTGCCGGCGGGGATCAGGCGGCCGATGATCACGTTCTCCTTGAGGCCCCGCAGCCAGTCGCTCTTGCCCTCGATGGCCGCTTCGGTCAGCACCCGGGTGGTCTCCTGGAAGGAGGCCGCCGAGATGAACGAATCGGTGTTCAGGGAGGCCTTGGTGATGCCCAGCAGCACGGGGGTGAACTCGGCGGGGGCGCCGCCGGTGATGCCCATGGCGGAGTTCACCTGCTCCACCTGACGCAGCTCGATCAGCTCGCCGGGAAGCAGGGTGGTGTCACCGGCGTCCTCGATCCGGACCTTGCTGGTCATCTGACGCACGATCACCTCGATGTGCTTGTCGCTGATCGAGACCCCCTGCGATTTGTAGACGTTCTGCACCTCCGTCACCATGCGGAACTGCAGCTTGGAAATCGCCTCCTGGGCCGCCTCCATGGTGGGCTTGCGGCTGCGCAGGTCCTCGAAGAAGCAGTCGAGCAGCTCGTGGGGGTTGATCGGCCCGTCGGTGAGCATCTCGCCGGCGCTCACCTGCTGGCCATCGGAGACCATCACGTTGCGGCCCAGCAGGATCGGGTACTCGGTGATGACGTCGTCGGTCTCGATCACCGACACGGTGATCGAATCGTCGTCCTCGCCCTGCTTGATCTGCACGGTGCCGCTCTTGCGGCAGAGCACCGCCGATTCCCGCGGGCGGCGGGCTTCGAGCAGTTCCTCGATCCGGGGCAGACCCTGAACGATGTCGCCGGTCTTCTGACGCTCGAACACCAGCAGAGCGAGGGGATCACCACGCTGCACGAGTTCGCCGTCCCGGACGTGCAGCACCGAATCGGGCGACACCATGTAGGGCCGGCCCAGACGGATGGTGAGGGTCTTGCCGTTGATGGCCTCCACCTGGCCGCAGCAGGGAGAGAGAACCCCGTCGGCGAGCTCTTTGCCGTCGACGATGCGGTCGCCCACCGCGACCGCCGGGGCGGCCGTGCCGAGATCCAGGCTGAGGGTGTCGTTGGCCCGCTCCACGATCAGGCGGCGGATCGGTTCACCGACGACGGGCTCGGGCAGTTGCACCACCCCGTCCCCGTTCTCCTTGCAGAGGATCTGGGTGGTGGCCACCACATCGCCCCGTTTGACGGTCATGCCGTCCTCCACCTGCAGTTCGGTGTGGGTGGAGCCGTGGCTGGCGTCGGAGAGGGTGTCGCGCCGCACCAGCAGGGTTTCCAGGATCACCAGCTGCAGCCGCTCGATGGTCTTGGCCCGCTTGTCGGCCACCGCCTCCACATCCACCGTCATCTGGGGGGTGGTGTCGAAGGTTTCCAGGATCAGCTGGGTGCGCAGCAGTTCCACCCCTTCCACCGACTTGATCAGCTCACCGTCCTTGAAGGTGAGGCGCTGGGTGGCCTTCAGCCCCAGGGAGGGACCGCCGGTCTGCTTGACGGTGGACAGCTCAGGCAGGTGGGCGGCATCGGGAATGGCGTATTCCTCGACGGGGCGCAGCAGCAGGGCGCCGCCCTCGGGGGTGTCGACCTTCTCGACGAATTTCATCGCCTCGGCCTTGAGGCCGGGGGCGATCTCCTCGCCGGGGTTGACCATCTTGCCGTCCTCGCCATAGCGGCCGAGCACCTTGGCATCGGAGACCAGGTGCAGCTCACCGGAGCGCACGATGATCTCGCGCAGGATGTCGTTCTTCTGGGTGACGGTGACGATGCCCGCCGTCTGGCTGAAGATGTCCTTCACCACCTCGGTGCCGGCCTCGATCCACTGGCCGTCCTCGATCATCAACAGGGAGATGTCCTTGTTGATTTCGTGGGTTTCCTGGGGAATCCACAGCAGGGTGCCGCCCTTGCTCACCTCGAAACCGTGCTTGGCGGAGCGGGCCTTCTTGATCGAGAGGCCGGGGGCGAATTTCACCATGCCGCCGGTCTGGGTGCGGAAGCGGTCGTCGGTGAGTTCGGCGATCACCTCACCGGCGCCGATCTTGGTTCCGGGCTGGGTCTTGACCAGGTAGCGGGTGTTGTCCTTGCCCTCCAGGTGCCAGCTCTCGCCGGTGTGGCTGGATTCGCCCACCAGCTTGCAGTCCTTGAGGGTGAGGCTGGCGGTGACGATCTGCACCTCGCGGGAATCGCCGGTGGACTCCCGCAGTCGCACGGCACCGCCGTACTCGCTCTGCAGCCGGCTCTCGGCCAGCACATCACCGGCGGTCACCGGCTTGTCGGTCTCGACGACGGGCAGGGCGTTGGGCGGCAGGTTGTAGACGTCGCCGCTGAACACCCAGAGGCGGCCGAGACGCTGGGCCTTGTGGGTGATGTTGCCCTGGCGGTCGGTGACCTCCCGGGGCTGGATCACATCCTCGAAGCGCACCTGGCCGGGCAGATCGCAGATGACATCCTTGGTGGCCTTCTCCACGCTCTTCTTCACCGCCGAGCCCGAGGAGATCTGGGCCAGGATGATGTCGTTGGCGACGGGATCGCCATCGGCCACGAACAGGATCGAACCGTTGGTGATGTCGATCTTCTGCACCTTGCCCTTGCCGGAGGGCTTGAGGGTGAGGGTGAAGTCGGTTTCGGCCAGCTTGGCCTCGACGCCGTGGGGGGTGCGGTGGTCGCGGACCCGGGCCTTGGGCCCGAATTCCACCACCCCATCCACCAGGGAGCGCACCACGCCGGTCTCGGCCGTGGACACACCACCGGTGTGGAAGGTGCGCATGGTGAGCTGGGTGCCCGGTTCACCGATCGACTGGGCGGCGATGATGCCCACGGCTTCGCCCAGGTCGACCAGTTCGTTGTGGGCCAGGGCCCAGCCGTAGCACTTGCGGCAGACCGAACGGGAGGCCTCGCAGGTGAGGGGCGAGCGCACCATCACGGTGGCGATCGCCGCCTTCTCGATGGAGGCCGAAATCGCCGGGTCGATCTCACCGTTGCGGTCGACGATGACGACGCCGTCACTGTCGACGACGGGCTGGGCCGCCAGACGGCCCACCAGCTTGGTGCCGAAGCGGCCCCGCTCGTCGGCGTTGATGGGGATGAAGCGGTGGGTGCCGCAGTCCTCTTCCCGCACGATCACGTCCTGGGCCACGTCCACCAGACGGCGGGTGAGGTAGCCGGAGTCGGCGGTGCGCAGGGCGGTATCCACCAGGCCCTTGCGGGCACCGTAGGAGGAGATCACGTACTCGGTGACCGTGAGGCCCTCGCGGAAGTTGGTGCGGATCGGCAGGTCGATGATCTCCCCCTGGGGGTTGGCCATCAGGCCGCGCATGCCCACCAGCTGACGCACCTGGGACATGTTCCCCCGGGCGCCGGAGTTGGCCATCATCCACACCGAATTGAGTGGATCGTTGTCGTTGAAGTTGCGGCGCACGGCCGCCACCAGCCGCTCGTTGGTCTCGGTCCAGGTGTCGATCACCTTGGTGTGGCGCTCCACCTCGGTGATCTCACCGAGCCGGTAGCGCTCCTCGGTGGCCGTGATCTGCTCCTCGGCCTCCTCCAGCAGAACCGCCTTGTCGCCGGGGATGCGCAGGTCGTCGACCGAGATCGACACCGCCGCCTGGGTGGCGTAGTGGAAGCCCAGGTCCTTCAGCTCGTCGGCCATCGCCGCGGTGGCCGCGGTGCCGTGGTGCTTGTAGGCCCAGGAGACCAGGTTGCGCAGCGCCTTCTTGTCGATGATCCGGTTGCGGAACGGCGGCGCCTGCTTGCTGAGGGCCGAGGCGGCCGCGGCCGCGGCGGCATTGGCGGCCGCCAGGTCGGCGGCGGCCTTGGCGCTCTTCTTGCTGATCTTCTTGGCGGGGGTGGCGGTCATGGCGGCGCGCGATGGAGAAGGCTGGAGGGAATCGGAAGACACGGGGCGCGGGGCTAGGCCCGGCCGGTGGAACTCAGGAGGCGGCCACGGCGTCGATGATCGTGTGGTTGATGACGACCCGACCCACGGTGGTCAGGAGGTAGCGGCTGATCAGGGCGCCGTCCTCATCGAAGCGGTCGCGGCGGTACTTCCACTGCTCGACGCGGGTGCCATCGGAGAGGGTGTCGGTGGAGATGGGTTCGTTGTCCTCATCGTCGCTTTCCACCTCACCGTTGAAGCGCACCCAGACCCAGTCGTGCAGGGTGAGGTGCTTCTCCTCAAAGGCGGCGATCACGTCCTCGAGGTCGGCGAAGGTACGGGAACGGTCGCCGAAGGCGGGCTGCGCCTTGTCCCGGTCGACGGCGGTGAGGTAATAGGCGCCGAGCACCATGTCCTGGGACGGGGTGATGATCGGCTCGCCGGTGGCGGGGGAGAGCACGTTGTTGCTCGCCAGCATCAGCATGCGGGCCTCCGTCTGCGCCTCGATCGCCAGGGGCACGTGCACGGCCATCTGGTCACCGTCGAAGTCGGCGTTGAAGGCGGGGCAGACCAGGGGATGGAGCTGGATGGCGCGGCCGTCCACCAACTTGGGCTCGAAGGCCTGGATGCCGAGCCGGTGCAGGGTCGGGGCCCGGTTGAGCAGGATCGGGTGCCCTTCGATGACTTCCTGCAGCACCTGCATCACCTCGTCATCGGCGCGCTGGATCAGCTTCTTGGCCGCCTTGATGTTGTTGACGATGTTCTGGCGGATCAGGCGATGGATCACGAACGGCTGGAACAGCTCGATCGCCATCTCCTTGGGCAGGCCGCACTGGTGCATCTTCAGCTTGGGGCCCACCACGATCACGGAGCGGCCGGAGTAATCCACCCGCTTGCCCAGCAGGTTCTGGCGGAAGCGGCCCTGCTTGCCCTCGATGATGTCGCTGAGCGACTTGAGGGCCCGGTTGTTGGCCCCCACCACGGTGCGGCCGCGGCGGCCGTTGTCGATCAGGGCATCGACGGCCTCCTGCAGCATCCGCTTCTCGTTGCGGACGATGATCTCGGGGGCGAGGATCTCCTGGAGGCGCGCCAGGCGGTTGTTGCGGTTGATCACCCGCCGGTAGAGGTCGTTGAGATCGCTGGTGGCGAAACGGCCGCCGTCGAGCTGCACCATGGGGCGCAGATCGGGGGGAATCACCGGGATCACATCCAGCACCATCCACTCGGGACGGGCGTTGGTGGCGATGAAGTTGTCGATCACCCGCAGGCGCTTGATCAGCTTGGCCCGCTTCTGGCCCTTGGAATTGTTGATGTCCTCGCGCAGCTGCTCGGCCTCCTTCTCGAGGTCGAGGTCCTCCAGCAGCTGCTTGAGGGCCTCAGCGCCGATGCCCACCATGGGCTCGTTCTCGATCTCGGAATCCTCGGCGAAGATCTGGTCCTCGATCTCCAGCCACTCGTCTTCGGTGAGCAGCTGCTTGTAGGTCAGGTCCTTGTGGTCACCCTTGTCGAGCACCACGTAGCAGTTGAAGTAGACGATCTGCTCCACGTCCCGCAGGGGCATGTCGAGCAGGATCGCCACATAGCTGGGAATCCCCTTGAGATACCAGACGTGCGACACCGGAGCCGCCAGCTTGATGAAGCCCATGCGGTGGCGCCGCACCCGGCTCTCGGTCACCTCGACGCCGCAGCGCTCGCAAACGATGCCGCGGTGCCGCACCCGCTTGTACTTGCCGCAGTGGCATTCCCAGTCCTTGGAGGGGCCGAAGATCTTCTCGCAGAAGAGCCCGTCCATCTCGGGCTTGAGGGTGCGGTAGTTGATCGTTTCCGGCTTGGTGACCTCACCCACCACCTGTCCGTTGGGCAGCGTGCGCTGCCCCCACTGCATGATCCGCTCGGGGGAAGCGAGCGTGATCTTCACGTAGTCGAAGTGGTTTTCGGTGCGGAGGTTGCTGTTGGACATGGCGGGGACGCAGGGTGATCGGGAGAGACGGAGAAATCAGAGCCGGTGAATCAAGCGATCAGTCATCGTCGTAATCCGCGACACCGAGGGATTCGTAGGTGGGACGGCTGGGGGTGCTGCGACGCGGGTTGACGTCCTGCATCAGGTCGACCTCCTCGCCGGCATCGGTGTAGACGGCGATGTCGAGGCCGAGGGACTGCAGCTCCCGCATCAGCACCTTGAACGACTCCGGTGTGCCCGGCCGGGGGATGGGCTTGCCCTTGACGATGGCGTTGAGGGCCTCGTTGCGGCCCTGCATGTCGTCGGACTTGACGGTGAGCAGCTCCTGCAGGGTGTAGGCGGCGCCGTAGGCCTCCAGGGCCCACACCTCCATCTCCCCGAGCCGCTGGCCGCCCTGCTGGGCCTTGCCGCCCAGGGGCTGCTGGGTCACCAGGGAGTAGGGGCCGGTGGAGCGGGCGTGGATCTTGTCGTCCACGAGGTGAACCAGCTTGAGGATGTGGGCGTAGCCCACCGTGACCGGCTGGTCGAAGGGTTCGCCGCTGCGGCCGTCGATCAGCTGGATCTTGCCGGGGTTGGCGGGGTTGTAGACCCAGTCCTTGCCGGGCAGCTTGGCGGCTTCCTCGAGGTAGGCCTGCACCGTCTGCTTCGACTTCTCGGGGCCGTACATCTCATCGAACGGCACCACCTTGACCCGGCAGTCGAGGTGGGAGGAGGCCCAGCCCATCAGGCACTCGAACACCTGGCCCACGTTCATCCGGCTCGGCACCCCCAGGGGGTTGAGCACGATGTCGATGGGGGTGCCGTCGGGCAGGTAGGGCATGTCCTCGCGGGGAAGGATGCGGCTGATGATGCCCTTGTTGCCGTGGCGGCCGGCCATCTTGTCGCCCACCTGGATCTTGCGGCGCTGGGCCACGTAGACCCGCACGACCATGTTCGCGCCCGGCGGCAGTTCGTCGCCCTGCTCGCGGGTGTAGATGCGCACATCCACCACCCGGCCCCGTTCGGTGCTGGGCACCCGCAGGGAGTTGTCGCGCACGTCGCGGGCCTTCTCGCCGAAGATGGCGCGCAGCAGCTTCTCCTCGGGGGGTTGATCCGACTCGCCCTTGGGGGTCACCTTGCCCACCAGGATGTCGCCGGATTCGACGTAGGCACCGATGCGGATGATGCCCATTTCGTCGAGGTGGCCCAGGCTTTCCTCGGCCACGTTCGGAATTTCCCGGGTGATCTCCTCGGGTCCGAGCTTGGTCTGGCGGGCTTCAATCTCGTACTTCTCGATGTGCACCGAGGTGTAGAGGTCGTCCTGAACCAGCCGGTCGCTGACCAGGATGGCGTCCTCGTAGTTGTAGCCCTCCCAGGGCATGTAGGCGATCAGGACGTTCTGGCCGAGGGCGATCTCACCGCCTTCGCAGGCGGAGCCGTTGGCCAGCACCTGGCCGGCGATCACCGGATCGCCCTGGCGGACGATCGGCCGCTGGTTGAGGCAGGTGTCCTGGTTGGAGCGCTGGTACTTCTGCAGGAAGTGGGTGTGATCCCGGCCCTGCTCGTCACGGATGACGATGGCGGTGGCGTCGACGAAGGAGACAGTGCCGTTCACCTTGGTGATGGGCACCATGCCGGAGTCGCGGGCCACCTGGGTCTCCAGGCCCGTGCCCACCAGGGGCCGCTCGGGGCGCAGCAGCGGCACCGCCTGGCGTTGCATGTTCGAGCCCATCAGGGCCCGGTTGGCGTCGTCGTGCTCGAGGAAGGGGATCAGGGAGGTGGCCACCGAGATCACCTGCACTGGAGACAGCTGGACGTAGTCCACCTGCTCGGGGGGAACCTTCTCGAAGTCCTGGCGGTAGCGCACCGGCACCAGGTCGACGGTGATGCGGCCGTCGGCGTCGGTGGGCACGTCACCGGGGGCCACCCGGCACTCGTCCTCCAGGTCGGCGGAGAGGTAAAGGGGATCGCCCTGCTTGAGGACGATGCCGTCCTCCACGCGCCAGAAGGGGGTTTCGATGAAGCCGTACTCGTTGACCCGGGCGTGGGTGGCGAGCGAACCGATCAGACCGGCGTTGGGGCCTTCAGGGGTCTCGATCGGGCAGATGCGCCCGTAGTGGGAGGGGTGGATATCGCGCACGGCGAAGCCGGCCCGCTCCCGGGTGAGGCCGCCTGGGCCGAGGGCGCTGATGCGGCGTTTGTGGGTCAGCTCAGCCAGGGGGTTGGTCTGGTCCATGAACTGGCTCAGCTGGCTGGAGCCGAAGAACTCCTTGACCGCCGCCACCAGGGGTTTGGGGTTGACCAGCTGGGCGGGGGTGAGCGATTCGGTCTCGCCGACGGTCATCCGTTCCTTGATGATCCGCTCCAGGCGGTTCAGGCCCACCCGCACCTGGTTCTGCAGCAGTTCGCCCACCGAGCGCACCCGGCGGTTGCCCAGGTGGTCGATGTCGTCGAGGCAGGCGCCGCCCACATCGAGCTCCAGGTTGATCAGGTAGTCGATCGTGGAGAGGACGTCCTCGGCGGTGAGGGTGCGCACCGCATCGGGGATGGTGAGACGCAGCTTCTTGTTGATCTTGTAGCGGCCCACCCGGCCCAGGTCGTAGCGCTTGGGATCGAAGAAGCGGCTGTGCAGCAGCTGCTGGCCGCCGCTCACCGAGGGCGGCTCACCGGGACGCAGCTTCTTGTAGAGCTCCAGAAGGGCCTGGTCCTCGGAGCTGATGCCCTCCTCATTGGAGGCCTCGATCGACTTCTGGTAGTACTCCGGGTGACGCAGCTTGTCGAGCACGTCGTTGTCGGACAGGCCAATGGCCCGCATCAGCACGTGGGCGTTGATCTTGCGGGTCTTGTCGACGCGCACGTGCAGCAGGTCGTTCTTGTCGGTCTCGAACTTGAGCCAGGCGCCCCGGTTGGGAATCAGGCTGGCGTTGAAGGTCTTGCGGCCGTTCTTGTCCTGCTCGTCCTTGAAGTAGACGCCGGGGCTGCGGACGATCTGGTTGACGATCACCCGCTCGGCACCGTTGATGATGAAGGTGCCGCGCTCGGTCATCAGGGGAAGCTCCCCGATGAAGACCTCCTGCTCCTTGATCTCACCGGTCTCCTTGTTGACCAGGCGGCAGGTGACGTACATCTGGGAAGCGAAGGTCGCATCGCGACGCTTGGCCTCTTCCACGTCGTGGCGCGGACGTTTCAGGCGATACTGGTCGCCGATGAAATGCAGCTCCAGCTTGCCGGTGTAGTCGGTGATCGGGGAGAAGCTGTCCAGCTCCTCGATCAGGCCCTTCTCCAGGAACCATTTGAAGCTCGCCCGCTGTACCTCCACGAGATCGGGAAGGTAAGTGACGGTCTTGGCGACCTGGATCGCGCTGCTCATGCGGTGAACCTGCAGGAACGAGGTGGTGGGGCGGACCTGGACGGGGACGGATCGGCTGGACGGGCCATGCCAACAGGCGCTCAGCCAAAACGTCCGCCCCTGGAACAGGGACGAACGATCCGGCGGGGGCGCTTACAGGGCTCGCTGCTGGTTTGCCGACTCAATTGATGCCGTCGTGGACAAAAGGAGCGCTTCCGCTTCCAGGCCAATAAGACATCATACAACCTGAAGGGGCAGTCGGAAAAGACGCGCCGCATTGGCGGTGGTCGTCGTCGCCACCTCCTCGAGCGTCTCGCCCCGCAGTTCGGCCACCCGGGCCGCCACCGAGGCCACGTAGGCGGGCTCGTTGCGCTTGCCGCGGCGGGGCACCGGCGCCAGGAAGGGGCAGTCGGTCTCGACGAGGTAGCGGTCGGCCGGCACCAGCCGGGCACATTCATGGATGGGCTCGGCCCTGGGGAAGGTGACCGTGCCGCTGAAGCTGATGAACAGGCCGAGCTCAAGGAAGCCGGCCATTTCCCCGGGGGTGCCCCCCCAGCAGTGCATCACGCCGCGGGGGCAGCGGCCCACTCGCTCACGACGGCGCAGCTCGGCGAGCATCGGTTCGGCCGCGTCCCTGCAGTGGATGATCACCGGCAGATCCAGGGCCACCGCCAGATCCAGCTGGGGCCCCAGGGCCGCCAGCTGCTCGTCGAGGTTGGTGGCTTTGAACAGGTCAAGACCCAGTTCGCCAATCGCCACCACCCTGTCGTCGGCGCGGGCCGCCGCTTCGAGGGTGGCGGCGGTGTCGCCGTGCCAGTGCTGGGTGTCGAGGGGGTGGACCCCGACGGCATAGCGCAGTTCGGGAAAGCGATCGGCCAGGGCCCGGATCGCCGGAATCTCCGCGGGCTCCACACAGGCATGGACCAGGGCTTTCACCCCCGCCTCACGCCAGCGGCTGGCCACCTCATCAAGATCCGCCTCGAAATTGCGGAACACGATGTGACAGTGGCTGTCGACCAGGGATGGGGCGGCCTGGTGGGAGCTCACGGCCATGGGGAGGGCTTCAGGCGCCGGCGCTGCCGGCGGCGGTCGGCTCGAGCACCCGCTTCACCGCCACGCTCAGACGCGACTTCTGGTTGGCACCGGTGTTGCGGTGCACCACACCCACCTTGACGGCCTTGTCGATCTTGCTGAAGGCGGCATTCATGCTCGCCTGGACGGCGGCCTTGGCCTCATCGCCGGGCTGCTGGCCGTAGGCGCTGCAGGCGGTGAGGCAGCGCTTCATCAGGGTGCGCAGGGCGGACTTGTAGGTGCGGTTGCGCAGGCGATTGCGTTCGGCGATCTCAATGCGCTTCTTCGAAGACTTGTTATTGGCCACAGGCGTAGGGGCGCTGACTCGGCAAACGCGGATCCTACCCCGTGGGCCCCGGCCGCTTCCAGGCCCTAGTTTCAATGCAGCTTTCCGCCTCCGGCACCGCCCCGTGGTCGCTTCCACCCCAACCGGCAGCAGCCCTGCCGGCAGCACCCCCGCCCCTGCCGTCGCCCCTGCCACCACCGGTGACGCAGGCGGAGACCGGCCGGCGCTGCGGATCACCTGCCTGCGGGACCGCCAGCGGGCCGGCGAACGGCTCCAAGCGATCGCCGGCCGCACCGAGGGCGGCCGGATGCGCGAGGAGGAGGCGCGGGTTGCCGCGATCCTGGCCGAGGTGCGGGAGCGTGGCGATGCGGCCCTGCTCGACTTCAGCGAGCGCTTCGACGGCCTGCGGCCCGATCCCCTGCGGGTGCCCCCCGAGCGGCTGGCCCAGGCCTGGCACGACTGTCCCGAACCCCTGCGCCGGGCCCTCGATCTGGCCCACGACCGGATCCTGGAGTTCCACCACCGCCAGATGCCGGCGGATCTGGCGGTGGTGGGCCCCCACGGCGAGCGGCTGGGGCGCCGCTGGCGCCCGGTGCAGCGGGCGGGGATCTACGTCCCCGGCGGCCGGGCCTCCTACCCCAGCACGGTGCTGATGAATGCGATTCCCGCCCGGGTGGCGGGTGTGGAACGGCTGGTGATGGTCACCCCACCCGGCCCCGGTGGCGAGCCCAATGCCACCGTGCTGGCCGCCGCCCACCGGGCCGGAGTGCAGGAGGTGATTCGGGTGGGCGGCGCCCAGGCGATCGGGGCCCTGGCCTACGGCACCGAAACGGTCCCCGCCGTCGATGTGATCAGCGGCCCCGGCAACCTCTACGTGACCCTGGCCAAGAAGGCCGTCTATGGAACGGTGGGCATCGATTCCCTGGCCGGCCCCAGCGAGGTGCTGGTGATCGCCGACCACACGGCCATACCCGCCCAGGTGGCTGCCGACCTGATGGCCCAGGCGGAGCACGATCCCCTGGCGGCGGCGATCCTGATCACCACCAGCGAGGCGCTGGCCGCCGCCGTACCGGCCGCCATCGAAGCCCAGCTGGAGCGGCACCCACGGGCCGCCATCACCCTGCAGGCCCTCAACGACTGGGGCCTGATCGTGGTCTGCGACGATCTCGCCGAGGCGGCGGCCCTCAGCGACCGGTTCGCCCCGGAGCACCTTGAGCTGCTGGTGGAGGATCCCGAGTCCCTGGCGGGTCGGATCATCCACGCCGGCGCCATCTTCCTGGGCCAATGGTCGCCCGAGGCGGTGGGCGACTACCTGGCGGGCCCGAACCACACCCTGCCCACCTCGGGAACGGCCCGCTTCGCCGGCGCCCTCAGCGTCGAGACCTTCCTGCGCCACACCAGCCTGATCCACTTCAACCGGGCGGCCCTTGAGGCCACCGGCGCGGCCGTGGTCACCCTGGCTGAAAGCGAGGGGCTGCACAGCCACGCGGAATCGGTGCGCCAGCGGCTCGGGATCCAGGAGAGCTGAGCGAACCTGGGCTCATCCGCCTGCGGAGGGCGGGAGGTTCCAGTCGGGCAGGTCCTCCGCCGGCATCGGCCGGGCGATGGCGAATCCCTGGGCCAGTTCACAGCCCATCGCCCGCAACGCCTGCAGGTGCTCAGGCGTCTCCACGCCTTCGGCCACGCAGGTGCGGCCGAAGGCGTGGGCCAGATCCACCACGGCCTTGACGATGGCCCGATCGGCTGGATCCACCAACATCCTGGCCACGAACGAGCGGTCGATCTTGATCGTGGAGATCGGCAGCCTGCGCAGGTAGGTGAGCGAGGAATAGCCCGTGCCGAAGTCGTCGAGGGCGAAGCTCACACCCAACTCGCGGCAGCGTGCGATGTTCTGGGCCACCTGTTCCAGATCCTCCAGGGCGGCTGTTTCCAGCACCTCCAGCCTCAACGCCGAAGCGGGCAGATCGGGATGGAGGGCCAGGGCCGCACGGATCCGCTCCGCGAAACCTGGATCACGCAGCTCCCAGGCCGACATGTTCACGCTCACCGCCACACACGGCCCTGCCCGCATCCAGGCCGAGCAGTGGCGCAGGGCCTGCTCGAGCACCCAGTCACCGAGGAGGCTGATCTCCGGTTGATCCTCGATCCAGCCCAGCCAGGCCTCCGGCAACAGCAGCCCCTGCTGGGGGTGCTGCCAGCGCACCAGGGCTTCGGCAAAGCGCAGCTGGCCGGTGGCCAGGTCGATCACCGGCTGCACGAACAGGCGAAGCTGCTCCTCTTCAATGGCCTGTCGCACCCTCACCAGACGGGAGCGCTGCAGCGACTGGCGCCGTTCCAGCTCCACGTCGAAGTGGTGCATCCGCCCCGGGCCGGCTCGCTTGGCGGCATACATGGCCTGGTCGGCCTGGCGCAGCAGGGTATCCGGATCGGCAGCGTCGGGAGGCACCATCCGGAAGCCGATGCTGGTGCTCAAGGCCACGCTATGCGTCTCGCCCAGGAGGGTGGGCTGGGCCACGGCGCTGAGCAGCCGTTCACCCAGCGATTCCAGCTCGGCCAGGCTGCTGAGACCGGGAAGAATCACCACGAATTCGTCCCCACCCAGCCGGCCCACCGTGTCACCCGGTCGCAGGCAACGGCAGAGGCGCTCGCCGACGGCCACCAGCAGCTCGTCGCCCACGGCATGGCCGTGGCTGTCGTTGATGGGCTTGAAGTTGTCGAGGTCGAGGTAGCCCACCGCCAGCTGGGTGCCGTTGCGCCTGGCACGCTCCAGCTCCTCGCCCAGACGCTGACTCAGCAGGGAGCGATTGGGCAAGCGGGTGAGCGGATCCTCGTAGGCCAGCTGACGCAGTTGCTGGTCCATCAGCCGACGTTCGAATCCCTGGGCGAAGCCGCTCACCACGATCGAGAGCACGGCCACCTCCTGGTCGCTCCAGCGGCGGCAGCCGCGGATGTGGTCGAAGCCCGCGAACCCCTCCAGCTGGCCCCGCCGCACCAGGGGGAGGACCAGCAGGGACTGAATGCCCTGGGAGCTGAGATGGGCCCGCTCGGCATCGGCCCCGGCGGGGAGATCAAGCAGCGACTCGAGATTGATCGCCCGCCCGGAACGCATTTCCCCCATCAACCAGCCGATGGACTCCTCCGAGACGTGCTGGAGCTGGTGGATCTGCGGTTCCACCCCCGGGGCGCACCACTCGTGGGTGTTGCTGGCGAAACCCGGATGGCGCGTCAGGGAGAACACATAGGCCCGATCCACATCGAAGAGGCCGCCGATTGACGCCAGGGTGCGATCAATGGTGGCGTCGAGTTCACTCGTGGGCTCGACGATGAACGCCTCAGCCGTCTCCGCCAGCAGCTGGAGCAGCAGCTTGCTGAGGTCGCCGTGGGGCACGGTTCGCCTGGCCCACAGAGGATGGCTCCATTCTGGAGGCCAGCCGCCAGGTGTCCCGGCGGAGGAGCGGCTCAGCGCCTCGCGAGGTCGCGCACCCCGGCCTCATCGCCCACGACCTCACCCACCAGCACCTGATCGGCGAGGTTCACGAACAGGCCGTTCTCCAGCACCCCGGGGATGTTGTTGATCGTCGCCTCCAGGGCGGCGGGATCGCCGATGCCGCCGTCGAAGGCCACATCCAGCACCAGATTGCCCTGGTCGGTGACGACCGGACCGGCCTTGCGCACGGCCATCCTCAGCTCGACGCGGCTGCCCATGGCGGTGAGTTCATCCCGCACCTGGCGCCAGGCGCCGGGCAGCACCTCCACCGGCAGCAGGAAGCCCAGGTTGAGGCGCTCCACCAGCTTGGTGGCATCCACCACCACCACGAAACGGTCGGCGCGGCGGGCCACCAGCTTCTCCTGCACGTGGCAGGCCCCGCCCCCCTTGATCAGCTGGAAGGAGGGATCCACCTCATCGGCGCCGTCGATGGCCAGATCGATGCGCTGCACGGCGTTCAGCGCCTGCAGGGGGATGCCCAGCTCGGCAGCCAGCACCTCCCCCTGGAAGGAGGTGGTGACCCCGACGATGCCGCTGAGTTCGCCCTGCTGCAGCTTGCGGCCAAGGGCCCGGATCATCAGGGCCGCCGTGGAGCCCGAGCCCAGCCCCACCACCATGCCGTCACGGATCTGATCCACCGCCGCCGTGGCCACGGCCTCCTTCATGCGGTCCTGGAGATCGGACATCGGGGCCTGCCGGACATGGCGCCGACCGTAGCAAGGGGGCTCAGCCCGCCTGGGGCAGGGCCGCCGGCCGGATCGAGAGCTGCAGCTCCCGCTGGCCCCGTACCACCTTCAGGGGCAGGGGCTGGCCCACTTCGGCCCGCTCCACCTGCTGGAGGAGCGCCGAGGGGGTGTTCACCGGCTGGTCGGCGATGGCCACCACCAGGTCGCCGCGGTGCAGCCCGGCCGCTTCGGCCGGACTCTCCGGCAGCACGCGCTGCACCAGGGCGCCGTCCCGCTCGGGGAGCTGCAGCAGGGCATCGGGGTCCCGATTGTTGTCTCGGGCCATGCGGGCCGTGAGCGGCACCAGCTGGAGGCCCAGGTACGGGTGAACCACCGTGCCGCCGTCGCCGAGCTGCTCCGCCACCTTCCTGGCCAGGTTGATGGGGATGGCGAAGCCCAGCCCGGCGCCGGGCCCGGAGCGCACCAAGGTGTTGATGCCGATCACCTCGCCGGCGGCGTTGATCAGGGGGCCACCGGAGTTGCCTGGATTGATGGCCGCGTCCGTCTGGATCAGGTCGAGGCGCTTGTCGGCGAAGCCCAGGCTGTTGATGTCCCGATGCAGGCTGCTGACGATCCCCAGGGTGACCGTGCGCTCGAGGCCATAGGGGCTGCCCAGGGCGATGGCCCAGTCACCCACCTCCAGGGCTTCGGAATCCCCCAGGGGAGCGGCGCTCAGGGGTGACTTGCCGCTGATGCGCACCACCGCCAGATCGGTCACCGGATCCGTGCCCACCACGGTCCCGTCCAGCTGGTGACCATCGGCCAGGGTGACGGTGACCCGGTCCACGCTGTCGACCACGTGGGCGTTGGTGAGCACCAGGGAGCGGCGGCTGTCGATCACCACCCCGGATCCCTGGCCTCGCTCCCGCGTGCTGCCGGAGGGATCGCCGAACAGATCCCGCAGGAAGGGATCCAGCAGGGCCGGATCGAACGGGGGCCGGGCCACGTTGCGCTCCGTGTCGATCCGCACCACCGCCGGCCCCACCCGCCGGGCGGCGTCGGCCACGAAGCTGTGGGGGGTCAGGACCGGGGGGGCCTCCTCGAGGGCCGCCGCCGGCAGGGGAAAGGCGGCGAACGCCAGCAGCAGGGCCAGCACCATCAGGCCCCGCAGCCGCCGGATCAGGGAAGACAGGGGGAAGGGGCGTTGCATCAGGGGAGGCTAGGACCGTCGACGGGTGCCCAGCGCAGCAACCGCTGCCGCAGCACGCCGTCCTCCCCCAGCGCCAGCCAGCGCCCGCCGGGGTCGGACGACCGGCCCAGGGGACAGGGCTGCACCGGCCCGAAGCTGCGCAGGGTGGAGGGACAACCCAGCAGGGGCACGGCCGGCCTCCCCGGGAACCCCGCCTGCCAGTGCTGGTGGATGTGGCCGAAGACCAGCCCCCGCAGGGCGGCCAGCGGCCGCAGCAGATCGAGCAGGGCGTCGCCGTCCCGCAAGCGGATGGCATCCATGACGGCATCGCCGATCGGCAGCGGCGGATGGTGCACCGCCACCACCAGGGGCAGATCCCCGGCGGCCGATCCGGCGGCCAGCCGGCGCCGCGCCCAGTCCAGCTGGGTCCGCCCCAGTTCACCGGCGGTGTCGCCGCTGCGGTGGCTGTCGAGCAGCAGCAGCTGGCCGCTGCCGCAGCGGATCAGGGCCGGGGCGATCACGGCGCGGCGCCCCAGGGAGGCCCGGAGCAGGGCCGGGTGGTCATGGTTGCCCGCCAGCAGGGCCACCGGCAGCGGGATCTCCTGCAGCAGGTCCCCGAGGCGGACGTAACCACCCCAGCTCTCGTCATCGCAGAGATCGCCGCTGATCAGCACCAGATCGGGAGCCTGCCCGGCGCTGCGGAGCTGGCCGAGGGCCTCGTGGAGCCCGTGGCGGAGCAGGGCCAGCGCCGGCCGGCCATGGCAACGACCGGCCGGATCGGCGAGCAGATGGGGATCGCTGAGTTGAAGAATTCGCATCGGAGACGGCTCCGGCCGGCCCGGGGCGGGACCGCTCGACCTGAAACGGCTTAACTTTGCCCCCAGTCCTCCCCGAGGCCATGGCCCCGATCCCCCCCGGCACGCGGCAGCGCTGCACCCTCTGCAAGGTGGAGATCCAGGGGATGGCCGGAGGCAACGACCTGGTCCACTTCAGCCAGGGGGCTCCGGGCAGCCGCGCCAAGCTCTGGGCCCGGGTGTGTCAGTACCTGCGCACGCCGGAGCAGTGCGGCCAGTGCCTCAACCAGGACCTCAGCCTGCGGGGCGAGGTCACCGCCAACGACTACTACGCGGAGGCCCCGATCCTTGAGATGCCCAGGCCGCCGGAGGCCAATCCTCTAGGGTGACGGTGTGCCCGCCGGGCCTCACCCTTGTTCCGCTTGGCCTTTCCCCTGACGGGTGGAAGCCTGGCGGTTGGGGGCAGTGAACACTGCAGCGCGCGGCGGACCATCCCGCCAGCGGGAGACCTCTCCCCACGCCGCCCGTCCTTGCCCCATCCCCTCACTGACGACCTGGAGACGCTGGCGCGGCCGGTGGTTGCCGCGGCGCACCTTGAGGTGCAGTCCGTCGAGGTGCTGGCCCACCGCATCCCCCTGACGGTCGTGGTGCGGGTGCAGAGGGCCGATGGCACCGATGTCAACCTCGATGAGTGCGCCGCCGTGAGCGGCCCCCTCGCCGAGGCCATCGAGGCCGCCGGCCTGCTGACCATGGCCTATGTCCTGGAGGTGAGCAGCCCCGGCATCGGGGAGGATCTCCACTCCGACCGGGATTTCGTCAGCTTCCGGGGCTTTCCGGTGGAGGTGCTCCGTCGGGACGCGGACGGGGCGGAGGTGCGGCGAACGGGCCTCCTGCTCGGCCGTGATGCCGCGGTGGTCCAGCTCAACGAGCGCGGCCGCATCCTGCGCATCCCCCGCGACGACGTGCTGCGGGTTCGGCTCACCCAGGCACCTCCCGATTCCTGAACCGCTCCGGTTCACCCCCGTTCCCTTCCTGCCCCCACGCCCCCGAGTCCATGGCCCTGGTTCTGCTCCCCGGTCTCAACAACCTGATCGAGGACATCAGCGACGAGAAGAAGCTGGCTCCCCAGGTGGTGGAGGCGGCCCTGCGGGAGGCCCTGCTGAAGGGCTACGAGCGCTACCGCCGCACCCTTTACCTCGGCATCAGCGAGGACCCCTTCGAAGAGGACTACTTCAGCAACTTCGACGTCGCCCTCGATCTGGAGGAGGAGGGCTACCGGGTGCTGGCCAGCAAGATCATCGTCGAGGAGGTGGAGAGCGACGACCACCAGATCGCCATCGAAGAGGTGCGCCAGGTGGCGGAGGACGCCCAGATCGGCGACACGGTGGTGCTGGATGTGACACCGGAGAAGGATGACTTCGGCCGCATGGCCGCCGCCACCACCAAGCAGGTGCTGGCCCAGAAACTGCGGGACCAGCAGCGCCGCATGATCCAGGAGGAATTCGCCGACCTGGAGGATCCGGTGCTCACTGCCCGGGTGATCCGGTTCGAGCGCCAGAGCGTGATCATGGCCGTCAGCAGCGGACTGGGCCGGCCGGAGGTGGAGGCGGAGCTGCCCCGCCGCGACCAGCTGCCCAACGACAACTACCGCGCCAACGCCACCTTCAAGGTGTTCCTCAAGGAGGTCAGCGAGGTGCCCCGCCGCGGCCCCCAGCTGTTCGTCTCCCGGGCCAATGCGGGCCTGGTCGTCTACCTGTTCGAGAACGAGGTGCCTGAGATCCAGGAGGGTTCGGTGCGGATCGTCGCCGTGGCCCGCGAGGCCAATCCCCCCTCCCGCGCCGTCGGCCCCCGCACCAAGGTGGCCGTCGACAGTGTGGAGCGGGAAGTGGATCCGGTGGGGGCCTGCATCGGTGCCCGCGGCTCCCGCATCCAGCAGGTGGTGAACGAGCTGCGAGGCGAGAAGATCGACGTGATCCGCTGGTCTCCGGACCCGGCCCAGTACCTGGCCAACTCCCTCAGCCCGGCGCGGGTCGAGATGGTCCGCCTGGTGGATCCTGAAGGCCACCACGCCCATGTGCTGGTGCCCCACGATCAGCTGAGCCTGGCCATCGGCCGGGAGGGCCAGAACGTGCGCCTGGCGGCCCGCCTCACTGGTTGGAAGATCGACATCAAGGATGCCCAGGAGTACGACCAGGTCAGCGAGGACGAGAAGGTGGCGACCCTGATCGCCCAGCGCCAGGAGGAGGAGGCCCTTCAGGCCGAGGCCGAGGCCCGTCTGGAGGCCGAGCAGGCCACCCGCGCCGAGGAGGACGCCCGCCTGCGGGAGCTCTACCCCCTGCCGGAGGATGAGGAGCCCTACGGGGAGGGTGATGGCGAGGAGGCCGGCGAGGAGGTCGCCCCATCCGAAGCGGAGGCCGTCGATCAGGCTGAGCCGCCGCTCGATGCGGCCACCGAGGAGACCCCTGGCGAGGACGTCCGGTGACGTCCCCCTCAGGGCGGCCGGTGCTGCGGCGCTGCGTCTCCTGCCGCCGTCTGTGCGACCGCGCCCAGCTCTGGCGTGTGGTGCGTCAGGCCGACGGGACGGTGAGCCTGGATGGGGGCATGGGCCGATCGGCCTACCTGTGCCCGCAACCGAGCTGCCTGGAGGAAGCCCGCCGCCGTCGCCGTCTCCAGCGCGGCCTGCGGTGTGCCGTCAGCGAGGCCATCCTCGCCAGCCTCGAGGCACGTCTCGAGCGATCGGCCCCGCGACCTCTGAGGCAAGATGAACCATGGTCGCCACGTGCGCGCGGCCCCGGGGTCCTTTCGGCCCCACCGTACGGAGACCTTTCTGAATGACCAGCAGCGGCAAAGTGAGAATCTACGAGCTGTCGAAGGACCTGGGCCTGGACAACAAGGACGTGCTCGATGCCGCCGAGAAGCTCTCCATTGCGGCCAAGAGCCACAGCAGCTCCATCAGTGATGACGAGGCCTCCCGGATCCGTTCGCTGATCGGTGTGAACGTCGCCAGCCCGTCGCCGGCACAGCCTGAACCGGCAGCACCCACCGCCCCCGCCAAGGCGATCCTGGCGGTCAAGAAGGCCGCTCCGGCTCCGGTGAGCCCCCCCCGGCCCAGCGCTCCGCCAGTCGCTCCGGCCGCCGCCGCTTCACCGGCTCCCCCCGCCAGCCGGCCCCCCGCGCCCCGTCCCGTGGCGGCGGCTCCACCCCCTTCCCGTCCGGAACCGCCGGCGTCGAGGCCCAGGCCCGCTGGGGCCCCGGCCCCTTCCCCGGCGCGGCCGCGGCCCGTGGAGGCTGGCAAACCGGCCAGCCGGCCGCCCACGATCATGGCCAAGCCCGCCGGCACCGCAGCCCCGACCTCCGGTCCGCCGGCCACGCCGCCCGCCCCCGGGGCCGCACCAGCCCGGCCGGTCCCTGCCGCACCCGCGCGTCCGGCCTCCGTGGCCCCACCGGCCAAACCCCTGGCGGCACCGAAGCCCACCAGTCCGGCCCCGGTGAACCGCACCTCCCAACCCCCAGTGCGGGTCGGCTCGCCCCAGCGGCCCCCGGTCCCGGCTCCGGGGCGGCCCGCCCAGGCCGGCACCCCGACCCGGCCCCCCGCCACCCGGCCCCAGCTGGTCGGGCGGCCCCAGCCCGGCCAGGGCGGTCCCACCAGCAGCCGGCCCGCACCTCCCTCGGCTCGGCCCCAGCGTCCCGGTGCCCCCGCACCGATCCGTCCCGGCAGCGCCGGCGCCAGGGCCGGCTCGGCCCCGGGGCGTCCTGGCCCCACCCCACTTGAACTGGTCGGCAAGCCGATCCGCCGCGACTCGGCAGGTCCCGGCACCTCAGCGCCGGGCCGTCCGGCGGCCCCCGGCCGCCCGGGCATCCCCGCGGGCATGCGCAAGCCGATGGCCCCCGGCGAGCTGATGCAGCTCCAGAAGCCCACCGGTCGCCCCACCGCTCCGCCACCGCGGCGCCCCGACCGCACCGAGGGCGGCACCGAGGCCGGCACCGAAACCGAGGGTGTGACGCGCCCCACGGCCACCCCCCCGGCCGCGCCCCGTCGCCCCGGCTTCCGGCCGCCCACCCCGGCAGGCGCCCGCGCCCCCGGCGCCCGGCGTCCCGACTGGGACGACAGCGCCAAGCTGGAGGCCCTGCGCAGCCGCACGCCCCAGAAGCAGCGCCAGAAGGTGCACATCATCGGCGAGAACGATGATGCGCTCACCGCCGAAACCGGTGGCTATGCCGGCGAGCAGGAAGCCCTGGTGCTCCAGGCCAGCCTGGCCCGGCCGGCCAAGCCCCGCACCGCCGGAGGCGCCCAGGCCAAGCCCACCGTGGCGGTGCGCAAGCGCAAGAAGGAGACCACCCGCCAGCGTCAGCGGCGCCGCGCCATGGAGCTGCGGGCCTCCCGCGAAGCCAAGGCCCTGCGCCCGGAGATGCTGATCGTGCCCGAGGGCAACCTCACGGTGCAGGAACTGGCCGACCGTCTCGGCGTGGAGAGCTCCGAGATCATCAAATCCCTGTTCTTCAAGGGGATCATCGCCACCGTCACCCAGACCCTCGACCTGCACACGATCGAGACGGTGTCCGAGGAGTTCGGTGTGCCCGTGCTCCAGGACGACATCGAGGCCGCGGCCAAGAAGACCGTGGAGATGATCGAGGAGAGCGACATGGCGCACCTGATCCGGCGCCCGCCCGTCGTGACCGTCATGGGCCACGTCGACCACGGCAAGACGAGCCTGCTCGACGCCATCCGCAAGACCCGCGTGGCGGCCGGCGAAGCCGGCGGCATCACCCAGCACATCGGTGCTTATCAGGTGGACGTGCCCCACGGCGACGAGCACCGCAAGATCACCTTCCTCGACACCCCGGGCCACGAGGCGTTCACCGCCATGCGGGCCCGCGGCACCAAGGTCACCGACGTGGCCGTGCTGGTGGTGGCCGCCGATGACGGCGTCCGTCCCCAGACCCTGGAAGCGATCAGCCACGCCCGCGCCGCCGAGGTGCCGATCGTGGTGGCGATCAACAAGATCGACAAGGAAGGGGCCCAGCCCGACCGGGTCAAGCAGGAGCTCTCCGGCCTCGATCTGGTGGCCGAGGACTGGGGGGGCAACACCGTCATGGTTCCGGTCAGCGCCATCAAGGGCGAGAACATCGACAAGCTGCTGGAGATGATCCTGCTGGTCACCGAAGTGGAGGACCTGCAGGCCAACCCCGACCGCATGGCCCGGGGCACGGTGATCGAGGCCCACCTCGACAAGGCCAAGGGTCCGGTGGCCACCCTGCTGATCCAGAACGGCACCCTCAAGGCCGGCGACGTGCTGGCGGCCGGTCCGATCCTCGGCAAGGTGCGGGCCATGGTCGACGACACCGGCAAGCGGGTGAAGCAGGCCGGCCCGTCGAGCGCTGTCGAGGCCCTCGGCTTCAGTGAGGTGCCCACCGCCGGCGACGAGTTCGAGGTCTACACCGATGAGAAGAGCGCCCGGGCGGTCGTCGGCGACCGGGCCACCGAGGCCCGGGCCACCCGCCTGGCCCAGCAGATGGCCTCCAGGAGGGTGTCCCTGGCTTCGATGTCGGGCCAGGCCAGCGAAGGCGAGCTCAAGGAGCTCAACCTGATCCTCAAGGCCGACGTGCAGGGCAGCGTCGAGGCGATCCTCGGATCCCTCGAACAGCTGCCCCAGGAGGAGGTTCAGGTGCGGGTGCTGCTGTCGGCACCGGGCGAGATCACCGAAACGGACGTCGATCTGGCGGCCGCGTCGGGCGCCGTGATCGTGGGCTTCAACACCTCGATGGCCTCCGGCGCCAAGCGCGCCGCCGATGCCACCGGGGTGGATGTGCGCGATTACGACGTCATCTACAAGCTCCTGGAGGACATCCAGATGGCCATGGAGGGCCTGCTGGAGCCCGAGCTGGTGGAGGAGAACCTGGGCGAGGCGGAAGTGCGGGCCGTGTTCACGATCGGCAAGAGCGCCGTGGCCGGCTGCTATGTCACCAGCGGCAAGCTGCAGCGCAACTGCCGCATCCGCGTGCACCGCGGCAAGGAGCTCGTCTACGAAGGCGACCTCGACTCGCTACGGCGCAACAAGGACGACGTCAAGGAGGTGGCCACCGGCTTCGAGTGCGGCATCGGCTGCGACCGGTTCACCGGCTGGCAGGAGAAGGATCGGGTCGAGGCCTTCAAGCTGGTCACCCAGCGCCGCACCCTCAGCACCTGATCCCGTGACACCCCGCAGCGAGCCCCTGCTCTGGCTCCAGCTGATCGCCCTCGGGGTGTTGCCGCTTGAGGCCCTGCTGCTGCTCCTGGTGCTGGCGGACAGCGCCCCTGGCCCCCTTCCAGGGCTGGAGCGGCTGCTCTGCTGGGCCATCGGTGCCCTGGCCCCTTCCCTGCTGCTGGGGCGTCGTCCCGCCGACGTCTGGTCGCTGCTGCTGCTGCAGACGCCGCTGCGGGGCCGTCGGGAGCCGCAGCGGCGGCTCAGCCGGCTCCAGGCGGCCCCCGGGCTGGCCCTCGCCACGGCTGGCGGCGCCGCCCTCGCCCTGCCCCTGCTGTGGTGGATCGATGGCCATGCTGCCGTGGCCGCGCCGATCACCCCCTTCGCCTCCTGCCCGCGCCTGGTGGCCCTGCTGCTGGCGGCCCTGCTGCTGGTGGTGATGCTGTGGCAGTGGCAGCAGCTGATCCAGTCCCTGTGGCTGCTGAGCCGCAGCCCCGAGGTCGTGGCCGCAACCTCCCCACTGACCCTGGAGGAACTCGAACAGCAGCGCCTCTGCCTGGGCCTGCCCCTGCTGCTGCCCGAGCCCCTGAAGCTGACCGTGGCGGAGGTGCCTCCCCAACCGATGCCGTCATCGCCAGCCCAGGCGCCAGGCAGTGAACCCTCAGCCGTCGAGGCGGTTGCGGTCGAACCAGAGCAGACCTCCGAAGAGAGCCACGGCGCCGATCTGGATCAGGAGATCCCCTGAGGCCACCTCCGAGCCGGCGGAAGCCCGCAGAGCCATGGTGGCCAGGCCCAGCCCGGCCGACGCCACCAGGGCGAACCACAGGGCCCGCCGGAGCCCCCGCCAGGGGGTTCTCGCTTCGCTAAGCAGGCGCTGGCGGAGGGCCGGATCCAGGGATCTGTTCGGGTCGGATCCCATGGAATGGTGCCCAGCGGATGGTGTTCCGACGAATGCTAATTTCTTGGCCGATGCCGGTGTAGCTCAGGGGTAGAGCAACTGATTCGTAATCAGTAGGTCGTCGGTTCAAATCCGATCACCGGCTTCTTCGCTAACCCCCGCTCCCGTTGCCGGCCGGCCCTCCCCAGTCTTCCGTGCTCCTGGCTTCCTGTGGCTGCTGCAGCGCTGCCTTGAACGGCTATGGATGATCTGGGGGCCCGCCATGAACACCTGCTGGAGAGCCACCATGGGGCTCTCTGCCAGGCCGCCGAACGTCTGCTGGAGGAAACGGGATGGTCGCTGGCGACACCGGCCCTGCTGCTGCGGACCGCAGGCCCGCTCCTCAGCCAGGTGGTGGCCGTGGGGGACCTCGGCCGCTGGATCCAACATCTCGGGCCGGACCTGGATGCCTTCGTGCGGCTGCGGCGCCAGGGGGTCGACGTGGGCGAGGCCTATGCCCGATGCCGCGCCGTCGAGGGGGAGACCTTCCTGGGTGCCTGGGAGGCCCTGGGGGGAACGCGGCCCCTGGTCAGCCATGACGACCTCAACCAGTTCGCCGTGCTGTCACAGCAGGGCTTTTCCCGATCACCCCGAAACCTTCTGGTGGTGGTGAACTGGGGCGACCGGGTGACGGCCTTCCTTGTGGCCTGCGATCGCCAGAGGAAACGGCGACCAACCGCACGGCCGGGCTGAAGGTTCAGTCGTCGTCTTCGGTGGAGCCGGCGGGAATCAGGCGAATCTGCTTACGGCCCAGCTTGATCTCGAATTCATCACCGGGCTGGAGATCCAGCATGGCGGTGTAGGCCTTGCCGACCAGAAGATTGCCATTGCCCTGGACAGTGGCGACGTAGCTGAGTTTGCGGCCGCCTTTGGAGGCCCCCTTGCCACCGCCTTCGCCCAGGCTGACGCCCTTGGCTTCCAGCAGAGCCTCGTAAAAGGCAGTGAAATTCAGACGCTCCGCCCCGTCCTTCTTGGTGCTGACGTAGCCGCAACCACGCACCAGATCGGATTTCGAGACATCGCCCAGTTCCTTGACCTTGGCCAGGAGATCAGATCCGGTAAGCATCGGAAGCAGGAAAGACCTTTCGACTCACACTATAAAGGTTTCTTCGCTTGTCGTCATTGGACGATCTGCCGATGACGACCTGCCGAATGTTGCGACGAACCAACGCGAACCTTCAGGGCTTCTGCAGTCAGGATGCCGGAGCCTGCCCCGCGACCGGAAGCCGCAGGCTCAGCAGAGGGCGATGGGCCACTCCACCTTGACCACATCGAAGTCGTCGCCACCCAGGCGATTGAGTTCACCGGCGGCGCGCACGGCCGCCTCATGGGTATGGAAGAGATAGGCCGACGTCGGGTCGCTCACGTCCCCGAGGCCCTGATCCTCGGGACGGATGGAGACGTAGGAGCCGTCGGAGAGCCGCTGCAGCACATAGCGCTCGGCCTGGGTGCATTCCAAGGGATGGGCCGGATCGATCTCGGGTGCCCAGAAATGCATCACAACCCCCGTGAGTGACCCTTCTGAACTACTCCAGAGGACCCGTTGGCCGCGAGGGGACGCCACATGTCGTTGCAACCTGCTCGTCCCGGCCTCTCATGTCTCATTGCCGCCGAAGTCATCGTCATAGCCCTCATAGGGCTCGAATTCACTCCAGCCAGGACTGGCGTTCTGCAACAGCCCGTAGCGGGCGTCCACGTCATTCATCAGGGTGTTGCCTGTGGGCACCGTGTCACAGGTGATCGACCCATCCGCGGCGGTGACGCAATTCTCGAACTGCACGTTCGCCAGTGCCCTTCCCCCTCCCCCCGCCAGGACGATCAGCAGCAGGCTGACCAGGGAACCCGCCCGGAGACCCAAGGAGGGCCGGAGAACGTCGCTGGGCTGGGGAGCGTCGGCCATCACCGGAGGGGCATCTGCTGGGATGATGGCACCGCTTCAACACAGGCACCGATGTACACCGACTGGACCGCCGTGATCCTGCTGCTGCTCACGGCGGCACCCCTGGCCGTGGTTGTGGCCACCGCGGCCTTCTTCATCTGGCGGAAGAAACGGACCTCGAGGTGACCATCCGGAAGAGAATCCCCTCGCCCCCCATGGCCGGGGAACGACCCTGGCCCAGGCAGTCGAGGCAGGTGCGGTAACGCTGATCATCGATGCGCAGCAGGCCACTGCCGCCGCACTGGGGACATCGGCTCTGACCGAGGGACTGGCCCCTCGATCCGGAAGCAGGAACCTGGGCAGCCATGGCCGGTTCGCAGGGGTTTGTTTTCATCTCCTCACTGTGCCTGGCCCAGACCCCCTGGATCCCGAAATCTTCCTTAAGCCTTGACGCCCTCGCCCCGGCTCAGGCAACCCTGCAATCCCTCCAGGCTCAGGCCTTCCACCAGATCCTGGGCACTGAGCCGGCTGCCCGGCGGCACCAGATCCAGGCTGGCCGCCAGCTCCCCGATCACGCCGGGAGGATCCAGGCCCCGGCGCCGCAGACCGGCCAGCCCCTCGGCCCCCTCGCGCTTGCTCAGCCGCTCCCCCTGGCCATCCCGCCACAGGGGCACATGGGCATAGGACGGCGGGTCGGCGCCGAGGGCGGCCATCACGGCCACCTGGGCCCCGGTGGAGGGCCAGAGATCCTCCCCCCGCACCACCTCGCTGATGCCCATCAGCAGCTCGTCCACGGCCGTGGCCAGGTGATAGGCCACCACCCCGTCGGCCCTGCGCAGCACCACATCTCCCACCTCGGCATGACCGTCCTGGTGGCCATCGGGCCCGCAGCGCTCCTGCCAGCCCAGGACACCGGGCTCAAGGCACAGACGCCAGCTGGGCAGCCGCCCTGTCTGGGGGCCCCAAAGGGGCGGACCGTTCCGGCAGTGGCCCGGATACACCGCCAGCGCCCCATGGGGCGCGGAGACATCGGCCAGCAGGCGGCGGCTGCAGCGGCAGGGATAGAGCCGTCCGGCCTGGCGCAGCGCCGAAAGAACGGTGGCATAGACGCCTCTGTGGGCGCTCTGGCGGACCACGGGACCATCCCAGTGCAGACCCAGCCAGCGGAGGTCCTCCAGGATCGAAACCTCGGCGCCCGGCCGGTTGCGAGGCCCGTCGAGATCATCGATGCGCAGGAGCCACGCACCGCGCCTCAGCCGGGCTTCAAGCCAGCCGATCAGGGCGGTGCGCAGGTTGCCCCGGTGCAGGGGACCGGTGGGGGAAGGGGCGAAACGGGAGCGGTAGCCCCGCCGCCGGAGTTCCAGACCCGAGGCGAGACGTTCCTGGAGATGGAGGGGCAGCCGCAGGGGTGGACTGGAAGGCCCTGCGGCTACCGCCATGGCCGGAGAACGGCGGCGGTGGATCAGCCCTGGACCTTGTCCTTGAAGAGCTTGCCGGCGGTGAAGGCGGGCACCCGCTTGGCAGGGATCTTGATCTTCTCGCCGGTCTTGGGGTTCAGACCCTGACGGGCGGACCGCTCACGGGGCTCGAAGGAGCCGAAACCGAGGATGGACACCTTCTTGCCCTCGACCACCGAGTCGACGATGGTTTCGATGGCGGCATCGACGACGAGGGAGACGTCGGTCTTGGTGAGCTCCGTGCGGGCAGCCACGATGTTGACGAGATCAGCTTTGTTCATTGTTCGGGGGAAGCCTCCGGGTAGGTGGCGATGGCGGGGGTTCGGGTCGTCGAGTGTTGGAGGCGAATCGGAAGTCCCCGACCGCCCGGTGCGTTCAGCGCGCCAATCGTATGGGCGTTGCGTCAGGGCCGCAACAGGAGAAGTCCACTCATGACAGCGGTTTGGGGGTCATGGGGCCGGCAGTGGGGAAGTCCGTGCTAATAGCGGCGACCTCCAGCCCGCCCCCGGGGGGCTGCCGCGCCAGGGCCTCCAGATCCAGGTCGGCCAGCAGGTCGGCGCCCTGCTCCACCAGCTTCGCTCCCCTCAGGGCCCCCAGTCCGGCGCCGCTGGCGATCCAACCGGGGGAGCCGGGCGGCAGCCAACGGCGCATTCGCTCCACGCTGCGCAGCTGGCGCCCCCAGTGGAACGTGCCCCGATGCCGCAGGGGTGCGACGCGGGCCGGCGCCACCGGAACCAACAGCCGGCCGCAGAACAGCCCTCCTAGGCGGTCCCCCGCCGCCGGGGCGACATGCACGACGCAGGCGCCCGGGGAGGGCCCCGGCGTCCAGAACAGCCGAACGTCGGGCTCCAGCTGGTGCTCGGCGGCGAAGGTGTGCAGGGGATCCACACCGGGCAGGAGGTAGGCCTCCTGTTCCTGAACGAGAACCGGCCATCCCAGGGCCTGCTGCAGGCGGCGGCAGCGGCCATGGCCGCCGCGGCCGGTCAGCAGGATCCAGGACCGGGGCGGCCCGTTCCCCGCCGTCCGGTGGCGGGGGCGACCCGCCAGGAAGCGCAGGTTGGCCCGGGTGTAGGCGGGGCAGTCGATCAGCAGGTCGGCGCCGGCAGCCTCCAGCAGCCAGGCGCTGCCCCCCTGGCTCTCGCGGCTGGGGGCAAACAGCCAAAGCCCTGGCCGGACCGCCAGGGGCGCTCGGCCCTCCTCGGACGGCAACAGGGCGGCGGGGGACGCGTTCATCGCCCCATTGAACCCCCGGCGGCAGCTTCCGGAGGCCCGGCGTAGCCTGGGCGGAACCCTGGCCAGTGATTTGTCGGCGACCCGGATCGGACATCCCTGGCCACTGGGGGCCTCCGTCACCCGCCGGGGCGTCAATTTTTCCGTGGTGGCGCCCCTGGCCACCCGCATCGAGCTGCTGATCTTCGCGGACGGGGCCGCCCGGGAGCCCCTGGAGGTGATCGAACTCGACCCCGGCCACCGCTCCGGTGAGCACTGGCATGTGGAGGTGGAGGGCCTCGGGATCGGCTGCTGCTACGGCTACCGGGTGTTCGGCCCGATCCAGCCCGGGAGCCATGGCTTCAACCCCTCCAAAGTGCTGCTCGACCCCTGCGCCCGGGCGATCACCGGCTGGGATGTCTACCAGCGGGGCGCCGCCGTCGGCGCCGTCCCCAACGCTTCGGCCTGCCTCAAGGGGGTGGTCACCGAGCGGGACCGGTTCGACTTCGACGCCGCTCCCCGGCCTCGCCATTCCTGGCAGAAGAGCGTCATCTACGAGCTGCACGTGGGAGGTTTCACCCGTGGCGCCGGCTGCCCGGTGCCGGCGGAACGCCAGGGAACGCTGTTGGGGTTGATCGACACCCTGCCCTATCTCCAGTCGATGGGGGTGACGGCGATCGAACTGCTGCCTGTGATGGCCTTCGATCCCCAGGACGCCCCTGCCGGGCGGTTCAACCACTGGGGCTACAGCCCGGTGAGCTGGATGGCCCCCCATCCGGCCTACCTGGTCGAGCGCGACCCGCTGCAGGGCCGGCACGAGGTGCGCCAGCTGGTGACCGCCTGTCACCAGGCCGGCCTGGAGGTGCTGCTGGACGTGGTCTACAACCACACCAGCGAAGGCAACCAGGAGGGCCCCACCCTGAGCTGGCGGGGGTTGGGCGACGCCCTCTACTACCACCAGACCACCCGGGGCGACTACCTCGATGTGAGCGGCTGCGGCAACACGATCGCCGCCAACCGCCCCCTGGTGCGGCGCCTGATCCTGGAGTCCCTGCGCTGCTGGAGCACGGAGCTGGGCATCGACGGCTTCCGCTTCGACCTCGGTATCGCCCTGACCCGGGGCGAGGGCCTGGCCCCCCTCGATGCGCCCCCCCTGTTCGAGGAGATGGAGGCGGATCCGGATCTCAGCGATCTGAAGGTGGTGAGCGAACCCTGGGACTGCGGCGGCCTCTACCGGCTCGCCGACTTCCCGGCCCGGCGGGTGGCCAGCTGGAACGGCCGCTTCCGCGACGACGTGCGCCGCTTCTGGAAGGGCGACGACCGCACCACCTGGAGCCTGAGTCAGCGCCTGTCAGGTAATCCGGATCTGTTCAACGGCCAGCCCTCTCCGGTGGGCCGCACGATCAACTTCCTCACCGCCCACGACGGCTTCACCCTGGCGGACCTGGTCAGCTTCGACCGCAAGCACAACCTGGCCAACGGCGAGAACGACCGCGACGGCGACAACCACAACAACAGCTGGAACCACGGCGTGGAGGGTCCCTGCACCGACGCCGGCGTGAACGGCCTGCGGGACCGGCAGCTGCGCAACCTGCTGGCCTCCCTGCTGCTGGCCCCCGGCGTACCGATGCTGCTGATGGGCGATGAGGTGCGGCGCAGCCAGGGGGGCAACAACAACACCTGGTGCCAGAACAACCCCCTCGGGTGGATGCACTGGCAGCCGGACGCCGGCGACATGGCCCTGCGCCGCTTCCTGCGGCGCCTGATCCAGCTGCGCCAGCGGCTCGCCCCCCTGCTCAACCAGGAACTGCCCCTGGCCCCGGCCCCGAACGGGCCGGCCCGGGGCGCCGGCAGCCAGCCCCTCTGGCGGGAGTGGCACGGCCTCGAGCTGGGCAAGCCCGACTGGGCGAGCTGGTCCCACTGCCTGGCCTGGAGCCTGCATGACGCCAGCCTCGGCCCCCTGCTCTGGTGCGGCATGAACGCCTACTACCAGCCGATGCAGTTCCAGCTGCCGGCCCAGGCTGCCGGCTGGCGGCGGGTCATCGACACGGCCATTCCCGGCGACCACGACCTGCCGGCGAAAGCCGATCCCTGGCTGTTGCCGACGGCGCCCCTGGAGAGCCGCAGCCTGATGCTGCTGGTGGCGACCCCGCTGCTGGAGGACACGGAAGCTCAGGCTGGAGTTCAGGCTGGGCCTGGGGGAGCGGCTCCGGCGGAGGAGCAAGCGGGCGGCGGGAATCGAACCCGCATCATCAGCTTGGAAGGCTGAGGTTTTACCACTAAACTACGCCCGCAGCAGTACAGGGGTACTGGCGACTGGTTTCCTGGAACTGGTTCCCCGAAACCGGCTGCAGCATTATGACCTGCACCGGACGGCCACAACCCGACGACCATCACCGGAGCTCCTCCAGGTTTGACAACTCCCACGCCGTCCAACCCGCCACCGGCAGCGCCGCACCTGCCGTCGGGTGTGGTGGATACGGCGGACCTTCCGGCCGGTGAGCGCCGCAGGGTTCTTCTGGCCTACGGCATGGGGGACGCCGGCACCGGCATGGCGGCCTCCCTGATCGGCTTCTACCTCTTCATCTTCTACACCTCGGCGGCGGGGTTGCCGGCCTGGATGGCTGGGCTGGTGCTGATGACGGCCCGGCTCTGGGATGCCATCAACGACCCGATCGTGGGCTGGCTGAGCGACAAGACCCGCACCTCCTGGGGTCCCCGTCTGCCCTGGATCCTGGGCAGCGCCGTTCCCCTCGGCTTCGCCATGGCCCTGATGTGGTGGCTGCCGCCGGGGGGCCCCTGGGTCCGGTTCGCCGTGTTCGTGGCCATCTCGATGGTGGCCAACAGCCTCTACACGTGCGTCAACCTTCCCTACTCCGCCCTGGCGGCGGAACTCACCACCAGCGTCAACCTGCGCACCCGCCTCAACAGCGCCCGCTTCACCGGCTCGATCATCGCCGGCCTGGTGGGGATCGTGCTGGGGGGCGTGCTGCTCAAGGATCACCAGAACCCGGGCAGCTACCTGCAGGTGGGGATCTTCTCAGGGGTGCTGATCACCTGCTCCACCCTGATCTGCGGCTGGGGCATCGCGCCGGCGGCGCGGCACTGCCAGCGGCCCACCAGCCAGCGGGGCACCACCCGGCGGCTCCTGGCCCGGGTGGGCAGCAACGGCCGCTTCCAGATGGTGCTTGGGCTCTACCTGCTGCTCTGGTGCGCTCTCCAGATCATGCAGACGGCAGCGCTGATCTACCTGCCGGTGGTGATGCGGCTGCCGGAGGGCTGGAGCAACTGGATCCTGCTGCCCTTCCAGGTCAGCACCCTGATGGGGCTCCAGCTCTGGACCGCCTTCGCCCGCCGCCGCGGTCGCCTGGCGGCCCTGCACTGGGGCACCGCCCTCTGGATCGCCGCCTGCCTGTTGGCGATGGTGCTGGTGCCGCTCGATGCCGCCATCGGCCCCACCGCCTCCGCCGCCAACCTGGCGCGTCTCACCGCCCTGGTGGTGACGATCCTGATCGTCGGCCTTGGGGCCTCCACCGCCTACCTGATCCCCTGGGCCCTGCTGCCGGATGCCATTGATGCCGATCCGGAGAAACCCGCCGGGCTCTACAGCGCCTGGATGGTGTTCACCCAGAAGATCTGCATCAGCCTGGCCCTGTTCTTCTTTGGCAACCTCATGAGCCTCAGCGGTTACCAGGCGGCCCGGGGCATCCTGCAGCCGGACAGCGCCCTGCTGGCGATCCGGATGTGCATGGGCCTGATCCCGGCCTTGCTGGTGGTGCTGGGCCTGGTGGTGATGCGGCGCTGGCCGGATCGGGGCCCCCACCAGGAGGCCCTGCCCGCTTCCGTGCCATGAAGATGCCGCGCTGGCTGCAGCGGCTGGGGGCCAGCCTGTTGATCGGCGGTCAGGCGGTGAGCGCCATCGCCCGCGGCCGCATCGGCATGGTCGACCTGGTCCAGGAACTGCTGGAGGCCGGGCCGGGCAGCTTCCTGATCGTGCTGATCACGGCCCTGGCGGCCGGCACGGTGTTCAACATCCAGGTGGCGGCCGAACTCTCCAAGCAGGGGGCCAGCGCCGCCGTGGGGGGACTGCTCGCCCTGGGCCTCTCACGGGAGATCGCCCCCCTGCTCACGGCGACCCTGCTCACCGGCAAGGTGGCCACCGCCTACGCCGCCCAGCTGGGCACCATGAAGGTGACCGAGCAGATCGACGCCATCACGATGCTGCGCACCGACCCGGTGGAGTACCTCGTCGTGCCACGGGTGCTGGCCATGGTGGTGATGGCGCCGGTGCAGTGCCTGCTGTTCTTCTGGATGGCGATCTGGTCCGGCCAGGTGAGCAGCACCCTCCTCTACAGCATTCCACCGTCCGTCTTCTGGAACTCGGTGCGGGTCTGGATGGAGCCCGACGACCTGCCCTCGATGCTGCTCAAGGCCGTGGTGTTCGGCCTGATGATCGCCGTCATCGCCTGCGGCTGGGGTCTCACCACCCGTGGGGGCCCCAAGGAGGTGGGCGCCAGCACCACCGGCGCGGTGGTCATGATTCTCGTCAGCGTCGCCCTGGTGGACGTGCTGCTCACCCAGTTGCTCTTCGGCCAATGACCTCCTCCCCCTCCTCCCCCCCGGCCAGCGGCGCCCCCGAGGGCGCCGCCTGCGCGGATGCGGTGATCCTCCGCCCCAGGGCCTGGGTGCCGCTCGGCCTGCTGGCGCTGGCGGGCGCCGGCCTGGGCCTGCGGCCGCTGTGGAGCGCCGCGCTCTGGCCGGCCCTGGCGATGGGGGTCATGGGGCTGTTCCTGCTGCTGCAGACGGCCCTGCTGCGGTTGCGTTTCGCGGCCGATGCCCTGCTGGTGTCCCGGGGCGACTCGGTGATCCGCCGCTTCCCCTACGACGAATGGATCGCCTGGCGGGTCTGGTGGCCGGCCCTGCCGGTGCTGTTCTATTTCCGGGAACGGAAGAGCATTCACCTGCTGCCGATGCTGTTCGACGCCACGGCCCTGCGGGAGGAGCTCGAGCGGCGCCTGCCGGCCCCGTCCCCGCCGGAGTCCGCTCCCCCAGAACCCGGCTCCCCCTGAACACGCCTGAGCCCCTGCCGCCTTGCCCTCCCGCCTGCCATGAGCGACCAAGCCGAACCGCCCGCCATCACGCCACCCGAACCCACCCCGGGCCCCCCCCCCGCCGCGGCCGCGGCCGGGAGCGATGGGCTGCTGGAGCTGGCCCTGACGGAACTGCGGGAGCGCCGCTCCGAACTTCTGGGGGAGATCGGCGAGCTGGAGAACCGCCGGGAGCAGATCCGCCAGGAGATCGCGGGCAGCTTCGCCGGCCAGTCGGATGCGATCGCCCGGCGGCTCAAGGGCTTCCAGGACTACCTGGTGGGGGCCCTGCAGGATCTGGCGGCCGCCGCCGAGCAGATGGAGCTGGTGGTCCAGCCGCTGGTGGTGCAGCCCTCCCCACTCGACCAGGCAACGCCGGGCGCGGGGGCCGGGGACGCCCCGGAGGCCGCCACGGCACCTGCCGCCGCCGGTCTATTCACTGACGACGCGGACCTGGTCCGGGAACGGCTGGAGCAGTTCGGCGGCCAGCCCGACTTCTACGCCGATCCCTGGAAGCTGCGCCGCACCCTGGAGCGCTCCGCCGCCACCCGACTGGAGGACTGGTTCCTCTCCCAGGGGGGCCGGGGCGCCCAGCCCAGCGGCGGCAGCCGCAGCCGCAATGCCCTGGCGGCGGCGGCGGCGATCGCGATCCTGGGGGAGCTCTACGGCGAGCGTTTCCAGACCCTGGTGCTGGCCAGCCAGCCGGAACGGCTCGGGGAATGGCGCCGGGGGCTGCAGGACTGCCTGGGGCTGAGCCGCGACGATTTCGGCCCCGCCAGCGGCATCGTGCTGTTCGAGCGCCCCGATGCCCTGATCGAGCGGGCCGACCGACTCGAGGAGCGGGGGGAGCTGCCCTTCATCGTGATCGACGCGGCCGAGCAGGTGATCGAGATCCCGATCCTGCAGTTCCCCCTCTGGCTGGCCTTCGCCGCCGGCCCCGGGGAGATCGACGCCGAAGCCGATCTCTACTGACCCACCCAACCCCTCCTGCCATGGCCTTCCTCCCCGATCTGCTCGTGCTGCCGGCGGGTTATCTGCTGGGCTCGATTCCTTTCGGCTGGCTGGCGGGCCAGTGGCTCGCCGGCGTCGACCTGCGCCAGGAAGGCTCCGGGTCCACCGGCGCCACCAATGTGCTGCGGGTGCTGGGCAAGGGTCCGGCCCTGGTGGTGTTCCTGCTCGACGTGCTCAAGGGAACCGCCGCGGTGCTGCTGGCCAAGGCGGTGCTCCAGCCCCTTGGTTTCAGCGCCGCCAGCGACTGGGCAGTGGTGGCGGCGGGCCTGGCGGCCCTGGCCGGCCACATCTGGCCGCTCTGGCTGGGCTGGAAAGGCGGTAAGGCGGTGGCCACCGGCCTGGGGATGCTGCTGGGCCTGACCTGGCCCGTGGGCCTGGCCTGTTTCGGCATCTTCCTCACCACCCTGAGCCTCAGCCGCATCGTGTCGCTCTCCAGCGTGGTCGCGGCCCTGTCGCTGCCCCTGCTGATGCTGGGCTCCTTCGGGGCCGACGGCCTGCGGCCGGCCTACCTGAGCCTGGCCCTGCTCACCACGGCGCTGGTGCTCTGGCGGCACCGCAGCAACCTGCAGCGGCTGATGGCCGGCACCGAGCCGCGCCTCGGTGCCGGGCGCAGCTGACGGCGGGCTGTGAAGCAGGAGCCGCTGGGAGTTGTTCAGGCCAGCTGGCGACTGCGATCTGCGGCGGCCAGCACGGCCTCGATCAGGGCCGAGCGCAGGCCGGCCCGCTCCAGCTGCCGCAGCCCGGCGGCCGTGGTGCCGGCGGGGCTGGTCACCATGTCCTTGAGCTGGCCGGGGTGGAGCTCCTGCCCCTGCAGCAGCGCCGCCGTGCCCGCCATGGTGCGGTGGGCCAGGTGCATGGCCAACGGTCGGGGCAGGCCTGCCGCCACCGCCCCGTCGGCCATCGACTCGGCCACCAGGGCCAGGAAGGCGGGACCGGAGGAGGTGAGGGCCAGGAAGGGATCGAGCTGGTGTTCCGGCAGATCCAGCACCTCCCCCACCTGGGCGAACAACCCGCGCACCTGTTCGCGCCGGGCCTCGCCGACACCCTCGCCCCAGCTCAGCCCCGTGAGTCCGGCCCGCACCAGGGCTGGGGTGTTGGGCACAGCGCGCACGCAGGACCGTCCAGGGAACAGGGCCTGCAGCCGCGAGAGGGTCACCCCCGCCAACACGGAGATCAGCAGCGGCTCGCCGCTGGACGGGACCGCCGCCAGGGCTTCGGTCGCCGCGGGGGCCACCGCTTCGATCTGCTGGGGCTTCACCGCCAGCAGCACCACCGGAGCGGCCCAGGCCGGGGCGGCATCGGTGGAGACCTGAACCTTGAGTTCGTCGCTCAGCCGGCGGGCGGATGCCTCGGTGGCCACCGCCGCCCGGACGGAGGAGCGCTCGACCAGGCCGGAGTCGAGAAGCGGCAGCAGCAGGGCCCGGGCCATGCGGCCGAGCCCCACCACCCCGAGGGTGTCAGACCATGGCATCTGAACGGCCCCAGGCGGGGCTGGGGGCGGCCTCCTGCTGATCATCCACGGGGCCGGTGCGCCCGGAGACCACCGTGGGGGAGGCGGCTTCCTCACCGCCCGCCGTGGTGACCGTGACGCAGCTGGGGGCGAACAGGAAGATGCTCTCGCCGACCCGTTCCTGGTGGCCGTCGATGGCGAAGGTGCCACCGGCCACGAAATCCACGGCCCGCTGCGCCTGATCCGGCTCCATCATCGTGAGATTGAGAATCACGGTCTTACGTTCCCTGAGGGCCTGAATCGCCCGGGGCATTTCGTCGAAGCTGCGCGGCTCCATCAGACACACCTCGGCCACGGCGCTGGTGATCCCAGGCATGCCGATGACGTTGGTTCCGGCGAAGGGATCGTCGGTGGAGAAATCGGTGCTCAGAGCCAGGGCTCCGGTGTTTCTGCCGGTGGTTGAGGTGGCCGCGGCCGTGGTGGTGTCACCGGGGTCGTAGTCGAGTTCGTCGTCGAAGTCGCCATCGAGATAGTCGTCACCGGAGACGACGGCACGCAGGCGGGAGAACAACGACACGGAGCCGACCTCGGGAAAGATGCTTGGCCTTGAATAGCGTCCCACATCCCCGCCGGCAAGATCCCTGGGCCCGTTCAGGTCTGGATCGGTCGCGTTCCGAAAAGAAGGCTCCCGAGTCTCACCCAGGTGCTACCTGCCGCCACAGCTTCGCGCCAGTCCCCGCTCATCCCCATCGAACAGTCCGGCAGACCCAGGGCATCGGCCAGGGCACGACACTCCCGGAACAGTTCCAGCCGCTCCCCGGGGGTGAGACCGAGGGGGCGATGGTCATCAGACCGAGGCAGCGCAAGGGCGCCAGGTGTCCCAGGTCGGGCCCCAGGGCCCGCACCTCGGCCGGTTCGAAGCCGGTCTTGGCCGGGTCGGGGCGGAACTTCACCTGCAGCAGGATCCCTGGGGCGAGGCCCTCTTCGGCGGCGATGCGCTGCAGCCGCCCGGCCAGGGCCAGGCTGTCGACGGAATGGATGGTGCCGAAGCGGCGCAGCACGGCGCGGGCCTTGTTGGCCTGGAGACGGCCGATGAAGTGCCAGTCGAGGTCCGACAGGTCACCCAGGGCGTCCTGCTTGGCGATGGCCTCCTGCAGCCGGCTCTCCCCGAAGCTCCGCTGGCCCAGGGCCGCCGCCTGGCGCACCAGTTCGGCCGGATGGCCCTTCGACACCGCCAGCAGGCGGGTGGAGGGTGGCAACGCCGCCTGGAGGGCCCCCAGCCGCTCCGCCAGGGTGGAACCGAACGCCTCCGCCGCCCCGGGCGACGCCAACGCCATCAGATGAAGGTCTGGTCGAAGAGCTGGCGCCAGCGGGCCTGGGCCTCGGGCCCCTCGCGGCGGCAGCGGGCCAAGTTCTGCTCGGCAAAGTGGCGGGCGTCCATCAGGGGGATCACCTCGAAATGGGCGCCGCGCTCCTGCAGGGTGACCAGGAAGAAGATCCGCTGGGCGTAGAGCGTGGCATAGAGATCGCGGCTCTCGGCCACCGGCGCTACCCGATAGAGCATCCCGAACGTCGGGTGGTTCAGATAGCGCTCCGTGCTCACGACTCCCTGCAGGCTGGGGCCATTAAAGGGCACCGACTTTCCAGCGGAGCGCCAGCAGCGCCGCCAGGGCCAGCACCGCCGCCAGGCTGGCGCCGGAGGGGGTGGCGGACGGCTGGTGCAGGCGGTCGGGGGGAAGCCACATCCCGCCGCGCGCCATCAGGGCCTCGGCCCCCTGCTCGGAGCGCAGCAGCACGTTGGCCAGCAGCCGCTCCCCCACGGCCAGCACCAGGCCGAGACTGGCCTTCCAGCCCAGGCGGCGCAGATTCACCGCCCGGGTGGCGATCGAGCGCAGCAGGTTCTGGAGTTCCTCCTGAACCAGGGGCAGGAAGCGCAGGGACAAGAGCAGGGTGAAGCCCAGGCGCTCCACGGGCCAGCCCAGGGCCCGCAGGGGGCCCAGCCACCAGGCCATGGTCCAGACCAGTTCCTCGGGGGGGGTGGAGAGCAGCAGCAGGTTGGCGCTGTGGATGACGGTGAACAGCAGGGTGGCGCCGTTGATGCCGAGTTCGGCGGAGCGGCGGGTGACCACCAGGGGGCCCAGCTCCAGCGGCCCGGCCATCACGGGGCCCCAGCGCACCAGTTCCCAGGGCAGGCCGGCCCGCGATGGGGGAGGGGCACCAGGGGGCGCCGGGACCAGCCGCAGCTCCGCGGGGGGACGCTGGAGGCTGGCCGGCGCCGCCCCGGCGGCCGGCAGCAGGGCGGCCAGCAGACCCACCAGCAGCGCCAGGGCAATCAGCAGCGGCAGACTCTGCCGCCAGAGGCGCCAGGGCAGGCCGCTGACGGCGGTGATCAGCAGCAGCAGCCCCACCAGGGCCAGCCGCCACATGGGCCCGGCCAGGATCGGCGTCACCAGGAACGCCACCGTCCACACCAGCTTCACCCGGGGGTCCAGGCGCCGCAGCCAGCTGCCGGGGCCGCCCTCACCGGCCTCGCCGTCATCGACGTACTGACCGATCGGCAGCTGCCGCAACCAGTCCATTCAGGCCAGCCCCCCCTGGATCACCCCCGGAATCACCGTCCCCATCGACCTCAGCCGCCCCGGCTCTGGTGGCGGGCCTGCTCCTTCTCGGCGTCCCGCTGCTGCTTGCCGCGCCAGAAGAGCCGCACCGGGGATCCCTCGAAGCCCAGGGCCTCGCGGATCTGGCGCTCGACGTAGCGGCGGTAGGTGTCGCCGAACAGCTTGGGGTCGTTGACGAACAGGGTGAAGCTGGGCGGGCGTGTCGCCACCTGGGTGCCGTAGTAGAGGCGGCCCTGGCGGCCGCCGCGGGTGGTGGGGGGGGAACGCCAGCGCAGGGCCTCCTGCAGCACCTCGTTCACCACCGAGGTGCTCACCCGGCGGCGGTGCTGCTCCACCGCCACCGCGGCGATGGCGAAGATGCTTTCCACCCGCTGGCCGGTGACGGCGGAGGTGAACAGCATCGGCGCCCAGTCAAGGAAGTAGAGCTTGGCGCGCAGCTCCTTTTCCATGGCGCTCATGGTGTGGCTGTCCTTCTCGATCAGGTCCCACTTGTTGACCACCACCGCACAGGCGCGGCCGTCCTCCTCGATGCGGCCCGCCAGGCGCTGGTCCTGCTCGGTGACCCCATCGAGGGCATCAATCACCAGCACGCAGACATCGCTGCGCTCGATCGCCTTGAAGCTGCGGGTGATGCCGAAGTACTCCGGGCCGTAGTCGACGCTGCGGCGCCGGCGGATGCCGGCGGTGTCGAGCAGCTTCCAGGTGTGGCCCTCCCGCTCGATCGTGGTGTCGATCGTGTCGCGGGTGGTGCCGCGGATCGGACTGACGATGGCCCGGTTCTCGCCGCAGATGGCATTCAGCAGGCTGGACTTGCCCACGTTGGGACGGCCGATGATCGCCAGCTGGATCGGCTCGGCCTCATCGCTCTCGGTCGTGGCCGGCAGGAAGCTGATCACCCGGTCGAGCAGATCGCCGGTGCCGGCGCCATGGATGGCGGAGATCGGGTGGGGCTCGCCCAGACCCAGGCCCCAGAAGTCGGCCGCCATGGCCAGGCCCTGATCAGGCGACTCGCACTTGTTCACCCCCAGCAGCACGGGGACGTTGTGGCCCCGCAGCCACTCGGCGATCGATTCATCGGCGGCGGTGACCCCCTGCTGGCCGTCCACGATCACCACCGCCACCGACGCCTCGGCCAGGGCCAGGTTGGCCTGCTCCCGGATCTCGGGCAGAAATTCGCTGTCGTCGTCGAACACCAGGCCGCCGGTGTCCACCACCCGGAAGGTGCGGTCACCCCAGAAACCCTCCTGGTAGGTGCGGTCCCGGGTCACACCGGGCTGGTCGTGAACGATGGCCTCACGGCTGCGGCAGAGCCTGTTGACCAGCGTGGACTTGCCCACGTTGGGGCGTCCGATCACGGCGACGACGGGGAGCGCCAATCTGACTTATTCCTTACGACGGATGCGTTACCTAGACCCTACAGAGCCACCGACGCCTCAACCCACCGGGGGATCGCCGGGATGGCCGGCCACCGGATCTTCGGGCGGATCCAGGAGCTCCGGCAGCGGGCCCGCCTCCGGCAGCGGTTCGCCCCGTGCGGCCAGATCGGCCAGCAACCAGTTCACCGCCGTGGCCCGCCGGGTGCGGCGGGGGTAGAGGCCGCCGATGCGGTAGCCGGCGAAGCCCAGCTGCTGCTTGAGCAACTGCTTGTGCTCGGGGGCGATCGAGCGGGTCAGCCGCACGCTCGCGGGTCGCTCGGCGATCAGCGGCGGCGCCTCGGGAAAGGCCTCGGCCCAAGGCGGCGGGGTGGCGGGCCCGGCCGGCCAGCGGCCCTCGGCGTCCGGGAGGTAGCCCAGCCGCTCCCAGATCAGCCGGCAGACGAAGCGATCGCTGGTGCGGTCCTCCAGCACCGCCTCCAGCAGGGCGCGGCTGAGGGGAAACGGTCCCGGGGCGCCATCGGGCTTCCAGGGGGGAGCGGCGGCAGCGTCCAAAGCGGCGTCTGGCATCCGAGAGTGACACCAGCATGCCCAGTCCCGCACCCCATCCCTGCCCCACCGGCCCCTTGCAGCTGGCGGGCAATGGCACCGACCGGCTGCTCACCTGCCGGGTGCTGCAATCGCCCCTGGCGGGGGTGAGCGACGGGATCTTCCGCGCCTTGGTGCGCCGCTGGGCCCCCGATGCGCTCCTGTTCACGGAGATGGTCAATGCCACGGCGCTGGAGCTGGGCCACGGCGTCGCCAAGATGGCGGCCCTCGATCAGGATCCCGGCCCCGTCGCGGTGCAGCTGTTCGACCACCGGCCCGACGCCATGGCCGAGGCGGCCCGCCGGGCCGAGGCCGCCGGGGCCTGGCTGATCGACATCAACATGGGCTGCCCGGTGCGCAAGATCGCCCGCAAGGGGGGCGGCAGCGGCCTGCTGCGCCAGCCGGATCTGGCCCTGCGGATCGTGGCGGCGGTGGCGGCGGCGGTGCGGCTGCCGGTGACGGTGAAGACCCGGCTGGGCTGGTGCGGGTCCAGCGCCGATCCGGTGGGCTTCGCCCTGGCCCTGCAGAACGCCGGCGCCCGCGCCCTCACCCTGCACGGCCGCACCCGGGAGCAGGGGTTCTCCGGCAAAGCCGATTGGGACGCGATCGGGCGGGTCAAGGCGGCGCTGCAGATTCCGGTCATCGCCAACGGGGACATCACCAGCCCGGAAGACGCCCTGCGCTGCCTGGCGATCACCGGCGCCGACGGGGTGATGGTGGGGCGGGGGACCCTGGGGCGCCCCTGGCTGGTGGGGCGCATCGCCGCGGCCCTCGACGGCCGTCCCCTGCCGAGCGAGCCCGATAGCCACGCCCGGATCGCCCTGGCCCGGGAGCACCTGGAGGCCCTAGTGGCCGCCCGCGGCGATCAGGGGCTGCTGATCGCCCGCAAGCACCTCGGCTGGACCTGCCAGGGCTTCGCCGGCGCCGCCCGGCTGCGCCGGGAGCTGATGGTGGCCCCCAGCCTCGAGAGCGCCCTGGGCCTGCTGGATCGGGCGGAGGCGGAGCTGGAGATCAGTGCCCCAGAGCCATGCCCAGCAGGTCCCGGCTGCCGCTGATGGCCTGCACCGCCAGCAGCAGGGCGGTGAGGAAGGCGGCGCTGACGTGCAGCCGACGCATCCGGGGGGAGCGCAGGGTCTCGGGGGCCGCCGCCATGGCGAACAGCAGCAGGCCGCAGAGCAGCACCCCGCTCCAGTAGTGGGAGCCCCACACACCCCCGTCGAAGGGACTGCGGCCCAGGTGCCACAGGGCCGGCTGGCTGCCCAGGGTCAGCAGCCCCAGCCAGCAGATGAGGGCGAAACCGGCCCGCAACCAGGGGCCCTTCACCCGCCACAGCGCCAGGCAGCTCACCAGGCACCCCACGCCGGCCAGCAGCAGGGCCGCGCCGGTGCCGGGGCCGGGGCCGCCGACGGCCCCCCCCCGGGCATAGGTGGCTGCCATGGCGATCAGCACCGCCACCACCACGCCCGAGGTCACCCAGCGGCCATGGTCGGTGTGCTCCACCCCCACCGTGGGCGGCAGGGGGTTGATGTCGAGGCGACGCTCCCGGGCCAGGATCCCCAGGCGGATGGTGGCGCCCACCACGGGGTAGACAAACAGGATGATCAGCACCGGGTGCAGCAAGGCGAACCAGTCGGTGACGGTCATCCCGGTGGCGGACATCCCGGCGGCAGGCATCGGCAAGGGCGGGGCGTAACGCGAACGGTCATGGAAGCACCGGGGGCCACCCCTGCCGGATGAGCAGCAGGGAGAAATAGGGGACTTCGGCGGCGGGCACCTCGGCCGCCGGGCAGAGCCGCTGGTCGGGCCAACCCACCCGCTGGGCGAACAACGCATCCGCCAGCAGGGCCCGCTCGGCCAGCAGCGGCCGCACCCAGGGCCAGCGCCCCCCCAGCTTGAGCAAGGCCAGCACCCAGCCAGCGGCCGCCGCCTGGGCCAGCAGGTCCTCCAGCTGGCCGGGCTCCTCCGGGGTGGGTCGGATCAGTAACCCCTCCTGCTGGAGGGCCAGGGGCCAGGCCCCGGCGGCGGCCGCCGCCGCCACGGCGCTGATGCCCGGGATCAGACGCACGGACAGGGCTGGATGGCGATCCTTCAGGGCCAGCAGCACGTAGCTGCTGCTGGCGAACAGCGACACGTCGCCCTCGCAGAGCAGCACCACCGACCGACCCCCGACCACCTCGGCCGCCAGCCGGTCGGCGGCGGCATGCCAGGCCTGCCGCCGGGGCTCGGCCGCCGCCACCATCGGGAACACCAGGGGCAGCCGCCGCTGGCCGGCGCCGATCCAGGGGCCGGCCACGCCGGCCGCCATCCCCTCGGCCCCTTCGCGGGCGACCGGGTAGGCGATGGTGTCGGCGGTTTCGATGGCCCGCACCGCCGCCACGGTGAGCAGGTCGGGATCGCCGGGCCCCACCCCCACCAGGGTGAGGCCGGCGCAGGCAGCACGGTCGGCGATGGGGGGAAGTCCGCTGCAGACCTTTCTAGGCTGCAGATCCTCCGACCGCCCGGGAGCGCCCCGATGACCCACCTGGTGATCCGTTCCGCCGCCGGCGACGGCCACGGCTCCCCCCTGCTGCACAGCAGCGACGCCGACGAGATCGCCCGGGAGCTCGGGGCCCGGGGGGTGCGCTTCGAGCGCTGGGCCACGCCGGCCTCCCTGGCGGCGGACGCCGACCAGGCCGCGATCCTGGCCGCCTACGCCGCCGAGATCTCAAGGGTGCAGTCCGAGGGGGGCTACCGCACCGTGGATGCGATCCGGCTCGGCCCCGACCATCCGGACCGGGAGGCGCTGCGGGCGAAGTTCCTCTCCGAGCACACCCATGCCGAGGACGAGGTGCGCTTCTTCGTGGAGGGCCGCGGGCTCTTCTGCCTGCACATCGGCGACGCGGTGCTCCAGCTGGTGTGTGAGCAGGGCGACTGGATCGGGGTGCCCGCCGGCACCCGCCACTGGTTCGACACCGGCGAGCGCCCGTCCTTCTGCGCCCTGCGCTTCTTCGACAACAGCGACGGCTGGGTGGCCAGCTTCACCGGCGATCCGATCGCGTCCCGCTTCCCGCTACTGGAGGAGATCCTGGCCGCCGCGGCCTGACCGGGCGGCTCAGCTGGGCCTGCACGGCAGGGCTCAGCTGTGCATGCGCGGCTGGGGATGGAGGCTGGCCAGGATCTCCGCCTCGCTCCCGGCCAGGGCCGTGAGCCGGTCGGCCACCAGCGGCCGGGGCCAGCGCCTTTCGCACAGCACCCAGTAGAGGCCGAAATGGCGCGCCTCGCTGGCCAGCAGGTCGGCGTAGAGATCCCGCAGCTCCGGATCGGGGCTGTGGGCGGCCAGCAGGGCCATCCGCTCGTGGCTGCGGGCTTCGATCAGACCTGCCACCAGGAAGCTGTCGAGCATCCGCTCCGGCTCGGCGCGGCGCACCAGGGTGGCCAGGGCGGCGCCGTAGGGCGGGGCTGGCAGGGCCCGCAGGCCGACGCCGCGCCGCGCCAGCAGGGCCTGCACCCGCTCGAAGTGCTCCAGTTCCTCCCGGGCCAGGGGGCTGAGCACGGCCGCCAGCTCCCCGTCGGAGGGGTAGCGGAACATCAGCTGCAGGGCGGCGCCGGCCGCCTTGCGCTCGCAGTGGGCGTGGTCGATCAGCAGCAGCTCCGGGTGGGCCAGGGCCTGCTCCAGCCAGGCGGCGCTGCTGGGGGCCGCCAGCCACCTCACCCGGGCCGCCGCGGCCGGCGGGGCGCCGCTCACGCCGAGGCCCTCAGATGGGCCACCAGGCCCTCGAGGGCAAGGCGGTAGCTGGTGGCGCCGAAGCCACAGACGACCCCCAGGGCCCGGTCCGCCAGCAGGGAACGATGGCGGAAGGGCTCGCGGGCGTGGGTGTTGCTGAGATGCACCTCCACGAAGGGCAGGGCCACCGCCAGCAGGGCATCACGGATCGCCACCGAGGTGTGGGTGTAGGCGGCGGCGTTGATCAGGATCCCGTCGCTGGCCGGGCTGCCGGCCTGGCCTCCGGCCTCCTGGATGCGGTCCACCAGGGCCCCCTCGTGGTTGTTCTGGAAGCAGGTGAGCTCCACCCCCAGCGCCGCGGCCTGCTGCTCCAGGGCGGCATCGATGGCCGCCAGGGTGTTGCTGCCGTAGAGGCCCGGCTCCCGCTGGCCGAGCAGGTTGAGGTTGGGGCCGTGGAGCACGAGCAGGCGCATCGGGGAGGGGATAGGGGGAAGGGCAGGGAGGAGGCGGGAAGGTCGGCTGGTAAGTTCTGAGGGTGTGGTTCGGGTCGGTGCCCGAGTGGTTAATGGGGGCGGACTGTAAATCCGCTGGCTCTGCCTACGTTGGTTCAAATCCAACCCGGCCCACCTTCCACATGCCCTTGTAGCTCAGCGGTAGAGCACTCCCTTGGTAAGGGAGAGGTCACGAGTTCAAGTCTCGTCAAGGGCTTTCCCCCCAGCCCCTTCCCCGCTCCGGCGACCCTGCGGTGGCGGCCAGCTTCCATTCGCGGTGGGCCGGGAGCATGCCCGAGAATGCGGGACCTCCGCCGCCCGGGCGGTCCGTTTGCCGCCCCTGTTGTCTCCCGTCTGCCTCGGCGTTCCCGCGCTCCTTTCACCGGCCCTGATCACCCAGTCGTCCCTGTTCGGGATCGGCATCGCCTTCAGCCCCCTGCACATCGCGGTGGTCACCCTGTTGCTGCTGGGGCGCTCGCCGCTGCAACGGGCCATGGCCTATGTGGCGGGCTGGGCGGCCGCCAATGCCCTGGCCATCGTGCTGCTGATGGTGCTCGGGGAGGCCTTCGCCATCAGCCTCAGCCACGGTGAGCGGGAGCAGGTGCTGATCGACCTGCTCGGGGCCGGCGCCCTCGTCGGGCTGGGGCTCTACCAGCTCACGCCCCAGGCCAACATTGGCGAGGAGGGGATGGCCCTGCGGCTGATGAACCAGCTGCCCGACTTCAGCACCTTCACCCTTGTGCTGATCGGTGCCACCAGCGCCCTGCTCACCCCGGAGAACCTGGTCTTCTACCTCAAGGAGGCCGGCCTGCTGCTGCTCAACGACCCCGGCCTGACGGCCGACGCGGAGGTGACGGGCCTGTTCACCCTGATGGCCAGCTCCCTGCTGCTGCTGCCGCCCCTGGCCTGGCTGGTGAGCGGCGGTGCGATCCGGGAGCCGATCATGCGCCTGGAGGACTGGCTGCAGCACAAGGCCGAGTGGCTCGTGGGGGTCCTCGCCCTTGTGCTCGGCGCCTACCTGCTGTTCGAAGGGCTGCATGGGCTGAACCTGATGACGCTGGCCGGCTGAGCGACGGAGACCGTTAGCGTCACAGCAACCCGTTCTTCGGTATCCCGTTGTTCTCCGCCGTGCGCCGGCCCTGCCTGGCAATCGGTCTCGGTCTGGCCCTGGCCCTGCTGCCCCCAGGATCTCGCCTGCTGGCCGCCACGGTCTGCGTGCTGACCCCCAGGCTGGCCCTCAACACCCGGGCCGAGGCAGTGGCCGCCGTCCCGATCGGGGCCCCCACGATCCTGAGCACCGAACCCCTGGAGGAGGTGCGGATTGAACGGGAGGGTGAGGTGCTCTGGCAGCGGCGGGCCCTCCAGGGCGAGCCCCTTGAAGGTCCGATCCCGTGGCCGCTGGCCCCGATCCGCCCGGGCCAGCGGCTGGTGCTGCTGCTGCGGCCCCTGGGCGTCCGCAAGGACGACTTCGCCATCATCCTGCTGGAGGGCGATCCGGCCGAGCGGATGGAGCGAGCCCAGCGGGAGCTCGAAGGTCTGGGCACCGATCCGGAGGTGTGGTGGGCCGCCATTCAGCGGACCTTCGACCGGGGCGACCTCAGCCTGGGCCTGGCCCTGCTCTACGCCCTCGAAGGACCCGCCTCCCCCAGGCTCGACAACCTGCGGCGGGCCGTGTTCCTCGCCGGGTGCGGCAGCCCCTGAACGCCGGGGCACCCGGCGGGGCAGGATTTGCCAGCCTGGGCCGAAAGGGGCCATCCCATGTCTTCCCCGCCCAGTCCCTCGCCCCTGACGGTGCCGGTGGCCACGATGCGCGCCTTCGTCGAGGCGGGCACCACCCGGCCCCTGGCCTGGCGGCTGGAGCAGCTGCAGCGGCTGGCACGCCTGCTGGAGTCGGCGGAACCGCAAATGCTGGCGGCCCTGGCCAGCGACCTGGGCCGTCCCGAGATGGAGGGCAGCCTCGAGCTGGGGGCCCTGCGCCAGGAGCTGCGCCACACCCGCCGCCACCTGGCCGGCTGGATGCGTCCCCGCCGCCACCCCCTGCCCCTGTGGGCCTGGCCCGGCCAGGGGGCGGTGCACAGCGAACCCCTCGGCTGCGTCCTGATCATCGGCGCCTGGAACTACCCCTTCGAGCTCTGCCTGCACCCGCTGCTGCATGCCCTGGCCGCCGGCAACACGGCCGTGGTCAAGCCCTCCGAACTCAGCCCAGCCTCCGCGGCCCTGCTGGCCGAGCTGCTGGGCCGCCACTTCGAGCCCACGGTGGTCCAGGTGGTGGGGGGCGACGGGGCCGTGGCCGCCGGGCTGCTGGAGCGGGAACGCTTCGACCACATCCTCTACACCGGCGGCGAGCGGGTGGGGCGGCTGGTGATGGCCGCCGCCGCCCGCCATCTCACCCCCGTCACCCTGGAGTTGGGGGGCCGCAACCCGGCGATCGTTCTGGCCGATGCGGATCCCACCATCACGGCGCGGCGGCTGCTGTGGGGGCGATGCCTCAACGCCGGCCAGACCTGTCTGGCCCCCAATCACGTGCTGGTGGCGGACGGGGTGCGGCAGGCCCTGGTGGCGGCGTTTCGCGAGCAGGTCCGGGCCCTGTACGGCCAGGATCCCCTGGCCAGCCCCGACCTCGGGCGCCTCGTGGGAGCGGCCCGCTTCGAGCGACTCCAGGGGCTGCTGGCCCGGGCCGAGGCCAGGGGCCAGGTGCTGCTGGGCGGCCGCTGGGACGAAGCCGGGCTGAGGATCGAACCCACCGTGGTGGCGGTCGACGATCCCGACGACGATCCGCTGCTGCAGGAGGAGCTGTTCGCCCCGATCCTGCCCCTGCTGACGGTGGGGGGCCTGGAGGAGGCCCTGAGGCTGGTGCGGCGGCAGCCGACACCCCTGGCCCTGTATCTGTTCGGCGGCGGCGCCGCGGAGCGGGAACGGGTGCTGGCGGGCAGCGGTTCGGGCAGCCTGGTGGTCAACGACACGGTGATCCAGGGGGCCATGGCCCACCTGCCCTTCGGCGGCATCGGCCCCAGCGGCATGGGGGCCTACCACGGGGAAGCCGGCTTCCTCACCTTCTCCCACCGGCGCAGCGTGATCAGCCGGTCGCTGCGGCCCGATCCCCCGATCCGCTTCCCCCCCTACGCCGGCAAGCTCGGCCTGGTCCGTCGTCTGATGGGCTAGGGGGGCTGGGCGGGCCTGGACGTGGCCCTTAACGTGCCATCAGCTATCCCTAGTGCCCATGCGCCGCCCCCTCATCGCCCTGGCTCTAGCCATGGTGTTGCCGCTGCCGGCTCTGGCTGCCCAGGTGACCGTCAAGCCCGGTGAGACCCTCTCCGACATCGCCGCGCGCCACCGGGTGAGCGTGTCCACCCTGATGAAGATGAACGGGATCAGCGATCCGGATCTCGTCGAAGCGGGCCGCACCCTGACGTTGCCGGGGGGAGCGGCCCGACCCCGGGCCTCCGGCGGCAGCCTCACCGTGGCCCCCGGGGAAACCCTCTCCGAGATCGCCGAGCGCCACGGCATCACCGTCAGCCGGCTGATGCAGCTCAACGGCCTCAGCAAGGCGGACCACATCGAAGCCGGCCAGAAGCTGGTGGTGCCCGCCGCCTCCCGCAGCGCCGCCCCGGTCGCCAAGGTCAACCGCAAGGCCTCCGAGCACGTGGTCCGCAGCGGCGAGAGCCTCTCCCAGATCGCCGACGCCTATGGGGTTCCGCTGAAGCAGCTGATCGCCATCAACCGCATCAGCGATCCCGATCTGGTGGAATCCGGCACCCGGCTGCGGCTGAAGCCAGCCAGCGCCCCCAGGCCGGCCGCCCGCCCCGCGGCGGCGGCGAAGCCGGCGCCCGCCCCGAAACCGGCGGCCAAGCCTGCGCCGGCACAGACCCCGGCCGCCAGCCGCCCCGCCCCCAGCGTCGCCCGGGCCACCCCGACGCCGACGCCCCGGCCCCAGCCCGCCACGGTGGCGGCCGCCCCCCGGCCCGCCAGCACGGCTGCGGCGAGCCCCAGCAAGCCCGACTGGCGCAACTACGGCCCCCTGCAGGTGGACTGGGCCAACTGGCAGCCGATGGGCGGCAGCATGGTGGCCCCCACCCTCAATTCCCAGGGGGAATCCCTCTACCTGGCCGTCAACTGCAGCGCCCGCAAGCTCAATGCCACCAGCCAGGCCGGGCAGTGGAAGAGCTGGGATGACCCCCAGGCCGATTTCGAGCAGCAGCTGGTCTCCGACCTCTGCAAGGCCCGCGGCAGCTGAGCGGCGGCGTGGGGCCGATGCTTCAGGCCGACCAGCGCAGGGGCCAGGGATCGCGCAGGTAGCTGCGGCCCACCGGACGCAGGTAGAGCCGCTGGGCCCCGTCATCGCTCTCGCTGATCAGTTCCTCCTGTACGAGGCGGCGGGCAAGCCAGGCCCAGGAGGGTTCCTCCTCCCCGTGGGCGCCGGCAAGGTCCTCCGCCAGGCTGCGCAGGTCGCGGCCGCTGCGGTCCTCCAGGGCGGAGAGCAGCACCGCCGCCTGCGGAGCCCAGTCATTGCGGGACGGTGACGAGAGGCAGTTGTCGCAGCGGCCGCACGGCGGGGAGATCTCCCCCACGGTCAGGAGCAGAGCCTGCTCCCGGCAACCCTCCCCTTCGGCCACCGCCTCGATGCGCCGCAGCTGCTGCTGGGCCAGTTCCAGCCGGTGGCGCTCCAGCAGCCGCTGGTCGGGGGGCAGCTGCTGGCCGGCGGAGCGCATCGCCCAACCCAGGCTGGTGCGATCGGCCGGATCGAAGAGCACCAGGCAACGGGCGGGAAGCCCGTCGCGGCCGGCCCGCCCGGATTCCTGCAGGTAGCCCTCGGCGCTGGCGGGCAGGTCGAGGTGCAGCACCAGACCCACATCGGGCCGATCGACCCCCATGCCAAAGGCCACGGTGGCCACCAGCACCGGTGCTGGATGCTCCTGGAAATGGCGCAGGGCCAGCTGGCGGCTCTCGGGGTCCATGCCGGCGTGGTAGGCGATCGCCTCCACTCCGGCCGCCGTCAGGCGCGCGGCCCAGTGCTCCACCGAGCGACGGGTGCGGGCGTAGATCAGCACCGCCCCGCGGGCCTCGCCGATCGCTGCGACCACCTCCGCCAGGGGATCGGCCGGGCGCCGCCGCATGGTGTAGGCGAGGTTGCCGCGGCGGGCCGATCGCACCTGCACCAGGGGTCGGCGCAGCTGGAGCAGGCGAATGATGTCGGCCCGCACCTGGGGGGCGGCGGTGGCACTGAGGGCCACCAGCGGCACCCCCGGACAGAGGGCCCGCAGCTGGCCCAGGCGCCGGTAATCGGGGCGGAAATCATGGCCCCAGGCGCTGATGCAGTGGGCCTCATCCACCGCCAGGGCCACCAGCCGACCGGTCTCCAGGGCTTCGTCGAGCAGCTGACGGGTGGCCTCCGCCTGGGCCCGCTCCGGGGCCAGGTAGAGCAGGCGCAGCCGGTTGGCCGCCAGGCGCTGCTGCAGCTGGCGCCGCTGCCCGGAGTCCAGCCCCCGGTGCAGGCAGGCCGCCGGGATGCCGCGGGCCTGCAGCTGGCTCACCTGGTCCTGCATCAGGGCCACCAGGGGGGAGATGACCACCACCAGGCCGTCCCGCACCAGGGCCGGGAGCTGGAAGCAGAGGGACTTGCCCGCCCCGGTCGGCAGCACCGCCAGGCAGTCGCGACCGGCGAGCAGGGCCTCCACCACAGGCCGCTGTCCGGGCCGAAAGCTCTCCCAGCCGAAATGGCGCCGCAGGCTCTCGGTGAGGGGATCGGCCCCCAAGCTCACTCCACCGCTGGTACCACCAGACCCTAGCTCCCACCAGATGTGGGGGCGCCGCTTCAGTTCAGCACCACTTCAGTGCAGCAACCCGTCAAGGCAGCGGGGGCGGCTCCAGCTGGTCGGGGGACTCCTCCACGAGCTGCAGGCGCACCCGCTTGCCCCCGGCCAGTTCGCCCAGGGACACCCGCATGGTGGTGCCGCTCAGGCTCTGCAGCACGGTGAGCAGTTCCCGCAGATGGGGCGTGCTGCTGCCGCTCTCCACCCAGAGACGCTCCTGCAGGCCCCCCAGCCGCCGCCAGCTGGTGTGCAGCTTGAGCACGGCGCTCTCCAGAGCCTGGGCCTGGCCCACCGCATCGGCCAGGAGGCCGAGGGCATCGAGGCGCTGGGCCTCCTGCAGGGCCTTCTCCAGGTCGAGGTTCCCCTGCTGGAAGGCCCGCACCGCCAGGCCGGCCTCGGCCGCCTTGCTGAGCCAGCGGGCCGTGAGGGTCACGTCCTTGACCCGCTCCAGCTCGGGTTCGTCCCGCAGCACGCGACGCAGGTCGTCCTGCTGCTCCTCGGGCAGCTTGGCCAGTTCCCGCACCAGGGGCGCCACGGCCCGGGGGGGCAGGAGGTTGTCGGCGGTGCGCTGGCGGATCTCCTCCGGCAGCAGGGGGCTCGTGGCGGCGGTGAACTCGTCGGTGAGCCGTCGCACCTGCTTGCGGGTGATCTGCTGACCCTCGTTGGCCGCTTCGCTGATCATCAGCTGGACCTCCGGGTCCGCCTGGGCCGTCTCCAGAAAGGCCCGTTTGGAGAAGTTGTTGACGCTGGCCTCCTCCAGCAGGCCTTCGCCCACCAGGCCGTCGGCCGACTCCGCCAGCTGGATCAGGGTGTACGCCCGGGTCTTGCTGATCTCCCGCTCCCGCAGCCACTGCAGGAAGCCGGTGCCGCGGCCCTCGCCGCCCCGGCGTTCCCGGTCGCGCACCGAACGCAGGATCCGGCCCCGCCAGATTTCGGTCTGCAGATCGAAACGGTCGCAGACCGCCCAGGCCTCCTCCAGGCGGGCCAGGAATTCCATCGTGCTGAGGGTGTCGCTCTCCGGATCGGGCAGATCCAGGCGCAGCTGGGGGGCCTCGGGCAGGGCCATGGACGGGACCATCGGCGGAGCCGGCGGTGGGTGCGGGGATGCTGCCACGGGGCCGGCAACGAACCGTGACATCGTCCGGGCGCGGGCCCCTGATCGCCGGTAGGGTCGCTGCGCAGACCACCCGACCTTCCAGCCCAGCGATGGCCATCTCCCGCGGCGACAAAGTACGGATCAAGCGTCCCGAGTCCTACTGGTTCAACGAAGTGGGAACGGTGGCCTCGATTGACACCTCCGGCATCCGCTATCCGGTCGTGGTTCGCTTCGAGAAAGTGAACTACAACGGCTACAGCGGCTCCGACGGCGGCATCAACACCAACAACTTCGCTGAAAGCGAACTCGTCAAGGCCTGAGCTTCGCTCCTGGCCCTCCACGCCCAGCCCTACGATCCCGGGCATGCCCGAGCTCCCGGAGGTCGAAACCGTACGCCGGGGGCTTGAGCATCAGACGTCCGGTCTCGTCATCGACCGGGTTGACGTGCTCCGAGCCCGCGCCATTGCCAGCCCCGAAGACCCTGCCGATTTCTGCAGGGCGCTTCGGGGCCTTTGTGTGGGCCGGTGGCACCGCCGTGGCAAGTACCTCCTGGCCGATCTCCTGGCCCCTGACGGCAGCCCCGCAGGGCGCTGGGGGGTCCATCTGCGCATGACCGGCCAGTTTCTGTGGCTGGCGGAGGACCGTCCCCCCTGCTCCCACACCCGAGTCCGGGTCTGGAGCAGGGGCGGCGAAGAACTGCGCTTTGTCGACACCCGCAGTTTCGGTCAGATGTGGTGGGTGCCCCCGGGGGTGGACGCTGACGTTGTGATGGGTGGCCTGCGACACCTGGGGCCCGAACCCTTCGCGGAGGAGTTCACGGGGGCCCACCTGCGGCAGCGGCTCCAGGGCTCACGCCGTCCGATCAAGAACGCCCTGCTCGATCAGTCGCTGGTGGCGGGGGTGGGCAACATCTACGCCGATGAATCCCTGTTCGCGGCCGGGATTCTGCCCCAGACGCCCAGCGGCCGTCTGCCTCTGAGCCGCCTGGAGCGGCTGCGCGATGCCTTGGTGGAGGTGCTGGAGACCAGCATCGGCGCTGGTGGCACCACCTTCAGTGATTTCCGGGACCTGCAGGGCACCAATGGCAACTACGGCGGCCAGGCCTGGGTGTATCGCCGCGCAGGGTCCCCCTGCCGCCGTTGCGGCACGGTGATCCTGCGCGAGAAGCTGGGGGGGCGCAGCAGCCACTGGTGCCCCCGCTGCCAGAGCTGACCAGGGGGCCCGCCCCCGCCTTTCCCTTCGTTCCCAAGCCCGCGTGACCAGCGCCCTCGCCGAACAGCTCAGCCAGACCATGGCGGCCATCCATGCGCGCGGCTGGTGCGACGGCACCGGCGGCAACTTCAGCTGCGTTCTCGCGCGCGATCCTCTGATCCTGCTGATGGCCCCCAGCGGCGTCGACAAGGGCACGGTGGCTCCGGAAGCCCTGATCCAGGTGGACGCCGATGGGCACGTGGTGGCGGGCGAGGGTCGGGCCAGTGCCGAGACCCTTCTGCATCTGGAGATCGTGGCTCGCACCGGCGCCGGTGCCGTGCTGCACACCCATTCCCACGCGGCCACCATCCTTTCCGACTGGTGTCTGGGGGAGGGGAGGGACGCGGGCCATCTGCCGCTGCAGGACCTGGAAATGCTCAAGGGACTGGCGGGCATCGACAGCCATCGTCGACGGGTGGCGCTGCCGGTGCTGGCCAACGACCAGGATCTGGCCCGGCTCAGTGCCAGCGCCGGGCCGCTGCTGGGAGACGCCCCCCACGGCCTGTTGATCGGCGGCCACGGTCTTTACGCCTGGGGATGCGACCTCGCCGAAGCCCGTCGACACTTGGAGATCCTGGAGTGGCTTCTGGAGCAGCGCTGGCGCCGGCTGCTGCTGGAGGCCCTGGGCCAGTTGCCATCCAGGGCCATCGGCATCCAGGCCGTGCTGCTCGACATTGAAGGCACCACCTGCCCGGTGCCCTTCGTGAGCCAGGTGCTTTTCCCCTATGCCCGTGAGCGGCTCGATGCCTTTCTTCGGGAGGGGGCCAACGATCCGGCGCTGGCCCCGCTGATTGCGGCGATCGATGCGGCCATGGCAGCCACCGACAGCAACAGCATCCAAGGCGAGACCGTCAACCACCTCAGCAGAGTTCGCTTCCTTCAGAGCCTGATCGATCAGGACCGCAAGCTGCCGGCCCTGAAGGAGCTGCAGGGGCTGATCTGGGACGAGGGGTATGCCAGCGGCGAACTGCGCTGCCCCCTGTTCGACGATGTGGCTCCGGCCCTGCGGGCCTGGCGAGGCGCCGGGGTAGAGCTGGCCGTCTACTCCTCTGGATCGGTGAAGGCCCAGAAGCTTCTCTATCGGCACAGCAACGCCAGCGATCTGAGCGGCCTGTTCAGCCATTGGTTCGATACAACCACCGGCGCCAAGGGCGAGGCCGCCAGCTACCGGGCCATCGCCGCCGCCATGGGGCTTGAGACCCGAGCGATCCTGTTTGTGAGTGATGTCAAGGCCGAGCTGGAAGCCGCCCGCACCGCGGGCATGGCAACACGTTTCAGTCAGCGCCAGGAGAACCCCGAACAGGACCCCGGTTCCTTCGAGGCGATCACGAGCCTTGCCGAGATCGAACTCTGATTCTGTTCACCGACAGAGCCATCCAGAACTGGGCCGCAACAAGCGTGCGGGCTTGACCTATCCCCTGACCCCTGCCGCTGGTCCTCGGATCGCTGCCCGCAAAACACGCCAACAGAAAAGCCACCCTCCT
>NZ_JAYGHX010000002.1:432641-560577 GCF_034931325.1 Cyanobium gracile UHCC 0139 | reverse complement strand
CCAACGTCAACACCCGCGAGGCCTCCCTGGCCGAGTGGTTCTAGGCCTACAGCCGCTCTTCCACCCGGGCGATGAGTCCGTCGGCCGTCAGCTCCGCCCCCACCTCCAGGGCATGCCTGAGCTCAACGTCGTCGAGGGGCTCATGGGTTCTGAGCTGGGCCTCCAGCACGGCCCCGTCGGCGTCGGAGGGATCGCCGCCCCGCCGGCGGCGCTGCTCGATGCGTCGGCGGGCCTGCTCCGGCGTGCTGCAGCAGGCCAGGATCAGGAACGGCACGCCGCGGAGCCGGGCCAGATCCTCCATCCGCCGGCGCTGGTGACGGTCCAGGAACGTGGCATCCACCACCACCGAGAACCCGGCGGCGAGGATCCGGTCGGCCTGCTCCGGCAGTTGCCGCCCGTAGAGATCGGCGCTCACCGCGCTCCGGTAGGGATCCCCCTGGAGCGGCGGCGCGTCGCCCTGGCCCCAGGCGCCGAAGCGGCGCTTGCGCTCCACGTCGGAGCTGAGCTGGATCCAGCCCTGGCGCCGGCAGAGCTGGCGGGCCCGGTGGCTCTTGCCGCTGCCGGAGACCCCATGGGTGATCACCAGGGCCGGGGTCGGGACCGCGGTGGCGCGATGGGCGCCCAGGAGGTAGCGCTCGAGATCCCCCTGCAGCTGCTGCACCGTGCCGGCGTCGAGGCCGGGCTGGCGCAGGCGAAGGGCGCAGACCTTGGCCCGCACCAGGGAGCGGTAGACCCGGTACCAGCGCCAGGTGAGCAGGCCGCCATAGTCGCCGCAGCGACCCAGCCAGCGGTTGAGCAGCACCGCCCCCAGGTCGGGCCGGTCGCGGTGCTCGAGATCCATCACCAGAAAGGCCAGGTCGCTGATCACGTCGATCCAGCGCAGCTCGGGGCTGAATTCCAGGCAGTCGAAGACCCGGATGCGCCCCCCTTCCAGCAGCAGGTTGCCGAGGTGCAGATCCCCATGGCACTCGCGGATGCGCCCCTGGCTGCGGCGCAGGGCGAAGGTGGGCTGGAGCGCCTCGAAGCTGTCCTCCGTCCACTGCCGCAGGGCGGCCACCTTCGGCGCGTCAGCCACGCCGCTGGCCGCCAGCACCTCCAGATTGGCCATGGCCGGCGTCTTCACCAGCTCCGGTGCGCCATAGGCCTCCTCGGGGCGGGCCACCGCGGCGGTGGCGTGGAAGGCCGCCAGGTCATCGGCCAGCCGTTCGAGCTGGTCGACGCTGAGGCCGTGCTGGTCCAGAACGGCGCCCAGCAGGGCGCTCTGGGGGAACTGGCGCATGCGGACGGCCAGCTCCAGGGTCGGCCCGCTGCCGTGCAGGCGGGCCCGCTCCGGCGGGCCGTGGATCGGGCTGAGGCCGAGGTAGAGGTCCGGAGCCAGCCGGCGGTTGAGCCGCAGCTCCTCCTGGCAGAACCAGCGGCGCCGCTCCGGCGTCGAGAAATCGACGAAGCCCAGGTTCACCGGCTTCTTGATCTTGTAGGCGATGGTGCCGGTCAGCAGGATCCAGGAGATGTGGGTCTCCAGGCACTCGACCCGTTCGACCGGATGGTCATAGGCGCCGGGATCGAGCAGGGCGGCGATCATCGGGTCCACGGCCGCTCCGGTGCTCCTTGCGGTTCAATCCAACCATCTGCAGGGCGATGGCGGCCTCCACCGGCAACCACAGCAGGACAGGCAGCAGCAACCAGGACGCCAGGGGCGAGGCGGGCCGCACGATCAGGGCCAGGACCAGGGTCATCGTCCAGCTCAGCAGCCAGAGCGGAAGGCCGGCACTCAGGTTGTGCAGGCGGCAGCTGAGCCAGCGCGGGCAGCGCAGCAGCACCAGCAGGACGGCGTAGGCGGCCACCCAGCCCCAGGAGGCGGCCGTCTGCCAGAAGGCGAGCGCCGAGCCGTAGAAGCCGACGCTGATCAGCGGCCAGACGAGAGCAACCCACGCTTGCCGGCTGATCCACGCCGGTCGCCGGAGGCTCCGGTACCAGACGTAATCCCGCTCCGTGGGATTGACGACCAGCGTGATCACCGCAACGGTGATCAGGATCAACAGCCAGGGCGGCACGGGACTCTGCAGACAGGCGCATTATTGGGTGCCGCAGGGAAACCTGCCATGGCGGGGGCTTTGGCAAGGGGGCGCGATCGCGGACCGTGGGGTGTCGGTTCGTCGCGGTGGCGGACCGGGCCGGCCGGCGTTCCTAGGTTGGACAGGTCCGACGAGCTTGATGGAGGCCCCATGCACACCCACGACCTCGAGAACCACGACAACCTCTACGCCGACGAAGGCACGATGGTGGTCGGTGAGACCAGGGCCGATGCCCAGAGCCATGCCTACTGGGCCGTGGGGGCCATCGCCCTGATGGTGGTCGGACTGGGCGTGGCTCTGGTCATCTCCTGACCATCCCGGGGGGCGAGAAAGCGCTCGCCGAAGCTTGACAGGGGGACGGGGCCACACAGCCGAGCCCAGCCCCCCTGCTGGCCCTGACCCTCCCCCTGCCGCCGCCAGGCGGCGATCCGCAGCGGCGTGGCCGATCCCCAGCGGCAGATGAGCAGGTAGCGATGCCCCCAGGCCCGGGGCCAGGCCATGGCGCTCTCTCCGGCCCAGGGCCAGCGGGCCGGATCAAGGGGCTCCAGATCGCGGTGGCGACGCAGCAGGGCCGGCAGCAGCTGGCCCCCCACTGCCCCGTCGTCCCGCTGGCAGAGCTCCAGGCGCCTGGCCAGAGCTGGGGGCTGCCCCCGGCTCGGGACCACCAGGTGCAGTCCCCCCCAGCTGGGGAAGCCCAGGCAGGAGAGCAGGGCGCCGGAGGCGGGGCCGGAGTAGGGGTCGCTCGGCATGGGGGCGGAACGCTGTCATCCCTTCGGTGCCACCGACCGTCACGCGGCGCCGGATCGGCCGGGCGCACTGGCAGGATCAAGGCGAAGGACGCGACTCCCCTGCCGCCATGTTCGAGAACCGCGAACGGCCCGCCTGGGTCAACTGGCTGATCCTGGCGATCTTCCTGTTGTCGTCCTGGCAGCTGGCCGGATTCTGGTTCCAGCAGCTGCATCACTGAGTTCCCGGCGCGGCCCCTTCAGGCCGTGGTGGCTCCGCCTCAGGAGGGACGGCGTGGCCGGGCGGTGAGCCCCCGCACCAGACGGACGCCGCCACCGACCAGCAGCAGCAGGGCCATCAGGGCCAGCAGGGCCACCACGATGACGCTGCCCAGCTGCAGGATGCCCATGCTGAGCCGGCTGAGCCCGCCGATGAGGTTGGCGATGGCATTGCTGACCAGCAGCAGGGCATCCAGCCGTTCCGGCAGCTGCATCAACCCGGCCAGGATGAGGCCCCCCGCCAGGATCAGCAGCAGGCCCGCCAGCACCTGCCGCCAGCGGGAGGAGGGACGGCGCCGGCGACGGCGCAGCTCCAGTCCCTTCCCCGGTGTCGGTCCCCTCGGCGTCGGCAGATGGAGCGGGTAGGGGGTGTGGGGCATGGCGGGGACGTCAGGGCTCCAGCGGATAGCCGGCACCCCGCATCCACCGCTCGAATCCCATCAGCACCAGCTCGTTGGGACAATCGATCAGGGACAGGTCATTGACCGTGCAGTCGCCCTGGCCGCCGTGGTGGAGGGTGAGGTGGAAATGGGACCCGCTCAGTCCGCAGACCTCCGGATCGCTGCGGACCACCACATCCAGGGCGGCTCCCAGCCGTGCCACGCGGCGGCGCAGTTCGGACCAGGTCATGCCCATGGGTTCATCACCATCGGTTCACGCCCATTGCATCATGCCCATCGCATCACGCTCATCGGGGAGCCCGTCGCATGGCAGTGGAGGCCCTGGATGGTTCCCCCCAGTGTGACCAGTGCTGGGCCGACGTCAACCGCTCGCTGCCCGGCGGTGGGTTGGTGGGTTCAGGGGCGCGGGGTGGCCGGAGCTTCCTGGGCCGCCGGCGGCGCCGGCGCGGGGGGCACGGCGGGCGGGGGCAGCAGAAGCACCAGGGCCGCGGAGACCGCCAGGGCCGCCGCACCGCCCACGGGGGCCGACAGGCGTCGGTGCAGGGGGATCCGCTCCATCAGTTCCCTGGGCCCCAGGGGCTCCGGATCGGGAATCGCCAGGGGCAGCTGCACGCGGGGATCGAGGCGCAGCAGATCCAGCACCCGCACCAGATCCGCCAGTTCCGCATCGTCGAGATGCATCTCCAGGGGAGGGGTGTCGGGCTGGCTGCTGCGCAGCAGCAGCCGGTGGCCGCCGTCGGGGTGGGGGCCGATGTCGACCGGTTCACCGGCCACGCTGAACTCGCGACGCACGCCGCTGATCAGGTGGCGGGCATAAGGAAGCACCACCTGCATCAGGGCCTGGAGGTGCTCCCGGCGCCCCTCCAGCAGGGGCCGGCCCAGCCACTGCAGGGTCCATCCGGTGATGATGCCCAGGGCCGCACCGCTCTGGCCGATGGAGACGTCCGGGAGGCCCTCCACCTGAAGCCGGCAGCTGAGCTGATCGAAGACGAGGCTCTGCTTCATCACGGAACTCTGAACCATGGGGGGTCTGCTTCTGCTGCGGCCGCCGTCACGCGACTGCGTCCATCAGGCTGGCCTTGATGCGCTCGAAGCCCCCCTGGCCGGCGCAGAGGCTGAGACCCTGCACCAGCTGGAGCCGCTGGGCGGCTCCGTCGCTCGGATCGAGCAGTTTCTGGACGCCGCTGCGGCGGGGGTTCATGCGCTCCTGGATCAGTTCCCCCAACCGCCCCTGGAACAGGTCCCAGCGCTCCTTCGCCACCGACTCCGTCTCGCTGCTGGAGAGCAGGGAGCGCAGCATCGGGTAGAGGCGGTCGGCCATGACGCAGAGGATGCGGATCAGCGCATCGGTCTCGGCGACGGGCACCTCGCCCCGCCGGCAGGAGCGCCGCAGGGGGTTGTGGCAGCGCCGCTTCCACAGCTCCACCCGGTTGGGGAAGAGGCCGGCGTAGCCCAGCTGCTCGCTCATCCACACCATCGCCTCGCCGCCGTTGAGGTCGAGCGCCTCCATGCAGAGCAGCATCAGATCGAGACGCTCCAGTCCCCTGCGGGGCAGGGGGCGGGAGGAGCGGTCCTGGGTCGCCGCTTCCGAAGTGTCCTTGGCCATGACTGCGATGATGCCAGCGGCGCCGTCCATCCGTCACGTCGCCGGTACCGGTCCCTTCACCAGCACGACCTGCAGCACGATGGCCAGCAGCCCTTCCTCGATCGATCTGCGCACCTGGGTCCGGGACATTCCCGACTTTCCGAAGCCGGGCATCCTCTTCCGTGATCTCACGCCCCTGATGCGCGATCCCCAGGGCTGGGGTGAAGCCATCCGCCTGCTGGCCCTGCTCTGTGACCAGGTGCAGCCGGATCTGATCGTGGGCATCGAATCCCGCGGCTTCATCGTCGGCACGGCCCTGGCCACGACCACCGGCGTGGGCTTCGTACCGGTGCGCAAGCCGGGCAAGCTCCCCGGCGCGGTGATCGGCGTTGACTACAGCCTCGAATACGGCACCGACCGTCTGGAGATCCACAGCGATGCCCTCGCTGGCGGCCAGCGGGTGCTGATCGTCGACGACCTGCTGGCCACCGGGGGCACGGCTGCGGCCTGCAGCGAGCTCGTGCACGCTGCGGGGGGGCAACTCTGCGGCTTCGGCTTCCTGGCGGAACTGGCGGCCCTGGAGGGTCGCAGCCGGCTGCCCCAGGAGCACCCGATCGAGTCCCTGATCATCTACAGCTGAGCTTCAGTTCTGCTGGTCCTGCCAGGCCAGGACGCTGTCGAACTGCTCGAGGCTGATCAGGCCGAAGCGCCAGAGCACGGCCGGGAGCGGTGCCTGCTCCAGCTGGGACTGCCGGATGCCCAGCTGGAGGGCGTTCTCACTCAGGCCGAGCTGATGGCGCAGAAAGCGCACCATGGCCGGAGAGGGCAGGGGCTGGGGAGAGCTGCTGATCACCATCCCCCCATGCTGCAAGCGGCTGGTGCAGGCGACAAGGTCCCTGGGTCATGGCCCGCAGGGCCAGGGCCCGGCTCCCGTCGATGCGGGCCAGGCAGGCCAGGGCCAGCTGGCGCAGGGGCAGCATCCAGCGGTGGCGGTTGGAGAAGATCCGCACCAGCAGGTCGGTGGTCAGCAGGGTGAGCAGCAGATCGGGCCAGCGGCGGCGTCCGTAGGCGGCTCCGATGCGGCGCGGCGACAGCGTGCCCCGGGTTGCCCGTTCGGCCAGCCGCTGCAGCACCGCCACATCCCGCCAGCAGAGATTCAACCCCTGGCCCCCCACCGGATGGCAGCGGTGGGCGCTCTCCCCGACCAGCACCGTGCGGCCCCGATGCAGGCGCCGGGCCAGCTGCAGGGCCACCGGAAAGGCGCGAGGAGGTGTCAGCAGGGCATCGGGCTGGAGCCGGTCCGGCAGGGCGCCGGCCAGCCGGTCGAGGAAGGCCGGGGCGTCGAGGGCTTCCAGCTGGCGGCAACGGGCCGCCGGCGCGCTCCAGACCAGCTGGAAGCGGCGCTCACCCAGCGGTAAGACCGCGAAGGGGCCTTCCGGACGCAGCAGTTCCCAGGCCTCGTCGTCGGCGCAGCCGCGCATCTCCACCTGGACCGTGAGGCAGGCCTGGCGGTACGGATGGCTCCACTGCCCGATGCCCAGGGCCTGGCGGGTGGGGGATTCGGGGCCGTCGGCGGCCACCAGAAGGTCGGCGTCGTTCGCGTCGTCCCCGTGGTTCGCGCAGGCGGCCGGCGCCTTGCCGCCGAGCTCCAGCCGGACGGCGGGGTGCTGGCCGAGGCGTCGCAGCAGCAGCGCCATCAGGGGCCGGTGGGATCCGATCCAGCCCACCGCCTCGGCCTGGCCCAGGTCGGCCGGCTCGAAGCGCACATCGCATTCGGCCGCCACGTCGCGCAGGTGCAGCCGGCGGAAGGGCACCAGGGAGGGCCGCAGCTCAGCCCAGAGCCCCAGGCGCTGCAGCAGCTCCCGGCTGGAGTGGGTGAAGGCGTAGGCCCGCTCCCGGGCCTGCAGCGCCTCCGGGGCCAGGGGATCGTGCAGGCTCACCCGCCAGCCGGCCTGGGCCAGGGCCAGGGCCGCCAGGGCACCGGTGGGGCCGGCACCCCGGATCCGGGCGTGGAGCGAAGCGGGCATGGCCATGAAAAAGCCGCAACAGAAAGTCTGCTGCGGCGATGGGGGTCGCCGTGAACGGCCGACCGGAGAAGGGGGAACCCCCGAAGGGGCATGGGATCAGCCGATGCCGAGCAGGCCGCGGGTGAAGGCCTCGCCGCCCAGGGCGAACTCGGTGGCCAGCAGGGCGATGAAGCCGAGCATGGCCATGCGGCCGTTGAGCTTTTCGGCGCGCTCGTGGAAGCCCCAGCCGCTCTCGGCACTCACCACTTCCATGCGGGGTTCGGTGGCGAAGGCGTTGAGGCGGCCGCCGTCCTCGGTGGTGACGGTGGCGCCGCGGATGGCGGAACGATCGAGGGCGGTGGGAGCGGTGGGGGTGGCGGCGGTCATGGGAGAACTCCTTGAGAAGTGTTGCGAGAATTGTAACGCATTGTTTCGAATGCGTCCAGCGTCCCTCACCCCAGCCGCCGCAGGCAGAGCTCCTCAAAGGCCGGCCGCAGCAGATACGGGTACTCGCCCACCCACTGCTTCAGCTGCGGCAGCCAGCCATCCGAGAGGGCGCCGATGCGGGAGAAGTCCTTGCGCTCACTCAGCACGAGGCAGCGAACCACCATGCCGCGCCGGATCAGCTCGTGCTTCTTTTCCAGCGGAAAGCGGATCTGGCCCAGGTAGCCGTCCTCATCCTCCAGCTCCAGGCAGAGCCAGGTGCGTCGGTTCTCCACCAGCTCCAGGCGCCCCTGCCGGTTGGCCTGCTCCCGGCGGTTCTCCACCACCTCCCGCCGGAACTGGTCGGCCACCACCCCCTCGAAGATGGCGGCCGCCGGGTAGCGCCGCAGCACGGCGTTGCGGCGTCCCGCCTCCAGGATCGGCCCCCACAGCACATAAAGAAGGAAGACGAAGCCCACCACCAGGAACACCGGACCGGCCTGGCTGCGGAACAGCAGGGTCTGGCTGATCAGCAGCGCGATCACCCCGCCGATCACCGAGATCAGCACCCGTTGCAGCAGCTTGCGCGGGTCGCCGCTGCAGGCGGTGAACTGGGGGCCTGTGGCCACCGCCGGGATCAGGCGGAGCAGTTCGCCGGGTTTGAGGGGGATCAGCATCGGTGGATGGCTCGGCTCACAGCAGCCTCTCGAGGCCGTAGACCAGGCCGCCCAGGCGGCGCACCTTGCGCACCGTGAGCAGCACGCCGGGCATGTAGGCGCTGCGGTCGATCGTGTCGTGGCGCAGGGTGTAGGTCTCGCCGGGCGATCCGAACATCACCTCCTGGTGGGCCACCAGCCCTGGCAGCCGCACCGCGTGGAGCCGCAGGCCGCTCTCCCGCAGGCCGCCGCGGCAGCCGGCCAGGCTCTCGTGCTCCTCCACCTGCAGGGGGTTGAAGGTCTTGCCCAGCTCCTCCATCAGCTCGGCCGTCTTGAGGCAGGTGCCGCTGGGGGCATCGGCCTTGCGGTTGTGGTGCAGTTCGGTGAGCTCGGCGTAGTCGTAGAAGCGGGCCGCCGCCGCCGCCGCCTGCTGCAGCAGCACCATGCCGACGCAGAAATTGGGCACCACCGCCCCCCCCATCGAGGCCTTCTCGGCGAAGGCCGCCAGATCCGCCAGCTGGTCGGGGCGCAGGCCGGTGGTGCCGATCACCGGGTGGACGCCGTAGGCGAAGGCGCCGCGGCAGTGCTCGTAGACGACGCTGGGGTGGGTGAAGTCCACCAGCACCGCGCCGCCCCCGGGCCCGGACTGCCGCACCGCCTGACCCGCCTGGCAGAGGCTGCCCTCGAAGTCGGCGCTGATCGCCACCTCCAGTTCCCCCAGCCCCAGGGCCAGCCCGACGTCCTCGCCCTCGCGGCCCGGGGTGGTGTCGATCGCCCCCACCAGGGTGCAGTCGGGGGCCGCCACCACGGCCTTGATCACCTCGGCGCCCATGCGGCCCAGGGCCCCGGCCACCACCACCGGGATCGGCGCCGGCTCTGCTGGGGACGGGGAGGTCGCGGTCATGGGCGGCTGGCACTCCAGGCGAGCCTATGTGGCCCGGCCCACCGGCAGGGCTCCGGCCTGTAACGCTGCGCTGCAACCGATCGCGTCATCGACGGGACCTCCGTAGGCTGCTTCACATTGCTCAACGCATCCGCCGCATGTTCACGCAGGTCCGTTCCGCCAGCCGCCGGGTCAGCCCTGCCCCCACCGATGGCGCCAACGACCGGGTGGTGATGAAGGCCGTCTACGTGGTGCTCGAGCCCCAGTACCAGAACGCCCTCACCACCGCCGCCACCGGCCTCAACGACCAGAACGGTCCCCTGGCGGTGGAGCTGAGCGGCTACCTGATCGAGGAGCTGCGCGACCCGGCCAACTACGCCGATTTCTGCGCCGACGTGGCGGCGGCCGATGTGTTCATCGCCTCGCTGATCTTCATCGAGGACCTGGCCCAGAAGGTGGTCGACGCCGTGGCCCCCCACCGCGACCGGCTCAAGGCAGTGGTGGTGTTCCCCTCCATGCCGGAGGTGATGCGTCTCAACAAGCTCGGCACCTTTTCGATGGCCCAGCTGGGCCAGAGCAAGAGCGCCATCGCCCAGTTCATGCGCAAGCGCAAGGAGGCCAATGGGGCGGGCTTCCAGGACGCCATGCTCAAGCTGCTGAACACCCTGCCGACGGTGCTCAAGTACCTGCCGGTGGAGAAGGCCCAGGACGCCCGCTCCTTCATGCTCAGCTTCCAGTACTGGCTGGGGGGAACGCCGGACAACCTGCGCAACTTCCTGCTGATGCTGGCCGACCGCTATGTGTTCGGCAAAGCGGAGCTGGGCCGGCCCCAGCTGACGGTGGCCGACCCGGTGGTGTTCCCGGACCTGGGCATCTGGCACCCGTTGGCCCCGGGGATGTTCGAGGACCTCAAGGAGTACCTCAACTGGAGCGCCAGCCGCTCCGATCTCAGCGAGCGGGCCAGGCGGGGCCCGGTGATCGGCCTGGTGCTGCAGCGCAGCCACATCGTCACCGGCGATGAGGCCCACTACGTGGCCGTGATCCAGGAACTCGAATACCGCGGCGCCACGGTGATCCCCGTGTTCTGCGGCGGCCTCGATTTCTCCCGGCCCGTCTCCTCCTTCTTCTACGACCCCCTCAACCCGGAGCAGCCCCTGGTGGACGGGGTGGTGAGCCTCACCGGCTTCGCCCTGGTGGGCGGCCCGGCCCGCCAGGACCATCCCAAGGCGATCGAGACCCTCAAGCGACTCAACCGGCCCTACATGGTGGCCCTGCCCCTGGTGTTCCAGACCACCCAGGAGTGGGAGGAGAGCGACCTGGGGCTGCACCCGGTGCAGGTGGCTCTGCAGATCGCCATCCCCGAGCTCGATGGCGCCATCGAACCGATCGTGCTGTCGGGCCGTGACGACGCCACCGGCAAGGCCCACACCCTGCAGGACCGGGTGGATGCGATCGCCGAGCGGGCCATCCGCTGGGCGTCGCTGCGGATCAAGCCCCGCGCCGAGAAGAAGCTGGCGATCACCGTGTTCAGCTTCCCCCCCGACAAGGGCAACGTGGGCACCGCCGCCTACCTCGATGTCTTCGGCTCGATCTTCCGGGTGCTGGAGGAGATGAAGGCCAAGGGCTACACGGTGGAGGCGATGCCCCGCACCCCCAAGGAACTGATGCAGGCGGTGCTCAGCGATCCGGAGGCCCTGCAGGGGGCCCCCGAGCTGGCGATCGCCCACCGCATGAGCGTCGAGGAATATGAGCGCCTCACCCCCTATTCCGAGCGGCTGGAGGAGAACTGGGGCAAGCCCCCCGGCAGCCTCAATTCCGACGGCACCAACCTGCTGATCTACGGCCGCCACTTCGGCAACGTGTTCGTGGGGGTGCAGCCCACCTTCGGTTACGAGGGCGATCCGATGCGCCTGCTCTATTCGCGCAGCGCCAGCCCCCACCACGGCTTCGCCGCTTACTACACCTACCTGGAGAAGGTCTGGGGCGCCGATGCGGTGCTGCACTTCGGCACCCACGGCTCCCTGGAGTTCATGCCGGGCAAGCAGATGGGCATGAGTGAAACCTGCTACCCCGATTCGCTCATCGGTGCCCTGCCCAACCTCTACTACTACGCCGCCAACAACCCGTCGGAGGCCACCATCGCCAAGCGGCGCGGGTATGCCTCCACGATCAGCTACCTCACCCCGCCGGCGGAGAATGCCGGCCTCTACAAGGGGCTCAAGGAGCTGGGTGAGCTGGTGGGGTCCTACCAGCAGCTGCGGGAGGGCTCCCGGGGGGTGCAGATCGTCAACGCGATCATCGAGACCGCCCGCCAGTGCAACCTCGACAAGGACGTGGCCCTGCCCGAGGGGGATGCCGACGCGGCGGCCCTCGACCTTGACGCCAGGGACTCTGTCGTTGGCGCTGTCTATCGCCAGTTGATGGAGATCGAGAGCCGGCTGCTGCCTTGCGGCCTGCACACCATCGGCAAGCCGCCCACCGCCGAGGAAGCGGTCGCCACCCTGGTGAGCATCGCCGCCCTGGAGCGGGAGGAGGAGGGTCTGCGTTCCCTGCCGGGGCTGCTGGCGGAAAGCCGGGGCCGCACCATCGCCGAGGTGTACCGCGGCAACGATGAAGGCGTGCTGGCGGATGTGGAACTCAACCGGGTGATCACCGAGGCCTGCCGTTCGGCGGTGGGCGCCATGGTCCGGGAGGTCACCGGCGCCGATGGCCGCGTGACCCTGCGCCGCAACTTCGGCTGGTTCTTCGACCTGCTGGAGCGCTTCGGCTACCGCCTCCCCTCCCCCTGGCTGAGCGCCTGCCGCCAGGCGGGCTTCGCCGATGTGGATGTCACCGAGCTCGACCGCACCTTCGCCTATCTGCGCTTCTGCCTGGAGCAGATCTGTGCCGACATGGAGATGGAGAGCCTGCTGCGCGCCCTCGATGGGGAGTACGTCCTGCCCGGGCCCGGCGGTGATCCGATCCGCAACCCCGGCGTGCTGCCCAGCGGCAAGAACATCCACGCCCTCGATCCCCAGGCCATCCCCACCCGGGCGGCCATCGCCGCCGCCAAGGTGGTGGTCGACCGGCTGATCGAACGCCAGAAGGCCGAGCAGGGCACCTGGCCAGAAACGATCGCCTGCGTGCTCTGGGGCACCGACAACATCAAGACCTACGGCGAATCCCTCGCCCAGATCCTCTGGTTCATCGGCGTGCGTCCGATGGCCGATTCCCTCGGCCGGGTGAACAAGCTGGAGCTCATCACCCTCGAGGAGCTGGGCCGGCCCCGCATCGACGTGGTGGTGAACTGCTCGGGCGTGTTCCGTGACCTGTTCATCAACCAGATGGCCCTGATCGACCAGGGGGTCAAGATGGCCGCCGAGGCCGACGAGCCCCTGGAGATGAACTTCGTGCGCAAGCACAGCCAGGAGCAGGCTGCCGAGCAGGGCATCTCCCTGCGGGACGCCGCCACCCGGGTGTTCTCCAATGCCAGCGGCAGCTATTCCTCCAACGTCAACCTGGCGGTGGAGAACAGCACCTGGGAGGAGGAGGGTGAGCTGCAGGAGATGTACCTCAGCCGCAAGACATTCGCTTTCAACGCCGACAACCCCGGTGAGATGAACCAGAACCGCGAGGTGTTCGAATCGGCGATGAAGACCGCCGATGTCACCTTCCAGAACCTGGATTCGGCGGAGATCTCCCTCACCGATGTGAGCCACTACTTCGACTCCGACCCCACCAAGCTGATCGCCGGCCTGCGCGACGACGGCAAGGCCCCCACCAGCTACATCGCTGATACCACCACGGCCAATGCCCAGGTGCGCTCCCTGAGCGAAACCATCCGCCTCGATTCGCGCACCAAGCTGCTCAACCCCAAGTGGTACGAGGGCATGCTCGATTCCGGCTACGAAGGGGTGCGGGAGGTGGCCAAGCGGCTCAACTTCACCCTGGGCTGGAGCGCCACCAGCGGCGCGGTCGACAACTTTGTGTACGAGGAGGCCAACGAGACCTTCATCAATGACCCGGAGATGCGCAAGCGGCTGATGGACCTCAACCCCCACAGCTTCCGCCGCATCGTCGGCACCCTGCTGGAGGTCAATGGCCGCGGCTACTGGGAGACGAGCGAGGAGAACATCGCCCAGCTCCAGGAGATCTACCAGGAGATCGAGGACCGGATCGAAGGGGTGACCAAGGAGGCCTGATCGCTCCAGCTCCAGGGGCCAGGGGGCGGTGGTCTGCTTACCCCTGGTCCGTGACGATGGCTGGAGCTGGAATCGGCAGGAGCTTCTGGGAGCCCGAGCCTTTGTTGCGTGTGGGGAATGGAAAACGCGTCTGCCGTTGTGAACCCTCGTTGAGGGGGTTGCGCTAACAGCAGATGCGCTGCATCGAGGCTCGTCGGTGCCATACTCACACAAATCTTCATAATCCCCGCATGGGCCGTTGGCGCTGCGTTCTGCCTCCATGGTCGTGGCTGCAGCTCCTGCTGCTTTGGAGTCGGCCGTCCGCCACGACGATTCCTGCGTAGGACGGAGTCATGCCATTGCACGGGAAACGATCCGTGAGCGTTGACATTCAGGCTCAATGCATCGCCGTCAAGTCAGAGGCAACGCTGTTGGCATCCTTGCCATCTCAGCCACCGGCAATGGCATCGACAATCAACCCCGCCCACTCCCCATACCCCTGAAAACCATGTCCAACAAAATCGACGCCGCGGCCAAAGATGCGGAAGGCAAGATCCAGTCCGCCGTCGGCTCCCTCACCGGCGACAAAGGCCAGCAAATCAAAGGTGAAGCCAAGCAAGTGCAGGCCGATGCCATGAAGGCGGAGGCCAAAGTGAGAGAGGAAGCCAACAAGGCTGCCAAGAAGGTTGAAGACGCCACCGAATAGTCAGCCAGCCGGCACCTGCTGGGATCCCATCGTGTCCAGTCTCCATATCACGATTCTGACAGGTGCTCGTCAACACGTGAGATGAACATGATTCACGATCAGTCTCAGTAGGACCTGATCATCCGTGGTCAAGACCTTGCCGGGGAGTCCATCACTCCCCGGATTCTTCCTGCTTCCTTGTCGTGTCAGTTGGCTCAGCTGAGGATGATGGGATGGTTGGATGCACCTGCTGGATGCATTCACCCTCCTGTTGCCCGATGGGGAAGGACGATGGGCTGGATGGGCTCCAGAAGCTCTGAGGCTGCCAGACTGGGTCCACCAACACACCATCGGAGCGTTCCAGGCTTGGATGTGATTCTGACTGTCCACAGCAAAAGAGGGGGGCCGAAGCCCCCCCCCCCCGAACCACCCCTGCGGGGTGAAGCAACGCCAGGATCAACGACCGATCTTGGCCACCTCGGCGCGGGCCCGGGCCAGGACGGCGCCGGTGAGGGGCACGTAATCGAGCTGCTTGGCGATGGCCTGCCCCTTGGGCGAGAGGCCCCAGTTCAGGAACTGCTTGATCGTGTCGGCTTTGGCACCATTGCCGCGCTGGTAGGCCAGCACCCAGGTGAAGGAGGCGATCGGGAAGGCGTTGGCGCCGGCCGGGTTGCAGTCCTCACCGCCGAGGCGGGCATCCAGCTTGATGCCATTGAGGGCGGCGGCCCCGGTGACGTCGTTGGCCTGGACGAAGCGGCCGGCCCGGTTCTGAAGAGCCGCCGGCGTGATCCGACCCTTCACGAAGGCCTGGTTGAGGTAACCGATGGAACCGGGGGTGTTCTGGATCAGGCCAGCCACACCCTCATTGCCCTTGCCGCCGACGCCCACGGGCCATTTGACGGCTTTGGCGGTCCCCACCTTGGACTTCCACTCCGGCGAGAAACAGGAGAGGGAGTTGGTGAACACATACGTGGTGCCGGAACCGTCGGAGCGGTGGACCACGTTGATCGGGCCCTTGCCGCACTTCAACTGCTCCCAGGTGCGGATCTTGCCCAGGAAGATATCAGCGAGCTGGCGCTGGGTGAGCCTCAGGTTCTTGCAGCTGGGGTTGTTGTAGGCCGGGGTGACGGTGCCGCCCATCATCGGGATCTGCAGGGCACCGCGCTGGGCGGTCACGCCTTTGGTGAATTCCCCCTTGGAGGCGCTCAGCTCTTCATCGCTGGCGCCGAAATCGACGCTGCCGGCATGGAACTGGCGCACACCGGCGCCGGAACCGACCGACTGGTAGTTCACCTGCCGCTTGGTTTCCCTGGCGAATTCCACGGCCCAGCGCTGATAGGCCGGAGCCGGAAAGCTGGCCCCGGCTCCGTTGATCGAATTGCTCTGGGCGATCACCGGAACCGCCAGGCCAGCCGTGAGCGCGCCGGCAGCGGAGAGGATCAGGGCCTTCTTCGCGAAGGTCATCAGAATGGCCAATTTGGGGGCAAGTTATGAATAGCAACCCGTTCTGACTGTTTGTGTTATGAAGAGGTTAACGGGTGTTCAAGGATTGAATACACCATCAGACGTCCCGTGGACGGCCCGCCTGTGGCTGTCCCGGGTGGTCCCTCTCGGCCCTGCCAGGGCCTGAGCCGGACGGGGGCGTGAAGGTCCAGAATGAGAACCGTTATCAGTCCTGTCCGTGACTGAGCGGTTGTCCGCCCCGACCCCCATGGTCCAGATCCCCGTCACCGTGATCACCGGCTTTCTCGGCGCCGGCAAGACCACCCTGCTCAACCGGATCCTCTCCCGCCAGCAAGGCATGCGCACCGCCGTGCTGGTGAACGAGTTCGGCGAGATCGGCATCGACCACGAGCTGGTGGTGGCCACCAGCGACGCCATGGTGGAGCTCAGCAACGGCTGCATCTGCTGCTCGATCAACGGCGAGCTCAAGGAGGCGGTCCTCCGGGTGCTGGAACGCCCCGACCCGATTGACTTCATCGTGGTGGAGACCACCGGCCTGGCCGATCCCCTGCCCGTGGCCATGACGTTCCTGGCCGGGGACTTCCGCGACCGGCTGCGGCTCGATTCGATCATCACCCTGATCGACGTCGAACACTTCGAGGCCACCGCCTTCACCAGCCCGATCGCCCGGGCCCAGGTGGTCTATGGCGACATCCTGGTGCTCAACAAGTGCGATCTGGTGGACGAAGCGCGGCTGGCCGCCGTGGAGGCCAGCCTGCGGGCGATCAAGGCCGACGCCCGCCTGCTGCGGGCCGATCACGCCGGGGTGCCGCTCTCCATGCTGCTGAGTGTGGGTCTGTTCGAAACCGACCGGCTCGTGGCCCTGCAGGCCGCCGAGGACGCCCGCGAGCAGGCACGGGACCCGCACCACCACGGCCCCCACGACCATCAGCACGACCACCTGCACCACCACGGGCACGAGCACGCGCACCATCACGCCCATACCCCCGAGCTGGAGGGCTTCCGATCGGTGTCCCTGGCGGTGGAGGCCCCGTTCGATCTGCGCCGCTTCCAGCACTTCCTCGACAACCAGCTCCCCGCCTCCGTCTTTCGGGCCAAGGGGGTGCTCTGGTTCCGGGAGAGCGAGCGCCGCCACCTGTTCCACCTCTGCGGCAAGCGCTTCACCATCGATGATTCCGACTGGCCCGACGGCGGCCCGCGTCACACGCGGGTGGTGGCGATCGGCAGGGACCTGGACACCTCCAGCCTGCGGGCCCAGCTGGAAGCCTGCGTGGTGGCGCCATGAGCGGGGTGGTTCTGGTCTCCGGACCGCCGGGCTGCGGCAAGACCAGCTGGATTCTGAGCCGCCTGCAGGAGCACCGGGGCCCCCGCGCCTATCGGCGCCTGGACGGCGTCGATCCCGAGGGGCGTCCCCTGGCCCTGGATGGGGGCCTCGATCAGGCCTTTCTCCACGACCAGATCCCTGATCTGCGCGAGCTGGCTGGCGCCACCCACGACCCTGCAGCGGACGGGGAGGGCCTGCTGGCCCTGATCGAGCTGCCCCTCTTCGGGCCCGAGATTCCCCAGACGCTCGCCCCGGGCCTGCGGCCGGATCGCCACCTCCATTTCGGTCGCGACAGCGAGCTGCCGCGCCAGGACACCCTGGTGTTCGGGGCCCTGGACTCCTGGAGCCTGGATCTGGCGACGGAGGTCTGGGATCCGGCCAGCTTGAACAGCTTCTGGTTCGAGCTGGTCAACGGGGCCTACGGGGATGTCTACCGCGCCAAGGCCCTGGTGAACCTGCCCGATGGCCGGGGCTTCCTCTTCAACTGGATGGTGAGCTGCAGCGGCACCCAGTTTCTGCCGCTGCAGAGCGTCGCGCCGCCCCACGGACGGCCCATGCGCCTCTCCAGGCTGGTGGTGCAGGGCAAGGGCCTGGACACGGTCGGCCTCCAGAGCACGATCGCCGACTGCCTGCTCAGTGATGCCGTTCTGGAGCTGCAGCAGGCCCCCCGGCGCCCCCGGGGCGAGCCGCTTCCCGCCACTAGCTGACGCCTGCCATCCGATCCTGCCCTCCCCGTTCCCCCATGACCCACGCCGTTCTCTCCTGCCTGCACGCCAACCTGGCCGCCGTCGAGGCCGTGCTGGACGACATCGACCGGCTCGGCATCGCCACGATCACCTGCCTGGGGGATCTGGTGGGTTATGGCCCCCAGCCCAATGAAGTGGTCGCGCTGGTGCGCTCCCGCGGCATCCCCACCTGCCAGGGCTGCTGGGACGAGGACATCATCGAGGGGCTCAATGCCTGTGAGTGCAGCTATCCCTCCCAGCTGGCGGAGCGGCGGGGGCAGCTGGCCCACCACTGGACCGCCGCCCAGCTGAGCCCGGAGAACCGGGACTTTCTGGCCAGCCTGCCCATGTCCCTGCGCCGTGACCGGCTGGTGTTCGTCCATGGCAGTCCCAACAGCCAGCACGAGTACCTGCTGCCGGATATGGAGGCCTTCGCCGCCCTGGAGCGGGTCGTCTCAGCCGGTGCCGACACGCTCTTCTGCGGCCACACCCACCGTCCCTACGTGCGCGAGTTCCGTGAGGGCTCGATCGAGCTGCGGCTGCGCCGGCCCGATGGCGAGCCCGGACCTGAAGCGGAGCGCCGGGTGGATCTCCCCGTTCGCCGCATCGTCAACGCCGGCTCGGTGGGCGAGCCGCGGCACGGGGGCACCGAGGCCACCTACGTCATCCACGACGAGGACCGCGACACCGTGGAGATCCGCCAGGTCCCCTACGACGTCGAACGCACCTGCCGGGCGATCCTGACGGTGGGCCTGCCGCCGCCGTTTGCCTGGCGCCTGCGCCACGGGTTCGAGTTCGCCGAGCGGGCCGACGACGCCAGCCACGTGTGTGAGCGCTGATGGCACGGTGGGCATTGCTGAGCGGCCTGCGCGGCGACCTGGATGTCTATGAGGCGGTGCTGGCCGACCTGCGGCGCCACCGGGTGGAGACCCTCTTCCTGCTGGGGGATCTGATCGGTCTGGAGCGGGATTGCCGGGCGCTGCTGGAGCGCCTGCAGCATCCGCGCCGGGGGGAGCTGCGGCCGCACTGCATCTATGGCTGGTGGGAAGAGCAGGTGCTGGCGGAACGGGGCTACCGCGGCGAGCGTCGGGCCGAGGCCCTGCGACGGGAATCTGGAGAGGACGCCGTGCAGGCCCTGCTTCGGGCGGTGGATCCCGGCTTCATGGACTGGCTGGCGGCCCTCCGGTTCGGCTTCGTTGAGCTCGACTGCGCCCTGCTGCACGGCAGCTCCGCCGACGTGGGGGACAGCCTCGGCAGCGCCACCGATCCCTTGGCCCTGCTCGATCGCCTCACCCGCATGGACGTGAACCGACTGTTCACGGCCCGCAGTGGCGAGCAGTTCAGCGTGGCGCTCTGCGGCGGGGGCATCACCGCGCGGGTGCGGGATCTGGAGGGGGAACGGCAGCTGCGCCAGAGTGTGCCCAGTCGCCAGGTGATCGGCGTGGGTCGTGGCCTCCACTACACCCTTTACGACCCTGGCACCGACCACCTCGTCTTCCGCACGGCCCCGGGCCCGGCCCGACCGCATCGCCGTGGGTTCCCATGACGGCGGTGTTCGGCGGCGTGGTGGACACGCTGGAGGTCCAGCTGGGCGGCCGGCGCCTGCGGATCGTCACCGAGCGCCGCGGGCCGCAGGGGGCTCCCCTCTGGCTGCTGCTGCCGGCCCTGAGCACGGTCTCGAGCCGCAGCGAGTGGCAGCCGCTGGTCATGGCCGTGCAGGACCGGGTCCAGCTGGTGAGCTTCGACTGGCCGGGCTTCGGGGACAGTGACCGTCCGGCGCTGGCCTACGACGTCGCCCTGCTGGGCGGCTGCCTGGAGGCGGTCCTCACCGATCTGACCAGCCGCCAGGCTGGTCCCCTCACCCTGGTGGCCGCCGGCCACAGCGCCGCCGTGGCCCTGGCCCTGGCGGGTACGTGGTCCGATCGCTGGAGCCGCTTCGTCGCGGTGGCGCCCACCTGGCGGGGGCCCCTGCCCACGATGACGGGCTGGTCGCCGGGGCGTTTCGGCTGGCTGCGGCGGCTGGTGGCCCTGCCGCTGATCGGCCCGGCGCTTTACCGGCTGAACACCAGCCGGGCCATGCTCCGGCTGATGCTGCGGCGGCACGTGTGGCTGGATCCAGGGCTGCTGACGCCGGATCGCTTGCGGCAGCAGCAGCGGCTGGCTCGGCGCCGTGGCTCCCGCTTCGCCAGTTCCGCCTTCGTCAGCGGCGGTCTCGATGCCGCAGACGAGCGGGGCTGGTGGCTGGAGCAGGCCCGCTGTCTGCAGTGTCCGTTTCATGTGGTGCTGGCCACGGCGGCCCCGCCCCGCTCCACCCGGGAGATGGAGCTTCTGGCCCAGACCGCCGATGCGGTGACCCATCTCCCCGGCCGGCTCGGCCTCCATCAGGAGTTCGGCGCCCTGCTGGGGCAGCGGTTGCTGGAGGCTCTGGCCTCGTAGCACGCGTTACCTGGAATCGTGCTCCTATTGTTCTTTCCTGTGGATTGAATCGTTAGACCGATGGGGCCTGATGACGGCTTCCATGATCACCATCTATTACGCCACATCCACTGGAAAGACTGAAGATATCGCCCAGCGTCTGGCGAAGCGACTAGGTTGTCCCGTTGAACTGTGCGATGTCGAGAGTCTCAGCTCTGCGCAAGACTTCTGCCGTGCGAATGCCATGATCTGCTGTGTGCCCACCTGGAACACTGGTGCTGACTCCTTCCGCTCTGGAACTGCCTGGGATTCCTATGTGGAGACGATTCCCGATCTGAATCTCACAGACAGGCCCGTGGCGATCCTTGGTCTTGGTGATTCCTCCACCTACGGCGAATTTTTCTGCGATGCGATGGAGGAGCTCCATAGCGCCTTCCAGAAGGCCGGCGCCCGGATGGTGGGAGCCGTATCCACGGCTGGCTACAGCTTCACGGCCTCCAGAAGCGTGATCCAGGGCCGCTTTTGCGGCCTGCCGATCGATGAGGACTCCGAGCCTGATCTCACCGACGACCGGCTCAGTGGCTGGGCCGTGCAGCTGAATCGGGAGATGGTGGCCTTGCTGAGATGAGCAGCCGCTTTCGGCGGGGGGCTGGTCACGGCGATCCAGCCTCAGCATCCCTCAGGCGTCGCTTCTTTCAATGCGCACCCACAGGCTGCGGCGGGCATCCAGGGTTTCCAACAACTCCAGGTGCTCGGCCGTGATGGCCCTGGCCTCATCCATGCGGCCATCCAGCGACAACTGGGACAGGCGCTCCATGCACCAGTCCCGCTGGTGGGTGAGGGCGAGGACACGTCGCAGCTGGGCTTCATCCTCTGAAGAGGGAACACTGGTCATGACCGGCTGGCCCATTGGAGCCATCAATCTGTCGATCCCTCGCCGGTCGGTGTTCACGAAGCACACAACAGACGGTGCCTTTGCTGACCCTGGATAGAGGCGGTAACCAATGTCACGTCAGATTGTATGAATGATGCGGCTCCACCACCAGGCCCTGGCTATGGATAGGAAGGACATTCCTGCCATGCCTGTGAAAGAGCTCACATCCGCCATCAATCAACACCTCGCCGCAGAGTTTCAGGCCGGCCACACCTACCTGGCCATGTCGATCTGGCTGCGCGAGAAGGATCTGGCCGGATTTTCCACCTACATGCTCGAGAAAAGCCAGGAGGAGCGCAACCATGCGGCCCGAATGATTGCTTACCTGGTCGACAGCGACGAACAGGTGGAGCTGCCCACCATCGAGGCGCCTGAACGCAGCTGGCCGTCGGTGCAGGGGCTGTTCGATCGGGTCTACGACATGGAGAAGGGGGTCACCGCCTCCATCAACCGTCTCTATGCCATGGCGGAGGATGTGGGCGAGCGCAGCGCCACGGCCATGCTCGACTGGTTCGTGGCCGAGCAGCTCCAGGAGGAGGCCGAGGCCCGCTTCGTGCGCAAACGCCTGCGGCTGGCTGGCGACAACAGTGCCGCCCTGCTGCTGCTGGACCAGCAGTTCCTTGAGGGGACGGCCCTGGCCCATGTCAAAGGGGGCCTCAGCGGTGCCGTCGGCGCGTGAGCCATGATGATCTCATGCCACTACTGTTTTATCTCGATTCAGCCGAATCAATCCGCCTGCGGTGTCCATGCCCGATCCTGAGCGCGCCACCCCTGCCCCTGCCGAGTCCTGTCCCTCCTGTGGGGAGCCGGTGGAGCGCCGCTTGCAGCGGCGGGCTGGCTGGCGCTGGGGCGGCACCGGCTCCTGCCATGGCCAGGGGCGAGGCAGGGGACGGGGTTCCGGGTTGCAGCTTGCCCTGCTGGGCATGCCCAACACCGGCAAGTCGACCCTGTACAACCGTCTCACGGGTGGCCATGCGCAGATTGCCAACTGGCCAGGTCTCACGGTGGAACTGCTGCGGGGGCCGATGCCGGCCGACCGCAACGGCACAACGTACGAGCTGGTCGACCTGCCGGGGATCCACGACCTGACCGGCAGCAGTGAGGATGAGGCCGTGGTGCAGCGTTTTTTGCGCAACACCCCTCCCGACCTCGTGCTGGTGGTGCTCAATGCCAGCCAGATCGCCAGCCAGTTGCGGCTGCTGCTCCAGATTCAGCAGCTGGGCCTGCCGGTCGTGGCGGCCGTAAACATGAGCGATGAGGCCCGACGCTTCGGCATCGGGATCGATCATCGGGGGTTGGCGCGGGACCTTGGCCTGCCCGTGCTCCCGGTGAGTGCCAAGCACAACCAGGGAATCGCAGCGCTCATCGATCAGCTGCATGGGTGGGGGGAGAGCCCCAGGCCAGCTCGCCGGGCGCTGGCGGCCGGCCAGGGCGATCACCAGGGCGACCCCCAGCCCGTGGACGATCGGCTGCGGGAGCTGGTGGCCCGCCACGTGACGCTGCCGGAACGGTTGCTGAACCGCCGCACACGCCTGGTGGATCGCGTGCTGCTCCATCCCCTGCTGGGTGTGGTGCTGTTCCTGGGGATTGTGCTGGCGGTGTTCCAGATGCTGTATGCGGTCACCGCTCCGCTGCAGGACCTGCTGGGAACGGGACTCGACTGGATCCAGGCCAGCTGGCTGGAGCCGGGTCTGCAGGGGCTGGGCTCGCCGGACTGGCTGAGGCGCTTCCTGCTGGACGGCCTCTGGCTGGGGGTGAGCACGGTGGCCACCTTCCTGCCCCTGATCTTCGTCTTCTATGTGCTGATGGGCATCATCGAGGACTCGGGCTATCTGCCGCGTGCCGCCTTTCTGATGGATGGCTTCATGCGCTGGCTGGGGCTGGATGGACGCGCCTTCGTGCTTCAGGTCATGGGCTTCGGCTGCAACGTGCCCTCGATCATGGGTACGCGGGTGATCCGGGATCGGGGCATGCGGCTGCTGGCGATGCTGTGCATTCCCTTTGCGCTGTGCCAGGCCAGGCTGACCGTGTTTCTGTTCATGGCCGGGGTGTTCTTCCCCAGACCCTGGTGGGCACCGGGACTGGTGCTCTTCGGGTTCTACGGCATGAGCTTCTTCGCCGCCGTGATCACTGGTCTGGTGTTTCAGCGGGCCTATCCGAGTGAGGAGGCCTTCGTGCTGGAGCTCCCCCCGTACCGAACTCCCAGCCTGGCCACGATCCTGCGGCGTGGCTGGACCTCGATGCTGAACTTTCTGGTTACCACCCGCATGTTCATCATCGTGGGTGCCGCTGCCATCTGGCTGCTCACCAACCTGCCCCCGGGTGCGGGAGAAGGTTCCAGTCTTTCGTTGGCCGGGTGGATTGGCCATCTGTTCCAGCCCTTGCTCGGGCCGATCGGCATGAACCCGGAGCTCACCGTTTCCCTGTTCTTTGGCTTCATCGCCAAGGAGATCCTGCTGGGAGCGATGGCAGTCATCTACAGGACCACTGAAAGCGACCTTGGCGGTGCGATCCAGAGCGCCATCACACCGCTGCAGTCGCTGAGTTTCATGACGTTCGTCCTCCTCTATACCCCTTGCCTGGGCACGGTGGCGGCCCAGATCCAGGAAGCCCGGAGCCGCAGCTTCGCCCTGTTGTCCCTGGGCTGGTCACTGGCGCTGGCCTGGCTGCTGGCCTTCATCGTCTATCAGGGGGGAGGCTTGATCCTGTCCCTGGGCTGATCACCCTGCGCCAATCAATCCGGAGCGATCGTATGCACATCCATTTCGGCGGCGTGTTCGTGGCGGAGCATGAACTCCAGCAGCCCACTGGCCAGATGCAGGATGCCACCGGGCTTGCCGCGTCGCAGCACTTCCACTTCCACGCCGGGCCGCACGCCCATGGACTGCAACCGACGCTGCAGGCCGGGATGGCTCGGCAGGGACGTGATCGAAACCCTGGTGCCCGCTGGAACCTGACTGAGGGGCATGACAGCATTCTCTCTTAGAACGCCAGCTTAGGACGGCCCACGACGGCTTCTGTGCCGGTGGCTGGTTCGGTCATCGGGAAGCCGTCGACGGCTGAACCGCCCGCAGCAGCGACGTGGCAAGGTCACGCTCCACCTGCATCTTCAGTCGCTCCATATCCTGTAGCTTGCTGTAGAGCCGATTCAATTCCCGTTCCTGGTCCTGCAGATGCCGGGCCAAGCCGATCTGGGCCTGGGTCAGCTGGGGATGATCGAGCAGAATCGATGGCATGGGATCGCCGCGTCTGACCCGGTTCAGCACCTCGTGAGTCTCTGGAATTGTCTCGATCCGGCAGCCCATGAAGTCCCGGATCGCAGGCGGATAGGACATCGTCATCGGTCGACGTGGTAACGCTTGAGGCTCCCAAGACTAAACAGAGACTTCCATCCTTTTGGTTGAATTTGAAACAGGCGCATGTTGCAGGTATCACCCATCGGTGATGTCATCTCCTCGGCCAGAGCCAGAGGCGCCTTGACCCTGACTCCCCCCCAGTTGCTCAGGGAGGGGGATGGGTCCCGATGGCCGGTCCTGATCAACAAAGGCCATGGTCAGGGAAGGGCATCCACCGCTTCGGCAAGCTGTTGCAGGGTTGGTTGCCGATGATGGGAGGCCGAATCGATGCTCCCATCGTTGATCATGGCGACGACGCGAGCCAGTTCCGTGGCGTTGCCCCGGTAGAAGTGGGGCTGATCCCGCTGGAAGTTGGCAAGGGCGGCTTCAGCAATGTAACTGAACTTGAGTCTTTTCAGATCGTTCACCAGCTGTTGCTTGTCGTTGTTGTAAACGATGAAGTTCTCCGGCAATTGGCCGCTGTGGCCAGGCTCTGGTGTTTCAAAGAAGTGGGCGTGACACCAGTTGGCGTAGGGCGTCAGAATCACGCCACCACAGGCCTGGACTTCACAGATCGGCAGTCCGAATGATTCACAGTGTGCAATGAAATAGAGGCTGCAGCTCCTGTAGATCTTCCGGATCTCAGCCATGGAATAGCTGCCATGGAGCACCTTGAAAGGGATGCCAGCCTCGAGGCAGGCCTGAATCTGTATGGCCCTTTCGGGCAGGTGATTGGGGCGCTCAAAATCAATGAGGGCACAGATCTCCCTGGGTTCAATGGCAAGGGACGGATCGATCAGATTGATCCCGATGCGTGAAAAGTGCTCGGCTCCGGGCACTACGGGATACTCGGAGACTTCGGTGATACAAAGATGGTGGTCATAGCGATTGAGTCCCCAGTGGTTGCCTTTAGTTACACCCCTGCTCGCCACACAACCATGGACCCACTTCACCCAGTCGGCGCGACTGCCCAGAAAAACCAGGTCATAAAGAATGATGGGCAGGTGAGGAACGTCACGACGTAGCCTTTGGTCATCCATAAGGTGATCAAAATAGGCGCGGGGCATGTGGCCCACGATCACGGCGAAGTCAACCGTCCTGAGCTGGCCAAGAAGCTTCCGATAATTCAGCCATGAGACGCATTCTTGTGCTACTCGAAACAGCTTTCCCTTCCAGTTCGCCCCTGCTCCCGCCCCTGCCACTGGCCTGCGAGGGAGCGATGTCAGACCGTCATTCAGAAGGATGGTGTCGACACCGATGTCCTTGAACATGCGATCCAGGCCTTCCGCCAGGGGCCGATAGAAGCTGTTGGCGCGATTGGCCAGGATGGCGACTCTCACGGGCGTCTCTCCTTCGCTGCCGCCGGGTGGATTCAGGGGCCTCGATGCTTCATTCAAGCGTCCAGCACGACCCAGCGCATCGGCCGGATTGGGGGTGAGCGCATCAACCCGTCGCCTCCAGGTGTGCCACTCCGAGCCCGCAGCCCGGACAGGGTCGCATCGCATAGGTGTTGAACGGGAAGCGGGGGGGCTGGAAGGGCTCGATGCCGCGGCGCCGGTCGAAGCGCACCATGCCGACCCTGCCGCTGTGCGCCACCACCAGCGCCGTGCGCCCAAGCCGCCGCTGGTTGCGGGCCCAGCTGCCGGTGTTGTAGTAGGTGATGTGGCAGGGGCCTCGGTCTTCGCCGCAGGTGGCCGGCAGGGCCAGGGGGGTGGCTTCGGGGATGTGGGTGTGGCCGTTGATCAGCCCGTCGAGGGGCTCGGGGCCCTGCCGCTCCCGCTGCAGGTGTCGGACGATCCCGCGCTTGATCAGCCGGTCGTGGCCGGTGCGGCTCTTGAGGGCACTCTCGAGCACGAAGGCCAGGGAGAAGCCGCCGGAGGAGTTGAGGCCCCGGCTCACCGGGATGGGCCATTCCCGGTGGCTGGCCAGCAGATCCACGGCGCTCTGCAGGATCGCCTCGGCGTTCCAGCCCGCTGGCAGCGCTCCGCCGGCCGGCCGGGAGAAGGGGGCCAGCAGGCCGTTGATGCCGGCGCTGTAATGCTCCTGCAGCCGGGCCAGCGCCTCGGCGGCGTCGGTGTGGAAGCGGATCAGCCGGTCGTACTCGTCGCCGTGGCGCACCAGCAGCCGCTGCCCTGCCGGGCTGCGATAGATGGCCTGGCGCTGGATGGCGAATCCGGGCCGCTCCAGACCGTCGTGGCGGCGCAGATAGGCGTCATGGTTGCCCGGGATGTAGACGATCGCCACCCCTGCTCGGTGCAGGGCCTCAAATCTCTCGATCACCCGGCGATGGGAGGCGCGCAGCAACCCGGCCTTCAGCAGGATCTCGCTGGCCAGGGGCTGCTCCTCCTGCCCGTTCAGAAGGGCGTCGATTCGATCGGTCAGAAAGGAGGCATCGACATTGGCGTTGAAGCGCATCGCCTGCAGATCGATGATGTCGCCGACCAGATACAGGGTTCGGGGGCGGATGCACTCCAGGAAGGCCGCCAGATGGCCGGCCTCGCATTGATTGGAGCCCAGATGCAGGTCGGAGATGAACAGGGCGTCGCAGCTGAGCACACGCGTCGAGGAAGGGTCGGCAGGGAGCTTTGGGCTGCCATGGTGACACGATTCCGGCGCTGAATACGCCCAGGAAAGGGTCAGCCAACAGCGCCGATGTTTCGCTTGTGCCTTGCACATTCTTGCGGCAGTTAGGCGTGCCGTTGTCCGTGGCCTGGCGCACGGCTGCCCGTGCCCAGGGACACCACGGCGGACGTCATCGCCCCCTCAGCCGGCCTGTTGCCAGAGGCGCAACAGCTCTTCCCGCTGCTCCGGCGAGGGCGGCGGCAGGCGCTTCACCCCCCGGGCCGCCGGGCTGCCGCCGCTGCCGTCGGCGGCGCGGAAGCCCAGGCGGGTGAGCACCGCCTGGCCTTTGGGGGAGAGCAGGAACGCCACCAAGCGCTCCCCGTCCTCCGCCCGTCCAGCCGCCTCCCCCCGCAGCACGGCGGCCGCCAGCACCGTCTCGATGGTGGGATCCGGGAACAGCAGCACGTAGCCGCCCGGCCGCTGGCGGCCGGCCTCCCCCAGGCGGGCCAGGGCCGACGCCTCGTAGACCAGCGCCAGGTCGCCTTCGTTGGGGCCGCCGCTGATGAACTCCTGCAGGAGGATGTCGGTGGAGCGGGCCGGCCGGTACACGGCCCGGCGCAGGGCGGCAGCACAGTCACCACCAGCGCCTGCAGCGCCACGGCCGTCACCGTTCCCGTCCCGGCACCAGAGCGCCAGGGTCAGCTGGCCGGAGTTGGAGCGCATCGGATCGCTGCTGCGCAGATCGAAACTGCCCCAGCCCTCGGGCCCGCCCAGGGCCCCCCACTGCCCCGCCCCCGCCGCCCGCCGCAGCAGTGGCCAGGAGAAGCGGCCATCCGGGAACAGCCGCTGCAGCCGCTCCGGCCAGGCCACGGCCACCAGCAGGGTGCGGGCCACGGGTACGGGGGCCTGCAGGAACGCCGGCGCCCCGCCCTGGGACCGCAGCTCGGCGGCCAGCTGGCCGAGCAGATCCCGGTTGGCGGGGATCAGCACCCGGGGCCGTTCGGGGCCCTCCTCCCTGGCGCGGTTGACCATGTCCTGGGAGCCCTGAACCCTCCAGGCCAGGTCGATGGCCCCATGGCGGCGCTCGAACAGGGGTTCGAGTTCGGCCATGGCGCCGGCCAGCTCCGAACCGACCGCCACCACCAGGGGGCGCCGCAGCCCGGGGAGGGGGGCCGTCGCCAGGGCCAGGGACGCCCCGGCGATCAGGAGCGAAAGCAGGCGCCGACGGGTCAGGGTCGCTGCCAAGGGGAGCGGTCCGGGTTCGCTGCAGTCTGATCGCCGCCGCCCGGATCCAGGATCCTTGCCAGCAGAATGGGACGGTCGTTCAGCGCCGCTCCATGGCACGGGCCCAGCGGTCGGCCGGCCTCAGCACCGCGCTCCTTGCCCTGCCGCTCCTCGGCCTGTCGATCAGCGGCTGCCAGTTCCTGGCCCCGCCGCCGCTGGAGCTGGAGATGCTGGTGGGCAGCGCCCTGAAGGGCTTCTGCCAGGAGGCGGCCAAGGCCATCGGCCAGGCGCCGCCGCGGCTCGCTGACCGCACCCCGGTGCTGCTGCGCTGCCGGGCCGCCGGCAGCGGCGATGTGGTGAGTGAGATGGAAAGCCATGCCCGGGGGGTGCTCCAGGGCGGCCAGGCGGCCGATGACCCCCGCATTCCCACGCTGCTGTCGGTGGATGGCGAGATCTATCTCGACCTGCTGCGGCATCGCCTGCAGCGCCTGGCCCCCACCCGGGAGCTGATCCCGGCGCCGGCCGACGCGCCGGCCCTGGCCTCCAGCCCGATGGTGTTCATGACCACCCCGGCGCTGGCGAAGGGCCTCGACCGTACCGATCCCTTCACCGCCCTGGCCCGAAGCAGCGACCACCGCCAGCTGGATCCCGCCGGCCCCTCCCAGCCGATCCGCTTCGTCCACACGGCGCCGACCCGTTCCAACTCGGGCCTCCAGACCCTGGTGGCGATGGTGGCCGAGGTGGCCGGCAAGCGGCCCGAAGCGCTCACCCTCGCCGATGTGCAGACCCACGGCGGCAAGGTGGCGGCGATTCAGCGGCACGTGACCCGCTACGGCAGCTCCACCGATGAACTGGCCCGGGCGATGCTGCGCAACGGTCCCTTCTGGGCCTCGGTGGGTTCGGTGTATGAGTCGTCGGTGGTGGGGGTGAACGCGTCCCGCCAGGGCGACCAGGAGCCCCTCAAGGCGGTGTATCCCAGGGCCACCTACGCCAGCACGATGCGGGCGATCCTCCCGGACGCCCCCTGGGTGTCGCCGCAGGAGAAGCAGGCGGCCCTGCTGCTCATCGAGCGCCTCCAGCGGGAGGACGTGCAGCGCCTGGCGGCCGACCAGGGCCTGCGGCCGGCCAACCCGGCGGTGCCCCCCAGCCGCGTCACGGCGGCCTACGGCGCCGACCCACGGGCCGTGTACGACTCGCTGCGGGCCCCGAAACCGGAAGTGGTGGAGGCGATCATCTCCCTCTGGCGCACCCAGGCCAAGAAGCCCTCCCGGGTGGCTCTGGTGGTGGACAGCTCCGGTTCGATGAAGGGGGAGAAGCTGCCAGCGGCCCAGCGCAGCCTGCAGGCCTACCTGGCCCAGATCGGTCCGCGGGACACCGTCGGCCTGTTCGATTTCGACAACCGGCTGCGGCCCCCGGTGGTGGTGACCGGTGGCGGCCAGGCCGGCGGCCCGGCCGGTGAGCCGGCGGGCCGGTTCATCGCCTCGCTGGAGGCGGAGGGCGGCACCGTGCTCTATGACGCCATCCGCCAGGGTCGCGACTGGCTGCGCTCCACCCGGCGCCCGGGTGAGATCCTGGCGGTGGTGGTGCTCACCGATGGCCAGGACAACGGCTCGCGGCTTTCCCTGGAGGGGCTGGGCGGTGAGCTGAGGCGCAGCGGCTTCGCCAGCGACGAGCGCATCGGTGTGTTCACCATGGGCTACGGCAACCAGGGGGACTTCGACGCCGACGTGCTGCGCCGCATCGCCGAGAGCAATGGCGGCGACTTCACCACCGGCACGGCGGACAGCATCCGGCGCCGCATGGAAGATCTGCAGATGGCCTTCTGATGGCGGTGGCGTCCGGCTGGTCCAACCCGCTCGACCATCCCCTGGCGGTCACCGCCGGCGGCGTGGGCCTGGTGCTGCTGGTGCGCGCCGGCGGGGTGAGCCTCCCGTTGGCCCTTGCGGTGGCGATCGGGCTGAGCGTGGCCTGCGCGGCGCTGCTGGCCCGCATCGGGGCGGCCGGGCGGCGCAGCCGCAGCCAGAGGCTCCATGACCAGCGCCTCGATGCGGGGCTGGAGGAGGCCCTGGAGCGGGCCGGCGGCCTGGCGGTGACGGCGCTGGCCCTCCGCGAGGAGGCCGTGGCCCGCTTCACGGACCCGGGCCACCTGGAGGCCCTCGGCAGCGTCCAGCTCTGCTGCGAGCGGCTGCAGCAGCTGCCGGAACGGCTGCGGGAACGGCGGCCCCTGCTGGAATCCGGCGGCGGGCAGCGCCTCGATCCGGAGGAGCTGGCGCGCCGACTGTCGCGGGAGGAGAAGGCCCTGCAGCGGGAAGCGGAGGGTCCCCTGCGCCAGGAACGGCGGCGGCTGGTGGATCAGCTGCGCCGCAACCTGCATGCGGCGCGTCAGGGCATGGATGAGCGGGAGGCCCGGCTGCTGGCCCTGGCCACCCGGCTGGAGGCCATCGACGGCGGCCTGCAGCAGCTGCGCCGCCAGATCGACCACCAGTGGCCCAGCACCGAGGCCAGCGACGCCGCCATGGCGACGGCGATCGAGCCCCTGGATGAAGCGATCGATCAGATCGAGCGTTCCCTCGACGCCGGTACCGCCTGAGGCCCCAGCAGGGGCCCGCCCGCCAGGCGCCGGATCGCCACCACCCCGGGCCGGGGGGCCCGGCCGGGGACGCCGGAGGGCCAGTTGGAGCCCTGGGGCACCCAGCGCAGCTGCTCGAAGGCGCGGCCGGAGCGATCCACCAGCCGGTGGGCCTGGGCCTCCCGGGCCTCCGCCGAGGGGCGGGTGCCGTGGTCCTCGCCCGGGTGCTGCACCGCCAGGAACAGGGTGGATTCACTGGCATCGAAACAGGGGCCGGTGAGCTCGCACTCCATCGGTCCGGTGGCGAAGCAGAAGGCCTCGCCGGCGTGGGGGCCACGGCTGGGCAGCACCCAGCAGCTGTTGTTGCCGAACAGATCCAGGTCGGCCGACTTCGTCGAGCGGTCGGTCACCATCCAGAGGGTCCCCAGCCGGTCGACGGCGAGGTTGTCGGGATTGGCGAAGCCCAGGCCCCCTTGCCACGGGGCGCCGCCGGTGGCCACCATCCGCCAGCGGAAGGCCCCGGCCTTCTCCGCCCCGTCGTCGGCCAGGCCCATGATCCAGCCATAGGGCCAGGTGGCCTGGCCTTTGGGCCCACGGAAGATGGCCGGGTCGGCCCGGCCGTCGTCGCTGCCGCCACCGGCGGTGAAGGCGATCAGCAGATCGCCGCTGAGCGGATCGATCACCGTGTCCTCCGGCCGGGCGCAGGGGGTGGCCCCGATGGCGCAGGCGGCCAGGTGGGCATCGATCAGGATCGCCCCCATCCGCTCCTCCCCCTCGCCGGGGTAGAGGTCGGCCAGGGTGGCGAAAAGGCGTCGGTAGGCCGCCACGGCCGCGTCGCTGGCGAAGGCTTCGGCGCCGGGCTTGAGGCGATCGGAGTGGGGCAGCAGCACGGCCTGCTCCACCCCGAAGCGGGCGAAATGGCCCGGGCCCAGCGGAGCCACCGGGGCGGTGGGCTCCAGGGGCAGCCAGCGCCCCCGGCCCTCGCCGCCGTCCGGGCCGGGCGGATCGAAGCGGGCCACTTCGAGCCGGCCGGCGCTGAACAGCTCCGAATTGGCCGGGTCGGCCGGATCGCGGATCAGCGCGTCGCTGACGAAGCGGTAGAGGTGGCCGCCGTGGCGGTCGCAGCCGGAATAGACCACCAGGGGCTGGCCGGCGACGGCCTTCACGGCCACCGCCTCGTGGCGGAAGCGGCCCAGCCAGCTGTGCTTCACGGCGGTGCGCTCGGGCCGGCGCGGATCGAGCTCCACCATCCAGCCGTACTTGTTGCCCGCCAGGCCGAAGGGGTTGCCGAGGCCGTCGAGGCGCTGGCCGTCGTAGGCGAAGGGACGGGCAGCGGGGGAGACGGAGGAGCCGTCGGCGTGGACGGCCTCGGCCACCTGGCTCTGCATGTTCTCCTCCGCGCTGAGCACCGTGCCCCAGGGGGTCTCGCCGCCGGCGCAGTTGGCAAAGCTGCCGATGATCGCGTCCCCGAGTCCATCGTCGTAGCCGAGCCGCTCGCGGCGCCGGAACACGGCCGCCGCCGGCCCCGTGGTGCCCAGGCGCTGGGCGGGGTCGCGCCAGCCGCTCAGGCCGGTGATGCGGCGATCGAAGCGGCCGGGCCGGCGCCGCCAGGGGCCGTCCGGCTGTCGCTCCAGTTCGATCACTCCCACCCCCAGATCCGCCATGGCCGCCTCCGCCAGCTGGCGGATGGTCGCCCGCAGCGGGTCGTCCGCCGCCAGGCTGGCGGCATCCACCCGGCCGCCTCGGGGCGCCAGGGCGTCGATCACGGCGTCGAACGGCAGCGGGCCGCCCACCGCTTCGGCGTAGCCCTGCCGCCAGGCCCGGGCACTGATGTACTCGAAGTTCACCGTCAGCAGGGCCCGGTCCGCTCCCAGGGACAGGAAGGAGAGGTGGTCGTTGTTGAAGCCGAAGCGCCCGTCGGCCACCGGATCCCCCCAGACCGCCACCAGATCGGCCCGGAAGCCGTCCGGCAGCACCAGCCGGTCCTCCAGTTCGATGCGGGCATAACGGTGGCGCTGCTCCGCTGCGTCGAACCCGTCGCTGGGCACGGGCAGGGGGGTGGGCACGGTGGGGAACGGGGGGGGCGGCGTCCGGGCGGCCCCGGCCCTGGGGACGGCGGCCCTCCCGGGGGCTGCGGTGGGCAGGGCGGCGCCGGCGAAGGAGCAGGCCCCGATCCCGAGCAGGGAGAGCAGGTCGCGTCGGTTCATCGCTGCCCTGGGCAGGGTTGGCTGCGGCGCGGAGCCAGCAGGGCCAGGTGGTTGTCCTGAAGGGCGCTGAAGTTGTCGTCCGAGGCCAGCAGCAGGGTGGGGCGGCCATCGGCCCGGACAGGTCCCGGGGTCATGGCCTCCCAGTTGTCGGTCGGCAGGCCGGCCGCGATCAGATCCCACTGCTGGATCGGCGCCAGCACCGCCTCGGTATCGGCCTTGGGATCGGCTCCTTCGCCCGGCAGCGGGTAGTGGGCCAGGAGCACCTGCCATCGGGCCGGGGCCTGGAAGCGCCGCAGCAGGGCCAGCAGGCCCGGTGAGGGGCCAGGGGCGTCGACCACCAGCAGATCGGTCAGTCCCCAGCCCTCGCCGGCAGGGATCGCCAGCCGGGCCAGGGGCCGGGCCTTCGGCCCGGTGGGCTCCAGGGACCAGCCCAGCAGCCGCACCTGGGCGGGAGGGTCCTGCCGCAGGGGGGATTCCGCGGCCATCAGCAGCACGTCCGTCTGCCCCGGGCGCCGCAGCAGGGCCAGGGACTCGGGGCCCTGGTTGGCTTCCAGGCCGCGCCCCGGGGCCGGCTGCCAGTCGGCGGGCAGGGGGTAGGCGCGCTGCAGCAGGCCGCTGCTCCGCGCGAAGGCCAGCAGCTGGGCCGGTCGGTCGGCGCTGCGGCGCCCCTCGCTGGCCATCCAGAGCCGTTCGCCGAGCACCACCAGCCCCTCGGCGTCGATCTCCGCCGGCAGCGGAGCCTGGGGCGATCCCTTCAGCTCCAGCTGGAACAGGGGCCGCAGCGGCACCCGGCCCAGCTGCCGCACGCCGCTCCAGGCGTCCACCCGACCCCGGGGGGCATCACTGAGCAGCAGCAGGACATCCGTCTCGCTTCGGTAGCTGGCGGCGGAGTAGCCGCCCAGGGGCGCTCCGTCCGCCCCGCGGCGCGGCAGCCGGGCGCCCGCCACCAACTCCCAACCCGTCTCGGCCGGGCAGGGCAGCAGGGACGGCGGCAGGGGGGGCGGCGGAGAGGTGGCGATCAGGGGCACGACCATGGCTGGAATTCTCCCGTCGCCGGGGCGGCGGCGGCGGCATCCGGGGACACCCGGGGGCGGGTAGGGTCAGAGCACCAGAGGGGGATGTGTGATGCGATCCCCATCGGGAGCCCAGCCGTCGGGCGGCGGCCTTGCCGAAGACACCGGCCGGCGCCTGGCGGTGCTGATCGACGCCGACAACGCCCGGGCGGCGGTGATCGAGGCGGTGCTGGAGGAGGTGGCTCGGTTCGGTGAGGCGATCGTGCGACGCATCTACGGCGATTTCACCTCCAGCCAGAGCGCTTCCTGGAAGGCGCTACTGAACAAGTTCTCGATCAAGCCGATGCAGCAGTTCGCCTACACCGTGGGCAAGAACGCCACCGACAGCACGATGATCATCGATGCGATGGATCTGCTCTACACCCGGCGTTTCGACGGTTTCTGCCTGGTGACCAGCGACAGCGACTTCACCGGCCTGGCGGTGCGCCTGCGGGAGGAGGGTCTGCTGGTGTACGGCTTCGGCGAGGAGAAGACCCCGGCGGCGTTCCGCAACGCCTGCCACAAGTTCCTGTTCACCGAGGTGCTGCGCACCGCTTCCCGTCAGGGGGACGCCGGCGCCGAGGCCGGGGAAGCCCGCCGGCCGCCGGACGCCGATCCCCCCGCCAACGCCCATCCGGTCATCCCGGCCGACTTCCTGATGGAGGCCCTGGATCGCTCGGTGGACGAATCGGGCTGGACCCAGCTGGGCACCTTCGGCAGCTATCTGCAGAAGATCCAGCCCGATTTCGATACCCGCCTCTACGGCTTCCGCAAGCTCTCCGACCTGGTGCGCGGCTGCCCCTCCCTGTTCGTCATGGAGGAACGGGAGGCCCCCAGCGGCAACCGCACGATCGTCTATGTGCGGGCCCGGGAGGACGACTGAGGCCTCCCCTGTGCTCGACACCCTGCACCAGCCGATCACCAGCATCGCCCGCAGGGCGGTGGCCTGCCTGGATGGCCAGCAGACCGTGGCGCAGGCGCTCGCCAGCCTGCGGGGCCGTGAGATCGCCGAGCGGATCGTCTATTTCTACGTGCTCGATGGGGACCAGCGGCTGATCGGCGTGCTGCCCCTGCGGCGCCTGCTGTCCGCCGCCGAGGACACGCCCGTGACAGCCCTGATGGTGCGCCATCCGGTGACCATCCCGGAGCACGCCACGATCCTGGAGGCCCACGAGGCCTTCGCTGATCACCGCTTCCTGGCCCTGCCGGTGGTGGACGACCGGCAGCGGGTGGTGGGGGTGGTGGACGTGACGATGTTCAGCGAGGAGGACTTCCTGCCCGACCAGCCGGCCCAGGCGGCGGCCCTGTTCGAGGCCCTCGGCTTCCGTGTGTCCCAGGTGCGGGGCGCCTCGCCGTTGCGGGCCTTCCGGTTCCGCTTCCCCTGGCTGCTGGCCACCATCGCCAGCGGGCTGGCCTGCGCCGTGCTGGTGAGCGTGTTCCGGCAGACCCTGGCCAGCAGCATCGCCCTGGCCTTCTTCCTCACCCTGGTGCTGGCCCTCGGGGAGAGCGTCAGCATCCAGAGCATGACGGTCTCGATCCAGGCGCTGCAGCTTTCGCCGCCCACCTGGCGCTGGTACCGGGCCAGCCTGCGCCGGGAGCTGGCCACGGCCCTGCTGCTGGGGGTCTGCTGCGCGGCCCTGGTGGCCCTGGTGCTGGTGCTGTGGCTCGGTACGGGGCCGGCGGCTCTGATCGTCGCGGTCGCGATCGTGCTCAGCGTGGCGGCCGCCTGCTTCTACGGCCTGACGATCCCGGCCCTCTTCCATGCCCTGCGGATCGATCCCAAGATCGCCTCCGGCCCGCTCACCCTGGCGGTGGCCGACATCACCTCGATCGCCCTCTACTTCGGCCTGGCCAGCAGACTGCTCTGAGACCGATGCGGCCCTGACCCTGCCATGACCCTGCAGCGCCTGGCGGCCTTCAGCGACGGGGACCGGGGCGGCAACCCGGCCGGTGTGGTGATCGTCGAGCGCCTTGGTGAGCCCGCCGAGATGCAGCGGATCGCCGCCGAGGTGGGCTACTCGGAAACGGTCTTCGCCGCCCCGCAGGGGGACGGCTGGCGGGTGCGCTACTTCTCCCCGACCGTCGAGGTGCCCTTCTGCGGCCACGCCACCATCGCCCTCGGGGCCGCCCTGGCCGAGCGCTGCGGTGATGGAGTGTTTCCGCTCGCGCTGAACCAGGCCGCGATCACGGTGGAGGGTCGGCGCCAGGGGGAGCGCTGGAGCGCCGCCCTGCAGTCACCCCCCACCCACCAGCGCCCCGTGGCGCCCGATCTCCTTGCGGCCGCCCTCGAGCTGCTTGGCTACGCACCCAGCGGCCTGGATCCGGCCCTGCCCGCCGCCATCGTCCACGGCGGCGCCGACCACCTGCTGCTGGCCCTGCGCCGCCGTGTGGACCTGGCCGCCATGCGCTACGCCATGGAGGACGGGGCCCGGCTGATGGCGGAGGCGGGACTGCTGACGCTTCTGCTGGTGTGGGCAGAACGCCCCCGGATGTTCCATAGCCGCAATGCCGCCGCCGGCTGCGGCGTCTACGAGGATCCGGCCACGGGCTCGGCCACCGCGGCCCTGGCCGGCTATCTCCAGAGACTCGACTGGCCCCACCGCGGCAGCATCGAGGTGCTGCAGGGGGAGGACATGGGCTGCCGCTCCCTGCTGGGTGCCGGGATCCCGGCGGAGCTGGGGGGCTCGATCCGGGTGGCGGGCCAGGTGCGCCGCCTGGAGGGCTGAGTTCAGGAGGCCTTTTCCAGGCGCTTCACGATCCAGCCCATCAGGACCAGGGAACCCAGCAGCGCCACCAGCAGGGCAATTGTCATGGAAACGGGTGCGTTTTCGTCGCATTATGACCACAGGCACCCCAGCCCTGGCCCGAGCCGTGAACAGCCATCCCGAGCTGGTCTTCGTCTACGGCACGCTCAAGCGCGGCCACGGCAACCACCATTGGTTGCTGGATGCGCCTTACCTCGGGGAGGCGGTTCTGCCGGACGTGGTGCTCCACGATCTGGGTCCCTTTCCGATGGCGGTGCCCGGCGAGGGGCTGGTGCGGGGTGAGGTGTACGGGGTGGATGCCGCCGGCCTGGCCCGGCTGGATCGGCTGGAGGGCTACCCCCGCCTCTACGACCGCCGGCCCCTGCCCCTGGCCGATGGCCGCCGCGCCTGGGTCTACCTGGGCCGGCCCCACCAGGTGCGTCACGTGTCCGCCATCGCCGACGGCTGTTGGCGGGGGCCGGCCCCGGGCGCGGCCGTGCGCCGCAGCCAGATGGGCCTGGCCGTGGTGCTGGCCCTGGGCGGGGCTGCCCTGCTGGCGGCCTCCCTGCCCCGCGCCGCCCTGGCCCTCGACACCCTCTCCACCTGCAACGCCTGGCGCGGCAGCCACGGCAGCGCGCGGGTGCTGCTGGGCAACAGCCTCGGCGCCGCCCACTACCTCACCAAGAAGCAGCGGCTGCAGCAGAGCCCGGCCGAGGCCCCCGTGGCGCTCTACAGCGACAGCGACCTGCAGCGGGTCTGCGGGCGTTAGCCGCCGGCCACCAGCCAGCGCCCCCCCGTGCCCAGGGCCACCAGCAGTCCGCCCAGGGCCAGGGACGGGCCGCTCCAGAAGGCCAGCTGCAGCAGGCGCCGCAGCAGCAGCAGGGATCCGCCCACCCCCACCAGCACCGTCAGGCTCTGGCAGAAGCCGATCACATGGGCATCCGCGCTCCAGGCGGGCAGCCGCGCGGCCAGGGCCGGCCAGAGGCTTTCGGTGCTCACCGGGAGCAGCCGGCCCCCCTCCGCCATCCCCATCGGCAGATGCTGGGCCAGCAGCAGGGCCCACAGCAGGGGCAGCAGGGCGTAGAGCAGCAGCCAGCTGGGGCTGGCCGGCCGCAGCCGTCCCATCAGGGGCCGCAGCAGCAGCCACAGGCCCGCGGGCAGAGCCAGTGCCAGCGCTGCGAAGGCCAGACGGCCCAGCAGGGGACCCTGCTCCAATAGCTCCGGTGCCAGGGGCAGCCAGCCCAGCAGCCGCTCCCAGTGCCGCAGGCAGACGCCGCCCGCCAGCACGAGGATCAGACCAGCCTCCCCGGCGGGCGGTGCCATGTCCCGCTGCAGGTCGGCGGCGGGGGGCCGCAGGCGCAGCTGCACCGACCGGTGCGGGCAGGCCTGGGCGCAGGTGAGGCAGAGCACGCAGTTGCGGTTGTCGGCCAGGTGGGCCGGATGGGTGCCCAGGGGGCAGCCGGCGGTGGCCAGGCCCTCCCCTTCCGCCGGCCCCCCCTTGAAGCAGGCGTAGCTGCTGCAGCTGCCGCTGCAGGTGCCCGCCTCCGCCCGCAGCTCGCTGATCGCCAGCTTGGCGAACAGCCCGTTCATGCCCCCCACCGGGCAGAGGTGGCGGCACCAGAAGCGCTTCTCGAAGCGCAGCGAGCCGACCACGGCACCGGCGGTGATCAGCAGCAGCAGGGCGCTGCTCTGCCGGGCGCTGTTGCGCAGGTCGCCCAGTTCCTCCCACAGCAGGATCGCCGCGAAGCCGGCCGCCAGCAGGGGTGCCGCCCAGCGATCGCTGTCGCCCCGCGGCCAGCGGGCCGGCTGCCAGCCCAGTCGCTTCGCCAGCCGCTGGACGATCTCCCCCCAGACCATGAACGGGCAGAAGGAGCACCACAGGCGCCCCACCAGGGGGTAACCCAGCAGGATCAGGGGCCACCACCAGGCCCAGAAGAGGTTGAGGCCGCCGCTGTGGGCGCGGTCCTGGGGCCCCCACCAGAGCCAGAGGTTCACCAGGACGAACACCCAGCTCACCACCCCGTAGAGCAGGGCGTTCCAGAGCCGGGGCGAGCGCATCACGTCCCGCAACCAGGGTTTCCATCGCCAGAGGTCGAAGCGGGCCCGCTGGGGACGCCGCAGGGTCCAGAACACGTCCTCCGGCAGCTCCTCCGGGTGGTCGCCGCTGCACTGGCGCAGGGCCCGCTCGATCAGCTCCAGCAGCTCCCGCACGTTGCCAGGGAAGTCGTACGTCTGGAGACGCTTCACCAGCCCCTCCCCCACGGCCGGCGGCCGGCTCCAGCCGAGGCTGAGCGCCTTCTGGCGCACCCCGTAGCGCAGCCATTCGCCCAGGTCCTGGCGTCGCACCCGCAGGGGCGGCACCCGGATGTGGCAGCCGAGGGCGTCGAAATCGGGGGCGCTGGTCTCGGCGGTGAGGAACACCCGGCCGGAGAAGACGTGCTCGGTGTGGGCGGCGTCCGGTGAGCGCCAGCGGCCGCTGCGGGCCAGCTCCAGCAGGGCGGGGCGCAGGGCTGGGTCGGCGCGGTCGATCTGGTCGAGCAGCAGCCCGCCGGCACCGATGCAGTCGATCAGGGCCACGCCGCCGGCGGGCGCCCCGAAGAGCTCGGCGCCGTCGGGGCGGAGCAGGGCGCAGTTGAGGCGCACCAGCAACTGCTTGCGGGCCGCCGAGCCGAAGTGGATCAGGGAGGCGAGGTTGTCCTTCTCCAGGCCGGGCTCACCGCTGATCAGCACCGCCTGGCGGCTGCTGTCGGCGGAGGCGGCACGGATGGCGTCGCGCAGCTTCTGGGCATAGCGACTGCTGCCGACCACCCCGCGTCGGGTGCGGCCCAGGAGGTAGGGGGCCAGCCGCAGCAGGCAGGCCCTCGGGTCTGGGGTGGCCTCCGGCGGGCTGGCTGTCATCGCTGACCTCGTGCTGGCTTGATTCTTGTCGGAGAAGATGGGGCACCCCTGTGCGCCGTCTCCGGTCCCCTCGTCAGCCTGATGGTTTCTGCATGAACGTGCCGGGTTCGGCCGACTTTCTGTGGCGCGGTTACCGGCTCCAGCTGCTGGGCCAGCGGGCCGTGTGGGATCCCGAGCAGGGGCTGCTGCTGGTGGCGGATCTGCACCTGGGCAAGGCGGAGAGCTTCCAGAGCCAGGGCATTCCGCTCCCCAGCGATGGGGATGGGGCGACCCTCAACGCCCTGCTGGCGGTGGCCCATGGTCTCGGGCCCGCCCAGGTGGTGGTGCTGGGGGATCTGATCCACAGCCGTCTGGGCCTGACGGGCGACCTGCGCCAGAAGCTGCGGGCCCTGCCGGCGCTGCTGGGCTGTCCGCTGCGGCTGATCGGTGGCAACCACGAGCGGGGTTGCTGGCTTGAGGGGCTGGAGCAGGAGCCGTCGCAGGCCCTCGGCCCCCTGTGGCTGAGCCACGCCCCCGAGCCCCGCCCCGAGCACCTCAACCTCTGCGGCCACCGACACCCCGTCGCTTTGGTGGGCGGGGGAGCCGACCGGCTGCGGCTGCCCTGTTTCGCCTACGCTCCTGCGGCCGAGCAGCTGGTCCTGCCCGCCTTCGGCGCGCTCACCGGGGGCCACCCCTGCCCGGATGGGGAGAGGCTCTGGCTGCTGGCCGACGGGGCCGTGGTCCCCTGGAGCGAGCCGTCCCGCCGCTCCAGCGTCAGCCCTCGGCGGCGGCCAGGGCCCGCACCACGTCGCCGCGGGTGAGGACCCCCACCAGGGCCTCCTGGTCGTCGAGCACGAACAGCCGCTGGGTGCCCCGGTCGTGCAGCAGGCGGGCCGCCGCCGGCAGGCTGGTGGTGGCGGGGCAGCTGTGAGGCTTGGAGCCCATCACGTCTCCCACCGAGCTGCCCAGCACCTGGTGCACCTGCTTGTCCCAGTCGAGCGGATTGCGCAGGTAGATGACGGCATCGAGCAGCATCACGTAGGGGCCGGCATCGAAGCCGCTCTCGCGCACCATCAGGTCCTGCTCGCTCAGTTCACCCACCAGGGCTCCGAGCTCATCGAGCACCGGCAGGCCGCTGACGTGGTGGTCGCTCATCAGCTGCACGGCCTCCTGCAGGGGCGTGGTGGTGGTGACACTCAGCACGGGGCTGGTCATCACCTCGGCCACGCTGCGCTCGACGACCATGCGGATCTCCTCGGTGATGGCATTCTGCTGGTGAACGGGACCCTGACCTGCGACGCCTCGCCGACCTGCTGACCCTGGCCCGGGCCGTGCTGGGGTTGCCCCTGCTGCTGGCCCTGGCCGGCGGCCGACCCGCCCTGGCCTGGGTGCTGCTGCTGCTGGGCGGCCTGAGCGACTGGGCCGACGGCGCCCTGGCCCGCCGGGCCGGTGGCGGCTCGGTGTGGGGGGCGCGGCTCGATCCCCTCACCGACAAGATCCTGATCAGTGCCCCGCTGATCTGGCTGGCCCACACCGGCGGCCTGCCCCTGTGGGCGGTGTGGCTGCTGCTGGCCCGGGAGCTGCTGATCTCCGGCTGGCGGGCCGGTCAGGGCAGCGGCGGCCCCGCCTCGCTGGGGGGCAAGGCCAAGACGATCCTGCAGTTCCTGTCTTTGCTGCTGCTGCTCTGGCCGCCGGCCTGGGGCCTGGGCCAGGGGGCCGGACTGGTGGCCGCTCTACAGGCCGCCGGCTGGTGGCTGTTCTGGCCGTCGCTGCTGCTGGCGCTCAGCTCGGCCCTGGGGTACCTGGGGGCGGGTCAGCGGGGCTGACCTGCAGGCCCTGCCGCTGCTCGTACAGCGTCGAGACAAGAAGGCGCTGGTTGACCATCGTGTTGACCCGAACCCAGGGACGTTCGAGCTCCAGCCGCACAAAGGCGACATCACAGGCCGTCAGGTCGCCGTCGGAACGGAGCTCGCCGATCAATCTGTTCGGCTCCACCCTGAATCCGAAGGCCACAGGAAAGGGGTGGGGATTGTGGAGTCGCAGGTCCTTGAATCCCCACACCACGGTGGCGTCGGCGCCCAGCGGCGTGAAGCGTTGCTCCTCCTCGTAGATATCCAGGCTGTGGGGATGGCGTTCCAGCACGGTCAAGCCACCCAGCAGGGCCAGGTGATACACCATGGAAGACAGCTGGCAGAGCCCACCGCCGCTGAGGGCGACAAGCTTTCCCCTGACGATGTTGCGTCCTGGCAGAAATCCATTGGCGGCATGGGGACGGCCGACACGGTGCCAGAACGACCAGGCCTTGTGGGCACCGATCAGGCCGCGATCCAGCAGGGCGGCGCCGCGGCGGATATTGGCCCGCTTGTTCTCGAAGAAGTCACTGGGCATGATCGGCTGGACGAGGCCGATCGATGGGCGTTGCCCCAGGTTGCCAACGGCCGCGTTGCCCACGGCCAGGTCGCCCGCGGATCGGTCGAACCGCATCCCGTCCCGGCGATCGTTCCAGAGCCGCCAGTAGTGGCGGATCTCCTGACGCATCCCCAGTGGAATCCGTTGTCGCATGACGACATTCTGTCGTCGGGCGACGGCGTTGAACCCAAGGCATTGGGAGGCCGCTGACGCGTTCAGCCCAGCAGGGCCTCGTCGCCGCTGAAGTCGGGGGTGGTGGGCACCTTCAGGGCGTAATCGTTGGCATAGCTGTCGGCCAGGGTGGCCTCCAGGTCGAAGGTCGGCTCCCAGGCCAGCTCACGCCTCACGCGGTGGGTGTCGGTGAGGAAGTGGGCCAGGCGCAGGGGGAAGGCCTTGCGGGCCTTCTTGTCGAGGCCGGCGGGATCGAAGCTGCGGATCTCCACCGCCTCAGGCTCGGTGCCGCAGGCGCGGGCGGCGGCGGCCACCAGGCCCCGGAAGCTGATGCCCTGGGAGCCGGTGCAGTTGTAGATGCGGTTGGTGGCGGCCTCCACCTCGATGCAGCGGGCCATGGCGGCGGCCAGGTCGGCCACGTGGCCCAGCTGGGTGATGGTGCTGCCGTCGCCGGGGAGGGGGACCGGCCGGCCGTGCACGATCCGATCGAAGAACCAGCTCTCCACCGGGTTGTAGTTGCCGGGACCGACGATGTAGGTGGGCCGGAAGCTGGTGAAGGGGATGCCCTCCTGGCGCAGCCAGGCTTCGGTGTCCAGCTTGCCGGCGTGGCGGCTCTGGGGATCGGTGGGCGACTCCTCGTCGAGGGGCCAGAGCTCGCTGTCGGCGTAGACGCCAGCCGAGCTGACATACACCAGCCGATGGGCGGGGGGACCGGTGCGCGCGATCACCTGGCGGGTGTCCTCCAGGGTGCGGCCCGAGCTGTCGACGATCACATCGAAGGGGCGATCCTGCAGGGCTGCGAGGCCCTCGGCGCTGCTGCGGTCGCCCTGAAGATGCTCCACCCCCGCCGGCACCGGCTGGCGGCCGCGGGTGAAGAGGCTGAGCTCATGGCCCGCGCCCAGCAGCCGGTTGACCAGGGGGCGGCCCACGAAACGGGTGCCGCCCATCACCAGGATCCTCATCGCCATGCCGCGTCGGTGAGCGCCATTCAAGCGGCCGGTCTGGATCAGGGGCCGCAGGGCAGGGGCCGGCCCAGGCGCTCGAAGGGCAGCGGCAGCAGTTCCAGCAGCACCGTTCCCGGAGGCCCGCTGGTCCCTTCGGCCACCGGCAGCGGCACCGGCCGGTAGGTGCGGCCGTCGAAGCGCAGCTCCTTGAGGCCGTCGGGGGCGCCGTGCAGGCTGGCGGGCATGGTGAGATCCAGCCAGCCGCGGTGGCGGTTGCTGATGACGGTCAGGGGCGACTGGAACAGGCCGTTCTCCGCCACCAGTTCCAGGCTGCCGTCGTTGTCCCGGAAGATCAGCAGGCTGCAGCCGCCGCTGGAGCAGGCGTAGGACCCCACCACCACCGCCAGGGTCTCCAGACGGCCGTCGCCGTCCAGGTCGACCCGGTTGTGCAGGTAGCGCAGGGGCCCCACGTCGGCGCAGACCGGCCGGGTGGCCGTGGCACGGGCCTGCTCCCACTCCGTCTGGTCGGGGTCGCCGGCCGCCGCCGGGCTGGCCGCCACCGGGCCGGCGAACAGGCGGGCCCGCAGGGCCGCCTCCAGCCGGGGATCGGGGCGGTTGATCGGCGGGATCACCGAACCCGGCGGTGCCAGGGGGGGCGGCCTGTCGCGGGGATCGGGACCGTCGGGCCCCAGCAGGGAGCGCGGCGGTGGGGCCGGCGGCGCCAGCGGCGGGGGGGCCAGGGGCTGGGCCGGGGCAGGGCCGGCGCCGCCGATGGCCAGCAGGGCGAAGAGCCGCAGCCGGGCGAACAGCCTCAGGGGGCCGGTCCTCTCAGCCCGCATCGGCCCCGTCGAGTGCGTCGAGATGCCGTTCGATGCGATCGGCGAGCGCCAGGCAGCGGTCCATCTCCTCCCAGAGCAGTTCCCGGCGCCGCGAATCCACGGCGTAGGAGCGGTGATGGAGATCGCGGCCCTGGTAGCGGAGCGCATCCCTGAGGCGGCGACAGTCGTCCGGGTCGAAGACGAGGGGGGCGGGGTCGGGAGGGGAGGGGGCCATCAGGTCCGCATCATCCGGGCAGCGTCATGGCACAGGATGGAGCCGACAGCGGCATTGTCCCCCTTTCCATGCAAGTCATCCCCGCCATCGATCTGCTCGACGGGCATTGCGTGCGACTGCATCAGGGTGACTACGGCCGCGTCACCCGCTTCAGCGACGATCCGGTGGCCCAGGCCCGCGAATGGCAGCGCCAGGGGGCCACGCGACTGCACCTGGTCGATCTCGACGGGGCCAGGAGCGGCGAACCCCTTAACGACGGCGCCGTGCAGGCCATCGCCGCGTCCCTGGAGATCCCGGTGCAGCTGGGTGGAGGGGTACGAACGGCGGAGCGGGCCGAACAACTGCTGGGCTGGGGTGTGGACCGGGTGATCCTGGGCACGGTCGCCGTGGAGCACCCGGAGCTCGTTCGCGACCTGGCGGCCCATCACCCGGGCCGGATCGTGGTGGGGATCGATGCCAACGAGGGCAGGGTGGCCACCCGCGGCTGGATCGAGCAGAGCACGGTGGAGGCCACGGCCTTGGCCGCCAGCCTGGATGGCACCGGCGTGGCGGCGATCATCAGCACCGACATCGCCACCGACGGCACCCTGGAGGGCCCCAACCTGGTGGCCCTGCGGGCCATGGCCCAGGCCACCGACCTGCCGGTGATCGCGTCGGGTGGTGTGGGCAGCCTCACCGACCTGCTCAGCCTTCTGAGCCTCGAACCCCTCGGTGTGGAAGGGGTGATCGTGGGACGGGCGCTCTACGACGGACGGGTGGAGCTGGCCGAGGCGCTGCAGGCCCTCGGTGACGGTCGGCTGCAGGATCCCCTGCGGTTGCCGATCGCCTGACGCCGGCCGTGCACCGCAGTGGGGCCCATGCCGATGTTCAGGCAACTGCTCTATAACAGAGCCAATGTGTTCTGCGGCAACGTTTGCCTTCCACCACGACCACCGCATCCTCCGCGGCCTCCGGCCGCCGTGGCGAGGCCGGTGATCGCCATGCGGTGGGCACGGCTCCGTCCCATGTGGAAGAGGTCTACCAGCGCTGCCGGGATCTGGGCATGCGGCTGAGCCGCCAGCGGCGGATGGTGCTGGATCTTCTCTGGGACGAGAAGAGCCACCTGTCCGCCCGCGACATCTTCGAGAAGCTCAACAACCAAGGCCGCCACATTGGCCACACCTCCGTTTACCAGAATCTCGAAGCGCTGCAATCGGCCGGCGTGATCGAATGCATCGAGCGAGCCAGTGGCCGTCTCTATGGCTATCGCGCCGATCCCCACAGCCATCTGACCTGCACCCAGTCCGGCGAAATCCACGACCTTGACGTTCTCCTGCCGGACCACCTGCTGCGACAGATCGAAGACCAGACGGGCTTTGCGATCGAGTCGTACACCCTGCATCTTTCAGGCCATCCCCGCCCCTGCTGAAGCGGCTGCACTGGAGAAAGCCCGACGCCTTGGTTAAGGTCGGGCCAACCTTTCTCTCGCAACGTGGGACGACGTCCGGCACGGCCCCTTCCCCAGCTGCTGCTGTTCGCCGATCCCCTGGAGCGGGCAGGCCTCACCAGCTGGCTGGAGGGGGCTGACACCAGCGCTGATCCCGACGGCTGGGGCGGCTGCCAGGTGGTCGACAGTGAGGCCGTGCAGGGGGCACCCCAGCTCGTCCTCTGGTGCCTCGGCAGCCTGCCTGAACCCCAGGCCCTCGACGCCGAGAGCCGCCGGCTGCTGGAGCGCTGGCACCCGGCGCCCCTGCTGCTGCTGCTTCCCGCGAACCACCCCTACGGCAGCGATGTCCTGCTGCAGCTGCCGGCCCAGGGCCTGATCGAGCAGGCCGATGCCGAAAGCCTGCGGCAGGCGGTCACCACCCTGCTGGCCGGCGGCCGGGTGCTGGCCATCGCCGCGACGCGACGGGGCGAGGACCCCGGGACCTCCGTGCCGATGGGGCTGGGCCAGTGGCTGCTGCTGAGCGGTCTGCAGCAGATCGATGCCGAACTCCGCCTCTGCCTGCGCCTGCTGGATCCGCCGCCGGTGGACCTGCTGCCGTTGCTCGTGCTGCAGGGCCGGGTGCGGGAGCTGCGTCAGGCCAGGCGGCTGCTGCTCTGGCTCTGGGGGCCGGTCAGCCTGGCCTGGGGCCAGCCCCGTGACGGCCGGGGTGGGGCACCTGGCGCGCCCGATGCCCCGGACAGCCGCACGGCCGGCGGCCCGGCCCATGGGGTGGCCATCACCCTGCGGCAACGCACCGCCGAAGGCCTCTGGGAGGCCCTGCGGGGTCGGCTCACGGAGGCTGCCGCCGCCGGCCCCAGCAACAACAGCGGCCAGCTGCTGGCCCTCGACGGTCTCCATGCCTCCCGCCGCAGCGACCTGCTGCTGGGGCTGCTGGAGCAGTTCGACCGGCTGCGCCAGCGCCTGCTGCAGGACGATCCCCGCGGTGACCAGCTGGAGCGGCTCTGGAGGGAACTTCAGCCCGAGCTGCGCCAGCAGGCCCTGCGCTCCATGGCCGGGTCCTACGTGCAACTGCCCATGGAGGGCCGGCTGTGTCCGGTGGCCGAGACCCTTCTGCACCGCAGCAGCCTGGACGCCGACGACCTCGAGCTGCCCGATCCCGCCACCATGCTCAGCCCGCTGCTGCAGGCCCGGCCCCTGCTGGTGGATGGCCGGCTGGTGGCACCGGATGAGCCCCAGGCGGTTCTGTATCTGGAGTTGCTGCTCAGCAACTGGCTCGTGCGCAGTGCCGAGCTGATCAGCGCCGAGGTGCTGGCGGCCTGCGCCGAGTGGCCCGAACTGCGCCGCTACCTGCTGCGCCCCGAGCTGCTGGCCACCCGCAACCTGGAACGGCTGCGCAACCAGCTCAACGCCCAGCAGCGCTGGACCAGCTGGTTCGAGCGCCCCATCCACCTCTACGAGAGCCGCCGCCCCCTGTTCCGTCTGGGCGACGGCGCGATCGACTGCGTGGATCTCACCGAGCCCCGCGATGCTGAGCTGCGCCAGCTGGGCTGGGTGCAGCAGGCGGTCACCCTGGCCCTGGAGGCCCGCGATGCCCTGGGCCCCCAGCTCCGCAGCCTGCTCAAACGCCTGGGCGATCTGCTGGTGGTGCTGCTCACCCAGGTGCTTGGCCGGGCCATCGGCCTGGTGGGGCGCGGCATCGTGCAGGGGATGGGCCGCAGCCTCAACCGCAGCTGAGGCGGCTGCGTACCACGGCACAATGAGCCCACCCGCCCGTGTTCCCTTGCCCCGTTTGCGCTCCCGGCCCCTCGCCGGCCTCTGGGCTCTGCTGCTGACCGTGGTGCTGGGGCTGCTCTGGGCCCCGGCCGAGGCGGCGGCCAGCCTCGAGAACGACCGCTATGACGGCAACATCTTTGCCCTCTACGCCGGGAACGGCTCCCTGGTGCCGCCCCGCAGCAGCCTGGCCCAGTCCCTCGAGGAGCACCGGGTGGCGGTGCTCGTCTACTACCTCGACGACAGCAGCGTCAGCAAGCAGTTCTCGCCGGTGGTGTCGGAGCTGCAGCGGGTCTGGGGCAATGCCGTCGACCTGATCCCCCTGGTCACCGATCCGCTCCAGAACAGGCCCGATGGCGGTCTGGCCGATCCCGCCCACTACTGGGACGGCCTGATCCCCCAGGTGGTGGTGATCGACGGCACCGGCCGGGTCGTCTTCGATCGCCATGGCCAGGTGAGCGTCGATGCCATCAACACGGCCGTGAGCGAAGCCACCGGCATCCCGATGGCCCCGGGCTCGGGGAACAGCGCCACCTTGAGCTTCAACGAACTCAACAGCGAAGTGGTGGCGTCCCGCTGATGCCGGCCACCCGCACCGAAACTGACAGCCTCGGCCCGGTGGAGGTGCCGGCCGAGCACTACTGGGGCGCCCAGACCCAGCGTTCCCTGCGTAACTTCCCCTTCGGCGCGCCGATGCCGATGGCTGTGGTGCACGCCTTCGGCCAGCTCAAGGCCGCCTGCGCCGAGGTGAACGCCGCCCGGGGCGTGCTTCCGGGCCCCCTGGCGGCCCTGATCGTGGCCGCCGCCGAGGAGGTGAGCGGGGGCCAGCTGGATGAGGAGTTCCCCCTGCGGGTCTGGCAGACCGGGTCCGGCACCCAGACCAACATGAACGTCAACGAGGTGATCGCCAACCGGGCCATCGCCGCCGCCGGTGGTGAGCTGGGCAGCAAGCGGCCGGTGCACCCGAACGACCACGTCAACCTCAGCCAGTCGAGCAACGACACCTTCCCCACCGCCATGCACATGGCGGTGGGGATCGCGCTGCACGGGCGGCTGATCCCCAGCATCGAGGCGCTGATCGCCGCCCTGCGCCAGAAGGCGGAGGCCTACGCCGGCCTGATCAAGATCGGTCGCACCCACCTGCAGGATGCGGTGCCCCTGAGCCTGGGCCAGGAGTTCGGCGGCTACGCCTCCCAGCTGGAGCTGGGGCTGGCGGGCCTGCGGGCCACCCTCCCCCAGGTGCTGCAGCTGGCCATCGGCGGCACGGCCGTGGGCACCGGGCTCAATGCCCCGGCGGGCTTCGGTGAGGCGGTGGCCACCCGCCTGGCCGAGCGCATCGGCCTGCCCTTCACCAGCGCCCCCGACAAGTTCCAGGCGCTCGCCGGCCAGGAGGGGATGGCGGCGGCCCACGGGGCGCTCACCGTGCTGGCGGGCAGCCTGATGAAGATCGCCAACGACATCCGCTGGCTGGCGAGCGGGCCCCGCTGCGGCCTCGGCGAACTGGTGCTGCCGGAGAACGAACCGGGCTCCAGCATCATGCCCGGCAAGGTGAACCCCACCCAGTGCGAGAGCCTCACGATGGTGGCCGTGCAGGTGATGGGCCACAACACCGCCGTCCAGATGGCCGCCAGCCAGGGGAACTTCGAGCTGAATGTGTTCAAGCCCCTGATCGCCCACAACCTGCTGGAGAGCATCGACCTGCTGACGGGGAGCTGCGCCACGTTCCGGGAGTTCTGCATCGAGGGCCTGCGCGCCGATGTGGCCCACATCGAAGCCCAGCGGGATCGCAGCCTGATGCTGGTGACGGCCCTGACGCCCGCCATCGGCTACGACCGGGCCTGCGCCATCGCCCGCCACGCCCACGAGCACCGGCTCAGCCTGCGGGAAGCGGCCCTGGTGCTGGGAGAGATCAGCGGCGAGGAGTTCGACTGCCTCGTCAGGCCCGAGCAGATGATCTGAGGCTCAAGGACGTGAGGCCGGTGGGCTGGGAGCGGCCCGGTTGATTTTCTGTGGATCGCCCGTAAAATCCCCGCTATAGCCCATGGTGAGGATTCAGAAGATTGTTTCTGCGACGTTTTTCGTCTCCGGGATCACCCTCAGAACGGTCTTCTTCCGGGAGGTCGGTTTCTGATTCTCCTCGTCATCCCCTGGACGACCGCGAAGGGGACCCGCACGCCTGAGATGTCCCAGCACCCCTTCCGGTGGTTAAGCCTCCCCAGGGTCAGCGCCCCGCTCCACCGCCCCCATTTGGGCCGGTTGAGCATCGCAGGCACGTCCGGGTTCACGCTCTTGGAGCTGATGATCGTGGCGGCCATCGTTGGCATCCTCAGCGCCATCGTCGTGCCCCAGTACCGCCGGGCCATGGCCGTCGCCGAAGCCTCCAGCAGCATCCTGGAGACCGTCGCCTTCGCCGAACAGTGCGCGGTGGCGCACAAGTCCGGGCTGCACACGGTGGTGGATCCTCCCGGAGGCCCTTCCCGCAACTGCAACGGCACCTCCGCCCGCCAGATCAACAGCCGCTCCTGGTCCGGCGACGCCAGCGGTGTGCTGTGCATGGGCCAGCAGGCCCAGGGCACCCACCGCCGCGCCATGCTGCGCGTGGCGGTCAACGGCTCAATCACCTGCACCTTCCTCCCCTGAGACCCGCCGGTTGAGCGGCCCTGGTGGCCGTCTCAGAGCAGATTGGCGGCCAGTTCGGCCAGCTCGGAGCGTTCGCCCCGGATCAGGGTGATGTGTCCGGAGAGCAGCTGGCCCTTGAAGCGCTCCACGAGCCAGGTGAGCCCGTTGCTCTCCGCGTCCACGTAGGGATTATCGATCTGGTACGGGTCACCGGTAAGCACGATCTTGGTGCCTTCCCCCACCCGGGTCACGATCGTCTTCACCTCATGGGGGGTGAGGTTCTGGGCCTCGTCCACCACCATGAACTGACGGGGGATCGAGCGGCCGCGGATGTAGCTGATCGCCTCCACCTCCAGCAGGCCCATGCCCTTGAGGTCGCTCCAGTTGCTGCGGGGCGAACGGTGTCCCCCCCGGATGGGCTGGCCCTCGTCGCCGCCAAGCAGGAAGTCGAGGTTGTCGACGATCGGTTGCATCCAGGGGGCCATCTTCTCCTCCAGATCCCCGGGCAGGAAGCCCATCTCCTTGCCTAGGGAAATCACTGGACGGGTCACGAGCAGCCGTTCGTAGAGATGCTCGTCGGCCACCTGGTGCAGACCCGCCGCCAGGGCGAGCAGGGTCTTGCCGGTGCCGGCCTTGCCCACCAGGGTCACCAGGGCCACAGCCGGATCGAGCAGCAGATCAAGGGCGAAGGACTGCTCCCGGTTGCGGGGCTGGATGCGGCCCATCTTGGCCTTGGGCGATTTCTGCAGCGGCTGCAGGGTTGCGGTGCGGCCGTTGTAGCGGGCCAGCAGGGTGTGGGCCGGCTGGGCCAGGTCCACCAGGGTCACCCCCTCGTTCGCCTGCAGGGGCGCCACGGGAACCGGCTGCTCCGGGATGGCGTCCACCGGCAGGCCGTCGCCGGCCTTCACCCGGTCCATCAGTTCGGCTCCCATCCAGCGCTCGCAGAACCCCGGGTAGAGGTCCGCCATGTCCACCTTGTCGGTGGTGTAGTCCTGGGCGATCAGGCCCACAGCATCAGCTTTGATGCGCAGGTTGGTGTCCTTGGTGACGAGCACCACCGGCGGCTGGCTGCCCATCACCTCCTGCAGGCGCTGCTCCAGGGCCACAGCCAGGATGTTGTTGTCGCCGTTGCCCGCCTTCAGCTCGGGGGGGAGCTGGCGCAGGGTCTCGCTGCGGCAGAACACCACCTTCAACGTCCCGCCGCTGACGTCATCGATCGGCACCCCTTCGGCCAGGTTGCCCTTCTCACGCAGCTGATCCAGCAGCCGCGACACCTGGCGCGCGTTGCGGCCCTTCTCGGAGGGGTCCCGCTTGAAGCGGTCGATCTCCTCGACCACCTCGATCGGGATCACGACCTGGTTGTCCTCAAACCGGTTCAGGGCCTGGGGGTCATGCAGCAACACGTTGGTGTCGAGCACGAAGGTCTTGCGCATGCCAGTGACCTGCCGGTTCCATGGGGCCGAAGCTAGGTCCGCGGGCGCATCTACGCTCCGGCCGGACATTCCCCGACGTATCGGCTTGCCGTTCCCCGTTTCCTGCCTGCTGGTTCTGCTGCTGCTCCTCGGCCTGGGGCTGGTGGTACTCGAACTGCGCCATCGCCTCCGGCCCTCCTCCCCCCTGCAGCTGCTGCCGGGATCCTTCCAGGTGCGGCGCCGGGCCCAGGGCCTGGAGATCACCGGCGAGGTCCACATCCGCAACCCCCACCCCCGCATGGAGGTGATGGTGCCCGAGATCACGGTGGTGCCGACACTGCTGGGCCGCAGTGACGTCAGCCAGGTGCGCCACGAGCTGCGCATCACGCCGCTGCACCCCGATGAGGAGGCACGCCCGGACGGCTACTGGGCCGCCTACATCGTCAAGGGCCGCAAGACCACCGCCGCCCACATCCGTCTCAATCTCACGGCGCCCGGCGGCCTCGATCTGGAGAGCGTGCTCGACACCCTCTGGATGGACATCCACTGGGTGAACTACGGGCCCTTCGGTCGGCTGCAGCGGCGCCAGGGCATCCTGCTGCCGCTTCAGAAGCCCGAGCCGGGCGACCCGGCCGCCCCCTCCTGGCGCGAGGGGGAGCGCTGCCGGGTGCTGCCCGTGCGTACCCACCTGCTCGGGGTGCTCGACGATCCGCTGGCGGTGCTGCAGCGCTACACCGGCGGTCTGCTGCAGCCCGGTGACGTGCTCACCATCGGCGAGACCCCCCTGGCGGTGATCCAGGGGCGGTACCACCACCCATCGACGGTGCAGCCCTCCTTCCTGGCCCGCCTGCTCTGCCGGGTGTTCCACCCCACCAGCTCCCTGGCCACGGCTTGTGGCCTGCAGACCCTGATCGACGTGTCCGGCCCGGCACGGGTGCTTGGTGCCTGGGTGGTGGGCACCGCCCTGAAGCTGGTGGGCAGTAAGGGCTGGTTCTATCGCCTGGCCGGGGAGCAGGCCCGCCTGATCGATGACATCACCGGCACCACGCCTCCCTACGATCAGACGATCGTGCTCGGTCCGGAGCAGCCGGCGGCCTGGTGCGAGCAGATGGCAGCGGCCCTCGGGGTGGCGGTGGCGGTGGTGGACGTCAACGACCTCGGGCGGGTGAAGGTGCTGGCCGCCAGCGGCGGCACCGACGAAGCGCTGCTGATGCGGGCCCTGCGCCCGAACCCCGCCGGCAACGCCAACGAACGCACACCTCTGGTGCTGGTGCGTCCCACGTAGAATTCCTTCACAAGGTCGCCAGCGCCAGCTGCGTCTGTTCCGCTTCGCCCACGCCCCTCTCTCCACCGTCGTCTGCCGTGCCAGTGCCTGCCGTGCCAGTGCCTGCCCAGGGCAGAACCTCCCCCAGCTGGACGGTTGAATCCCTGCAGGGATGGCACCTGCCCCTGCTGGATGATCCCTCCTTTCTGCCGCTTCAGCCGCTGCTGCAACGCTCGTTGCTGCTGGCCCTGCCGGAGCAGTTGCTGACGGCGGTGACCAGTCGCCGCCCGGGGGCCGCCCAGGTGCTGGTGGCCCTGCAGCGCCAGGGGCTCACCCGCCAGCAGGCCCTGGGCCTGATCGTCTGCCGACGGCTCAACCGCAGCGGCACCTGCTGGCAGGTCCAGCACCTGCGCCTGGCCCTGGCCGCCACGGAGGGGGCGGCCCTGACCGGGGATCTGCTGCGCCAGGCCATCGGCCGCGTCAAGGGCGCCGCCAGCTGGATCGCCACCGCCTCCAGCCTCGACACCCCCCGGCTGGCCACCCTGCGGGAGCAGGGTTTCCAGCCCCAGCGCACCGATCGCCTCTGGCGCTGGCAGCCCCCGGCCGACCGGGCCGCCCCCGCCGCTCCGGCCGATCTGCAGCTGCGCCCGCTCAACCGCCGCACGGCGCCACTGCTGTGGCACCTGGAGCAGGCCACCTGCCCGGCCCACCTGCGCCAGCTGCAGGATCGCCGCATCGAAGACCTCCTCGACCAGAGCCGCAGCCGGGGCTGGATGCTGGTGGATGCCGTCCGCAACGAGGCCGTGGCCGGCGTGCGCCTGCTCGATGAGCACCCCGGCGGTGGCCAGGCGGTGGAGCTCAGCGTCCACCCCGGCTGGGGTCACCTGCTCGGCTCGGCGGCCGAGTCGCTGCTGCACCGCATCGGCCACGGTGGCGGCAGCCTCTGGTTGCGCTGCGAGGTGAGCGACGGCGACCGCCAGCGCTGGCTTCAGGCCCTCGGGGCGGAGGTCCACGGCGAGGAGGTGCTGATGGCCCGCAGCGTCTGGCGCCGCCAGGAAGGCCAGCCGGCCAAGCGGGCGGCGCGCCGCATCGAAGCGGTGCTGGAGCAGTTGCAGCCGCGCCGGCGGCCCATGCCCACCCCCACCGGCCCCCTCGGCAGCCTGCCCACCGCCCCCCTGGTGCTGCGCTGAATGGCCCCGCCCAGGCCGCGGTCGGTGCTGGCCCTCGATGTGGGACGCCGCCGCATCGGGCTGGCGGGCTGTGATCCCCTGGGGGTGACGGTGACCCCCCTGCCCGCCCTGGCCCGGGGCGAGTTCCAGGCCGACCTGGAGCACCTGGTGGAGCTGGTGCGCCAGCGGCGGGTGGCGGCGCTGGTGGTGGGCCTGCCGCTCGATGCCGGCCAGCGGCCCACCGCCCAGGGGATCCACTGCCGCCGCTACGGCCTGCGGCTGGCCCGGGCCCTGGCGGCGCTCGGCCAGCCCCTGCCCCTGGCCTGGGTGGATGAGCACGCCAGCAGCTGGGCGGCCGGCGAGCGCTTCGGCCTGCACGGTGACCGCAGCGGCCGCCTCGACAGCGCGGCGGCGGCGCTGTTGCTGGAGCAGTGGCTCAGGGAGGGTCCCGAACCGCTCGATCCGGCTGCATTCACGGCCGCGTCCACGGCCGATCCGGTCGCCCCGGCGGCCATCGCCGTGGGCAGTCGGGCCGGCGCTGATTCATTCTGAGAACACCCGCTTCCTCTTGATGGCCTCCGACCCCCCTGCGATGACGGGTTCCGGCGATGTGCCCACCGTGCAGGTGCGGGACGGCAGCGGCCGCCAGCTGCTCTGTTTCCTGGAGCAGCTGATCCCCCTGGACGGCCACGACTATGCCCTGCTGACGCCGGTGGACACCCCGGTGTGCCTGTTCCGACTGCGCGAGGACGATGATCCCGAACTGATCGAGACCCTCGATGCCACCGAGCCGGTGCTGTCGGTGGCGGATGTGGTGCTCCAGGAGCACGACCTCACCCTGGTGCGGTCCGCCGTCACCCTCACCGTCAGCGGTGAGCTGGAGGAGCCCGATCCCGACGACCTCGAGGACGAGGAGGGCGATGATGACAGTGAGACCTACGAGCTGCTCGTGAGCTTCATGGCCGGTGATGAGGAGTACGGCCTCTACATCCCCCTGGATCCGTTCTTCGTGGTGGCCCGCATGGACGGCGCCGACGCGGTGATGGTGGAGGGGGAGGAATTCGAGCGGGTCCAGCCCCGCATCGAGGCCGAGCTCGACGAACGGGAGAGCGACGACTGATGCTGCGCGATCTGCTCACGCCTGACTGGCTGCCGGGAACCTCCCTGGCGCACCTGCCCCTGCAGGAGCTGGTCGACCGTGGCATTCGCGCCCTCGTCCTCGACGTCGACCGCACCCTGCTCCCCCGCCGCCAGGCCACCATGCCCCTGCAGGCCGAGGTCTGGCTGCGCCACGCCCGGGAGCGCATGCCCCTGCACCTGCTCAGCAACAACCCCTCCCGCCGTCGCATCGGGGCGGTGGCCGACACCATGGGCTTGCCTTACACCACCTCGGCGGGCAAGCCGCGGCGTGCGGCCCTGCGCAAGGTGCTGCAGGATCTCGCCCTGCCCCCGGCCCAGGTGGCCCTTGTGGGCGACCGGCTGTTCACCGATGTGCTGGTGGGCAACCGCATGGGCCTGTTCACGGTGCTGGTGAAGCCGATCGATCCCGACGGTGAACCCTGCCGCCAGGACCGGTTGCAGAACCTGGAGCTGCGCATGGCCCGCTGGGTGGGCTCGGTTCCGGGCTGATGGCGACCTCCGGCACCCCCGCCACGGGCGGTCTGCGGCGCGTGATCAAGGTGGGCACCAGTCTGCTGCGGGGCACCCCCGAACGGCCCACGGCGGCGGTGATCGCCGATCTGGCCGCCAGCTTCGGCCGCCAGCAGCGCCGTGGGGATCGCCTCGCCCTGGTGACCAGTGGCGCCGTGGGGCTGGGCTGCGAGGCGCTGCGCTTCAGCAAGCGCCCGACGGAGGTGGTGGCCCTGCAGGCGGCCGCCGCCGTCGGCCAGGGCCGGCTGATGGGTTTGTACCAGGAGGCCTTCGCCGTTCGGGGGATGGCGGTGGCCCAGGTGCTGCTCACCCGCAGCGATCTGGCCTCCCGGCGCCGCTACCAGAATGCCTGCCGCACGCTGGAGCAGCTGCTGGAGTGGGGGGTGTTGCCGGTGGTGAACGAAAACGACACCCTGGCCACCGACGAACTGCGCTTCGGCGACAACGACACCCTCTCGGCCCTCGTGGCGGTGGCGATCGGCGCCGATGAGCTGGTGCTGCTCACCGATGTCGACCGGCTCTATTCCGGCAACCCCCGCACCGATGCCGATGCCAGCCCGATCGAGGAGGTGCGCGACCTGGCCGAGTTGGAGCGCCTCGGCCATGTGGCCGCAGGGGGCGGCCAGTGGGGCACCGGCGGCATGACCACCAAGCTGGCGGCGGCCCGCATCGCCACCTCCAGTGGCATCCGGGTGCGCCTGGCCGATGGCCGGGATCCGGCGGTGCTTGAGGCCCTGTTCGCCGGCGAGAAGGTGGGCACCGTGTTTCAGCCCAGCGCCACCCCCCTGGCCGATCGCAAGAGCTGGCTGGCCCATGCCCTGCTGGTGAAGGGCAGCGTGCGGGTCGATGCGGGTGCCGAGCGGGCCCTGCTGCAGCAGGGGGCCTCCCTGCTGGCGGTGGGCATCCGCGCGGTGGAGGGCCACTTCTCCCGGCGCGACGCGGTGCGGGTGCTGGCCAGCGACGGCCGCGAACTGGGGCGGGGCCTCACCACCCTGAGCAGCGAGGAGCTGCGCCGGATCATGGGCCTCAGCAGCGAGGAGGTGCGCCGCCGGCTGGGGCCGGTGGGGGATGCGGTGGTGCACCGCGACCAGCTGGTGCTCACCTGCCTGGCCACCTGAGGCTTCCCGCAACAAAGCCCCCGGCGTAGCCGGGGGGCCGGGGACAAAGCGCGTTGCGAAGCGCCTTGAGGGAGGTTGGAGATCAGGCCTTGAGCAACGCCTTCACGGCCTCTCGCCTGGGCTGGGGCTCGATAGCCCCTTCGGTGCGGCCCACGAGGGTGGCGCAGGCCGAGGCAAAGCGAAGCAGGTCTTCGATCGGGCCAGGTCCGGCGACGCCAGCACCGCCCGGTGCCGGAGCTTCGAGCAGGTCAGGCCGGCGGCAGAGGCCGTCCAGCAGGGCTGCCGTGAAGGCTTCACGGACGCCCAGGGGATGGCTGGGAGGATGCTGCTCGTCGGGCACCAGGGTGCCTTGGCGACCTCCCATGCACCAGTGCACGGTTCCATTGCGGCCCGTCGCCAGAACGGCCGGGCGCTTGGCCAGCGCGCCGTGAATGGTCGCGGGATCGGCGCTGCTGAAGAAGGCCTCGGCTTCCTCGACGGAAGCCAGGATCAGGGTGGCCTTCTCGCCGAGGGGCCGGAAACGGCGCAGCACTTCGGCCGATGGGGCCGCATCCGGGGCAAGGCCCCAGAAACCGGGGCACCAATCGATGTCCAGGGCGATGCCAAGTCCCTGGGCCGTGGCCCGCTTGAGCAGCAGATCCAGCGCCATGGCGCTGGGACCGCCGACGAGGGCATTGGTGCTGATGAGCAGCCAGCGGGCTTCCCGGAGCAGGGGCTTCACCGATTCAGCAAGTGTGGCGGGAACCACAGCGCTGTCGGCGAAGCCCTGGCCCCTGTCGCCCAGGAAGTCGTCGAGGCAAAGATCCCCACCGGGCTTCCTTTGCAGCCGGGCGACCCGTGTTGGACGTTTTGGATCCGTCTGCAGTGCCGGCGTGCTCACCCGTCGTCGTTCGAACAGCTCCAGCAGTTGACGGCCGAGCGGATCGTCGCCGATCCGGCCCAGGAAGCTGGCCGGGGTACCCAGGCGGGTGACTCCGCAGGCCACGCTGGCCGGGGTGCCTCCCGGACGGTCCTGTGTGTTCGCTTTGTTCTCGGTATCGGGCCTGTTGATGCGATGGATAAGGGCTTCGCCGAAGCAGAGCACACGGGGTTGGTCGTGGGATTCCAGGCTCAGGGGATGGATGGTGATGGGTTTGGTGGTTGTGGTGTTGGACATAGGCAGGACGTGGAGTGGGTGGGTGAAACTCGGAGATCGGATGGCAAGCTGGAGAGAACGAGCGATATCCGCAATCAGCTCTGGCTGTTGACGTAGGCGTGGAAGCGATCGGACACGGATTGCAACGCCTCGTCGGTCTGCTCAAGCACGTTGGCCCAGGCGTCCTGGGTGCTGTGTTGCAGCTCCTGCAACCGTGAGCTGGCCGCATCGCGGGCGGCCCGGAGCTCCTCGAGCTTGCTCTCGGCTTCGTCGCGAACGCCTTCAGCCACCTCTTTGGCCTGGTGTTGCAGCTGATCGATCTTGTCCGACAGTTCCTTCATCTGGGACTGCCGCTTGTCGAGAATGGCCTGGCGCAGGCGTTCGTCGACGTTGGCCATCTCCTGGGAGGAGCGGTTGATGGTGGGTTGTTGGGTGGTCATGGATGGATTCTCCTGCGATAGGACAACCGGAACGACCGACACCCCTTTCGCAACGGCCTTAAGGGCCGTTGGCCTGCTCATGACGTCAGGCGAAATGCTCAAGCGAAACGAAAGCTGAATTCGTCAAGGAAGGGGCAAAGCACGTGATCAAGGCAAGGAAGAGCTGTTTCCTGAGCCTGGAAGTCCTGAGGACGACCATCGTGCAAGCTGGGTTGTTCCAGTGAATTAACCCTATCACGATGCAGCGGATCACTAGCAGTGTGATGGGTCATTTCTTGGAAGACCCAATAGGTTCGATGGCTCAGATCACAAGCTCTCAAATGGATTCGAAGGATCTTGCGATGACTGGTCAGAAGATCTGATCAATGCCCCTGTTCTGGCTTGGTTCCGCATGCCGACATCGCTGAGGTCCCTTGCAGCAACAAACATTTCGCGGCCAGAGCCTGACCCATGCCTGGGTTTCAGTGCGGAGTCTGCGAATGCGTGAACGCCTCCACCACGATCGTGGCGGCTGCGGCGATCACCCCCTCCTGCGCCTGGGCGGCCGGATCGGTCTGGGTGTGGAAGATCGCCAGCACGATCGGCGCACGGTCCGGCGGCCAGACCACGGCCACGTCGTTGGCGGTGCCGTACACGCCGCAACTGCCCGTCTTGTCGCCCACACGCCAGCCCGTCGGCACCCCGGCCCGCACCCTCCGGTCGCCGGTGGTGTTGCCGATCAGCCAGTCCTGCAGTCGACGGCGCTGGGGCGAGCCCAGGGCGGTGCCGAGCACCAGGGCCTGGAGGCTGCTGCCCATGCCGGCGGGGGTGTCGGTGTCGCGGGGATCGCCGGGGATGGCGGAGTTGAGGGCGGTTTCCCAGCGATCGAGACGGAAGGTCCGGTTGCCGATGGAGCGGGCGAAGGCGGTCAGGCCCGCGGGGCCGCCCAGGCGTGCCATCAGCTGGTTGGCGGCGGTGTTGTCGCTGTATTGGACGGTGGCGGCGGCCATCTCCGCCACCGTCAGGCCGTCCTCGAGGTGCTGCTCGGCGATCGGCGAGTAGGTCACCAGATCCTGGCGGCCGAAGCGGATCCGCTGCTCCAGGAAGCCGGGCTCCCGCTGACTCCTGTCCAGCGCGGCACCCGCCAGGATCGCCTTGAAGGTGCTGCAGAGGGGAAAGCGTTCCCCGGCCCGATGACCGATACGGGCGCCGCTGGCGGTATCGATGGCGAACACCCCCAGTCGGCCGCCCGAGCGGGCTTCCAGGGCCGCCAGGCCGGTTTCCGCCGCGGCTTCCGGCCTGACGGGCCCCGGGGCAGAAGGCGCCGCTGCGGCGGGCGCGACGGCGATGCCTGGTACCAGCGCCACCAGCGCTGCGGCAAGGCCTGCGGCCAGGGACTGGGTGCTGCGGGGCATCGGGTCCATCATCTTTGCGGCCGATCCAGAATGGCCTCCAGCTTCTCCAGCAGCTCGGCCGCCTCAGGCTCGCCGGAGAGGCCGTCCACCACGATCGGCGGTCGGCGTTCGCTCCAGAGGATCACCCAGGGGTCGGGGCCTCTCAGCAGCATCGCCCCGGTGATCAGCCGCAGCGGCAGGCTGCGGCAGGGCCGGCCAGGGCGGCGCAGGCTGAGCTGGTCGGCTGCAAGGGAGAGCTCCTGGGGGCTCCACTGCCGGTAGCTCCCGAGGCCCGCCGCCCCAAGGGCGGCGACCACCAGCACGCCCTGGATCAGGGTCCACTCCGGCAGGGCCAGCGACAGCAGGCCAGGCAGGGAGAGATCCAGCACCAGGGTGCTGGGTTCGCTCAGGCCCAGGCGCGGCCCGAGCATCCAGACCAGAAAGCCGCCGTATTGCACCATCACGGTGTTGAGCACGGCGACGAACAGCAGGTAGCTGCCCTGCTCGACGAAGGAGCGCCACCATTGGGCCGCGCCCACGCTGCGGCGGCTGCGGATCAGCCGTTGGCTGGAGCCCCCCGTCTCCAGCCTCCAGACATCGTCCGGCTGCGGGCTACCCGCCCGGGACCCGGCGAGCTGCCTGGCGTCGAGGGCTCCGGCCAGGCGCAGGGGCACCCCCAGATCGGCGGCCAGGGCGTGGGCCTGCTGCCAGGCGCCGGAGAAGCTGGCGGCACGGGCCAGCAGGTGCTCTCCGGCGGGATCGGCCACCGCCAGAACCAGATCCCAGCCCAGTGGCCGCTCCCCCAGCGGCGGCAGCTGGACGCTGACCTGGCGGATCAGTACGGCCGTGATAGCGGCCCGGCCCGCCTCCAGCCGCTCGTGACCCCCGGGCGTGTCGGCGAACAGGCGGAGGCGGTCGCCCCAGCGTTGCAGCAGCACCCGCCGCTGCACCGGCGCGCCGTAGCCCAGCCGCGCCATCAGCCATTCCATCGGCAGCAGGAACAGCAGCAGGGCGATCACGTAGCCCCCGGCCCCCTGGAGGCTGACCAGCAGGCAGAGGCCGGAGAACAGCAGGAAGGCCAGCAGGCTGACGAGCGGGTTGGCGGGGACTTCGTTCTCGATCAGCTCCCGCCAGATCATGCGCTCGAGGGCCAGGGCCAGCCCCTGCACGGAGCGGCGCAGCAGCACCAGCGGGGTGAGCAGCCGCCCCAGTCCGTTGCGCCGGGCGCCGCGAACCGTGGCGCGGAATTCGATCAATCCGCCAGCAGGGGCAGGCCTGCCGGTGGGACCGCCAGCAGCAGGAGGCGCTCACGGGCCACCTGCTGCTTGAAGTTGCGCCACTGCGGCGAGGCGATCACCTCCTGGCTGAACGCCTCGGCGAGGCGCTGGCCGGCCAGCACGTCACTGGGGTAGTGCAGGCCGCAGTAGGCGCGCACGTCGCCCCCTTGGTGACCCACCGGCAGCAGCCGCTCCCGGCGCTCCGGCAGCAGGTCGGCCAGCAGCAGGGACGCGGCGGCAAACCAGGTGGCGTGGCCGCTGGGGAACGACCAGGAGCTCTCCAGGGGCAGGCAGGGCTTCAGATCCGGGTGGCTCAGGAAGGGGCGCGGCCGGGCCACCGCATCCTTGATCTGATCCTTGAGCCCATCGGCCCGCTCCAGGAAGGCCGGCAGGCCTGCGTGGAGGAGGGGGGCGGTGCGGGCCAGGTCGGCGCCCACGGCGGCATCGAAGACGCTGAGATGGCGGTTCAGGAAGCGCCAGCTGTGCACGATCCCCGCTGGCGTGCGGCTGCGCTGGTTCCAGCGCAGGATGGCCAGATCGTCGAGCTCCAGGCGGCTGCCGGGGGCGGGGGGGCTGCCGATCAAGGCGCGGTAGGTGGCCGGCTGGAGCACCAGGCCCGCCGCCGGGTCCGCAGGCTGGGTGGACGCCGGTCCTCCCAGCGCCGGTCCTCCCAGCGCCAGCGAACCCGGCAGCAGGGCGGTCTGGAGCAACAGCAGGCCGGACAGCCAGGGTCCCGGGCGCAGGGTGTGCATGGCTCCGGTGCCGGCCTTGGGGTGGCTGCACCGTAGGGGTGCTCCGCCAGTCAGAAGCGTTCGTCGCCGATGGCGGGCAGCACCAGTTCGCGCACGAAGGAGGCCGGCGACAGCTGCAGCAGGGCCGAGACGATCCTGATCACGTCGTGGAGCGGAATCTGCCGGCCCTCCCCGCGGCCGGCGGCCGTCTCGGGCGGCACCTCCAGGCCGTCGTCGGTGTTGAGGTAGCCCAGCTGCAGGCAGGTCACCGCCAGTCTTTGGTCCCGAAAGTTCTCCCGCAGCGCATCGGCGATGCCGGTGAGGGCGAACTTCGAGGCCCCGAAGGTCACCTCCGGCTGCCCGCTCCGGCGCAGGCCGGAGGTGGAGCCCGTGAGGATCAGCTGGGGCCTGGGGGAGCCGAGCAGCCGCGGAATCAGCCGCCGCAGCAGCATCAGGGTGCCGGTGATGTTGATGGCCACCATGGTGGCGATGCTCTCGTCGGGATCCTCCAGGAAGTTGTAGGCCTCGCTGAAGGCGTTCGCTTCCCAGACGCCGAGGTTGTAGATCAGCACATCCAGCTGGGCGGGGGCCTGCTGCTCGATCCACCGGGCCGCCGGCAGCGGCTCCGCCAGATCCGCTTCGATCCAGCCCAGCTCGACGCCCTCCGGCAGCCTCAGGCCATCGGGCCGTCGCCGAGAGACGCCGATCACCGTGTCGCCGGCGCTGCCCAGACCCTCGACAAAGGCACGGCCAAGCCCGCGGCTCGCCCCGACCACCATCAGTTTCATGGATGCGTTCCGGCAGGGGCGATGGCGATCCCATCGTCGCGGTGGGCCTGCTCGAATCTCGGCAGCACGTAGCCCGCCAGACCACCCACCACCCGGGTCCCGGCCTCAGCGGCGATCGCCAGGAACAGCTCACTGCTCAGCAGATCGTGCAGATAGGGATCTGATGGCTGTCGCTCGAGATAACGATCGGGCTCGTCGAAGGCGTCGGCAAACACCGCCAGCAGGGGGCGAGGGCTGCCCACATCGGCGGATCCAAGGACGCGAACGGAAGGCAGAGCGGCGATGGGCAGACGGAATCAACCCGTTTCGACCAGTGTGGGGAGGATGGCGGTCTTGTCAGGATGCCCCCAGACGCCCACCCCATGACGCGGTCAGCCGGTTCGCCATCGGTTCTGTTTCGGTGGGGAGTCGCCCTGGCCGTTCTGTTGCTGTCCGATGCACGGCTGTCCGCGGCTGTCGATCGCCACGGCCAGCCTCCGTCGCCGCGACAGCAGACGTGGCTCGCCCAGCCGCTGGGCGAGCGCTACACCCAGACCCCGGCGCAGGTGTGGGAGTGGATCGACGAGGCCAACGCCCTGGAGGCCAAGGGGGCGAACGGCAAGGCGGCGGCGCTGTGGCAGAAGGTGCTGGCCTGGCGTGAGAAGGCGCTGGGGCCCGAGCATCCCGATACGGCCACCAGCCTTGACACCCTCGGGCTGCTCTACGTCAAGGAGCGCGCCTTCACCAGGGCCGAGCCCCTGCTGGCCCGGGCCCTGGCGATCCGGACCCGGATCCTGGGAGCGGACCATCCCCTCACCGCCCTCAGCCTCAACAACCTCGCCTGGCTGTACTACAACCAGAACGACAACGCCAGGGCCGAGCCCCTCTACCGCCGCGCCCTGCTGGTCGCCGAGAAGGCGCTGGGGCCAGATCACCCAGGTCTGGCCCTGGGCCTGACTAACCTCGGGCTTCTGTACAACGGCCTGGGCGCCTACGCCAAGGCCGAAGCCGTGTATCGGCGTGCCCTGGCCATCAGGGAGAAGGCGCTTGGACCCGATCATGGCGATACCGCCGCCAGCCTCAACAACCTCGCGGCGGCATACATCAACCAGGGCCGTTATGCGGAGGCGGAGCCCCTGCTGCGCCGCACCCTTGCCATCAAGCAGAAGGCGCTGGGTGACGATCACCCCGACACCGCCACCAGCCTCAACAACCTGGCGGCGCTCCAGGAGAACCAGGGTGCTTTCGCCAGGGCCGAACCCCTCTATCAGCGCGCCCTGGCGATCCACGAGACGGCGCTGGGCCCGGAGCACCCCGCCACGGCCACCAGCCTGAACAACCTCGGTCTGCTCTACCGGAACCAGGGCGCCTATGCGCGGGCGGAGCCCCTGCTGGGGCGGGCCCTGGTGATCAGGGAAAAGGTGCTCGGCTCCGGCCACGCCGATACCGCCGCCAGCCTCAACAACCTCGCCATGCTCTATGACGATCAGGGCGCCCACGCCCGCGCCGAGCCCCTGCTGCGCCGCGCCCTGGCCATCCAGGAGAAGACGCTGGGGCCGGCCCACCCCGTCACCGCCACGGGGCTCAACAACCTCGCGGTGTTGATCGACAATCAGGGTGGCGCCACCCTGGCCGAGCCGCTCCACCAACGCGCCCTGGCGATCCGGGAGAAGGCCCTGGGACCCGACCATCCCAGCACCGCCGGCAGCCTCAACAACCTGGCGGATCTCTACCGTCTTCAGGGCGCCCATGCCAAGGCGGAACCCCTGTTTCTGCGTGCCCTGGCGATCTACGAGTCCGTGCTTGGGCCCGATCACCCCACCACCGCCCTCAGTGTCAACAACCTCGCAAAGGCGTACCTGAGCCAGGGGACCGACAGCAAGGCCGAACCCCTGCTGCGCCGTGGCATCGGCAGCCAGTCCCTGTTCCTGCAGCGGGAGGCCCCGCTGCTTCCCCAGGCCCGGCGGCAGGAGCAGATCAAGGCCCTGGGCAGCGTCTGGGAGATTCCCTTTTCCCTCGTGGCCACAACGCCGGCCGGCGCCTCCCTGGCCCTGTTCACCCGCCTGAACCGCCACGGTCTGCTGCAGGACATCGAACGCCGCCAGGCCCAGCTGGGCCGTGGTTCCCCGGCCCAGAAGATCCTGGTGAGCCAGCTCACGGCCCTGACGGCCAGGCTGGCCGATGTCAACCTCAGCGAAGCGCAGCGACGGACGCTGCAGCAGGAGCGGGATCGGCTGGAGCAGGAGCTCTACCGCCAGTTGCCGGCCCTGACCCCGCGACTGGTGGCCGCCGCCCAGGTGGCCGCCGCCCTGCCGGCCGATGGGGTGCTGATCGAGTTCCAGCGCTTCCGCCCCTACGACGCCCGTCAACGGGAGGCCAGGAGCTGGGGGGAAGCGCGCTACCTGGCGATGCTGCTGTTCCCCGATGGGGCGACCCGTGCGGTGAATCTCGGCCCGGCGGCGGCCATCGATCCCCTGATCCAGCTGGCCCTCGCCGAGAGCCTGGCCCGCAACCGCCCCGCCGGACCGTTCTGGGCCCGGGTGAGCCAGAAGGTGCTGGGGCCCCTGCTGCCGCAACTGGCGGGGCGGCGGCGCTGGTTCGTCTCCCCCGATGGTGAGCTGAGCCGCATCCCGTTCACGGCACTGCCGGCTCCCAGCGAAGGCCCGAGCGGGGCAGGGTCCGAATCCGCTCCCACCCTGGGCCAGCAGGTGCAGCTGCGGATCCTCACCAGCGGCCGTGACCTGCTCAACCTGGGTGGCCCCGGGGCCGGAGGCCAGCGCGCCCTGGTCCTCGCCTCCCCGGATTTCGGCGGCCCAGGCCAATGGCAGCCGCTGCCGGCAACGGCCGCCGAGGGGAGCTGGATCGCCGAACGACTCGGTGCTGCCCTGTATCAGGGACCCGCCGCCACCACCGGGGTGCTGCAGGAGGCGCGCGGCCCCAGGGTGTTGCACATCGCCAGCCATGGGTTCTTCACCACGGGCAGCGACGACCCGCTGCTGAACAGCGGCATCGTGTTGGCTGGGGCCAACCGCAGCCGCCCGTCCGGCCAGGCCGCCCCGGCCGCCGTGGTCAGCGACGACGGCTACCTCACCGCCAAGGAGGCGGCCCAGTTGCAGCTGGATGGCACCGAGCTGGTGGTGCTCTCCGCCTGTGACACTGCTTCCGGCACTCTGCAGACCGGCGAGGGGGTCTACGGCCTGCAGCGGGCCCTCACCGTGGCCGGCGCCCGCTCCACCCTGCTGTCGCTGTGGAAGGTGGACGATGACGCCACGGCGTCGTTCATGCAGCGCTACGTGGCCCTGCTCAAGCAGGGGATGGGTCGCATGGAGGCGCTGGCGACGGTACAGCAGGAGTTCCGCAGCAATCCGCCGGAGCCGGACTGGGCCGACCACAAGTTCTGGGCCGCCTGGCAACTCACCGGTGATGGGGGGCCGATCCCGGGGTTGTGAGCCATCCCCCGCACACCAGGCAGACTGATCCGGCGGTCGGCTGCTGTTGTTTCTCCATGCGACACCACCAGGGGGCTGCGGCCCTGGGCGCGCTGCTGCTCTCCGTCTCGCTGCTGGCGCCGGGGGCCCCGGGGGCCGCGGCCCCCGCAGGCGACTCTGCCGAACTGGACGCCATGGTGGCGGCCATCGCCAGCCAGCTCCGCCAGAGCTGGAAAGCGGACCCAGCCACCGCGAAGCTGCCCTGGCCGGCCGTGGAGGTGCTTCCCGCCGGCCAGACGCCCCTATCGATCTGCCCTGGAGCTACCACGACGGCCTTCGTGGCAACGGGAGCCCAGACTCCTACCGTCTATTGCGCCGCCAGCGGCAAGGTGTTGCTGGATCGCACCAGGCTGGTGAAGGAGGCCAGCCGCCATGGGGAGTGGGGCGTGGCCTATTGGGTCGGGACCGGCCTGGGCATGGCGATCCTTGGCCAGCGGGGAGCATCGCTCCAGCCGCCAGCAGCCGCCAACCTTCAGGCCAACTGCCTGGCGGGGGTGTTGATCGGTGGCACCAACTTGCAACCCAAGCCCCAGGATCCCCACAGGCCAGATCAGCTCATTGCCCCGGCCAACGGGGCCTACGGCACCGCCATGGCCGAGCAGATGGGGACCCGCAGCCAGCGCTCCTATGCCTTGCTCACCGGCCTCGGGGTGACGGATCTGGGCGGCTGCTCCGACGGATCAATGGCCCAGCTCGCCAAGGACCAGGTGCCCGATCCAGCGCTGCTGAGCGAGCTGGGCAAGGGAAGGGATCGGGCTGCCTTCAACACGATGGCGGTGATGAATCGGCGCTGCAGGAGGCTGCCCAACTCCCCCTGCCCGAGGCGGCTGCCCAGCTTCACCGGTCAGAAGTGAGTAGAGACCTCAGCCCGTGAGCAGCGAATCACCGATCAAGCCACCAAGAGCCAGTGAGAAGCTGCCCAAGATGGGGATGCCTGGCGCCGGTGCTGATGCGGGCCCGTTCCGTATCCCGGCCTGGATGCGCTCGTCATCGCTGCACGAATGGGTCCGGACGCTCGGCATCATCATCGCCGCCTCCTGGGGGGTCTACACCTTCATCTGGAAGGAGATGTATGTGCCTTCCCAGGAGCCAGCCAGCATCAGTCTTCAGATCAGCCTGACGCCAATCGCCGCTGATGGACAGAGCGATCAACCGCAACCATCACTGCAACGGGAGCTGAAAGTCAGTGCCACCAATGCCAGCAATCGCAGGCTCTATCTGCTCAGCAGTTTCTGGGAGTTGTTCCCGATTCGCCGCCAGGTGCTGAATCGATCCACCTTTACTGAGCGGGCCAAAGGGCCTTTTGATGCTATTCATGTGGAACGGGGCGCCGAGCTGCAGCCCTACCCAACCGAAGCAGCTGGGAAGTTGTTCGTGGACGACCACATCAATCCCGGTGAAACGATTCATCGGTCCCTGATTGTTTCACTTCCCTCTGGATCCTATGCCGCCCAAGTCGACGTTTTGGTTCCCGTCCTGACCCGTGAGCCACCCAAGGGGAACGGTTTGTTGGGTGGCAGAATCTTGGAATGGGGCTACGACAAGAGTTCTGTCGTCATTCCTTTGCTTTGCATGGAAGGCAACCCAAGCGACTGTCTTCGTCTGGATAATTCTGAGAAGCAGGACGTCCAGATGGATCGAAAGCTCAAGGCGTTTGATCCGAACTACGTTTTGAATGAGCAGAGTGTGCAGGTTGGGCTGCCAGGAGGGTTGTAGTCCAGGTCCAGGTGAGCACGCCCGATGCGGCTGCTCTAGGGCAGGCGACGGGCGCCACCCATCGGCCCACGCTTGCCATCCGGCCCCAGAAGCCAGAAACGAATCGCATCGCCGTCCACCTCGAACTCCTCCACGACCTTCAGCCCAGCGATGCCGGGATCCGAAGGGAACAGCACGCGCCAGGTGCGGCGGGAGCCTTCGCAGCTGGCCTCCCAGGCGCCGGCGACGGTGGCGCCTGGTTCCGACACGATCCACACCAGATGATGGCGACCGTCCGCCAGCTTGGTGACCACGGCCCGGCCGGGCTTGCTGGGGGCCACGTAGTCCCAGGTGCCCAGCGCCGCCTCACAGGGTGGTGTTGCCGGGGCAGCCCAGGAGGGCGTTGCGCCCAGCGCCAGAGCCATGGCCGCACTGAGCAGTTGGCACCGCATGGGCTGCTCCAGAGATGGCTGGGTTCGATGGCGACTGTAGGGGCGGTCGTCAGCGCTGCCGCCCGCCACGGACAGCATCACCCCGCCCCCACGGGCTAGAAGGGAGCAACGGCGGAGCACAAGGGGTGGATCTCGAGCGCCTTCAGAAGCTGTTCACGGCCCCGCTGCTGCCGCTGGGTCGCCAGAGCTTTTCCCTGCTCTGGGTCGTGGAGGTGCTGCTGCTGCTGCTTGCCGTGAGCCTGGCGGCGCGCTGGCTGAAGCGGTTGCTGGCCGGACGGGTGCTGCGCTGGTTCTCCCTGCCGGAGGGGCGGCGCGAAGCGGTGGCCACCCTCGTGTCGATGGGCCTGGCCTCCCTGGGCTACGTGGTGGTGGCCCAGGGGATGGGGCTCGACATCGGCGCCCTCGCCGTGATCTTCGGGGCTCTCGGGGTGGGGATCGGCTTCGGGCTGCAGGAGCTCACCCGCAACCTCACCAGTGGCCTCACCCTGCTGATGGAGGGGAAGCTGAAGGTGGGCGATCAGATCGAGTTCGGCGACACCAGTGGCTTCATCCGGGAGATCTCGATCCGCTCCACCGTGATCCGCACCTTCCAGGGCGCCGAAATTGTGGTGCCCAATTCGGCCATCACCAACGCGCCGGTGAAGAACCTCAGCTACCTGAGCTCCGATGGCCGTGTGGATGTGGCGGTGACGGTGGCCCACGGCAGCGACCCTTTGGCCGTGACCGAGGTGCTGCTGGAGGCGGCCCTGGCCGAATCCACGGTGCTGGCCGATCCGCCGCCGAAGGTGCTCCTGCATGGCCTCCAGGGCCAGGGCATGGCCTTCGAGCTCTGGGCCTGGACCTCGGCGATCGACGCCAGCCTCAGCCTCCGCAGTTCGCTCAACTACGCGATCGAGGAGGGGCTGAGGGAGCGCCACATCGAACTGGCCGGAGCCCGTCAGCGGATCCAGCTGCTGTCCGCCCGACGCGCCGTGGCTCAGGACGGGGAAGTCGAGGACTGGCGCCCCCTGCGGGCCACCCTGCCTGACCACCCCTGCTTCCGGAGCATGGACGAGCGGCGGTTGCGGGAACTGGTCGGCAGCGGCGCCCGCCGTTCGCTGCCCGCCGGCACGGTGCTGGTCCGCCAGGGCGATGAGGGCCGCTGCTTCCACTTAGTGCTGAGCGGCGCGGTGGATGCGATCCACGAAACGGACCGGGTGAGCCGCAAGCTGTTCACCTTCAGCGCCGGAGAGTTCTTCGGGGAACTGCCGCTGCTGCTCCAGGTGCCCTACCCCACCACCATGGTGGCGGCCGAGGACACGACGCTGTTCGTCGTGCCCAGCGGCAGCTTCCGTGCCCTGCTGGCCTCGCGGCCCGAGTTTGCCGACACCGTCGCCCGGGAGGTGGCCCGCCGCAGCGACGTGCTGCGCAGCTACGAGGACTGCCTGCGCCAGCGCGGCCTGCTCGAGGACACCGACATGGGCCACCCCCTGCAGTGGTTCCGCGAGCGGCTGAAACGGGTCCTGGCCGGACGTCCCGCCATGGCTTCGGTGGAGACGGAGGCGGGCTGAGCGCCCCTCCGCTGTTGCCATCCGACCGTCAGAGTGCAACGAGCAATTGAACGGACTCCAGCTCCTCCGGGGAATCCGGCTTGGCGGCGAACAGCTCCTGCCAGGCCGGGTTCCGATTTTCCCAGGCCGTTCGGGCGCCGTAGGCCGCCATGTCGTCGTATTCGATGTGGAGAATCAGCGAGGCGGTATCAGGGCCCGGCACCGCATTGCGCAGCAGACGCACTGCTCTGGGCATCACCGGACTCTCGAATTCCGGACCGGCCGCCTGCTGCAACTTGGCCATGACGTCCCCGAATCGGCCGGGACGCACCTTGTAGGTGAACACGGCGATCACGGCCATCGAAGCAACGCCTGGGAGGGTCCAACGCAGTCTCATGACGGGCTTGGATTCCGTCAATCACCCGGATTCCCGGCCCAACAGTGATCAAAGGCCACGGGCAGTGCCTTGAGCCCGCGCAGCTCCAGGTTGTCCTGATACTCCAGGGCTTCGCCTGTGAGTCGCAGCCCGGAGCAGCGCCGCAGCAGTGCGGTGAAGGCGATCCTGGCCTCCATCCTGGCCAGGGCCGCCCCCAGGCAGTAGTGGGGCCCATGGCCGAAGGCGAGGTGGACGTCGAACCGGCGCCGCACGTCGAGCCGGTCGGGCTCCGGGAACCGGGCAGGGTCGCGATTGGCGGCGGCGAACATCAGGTACACGAGCTGGCCCTTGCGGATCGAGCGGCCGCCGATCGTCAGATCCTCGCCCGCCTGCCGATACATGAACTGCACCGTGCCGTCGTAGCGGAGGAATTCCTCGACGGCGTTCGGAATCAGCGATGGTTCGTCGCCCAACAGCTGCAGCTGGTCGGGGTGGCGCAGCAGGGCCAGCAGGCCGTTGCCGATCAGGTGGGTGGTCGTCTCGTGGCCGGCCGCCAGGAACAGATTGGCGTTGGCGATCAGCTCCGTCTCGCTGAGCCGATCGCCATCAATCTCGGCGTGAACCAGCAGGCTCAACAGATCCTCGCTGGGAGTTTCCCGGCGCTTGTCGAATTCCGCTCCGAAGAAGGCGGTCAGCTCATGGGTGCTCTGCAACGCCCGTTGGTACTGCTCGGGGGTCACGGCGGAGGGATCGGTGCCGAAGATGGCGGAGAAGTCGTCCGACCAGCGCTTGAGGCTTTCCAGATCACCCGATGCCAGGCCGAGCAGGCGGGCGATGACCCGCGCCGGCAATGGGAAGGCAAAGTCCGCGATCACATCGAAGCGTCCCTGCTCCGGCAGCTGGTCCAGCAGCTCATTCACGAGCGTCTCGACGGCCGGCCGCAGGTGGTCCACGGCCCTTGGCGTGAACACCTTGGCCACCAGGGCGCGGAGCCGATGGTGCCTTGCCGGGTCCGTGATGTTCATCTGGGCCCCGATGACTTCGAAAAGCCTCTGCAGCTCGGGGCAGCCGGCCCGCTCACCCATCCCGCCGGCACGATCGGAGCGCAGCCGGGGGTCCTGGGTGGCGGCCACCACATCGTCGTAACGGGTCAGCACCCAGGCCCCGAACGGTTCATGCCAGTGGACCGGGTCGGTCCGCCGCAACGCGGCGTAGGTCGGGTAAGGATCGACCAGCATCGCCGGGCTGAACAGGGCTGTCGTCATGGTCGGGGAGTTGTGTCGATTACGTTAACGAGAAAGCCAAGTCCGCTTAGGGACTCGATCTTTCAGACGCCTAGCGCCGTCCTGCGTTCCTCCATCGCAGCCAGAAGAACGGCTTTGATCGCATCGGACTGGGCCATTACGACACTGCGCACCTTGATGTGCCGGAGGGTCTTGCCCGTCCCCTCAAGGAGTGAGTCTGTGGAGGCGATGCTGGCTCCGTGGTAGAAGCCAAGATTGGCGTAGGTCTTCTGCGGCATGATGTAGGCATAGGCTTCAGACATCTTCTTCTCACCGTAGCCATAGGCAGCCGAAGGTTCTCCGGGTCTGGGCACCTCAACAGCATCCGGGTGTAGTCCAGCGATCAAGGATCTGAGCGCCAAACAGATGTCGCCAACTTCCTTGGGTGCTCTCTTCACCACGTCTTCGAAGATGCCCATCCTGGTGATGGTGCGCATGTGGCCAAACCCTCCTCAGTCAGGTATTTCAAGCGTAGCAAACCAGCTCTGATTATGCTGTGGATGAGTTTCTCAGTCGTGATCAGAATGATTCTACCTGCTGTGTTGTCCAAGACCGCGAAAGCATTCAACGACCTATCTGCAGAAGAGAGCTCAAATTCGGGTTCCGACGTTATGTTTTCAAGGCGCATGACTTGGATGGACAGTCCATTCAACTCGGAAAGCTACTAGGAATTGGTCTGGTGTGCCATGGTGCCGAGTTCCTTGCTGAGTGAGGAACAAAGATTCTCAGCCTAGCGCTCCGGTTCAGCGGCTGCGGAACGTCGTCCGCTGTTCCGGTAGTTAGGCTTCGCATGCATTTTTGAACAACTGGAGTGCTTGAGACCAAGCGTTCATCATTTCCTCAAATGCCTCATCGGCCACCATGACAACCTCAAGCGTCGTGACATCCCCTTCGTTCCTAAAGAAATAATCTTCTCGCGAACCGATCCACTTTCGCATCATCTGATCGGTTAGTGATACTTCAATATTTTGAGGATTGACCATGGCGACATGTTTCATCTTGATGGTTTCATGGGGCACGATCCTTTCGATAAGTACTTTCGTGCCACCTTGGGTTTTGTCAAAAAATGAGATGTGTTGCCCCTCTTTCCACTCTCCTTCGTAGGTCATGCCTTCACCCCAGGCCTTTGCCCAAGCTGGGTACACTGCTTTGTCCATTAGCTTTTCGTAAACCAGATTGACGGGTTTGTTGATCTTGATTGAATAAGCTAACCGTTTCATGACTTTTCTCTCGGCTGAGGCTGCATAGTTGATCTTAGGTGGCTTCCCTGAACCACGCCTCATGATCCACCCCTTTCCGTGAAACACCCAGCAGCTGAATCTGAATCGCTGAGAGCCTCACCCTGCTTGGGTCCTCGTCTCGCGAAACCCTAGCCGTGGTTCACGGACCCGTGATCCCTCAAGTCTCCAGCAACATCTTCGAGAGATTCGGAAGGCCCGCCCCCTGGTGGTAGGGGTCCCGTTGCAGGTCGGTGCAGTGCTCCAGCAGGATCCGCTTCACACGATCGGGATAGCCGATGAATTCGGTGCGCACCGAGAGGAAGGCGGCCAGCAGTCCGGAGATGTGGGGCGCCGCCATGCTGGTGCCGGAAAGCGCCACGTAGAGCTCATCGAGGCTCTTGCCCTTGTCGCGGCTGGGGGTGCGTTTGGGGTCGCTGCTGCTGCGGCAGGACAGGATCTTTTCTCCCGGGCCCACCACGTCGGGCTTGAGGCGGCCATCGGCGGTGGGACCGCGTGAGGAGAAGTAGGAGGTGCCGTAGCGGTGGGGCAGGGTCGGGTGCACCGACCCCACGGCGATCGCCTCATCCAGGTTGGCCGGATCGCCGATCGACAGATCGAATGAGCGGGTGGCGCTGAAGCCGTCCACCACGATGTCGCCGCTGCCCTCGTTGCCCGCCGCCAGCACCACCAGCACCCCCTGGCGCACCAGCCGCAGCAATGAGGCGCACAGCGGTGAATCGCCGCAGCCGAAGCTGGCCGGATCGAACGGCCCTCCCAGGCTCAGGTTCACCCCCTGGATCGCCAGGCGCCGCCCGTCCTGGTTCTGCCTCCAGATGTGGTCGATCGCCTTGATGATCCAGGCGTCGTAACCGCCGCCGTTGTCGGCCAGCACCTTGTAACTGACGATCCGGGCCCGGGGGGCCATCGCCAGCAGGTCGGGGCCGCCCTCGCCGCCCACCGACAGCAGCCCGCCGGCGATGATGCCTGCCACATGGGTGCCGTGGCCGTTGGCATCGTTGCCGCTGCCCGGCTTCACCGGCCCCCGCGCGGTGCAGTCCCACTCGGCGGCGACCGTTCCGTCCGGGGAGAAGCTCGGGTTGTGGAAGTGGGGGTGTTGCCGGTCGATGCCGGTGTCCAGCACGGCCCAGGTGATGCCCTGGCCGCAGGCGTTGTAGCCCAGCTGGGCGGTGCGGGCCTGCACGGTGTGGATTGAATCGTGCATCAGCGCCTTCTTGCGGCTGTTGCTGAACATCCGGTACACCGCCGGTGAACTCGCTCCGTACTGGCGGCTCATCGACCCCGCCAGCGTCTCCACTTCGGCGCGGGTCAGGTTCACCGCCACGTAGCGATCCAGCTGGTCCTCCAGGAACACCGTCTCGGCGGTGATCGGAGCCTGCAGCACATGCGCCTGGATCCACTCCAGCACCGCTTCCCGCGCTTTCTGCAGTGAATCGCCACCCTCGCCTGCCCCCGCCGAGCGATCCGCCAGTTCGATCAGCACCGGCACCCGGGCGGTGGCCTCCACATCCAGGGCATCGGCCAGGCTGCGGGCGACCGTCATGGGACTCACCGGCTGGAAGCGGGAGCGGTCCAGCGCCGTCATCACCGTCTCCTGGGTCGACTGGCGCGACAGATAGCGGCTGGCGGAATGGGCTTTGCTGGGCGGCCACACCACCCCCGTCACCCGTTCATCGACGATCTTCGGCTTGCCGGCGGCGCCGTATTCATCGGCCAGGGTCTGGTCGAGGCAGACGATGTCGCCGTCCTGGGCGATGTTCACCCAGCGCTTCACACCGGCCGGGATCGGCAGCGTCTTGCCGTGCCACTTCTGCAGTACGTCGGTCACCTGGGGCAGCCCCAGCGGCGACCCGATCGTCACGTAAAGATCCACCTCCAGGGCGGCGCCCAGCTCCATCAGCGCCTGGTAGGTGACCATGCTCCCCTGGCTGTGGCCGACCACCACGAAGGGGCCCCCGCCGGTGCTGATCCGGTCCTTCACCGTCTGGACCATCCGTTCCCGCTTCGTCTTGTTGAACAGGAAATCGTTCACATCGGCCATGAATGCCTTGGTGAACATCGCCGTCACCGGACTCCACAGCCCCTTCGCCTCCATCGAGAGCGTCGCGGGTCCTCCCATCGGCGCCCCCCGATCGGCCGCCGTCTGGGCGGCCGCGTCCAGCTGGGCCGTCAGCGCGTCCACGAACGCCTGCGACGCTTCCGGCGCATCGCTGTCCTGGATCGAGGCGGCCAGCAGCCCCTCCGCCTCCGGCTGCAGCGTCGCCCGGTCGTCACCGATCGCCCGGGTGGAGAAGCCCGCCGTCTCCGGGTAGCGCTCCCGATCGACCCAGTAGGCCATGCGGGTGCGCTCCCCCTGGTCGGCACCGAACAGGGCCCGGTCCCACTCCGAGCGCAACACCCCTTCAGGGGGCATGTTGGAGATCCCGTGGCAGTAGATCACCGTGCGGGCCTGCCCCCGCGCGATCGGGGCGCTGGCGCTGCCGGCGGCGGCGGCGGCTTTCTTCGGGGCGGTCATGGTGGCGCACAAGAAGGGAACCGACCCCCGCCCTAGCCAGCCCGGCCGCCACCGGGCCACGGACCGCCACCGGTGTCATCGTTCTTGAGGCCGTCCCCGCCCATGACCCTGCTCCTCTCCGTTCTGGCCCTGGTTCTGTTGCTGGATCTGGTGGTGTTGGTGGTGCTGCTGCCCTCGCTGCTGATCCGCCTGCTGCTGGTTCCCTTGTTTCCGCGGGTTGTCTTCTGCGGCCGGGGCCGGCAGAAGCGGCTGGCCCTGACCATCGACGACGGACCCAGCGGCCCGGGGTCGGAAGCCCTGCTGGCCCTGCTGCGGGAGCTCGAAGTGCCGGCCACCTTCTTCCTGATCGGCACCCACCTCGACTGTGACCAGCGCTTTCCCCGCCGGGCCCTGCAGCTGGGCCACGACCTCGGCAACCACCTCTGGATCGACGAGCCCTCCGCCGGCCTTCCACCAGCGGTGTTCCAGCAGCAGCTGGTCGACACCGAGCGGGTCATCGCCCGGGCCGCCGCCCCCGCCACGCTGCGCTGGCGCTGGTTTCGCCCAGGGCAGGGCTGGTTTCACCAGACCATGCTCGACGCCCTCGCGGCCCGGCGCTACCGCCTGGTGCTCGGTTCGATCTTTCCCTGGGACATCCGGCAGCCACCCCTGTGGTTCGTGCGCCTGTTCGTGCGCCTCAATGCCCACCCCGGAGGGATTCTGGTGCTGCATGACACCCCGGACCTGAACCGGCGCACCCTCGAGACCCTGCGTCGCATCGTTCCCGACCTGCGCCGCCGCGGCTACCGCTTCGTGCCACTGCAGGAGCTGCTCGATCCGGCCGCCTGATCCGGCATCTGCCGGCGGGTGTGGGGCCTACGATCCGGGCCGTCCGCCCCCTGGGGAATGCGCTTCAGCAGCCTGCTCACCCGGATCGGCGCCGTGCAGGACGGCAGCCCTCGGCACCTGGGGGAGGATCCGGAGATCACGGGCGCCGAAGCGCTGGATCGCGCCGGCCCCGGCCAGCTGGCCTTCCTCGAACCCGGCAACGCCCTTGCGGCCGCCCTCTCCGCCAGCGGCGCCGCCGCCCTGCTGCTGCCCCTCGACGAAGAAATCCAGCAGCTGGCCAGCGAGCGCGGCCTGGCCTGGGTGGCCCTCAAGGATCCGCGCCTTGGCTTCGCCCAGGCCCTCGCCGCCCTGCATCCGCCCACCCCGAAGCCCCCGGGGATCCACCCCAGCGCCGTGGTTGACCCCAGCGCGGCTGTGGCCGCCGATGTCCATGTGGGGGCCCATGGGGTGATCGGGGCCGGCAGCATCGTGGCCGCCGGCTGCGTGCTCCATCCCGGCGTCGTTCTCTATGAAGACGTGCAGCTCGGCCAGGGCTGCGAGATCCACGCCAACGCCGTGCTCCATCCCGGCAGCCGCCTCGGGGCGGGGTGCGTCATCCAGTCGCAGGCGGTGATCGGCGCCGAGGGCTTCGGCTTCGTGCCCACCGCTTCGGGCTGGGTGAAGATGCCCCAGACCGGCCGGGTGGTGCTCGAAGACGGGGTCGAGGTGGGCTGCGGCTCCACCATCGATCGTCCGTCCGTCGGCGAGACCCGCATCGGTGCCGGCACCAAGATCGACAACCTGGTCCACGTCGGCCATGGCGTGCTCACAGGGAAAGGCTGTGCCCTGGCCGCCCAGGTGGGCATCGCCGGCGGCGCCGTGCTCGGCAACGGCGTGATCCTTGCCGGCCAGGTGGGCGTCGCCAACCGGGCCGTGATCGGCGACCGGGCCATCGCCTCCTCCAAGTCCGGCATCCACGGCGAGATCGCCGCCGGCGAGGTGGTCAGCGGCTACCCCGCCATCCCCAACCGGCTCTGGCTGCGCTGCTCCGCCGTCTTCAACAAGCTGCCCGAGATGGCCCGCACCCTGCGGCAGCTGCAGAAGTAGCCTCGCCTGCTGCCCGGCCCCCCTCTTGATGACCAGCTACAGGATCACCCTGCTCGCGGGGGACGGCATCGGTCCGGAGATCACCGCGGTGGCCCGCACCCTGCTGGAGGCGGTGAGCGGCCGCCACGGCTTCAGCCTCTCGTTCGATCCGCAGCCCGTCGGCGGCGCCGCCATCGACGCCACCGGCGAGCCCCTGCCGGAGAGCACCCTGGCCGCCTGCCGGGCTTCCGATGCGGTGCTGCTCGCCGCCATCGGCGCCCCCCGCTTCGATGCCCTGCCCCGGGAGCAGCGCCCCGAGAGCGGCCTGCTGGCCCTGCGCTCCGGCCTGGGGCTGTTCGCCAACCTGCGGCCCGTGAAGATCATCCCGGCCCTGGCCGGCGCCAGCAGCCTGCGCCCCGAGGTGATCGAAGGGGTGGATCTGCTGGTGGTTCGCGAACTCATCGGCGGCATCTACTTCGGCACCCCCAAGGGGCGCATCGAGGTGGATGGCGGCGTGCGCGCCTTCAACACCATGGTCTACAGCGACCACGAGGTGGACCGGATCGCCCGGGTGGGCTTCCGCCTGGCGGCCTCACGCCGCGGCCGGCTCTGCTCGGTCGACAAGGCCAACGTGCTCGATGTCAGCCAGCTGTGGCGCGACCGGGTGGAGGCGATCCACACCGAGTTCCCCGCGGTCGAACTCAGCCACATGTACGTCGACAACGCCGCGATGCAGCTGGTGCGCGAGCCGCGCCAGTTCGACGTGATCCTCACCGGCAACCTCTTCGGCGACATCCTTTCGGATGAGGCCGCCATGCTCACCGGTTCGATCGGCATGCTCCCCTCGGCCTCCCTCGGCTCAGGCGGCCCGGGCCTGTTCGAGCCGGTGCACGGCTCCGCCCCCGACATCGCCGGCCAGGACAAGGCCAACCCGATCGCCATGGTGCTGTCGGCCGCCATGTTGCTGCGGGTGGGCCTGCAGCAGGAGGCCGCCGCCGCCGACCTGGAGGCCGCCGTCGACCGGGTGTTGGCCGCCGGCTACCGCACCGGCGACCTGCTGATGGGCGAAGGTTGCACCCGGGTGGGCTGCCAGGCCATGGGCGAGCAGCTGCTGGCGGCCCTGCCGGCCTGAGCGCCCCCCTCGGGTAACGGCCGCGGTGAGGGCGGGCCGGCGACCTGCCAAACTCACAGCCTCTGAACCCCCCTGCGTCGATGTCGAAGCGTCACCCGGTCGTGGCTGTCACCGGTTCCTCGGGAGCGGGAACCAGCACCGTCAAACGGGCCTTCGAGCACATCTTCTCCCGCGAGGGCATCATCCCGGCGGTGGTGGAAGGCGACAGCTTCCACCGCTTCGAGCGGGGCCCCATGAAGCAGGCGATGGCCGAGGCCCAGGCCCGCGGCGAGAACTTCTCCCACTTCGGCCCCGAGGCCAACATCTTCGACAAGCTCGAGGAGCTGTTCCGCACCTACAGCGAGACCGGCAGCGGCAACCGCCGCTACTACCTCCACTCGGTGGAGGAGGCGGCCGAGCACAACGCCCGCCTCGGCACCAGCCTGGACCCCGGCCAGTTCACCCCCTGGGAGCCCATCCCCACCGCCACCGACCTGCTCTTCTATGAGGGCCTCCATGGCGGTGTGGTGGGCGACGGCTACGACGTGGCGGCCCTGGTGGATCTGCTGATCGGCGTGGTGCCGATCGCCAACCTGGAGTGGATCCAGAAGATCTCCCGCGACAACGCCGAGCGCGGCTACTCGGCCGAAGCGATCGTCGACACGATCCTGCGCCGCATGCCCGACTACATCAACCACATCTGCCCCCAGTTCAGCCGCACCGACATCAACTTCCAGCGGGTGCCCACGGTGGACACCTCCAACCCGTTCATCTGCCGCAACATCCCCAGCCCGGACGAGAGCTTTGTCATCATCCACTTCCGCAAGGGCGCCCGTGAGAAGTGGGGCATCGACTTCTCCTACCTGCTGCGCATGATCCACGATTCCTTCATGTCCAGCCCCACCAGCATCGTGGTGAACGGCGGCAAGATGGGCTTCGCCATGGAGATCATCCTCACGCCGATCATCCACAAGATGATCGAGGAGAAGAAGCAACTGAGCTGAAGATCGATCTCTCGATCTTCCTTTCGGCCCTAAGATCCCCCGAAAGGAATCGGTGAATCCCATCACCGCCCAGCCCCCCACCATCCACCCGCCCGGATCCGGCAACCCGCCATCGGCAAGCCCTTCCTTCGTCATCCGGGGCGGGGAGTCCTCGGCCTCCCCGTCGGCGGGCTCCCTGCGCCTTGACCGCATCAACAGCGCCGAACTGCTGCGTTGCTCGCGCCGGGTCTACTTCCGTTTCCTCGAGGCCTGCCCCACCGCCCCCGAACCGCTGGGGGTGGTGCTGCTCGGTGCCGGCCCCCAGGGGCGGGTGGTGTTCGAGCTGCCCATCCTCCTGCCGGACGAGCAGTTCGTGCCGATGGAGCTGCTGCGCCCCCGGTCGGCCCGGGGACGCGGCGCTCGCGGGGGATCCAGCCGCCCGCTGCCATGACCTCCGACGCCCTGATCGTCCCCAGCGCCGGCCTGCCCCTGCTGGCCCCCCTGGTGGCCCTGGTCGGCGCCTGCATCGGCAGCTTTCTCAACGTGGTGGTCTGGCGGCTGCCGCGGGAGGAGTCGCTGGTGTTCCCCGGCAGCCACTGCCCCCGCTGCGGCGCCTCCCTGGCCTGGTTCGAGAACGTGCCCCTGCTCAGCTGGCTGCTGCTGCGCGGTCGCTGCCGCCACTGCCACACCCCGATCGCCGTCCGCTATCCGCTGGTGGAGCTGCTCACCGCCGGCCTCTGGGTGGCCATGCTCTTCGCCCGCCCTGCGGCCATGGGCCCCGACCCAAGCCCCTGGCTGCTGCTGGCGGCCGGCTGGCTGCTGGCCAGCTGGCTGCTGCCCCTGGCCCTGATCGATCTGGACAGTCTCTGGCTGCCCGAACCCCTCTGCCGCTGGGGCGTGCTGCTTGGCCTGGCGGTCACCGCCGGCGTCGGCTTCCCGCAGGGGGCCGAGGTGGGCCGGGCGCTGCTGTTCTCCCACCTGCTGGCGGTGGCTGCCGGCCTGCTGGGCTTCGAGGCCCTCAGCGGCCTGGCCGAGAAGGCCATGGGCCGGCCGGCCCTGGGCCTGGGGGACGCCAAGCTGGCGGCCCTGATGGGCGCCTGGCTCGGACCGCTGGGTCTGGGCCTGGCCGTGAGCCTGTCGGTGCTCGGCGGTGCCCTGATCGGGGGCATCGCCCGCCTCAGCGGCCGTCTCGGCCGCCAGCAGCCCTTCCCCTTCGGCCCCTTTCTGGCTGCCGCCGCCCTGGCGGTCTGGATCGGCGGCCACGGCCCCTGGCTGCGCCTGTGGGGCCTGGGTCTTTAATGGCCACTGGTCTCCGTTCCCCGTCGCCGCCGTCGCCCCATGTCCCTGTTCGACTGGTTCGCCGATCGCCGCAAGAACGCCCCCGCCGTCCGGGCCAGCAAGGGCCCTGAGGCCGACGAGGGGGATGGCCTCTGGAGCAAGTGCGCCGAATGCGGCCTGGTGGTCTACCGCAAGGACCTGATCGCCAACGCCAGTGTCTGCAAGGGCTGCGGCCACCATCACCGCATCGACAGCGCCGAGCGCATCCGCCTGATCGCCGATGAGGGCAGCTTCGAGCCCATCGATGCCGATCTGGCTCCCACCGATCCGCTCGCCTTCAAGGACCGCCGCAGCTACGCCGACCGGCTGCGCGACAGCCAGCGGGCCACGGGCCTGCGGGATGCCGTGGTCACCGGCCTCTGCCGCCTGGAGGGCATGCCCCTTGCCCTGGGGGTGATGGACTTCCGCTTCATGGGCGGCTCCATGGGCTCGGTGGTGGGCGAGAAGCTCACCCGCCTGGTGGAGCTGGCCACCGCCCGCCGCTACCCCCTGATGATCGTCTGCGCCTCCGGCGGCGCCCGCATGCAGGAGGGGATGCTCAGCCTGGTGCAGATGGCCAAGGTGTCCGGCGCCCTGCAGCGCCACCGCAGCGCCGAACTTCTGTACCTGCCCCTGCTCACCCATCCCACCACCGGTGGGGTCACCGCCAGCTTCGCCATGCTCGGCGACCTGATCCTGGCCGAGCCCAAGGCGATGATCGCCTTCGCCGGCAGGCGGGTGATCGAGCAGACCCTGGGCGAGAAGCTGCCCGAGGGTTTCCAGACCGCCGAATACCTCCAGGACCACGGCTTCGTCGACACGATCGTGCCCCGGCCCCAGCTGCGCGGCACCCTGGCCACCCTGCTGCGGCTGCACGGCAGCCTGCGGCCGGCCGTGTCCGTGGTGCCATGAGCGGTGTCATGGGAGGTGGCCGCGCCCCGTTCGCCGCCGCTCTGCTGGCGGTGCTGCTGCTGCTGGGCTGCTGGCTGGCGGCTCCCGCCGTCGCCGTCGCCGGCCCGGTCGACTGGCAGGAGGTGGAGGCCGGCCCGGAGGGCCGCCAGTGGTGGGACGCCGGCAGTCTGCGCTTCGATCGCGAGGGGCGCCTTTCTGTGCTGAGCCGCTTCCAGCCCGCCGCCGCCGCCGATGCGGCCGAGGACGCCCGACCCCCCGTCGGCCAGCTGTACGTGATGCAGCTCGACTGCGACGAGGAGCTGTACCGCGACACCGCCGTCAACGGCCTGCCCCGCTGGGGAGCCACCTGGCAGGCCGCCGCCGGCGACAACCTCACGATCCGGGTGCTGCATGCCGCCTGCGACGCCGCCCGCCGGAACCAGGAGAGCGATGCGACGGCCTGAGGCGCCCCTGCGGGTCGCCGTCGCTGGCCTCGGCTTCGGCGAGAAGGTGATCCTGACGGCCCTGCGGGACGCCCCGGGCACCGAGCCGGTGGCCCTCTGGCACCCCCGGGCGGAACGGGCCGCCGCCGCGGGCCAGGCGGCGGAGCTGCCCGCCTTCGACGATTTCGCCGGCCTCCTGGCCGATCCCGCCGTCGAGGCGGTGGTGATCGCCACGCCGCCGGAGCCCCGTTTCGCCCTGGCCCGCGCCGCCCTGGAGGCGGGCAAGCACCTGTTCTTGGAGAAGCCGGTGGCCCTCCATGCCGGCCAGGTGGAGGAGCTGCAGCGCCTCGCCATCGCCCGGGGCCTGGTGGTGGCGGTCGACTTCGAGTACCGGGCCGTGCCCCATGTCCAGCAGCTGGCGGCCCTGCTCGAGGCGGGGGTGCTGGGGGATCCCTGGCTGGTGACGTTCGACTGGCTGATGTCCAGCCGCGCCGATCCCAGCCGCCCCTGGAGCTGGTACTCCCAGGCGGCCGCTGGCGGAGGGGTGCTCGGCGCCCTCGGCACCCACGCCTTTGACACCCTCCACTGGCTGATCGGCCCCAGCTGCGGTCTCACCGCCCGGCTCAGCACCGCCATCGGCGAGCGCCCCATCCCGGGCTCCGGCGCCATGGGGGTGGTGGATGCCGAGGACAGCGCCCTGATCCAGCTCGACCTCGAAGACCGGCGCGGCCGCCCCGTGCCCGCCCAGCTCGCCCTCTCCTCGGTGGCTCGGGCGGGACGGGGCTACTGGATCGAGCTCTATGGCAGCGAGGCCACCCTGGTGCTGGGCTCCAGCAACCAGGCCGACTACGTGCACGGCATGCAGTTGTGGATGGCGCGGCCGGGTGAGGCCCTGCGGCCCGTTCCAGCCGACCCGGCCCTGGCCTATGGCCGCACCTGGGAGGACGGCCGCATCGCCCCGGTGCGGCGATTGCTGGGCTGGTGGTCGCAGGCGGTGCGGGAGCGCCGGCCGATGGTGCCCGGACTGGCCGAGGCCGTGACCAGCCAGCGCTGCTGCGACTGGGCCCGCCTGGGAACAGGAGGCCCGTAGGGCATCCCCTAGACTCCCCGTCAGACCCGGCGGGACGACCCCGCCAGCCGTCCTCCGACCACGGTTCTCCCCAACCGTACCCACCCAAAAACCGCGAGATTTCCCATGGCGCTCGTACCGCTTCGTCTGCTGCTCGATCACGCCGCAGAAAACGGCTACGGCATTCCTGCCTTCAACGTCAACAACCTGGAGCAGGTGCAGTCGATCATGGAGGCTGCCTACGAAACCGACAGCCCGGTGATCCTGCAGGCCTCCCGTGGCGCCCGTCAGTACGCCGGCGAAAGCTTCCTGCGCCACCTGATCCTGGCCGCGGTGGAAACCTATCCCGACATCCCGGTGGTGATGCACCAGGACCACGGCAACAGCCCCGCCACCTGCTACGGCGCCGCTGCCAACGGTTTCACCTCGGTGATGATGGACGGCTCCCTGGAGGCCGACGCCAAGACCCCCGCCAGCTACGACTACAACGTGGCCGTCACCAAGGAAGTGGTGGACGTGGCCCACGCCATCGGCGTGAGTGTGGAAGGCGAGCTGGGTTGCCTGGGTTCGTTGGAAACCGGCAAAGGTGAAGCCGAGGACGGCCATGGTTTCGAGGGCTCCCTCGACCATTCCCAGCTGCTCACCGACCCTGCCGAGGCCGCCGACTTCGTCGCCAAGACCAAGGTGGATGCCCTGGCCATCGCCATCGGCACCAGCCACGGCGCCTACAAGTTCACCCGCAAGCCCACCGGCGAAGTGCTGGCCATCTCCCGGATCGCCGAGATCCACAAGGCCATCCCCAACACCCACCTGGTGATGCACGGCTCCAGCTCCGTTCCCCAGGAATGGCTGGACATGATCAACAAGTACGGCGGTGCCATCCCCGAGACCTACGGCGTTCCCGTCGAGGAGATCCAGGAAGGCATCCGCAACGGCGTGCGCAAGGTGAACATCGACACCGACAACCGCCTCGCCTTCACCGCCGCCGTCCGGGAAGCCGCAGCCAAGGATCCCGCCAACTTCGATCCCCGCCACTTCAACAAGCCCGCCCGGGCCTACATGAAGAAGGTCTGCCTCGACCGTTACCAGCAGTTCTGGTGTGCCGGCAACGCCAGCAAGATCAAGCAGCGCGACATCAACTACTACGCCGCCCTCTACGCCAAGGGTGCCCTCGATCCCAAGACCGCTGTCGCCGCCTGATCGGCGTCCCGCCAGCGATCCAGCATCGATCCATCGGGGGCCCACGGGCCCCCTTTTTCATGGCCGGCCCCCATGGGGCTCAGGGTGGGGCGCTCAGGGCAGTGGCAGGGGCAACGGCGTGCCATCGGGGAGCGGCGGTTTGCTGGACGCCGCCTCCTCCTTGCCGGTGGGGGCCGCGTCCACCAGCCGCTCCAGGGCCCGGCGCAGGCTGCGCTCCATCACGAAGCGGCGTCCGTCGCTGACCACCACCCGGACCAGGGTGGGCAGATCGTTGCTCTTCGACTGCAGATAGATCGGCTCCACATACAGCAGGCCCTTGCCCACCGGCAGCACCAGCAGATTGCCGCGGAACAGCCGTGAGCCCAGCCGGTTCCAGAGGCCGAACTGGAAGCTGATCGTCGGGTCCTGGTCGATCAGGGCCGTGACCTGCTGGGGCCCCAGCAGCAGCCGCTGCTGGGGGAAGCGCACCAGCATCAGCTCCCCGTAGTGGGGCGGATCATTGCGGGCCGCCAGCCAGCCCACCAGATTGGAGCGCCGCAGGGGGGTGAAGGGCAGCAGCAGTACGAACTCGGAGCGCTGCTGGCCGGGCAGCTGCAGGGTGAGGTGGTATGGCGACACCGGCATGTTGCTTTCGCCGTAGATCTCGGTGGGCACCGACCAGACGTCGTCGCCGTTGTAAAAGGTGCGCACGTCGGTGACGTGGTAGCGCAGCAGCCGCTCCGACTGGATGTCGAACTGGCTCTTGGGCACCCGGATGTGGGCCAGCAGGGCCGGCGGCATGGCCGAGAGGGGGCGGAACAGTTCCGGGAAGGCGCGCACCCAGGTGCGCAGCACCGGGTCGCGGGCGTCGTTGACGTACAGCCAGAGCCGGCCGTCGTGGGCATCCACCACTGCCTTCACCGGGTTGCGGAAGTAGCGCAGACCCTGGGGGTTGGGATCGCTGTAGGGGTAGGAGCGGCTGGTGGTGAAGCCGTCCAGCAGCCAGTATTGGTATTGGTCCGGCCGGTACCCCTCACTGCCGGCCACCCGGGCGGTGACCAGGTAGGGCTGGCTTTCGAAGCGCAGGAACGGCGCCAGGGCCGTCAGGCGCTGGTTCACCTGCCGGCGCAGCAGCAGCAGGGAGCGGTCGGTGAAGGAGCCGGTGAACAGCAGCCGCGGTTCCCGCAGGTAGATCGCCGCCCCCAGCCGGTTGAGGGGAGAGGCCAGGGAGATCCCCCGGGTGCCGGTGTAGTGGGTGTAGACGTTCAGTTCCCCCTCCGGATAGGAGAACTCCTTCACCTTGGTGGGGGCGATCGCGTAGGGGGAGGGGCCGGAGGCGAAATAGAGGCTCGGGCTGCCCACCGGCAGCGCCGCCTGGGCTTCCTTGTCGGTGATGCCCAGCTCGGGGATGCCCTGCACCCGGCCGCTGCTGCCCAGGTCCTTGACGAAGAACAGGGGCAGGCCGTCGGCGCCGAAGGCGTTCACCGGCGAGACGGTGAAGCCGTGACCGTTGGTGAATACCAGATGGCGGTTCAGCCAGGTGCGCGAGCCTGGCGGCAGGGCGCTGCTGTCCAGCTCCCGCGCCGAGATGAGCACCTGCTGGGAGCCATTGCGGGCCGCGTTGCCCTGCAGCGGGTAGCGATCGACATCCGCCGACGGGAAGTTGTAATAGAGGCGCAGCTGCTGCAGCTGGCGGTTGGCGGCCAGCAGGGGCTGGCTGTCCCAGAGGCGGATGTTGTCGAGGGTGCCGGGCGCGCTGGCCAGATCCGCTTGCGTCAGGCCCTGGTTGGGTTCGAGCCGCAGGCTGCGCACGTGCTCCAGGCCGAAGGCCCGGCGGGTGGCCCGGATGCTTCGCTCCAGGTAGGGGGCCTCCACCGCCAGCTCCCGCGGCTGCACCCAGAAGCGCTGGGCCAGCGGCGTGATCACCCATTCGCTGATCGGCACCAGCACGGCCGTGCCGGCCAGGGGCAGCAGGGCGCCGCGGCGCACCCAGCCCCGCGGCAGGGGCACCAGCAGGGCGCAGGCCGTGAGCAGCAGCAGCACCGCGAACAGCAGCCGCAGGGGCAGGCGCACGTGCAGATCCACGTAGCCCGCCCCCGAGGCCACGCCGCTGCCCTGCACCATCAGATCGAAGGGCGCCAGGGCGTTGCTGAGCGCCATCAGGACAGCCAGGGCCGCCACCTGGGGCTGCAGCACCCGCTGCTGCGCCTTGCTGAGCCCGTCGAAGCGCAGATCGCTGAGGCTGCGGCCCCTGCCGACGGTCAGCAGCAGGCAGGCCGCCAGCCCCACCAGCCCCTGGGCCAGCAGCACGCTCAGCAGCAGTCGCAGGGCCGGCAGGCGCAGCACCGTGAACGACAGGTCGAAACCGGTGAGGGGATCCCCTTCCCCGAAGGGGGTGGCCAGCAGGGCGGGCAGCCACAGGCTCCAGCCCCGGGCCACGGCTGTGGCCGAGCCCGCCAGAGCAGCCGCCAGGGTGATCCGCAGGGTGGTGAGGGGCCACAGCAGCAACGGCAGCAGCAGCCCCCCCGCCAGGCCCGCCACCAGCAGGGGCGGCAGATCGCGGAGCACGGAGAAGCCGGTGATCACATCGCCGTTGAAGGGGTTGGCGATCAGTCCCCGGGCCTGCACCATCAGGTAGCTCAGGCCGCCGGCCAGCAGCAGCACCAGGCCGATCAGCACCGCCACCAGGGCGCCGTTGCCCAGCCGCAGCAGGGGCTCACTCGGCCGGGGCGCCTCGGCACCCTGCTCCCGCAGCCGCCAGCAGCGCTGCAGCTGGGCCAGCTGCAGGGCCGAACCGAGGCCGAAGACCGCCGCGAAGGCGGAGACCTGCAGCATCCAGCGCCGCACGAGGATGCCCTGGAAGTCGAACTGGGCGAACCAGAGCCATTCGATGGCCAGCCGGGCCCCCGCCCAGAGGGCCAGCAGCAGCCCGAAGGCGATCGCCAGGCCGACGGCGAGGCGTGGCCCGACGCGGGAGGGCAGAGGGGTGGGAACGGGCACAAACGGAGCGTAGGCAGAACCCAGAGGGCGACAAGCGGCGCTTCCCCGGCGTGTCGCCGATGGTGCTTGGACACCGGCATCGTTGCCATACCCGATGCCGAAGGTCGGCTTTACCGGCTGGTTCCGGACGCCGCTGTTAGCTTGGCCCGCAGTCACCGGGATTCCCTTGACCGCCACCCTTTCCCGCTCCACCTTCACGGGCCTGCGCTGCAAGGAATGCGGTCATCCCTATGAGGCCGGAGCCCGCCACGTCTGTGAAGACGTCTGCTTCGGGCCCCTCGAGGTGGTCTACGACTACGACGCCATCCGCAGCCGCGTCAGCCGCGCCACCATCGAGGCAGGCCCCACCTCGATCTGGCGTTACCGGGAATTCCTGCCCGTCGAGGGGGAGCCCATTGACGTGGGCACCGGTTTCACCCCCCTGCTCAAGGCGGATCGCCTCGCACGGCGTCTCGGCCTTTCCTCCCTCTACATCAAGAACGACGGCGTCAACATGCCGACACTGTCCTTCAAGGACCGCGTCGTCTCGGTGGCCCTCACCCGGGCCAGGGAGCTGGGCTTCACCACGGTCAGCTGCGCCTCCACCGGCAACCTGGCCAACTCCACCGCCGCCATCGCCGCCCACGCCGGCCTGGAGTGCTGCGTCTTCATCCCCAGTGATCTGGAGCTGGGCAAGGTGCTCGGCACCCTCGTCTACAACCCCACCCTGATGGCGGTGAAGGGCAACTACGACCAGGTCAACCGGCTCTGCTCCGAGGTGGCCAACACCTATGGCTGGGGCTTCGTCAACATCAACCTTCGCCCCTATTACTCGGAAGGCTCCAAGACCCTCGGCTACGAGGTGATCGAGCAGCTCGGCTGGCAGCTTCCCGACCACATCGTGGCCCCCCTGGCCTCCGGCTCCCTGTTCACCAAGATCCGTAAGGGCTTCGATGAATTCATCAAGGTGGGCCTCGTTGATGAAAAGCCAGTGCGCTTCAGCGGCGCCCAGGCGGAGGGCTGTTCCCCCATCGCCCAGGCCTTCGCCGCCGGCCGCGATTTCATCACCCCGGTGAAGCCGAACACGATCGCCAAGTCGATCGCCATCGGCAACCCGGCCGACGGCCCCTACGCCATCGACATCGCCAATCGCACCGGCGGCACGATCGCGGCGGTCACCGATGAGGAGATCATCGACGGCATCAAGCTGTTGGCCGAGATGGAGGGGGTGTTCACCGAAACCGCCGGGGGCACCACCATCGCCGTGCTCAAGAAGCTGGTGGAGCAAGGCAAGATCGACCCCTCGGAAACCACCGTCGCCTACATCACCGGCAACGGCCTCAAGACCACCGAAGCGATCGCCTCCTCGATCGGTGCCCCCTACACCATCGAGCCCCAGCTGGCCAGCTTCCACGAGGCCTGGGAACGCTCCCAGGCCTCCCACGGCGGCGCCGCCCCCCGGGCCTGATCGCCCCCCTTTCTCCCGTCCTGCCTGCCCCACCGACCCATTCCATGGCCATCCAGGTTCTGATCCCCACCCCCCTGCAGAAATTCACCAACGACGAGGCCAGCGTCAGCCTGGAGGCCACCAGCATCGACGGCCTCCTGCAGGCCCTCGAAGGCCGCTATCCCGGCATCCAGGCGCGCCTGTGCGATGAGAACGGCAAGCTGCGCCGCTTCCTCAACCTCTACGTGAACAGCGAGGACATCCGCTTTCTCGACAACCAGGCCACTGTCCTCAGCGACGGCGACGAGGTGAGCATCGTGCCAGCCGTCGCCGGCGGCTGAACTCGGAGCCGGGCACGTACAGAGAGGAAAGACCCCCGGAGGGCTCGCCAAGGGCGTTCCAAAGTCCATAAACTTTTGTACCTTTGTGCCCCGTTTCCATGGAACCGATCCAGGCCGCCAGCCCCACGGTTCCAGCAGCCGGCGCTGCCGCCCCCCACGACTGGCACTCGGCCGGCCTGTATTTCGACTATCGCCAGGCCGCCAACCCGGTGAGGCCGGGCCTCACCGAACCGATCCGCTACCGCCGCTGGGGCCCCGAGCTCCATGGCCACGGCCCCACGGCCGTGCTGCCCCTCGATCTCAGTGCCGCCCTGGGCTGCGAGGGGCCCGCCACCAGCCCCGGCCTGGCGGCCCACTTCCTGCGCCTGCTACCCGGTGAAGGGCTGAAGGCTGCTGCCGCCGCCACCAGCTCCCTGTTCTATGTGCTGCGCGGCGCCGGCCAGCTGGAGCGTCCCGGCGATGCCCTCGGTGCGCCCCTCAGCCTGAGCTGGGCCCAGGGCGATCTGTTCGTGCTCCCCGCCGGAGCCGACCCCCTGCTCCAGGCGAGCGAGGAGAGCGTTCTGTACTGGGTGCATGACGCCCCCCTGCTCCACTACCTGGGGGTGCAGCCCTCCGTCCCCCGCTTCACGGCTGTCCACTACCCGGCCGCCGGACAGGAGGAGGCCCTCCAGCGCCTGCTGGCCGACCCCAGCGCCGCCCGCTCCAACCGGCTCAGCATCCTGCTGGCCCATGCCGACCTCCCCGCCACCCGCACCGTCACCCACACCCTCTGGGCCATGCTCGGGGTGGTGCCCGACGGCGTCACCCAGCCGCCCCACCGGCACCAGTCGGTGGCCCTTGATCTGATCATCGACTGCGACCCCGGCTGCTACAGCCTGGTGGGCACCGAGCTGGGCCCAGACGGCGCCATCCTCAACCCCACCCGCATCGACTGGGAACCCGGCGGGGCCTTCATCACCCCGCCGGGCCACTGGCATGCCCACGGGAACGAAAGTGGCCGGATGGCCCGGCTGCTGCCGATTCAGGACGCGGGCCTACACACCCACCTGCGCAGCCTCGACATCCGCTTTTCCTCCGGCCTGGGCGGCGAGGGCTGAACCGCCGCCGGCCTCATGGGCCTCCACCAGGGCACGGAAGCTGTCGCCGTCGATGGTTTCCTGCTCGATCAGCCGGTTGACCAGCTCATCGATCAGCTCGCGCCGGGGGGTGAGCACCGCGACGGCCTTCTCCAGGGCTTCGGTGGCCAGCCGGCGCACCTGTTCGTCGATGCGGTTGCCGGTACGCACCGAGGTGTGGGGGGCCGAGCGGATCCAGTCGCGTCCGAGGAATACCTCCTCGCCCTCCTCCTCCAGGGCCATGGGGCCGAGGCTGGAGAACCCGTAGCGCAGGACCATGTCACGGCAGATGCGGCGCACCAGCTGCAGGTCGCTGCTGGCCCCCTGGGTCACCTCGCTGGGGCCGAACACCACCAGTTCGGCGGCCCGGCCGCCGAGGGCCACCACCAGCCGCGCCCGCAGGTAGGCCTTGCTGATCAGTCCGGAATCGAGGATGTCCTCGTCGGGCATCGTCCGGGCGAAGCCCCCCACCCCGCCGGCCCTGGGCAGCAGCGTCACCTTGTCGAGCCTGTCGGCGTGGGGCAGCAGCGTGGTCAGCAGGGCGTGGCCGATCTCGTGGTACGCGATCAGCCGCTTCTTGGCGCTGTCCTGCAGCGGAGCGGCGGCCAGGCCCATGGTGATCCGCTCGAGGGCATCGCCGATGGCCTGGTCATCCACCTGGCTCTTCTGGCGCCGGGCTGTGAGGATGGCCGCCTCGTTGAGCAGGTTGGCCAGGTCGGCACCGGAGAAGCCGGGGGTGCGGCGGGCCCAGTCGGCCAGAGACACCTCCTCGGCCAGGGGCCTGGTGCGGGCGTGGACCGAGAGGATCTCCTCCCGTCCGGCCCGGTCCGGCAGGTCGACGCTGATCCGGCGATCGAAGCGGCCGGGTCGCAGCAGGGCCGTGTCGAGCACGTCGAGGCGGTTGGTGGCGGCCAGCAGGATCACGCCCGAGTTGTCCTCGAAGCCATCCATCTCGGTGAGCAGCTGGTTGAGGGTCTGCTCCCGCTCGTCGTTGCCGCCGCCGATTCCGGCCCCCCGCTGGCGGCCCACCGCATCGATCTCGTCGATGAAGATGATGCAGGGCGCCTTGGCCTTGGCCTGACGGAACAGGTCCCGCACCCGGCTGGCCCCCACGCCGACGAACATCTCCACGAACTCGGTGGCGGCCATCGAAAAGAAGGGCACCCCGGCCTCGCCGGCGATGGCGCGGGCCAGCAGCGTCTTGCCGGTGCCGGGGGGACCGACCAGCAGCACCCCCTTGGGAATCCGGGCGCCGATGGAGGTGAACCGTTCGGGGGTCTTCAGGAAGGTCACCACCTCCTGGAGCTCCTCCTTGGCCTCGGCGATGCCGGCCACGTCCTCGAAGCGCACCGTGATCGCCCCTTCCTCCTGCAGGCGGGGCTGGCTGCGGCCGAAACCCATCGCCTTGTTGGCCACCTGGGCGGAGCGGCGCACCAGCAGCACCAGGCCGGCGATCAGCAGGGCCACCAGCAGGCCGTTGGTGACCAGGCCCGCCATGGCGTCGTCGCGCCGCTCGTCGCGGACCGTCAGCGGCACCCGGGCCTGCTCGGCGGTGCGCAGCAGCTGCTGGTTGTCGCTGAACACCGCCACCTGGCGGCTGCGGCCGTCCGCGAAGGTGGCGGTCACCACCCGCTGGGCGGGGGCAAGCTCCAGGCTCTTGATCTTTCCAGCTTCGATATCGCGCAGCAGCTGGCTGTAGGAGGGCGCCCCAGCCCCCTGGCCCCCCAGACTGAAGCCCGGACGCGCCTCCGGGGCCGGCTTGGCTGCGGGGGCCTCGGCGGCGGGTGCGGCCTGGGTGGCGGAGGTCCTGGCCGGCTCCGGAGGAGAACTGCTGCTCACAGGCCTGGCGTCCTTTTCAGGAGTTGCATTCGGAAATCGACTGTAGCGATTTGACGAAAGGCGAGTCGGCGAAGCAGGATCATCGTTTGGCAGTGAGTTAGCGGGATGGCCGTTCCCAAGAAGAAAACCTCCAAGGGCAAGCGCAACCAGCGCCACGCCCACTGGAAGGCCAAGGCCGGTGTGGCGGCCCAGAAGGCCATGTCGCTCGGCAAGGCTGTCCTGAGCGGCCGTGCCCAGGGCTTCGTCTATCCGATCGCGGAGGACCCCGAAGCCAGCGAAGAAAGCTGAACCCCGAGGGGGTGGGCACGTCGGCGTCGGTCCAGGATCACCCCACGCTCCAGCGCAATCCCTGAGCGGGTGGGCTCCACCAGTGGGTCCTGGTAGAGCTCCGGCGGCAGCGAATGGAGAGTGGCCCGCACCAGATTGTCGAGCTGGCTGCCGTTGAGCCATCCGCCACCGGCCCGTCGCTGGCGGGCCTCCGCCTGGAATCGCCAGCGGCGGGGCAATCCCCAGCGCGCCGGACGCAGGAGCCAGAGCCCGTCACAGGCACCCCAGAGCTCGGCATAGGCGGCCAGGTGCCTGTCCCAGCGCGGCAGCCAGCGGAGCTCTGGCTCGTTCAGGTCCTCCAACCCAGCTCCGCTTTGCAGGCGCTCCCCCAGGGCCTCCGGGCCGAGGGCCCGGCAGCCCATCAGCCAGCCTTCGATCACCAGCGCCTCGGCGGACTCCTCCCGCCATCCGCTCCGGCCACCCTCTCCACCGGCCAGGGTCTTGTCGAACCGAGGCAATCGCAGCGTCCCCCCGGCCCGCCAGAGGGCCAGCTCCTCCATCAGCAGGGGGAGATCGTGGCTGCCGGGCGGCACCCGGCTCACTCCGAAGGGGTTGCCCGCCAGCCGCGCGTGGCGTTGCGGTGCCGGCAGGTAGAGGTCGTCGATCGACACCACCGCCAGCCGCAGGCCCCCGAGGGCGGCGAGGCGCTCCAGGGCACGGCCCAGGCTGGTCTTGCCGGCGCCCACTGGCCCGTTCAGGGCCAGCAGGGGCCGCCGGGTTGCCGTTCCGCTGTGCAGGCTGTCCTGCAGCCGCCGCAGCATCGGCAGGGCCAGGAGCCGCAGCAGGCTGGGGTGCACCGGGCCCAGATCCCCTGCCTGCTCCAACCAGCTGTCCCACGCGTCTGTCGCGGAGGTCGGGGGCACTGTGGACTCCGAAGGCAGCGCCGTTTCAGGTTCCAAGCTTGAAGGCCTCCAGCACGATCGAGTAGGTGGCTCCCAGGCGCAGGTTGTCCACCAACACCCAGGCCAGGGAGGGTTCCGTCCCCGCCAGGCGGGTCCGCAGCCGCACCAATGCCTCGAACGTCAGCAGCAGGCCGAGCACCACCGCTGGGCGGCCCCCCGGGGTGGTGAAGAGCAGCAGGCTGGTGAGATTCTGGCCGGCGAAGAATCCCAGCAGCAGCGCCAGGGCGGCCAGGCTGCCGGCCCGCCAGCTCCGGCGCGCCACGCCGACCACGCGGTTGCCCAGCCGGCTCACCAGCCCCTGGAAACGGGTGCGCTGCACAGGGAGGCGGGTCATGGCGTGTCCAGCAGGCGCTCCAGCCACGACAGCGTCACCTGGCCTCCGGGGCAAGCTGGCCCCTGGCGCACGCGGACCATGCCCCCGGGTTCGTCCAGACTCTCGACCACGGCTCGGGCGTCGCTGAAGCGGGCGGCGGGCTCCTGCCGCGTCGCCGCGCTCAGGCAGACCAGACAGGGCAGCCCGGCGCCGGTGGCTGCCGCCAGTCCGGCCGGGGAGTCCTCGAGCACCATGACACTGCCCTCCTTCACGCCTTCCGTCCTGCCCAGCTGCGCCAGCGCCAGCCGGTAAGCCTCCGGATCGGGCTTCTTGCGGACCACGTCATCGCCGCAGACCCAGAACGCAAAGGTCCCACCCAGGGCCGGCGGGGCACCCTCCAGCAGGGCCTGCACCGCGCGGCGGCCACTGGTGGTCACGATCGCCTGCAGCAGGCCCGCCGCCGCGGCCTCCTCCACCAGCCGGGCCACCCCGGGCCGCAGGGCGAGGCCGCCCTCCCGCACCAGTTCGGCGTAGAAGGCCTGCTTGCGCCGCTGCAGCTCTTCCACCCGTCCCCGCTCCGGCGTGCAGCCCTCCACCTGCTCCAGGAAGGCGGTGATCCGCTCATGGCCGCCGCCCACCGCCAGCAGCCGCCCATAGGTGGGCCGGTCCCATCGCCAGGGCAGGCCTGCCGCCTCGAAACTGCGGTTGAAGGCCACCCGGTGACCCTCGAACTCCGTCTCGGCCAGGGTGCCGTCCACGTCCCAGAGCAGGGCCGACAGGGCCGGGGCCATCGGACGCCGCGCTTGTGTAGGGAGTCAGGCTAAGGCGTGCGCCCCGCGTCCCCGCCTTCCACAATGCGGAAGCCTTGCCTGCCCATCGTTGCTCTCTGCCGTCGACGAGCGACGCTGGCTGCTGCCCACCCCTCTCGGTGCTGACGGCCCCGCCGAGGCGGCCGGGGCTGCGGATGCTGATCTCCCCTGTGAGCTGCTGGCCCTGCTGCGGCGTCGCGGCCTGGTGACGGCGGAGGCGGTGCGCCGCCTGCTTGATCCGGAGGCGGCCCCCGATCCGGAGGCCCACTTCCCGGCTCTGGCGCTGGCGATCGAGCGGTTGGTGCGCTGCTGCCAGGGGGCGGAGGCGGTGGCGATCTGCGGCGACTACGACGCCGACGGCATGACCAGCACCGCCCTGTTGGTGGGCGTCCTGCAGCGGCTCGGTGCCCGTCCCCAGGCCGCCATCCCCAGCCGCATGGACGATGGCTACGGCCTCAACGCCGCCATGGTGGAGCGGCTGGCGGCCGAGGGGGTGCGGCTGCTGATCACGGTGGACAACGGCGTGGCCGCCATCGAGGCCCTGGAGCGCGCCGCGGCCCTGGAGGTGGAGGTGATCCTCACCGACCACCACACCCTGCCCCCCCAGCTGCCGCCGCACCTGGCCCTGCTGCACCCCGCCGTCACCCCGGAAGACTCCCCCTACCGGGGTCTGGCGGGGGTGGGACTGGCCCATGTCCTGGCCACCGCCCTCTGCCGGCGGCTGCGCCACCGCCACGGGCTGGAGATCGCCCTCAACCTGTTCTGCATCGGCACCATCGCCGACATGGCCCCCCTGGAAGGCGTCAACCGCCGCTGGCTGCTCGATGGCCTGCCCCTGCTGGGCCGCAGCCCCCTGCCCGGCCTGCAGGCCCTGCAGCAGCTGGCGGGCCTGGAGAAGCACCGGGTCGATGCGGAGGCGGTGGGTTTCCAGCTGGCCCCGCGCATCAATGCCGTCGGCCGCCTGGGGGACCCCCAGCTGGTGGTGGACCTGCTGACGACGGAGGATCCCGAGCGGGCCCTGGAGCTGGCCCGCTCCTGCGAAGCCCTCAACCGCCAGCGGCGCGAACTCTGCAGTGCGATCGAGGCGGAGGCCCTGGCCCTGCTGGAGGCCGATGGTCCCCGCCGGCCCGCCTTCCTGCTGCTGGCCCAGGGCCACTGGCACCACGGGGTCATCGGCATTGTCGCCTCCCGGCTGGTGGAGCGCTTCGGCCGTCCCGTGGCCCTGCTGGCCGGTGAAGGGGGAGGCCGGCTGCGGGCATCGGTGCGGGCCCCGAAGGGCTTCGCCGTCGATGGGGCCCTGACGGCCTGCGCCGACCTGCTGGAGCGCCACGGCGGTCACCCCGCCGCCGGCGGTTTCACCGTGCGGGCCGAGAATGTCGGGGTGCTGCAGGAACGGCTCGACGCCCTGGCCAGCCACTGGCTCGAGGCGGCCGGCGAGGGCCGCACGGTGGAGCCTGAGGCCCTGCTGCGCCTGGAGCGCATCGACCGGGAGTTCTGGCGCCAGCTCCAGCGGCTGGCCCCCTTCGGCATCGGCCATCCCACCCCCCTGTTCTGGAGCAGCCGCTGCCAGGTGGTGGAGCAGAAGCTGCTGCGCGGCGGCCACCTGCAGCTGCAGCTGGCCCAGGGGGAGGCGCGGCTGCGGGCGATCGGCTGGCGCTGGCAGGGTCCCCACCAGTGGGCGGGACCGGTGGATGTGGCCTACCGCCTGCGCCGTGACGACTGGCAGGGGGTGGAGCGGTTCCAGCTGGAGCTGGAGGCGATCCGCTGCAGCGGCGGCGACACCGTGGTGCTGCAGCGCCGCAACCGCACCTACTGGTGCCGCCGCCAGGGGGACAGCCTGGTGATCCGCAACGCCGCCGGCGAGGAGCTGCGCTCCGCCATCCCGCCCGATGGCACAGGCCCTGCCGCCCTGGTGGATCCTCCCCACCCCTACGTTCAGGGGTTGATGCGGGAGGCGGCCATGGCCCTGGGGATGGTCGAAGGATGAGCCGGTCCCCGCTGGCCCCGGTGCGTTCCCTGGTGCTGCTGGCGCTGCTCGGAGCCCTGGTGGGGCTGGCCTGCTGGCCGCTCAACCGCATCGACCTGCTCCAGGATCGCCTGCTCTCCACCCTGCCGGCCTTCAGCGGCGGTGGCTGGAGCGCCAGCGGCTGGCTGCTGGCCCTGGCCCCGATCCCCCTGGTGCCGCTGCTGCTCTGGTTCCAGCGGGGACCATGGCGGCGCGGGGCCGGCTCGGGCATTCCCCAGGTGATGCTCTGCCTGGAGGACCCCCACCGGGGCTCCCGGCTGCTCACCGCCGCCCCCACCGGAGAACGGCTGGGCCTCTGGACCGTGGCCAGCCTGGCCCTTCTGCCCCTGGGCCGTGAGGGCCCCGTGGTGGAGGTGGGCGCGGCCGTGGGCCAGGCCCTTCTGCGCCGCTGGCCCGGCCTGATGCACCGGGCGAGCCGCGGTCACCTGCTGGCCGGAGCGGCGGGGGCGGGTCTGGCGGGCGGCTTCAACACCCCCTTGATGGGGATGATCTTTGTCGTCGAGGAGCTCACCGGCAGCTTCCAGCAGCGGCTGGTGTGGCCGGCGTTGGTGCTGACCAGCGCGGCGGCCCTGGTGAGCGGCCTCGGCAGCCAGCCGATGTTCGCCCTCGGGATCAACCCCACTCCGGTGGTGGAGAGCGCGCAGCTGCTCTGGGCGATCCCGATCGGGCTCGGGGGCGGGGCCCTCGGCGGTGCGTTTGCCTGGCTGCTGGTCCGGGCCACGGGCAAGATCACCCCGATCGCCCGCCGTCAGCCCCTGCGCCTTGGCCTGGCGGCCGGGGTGGCCCTGGCCCTGATGACTCTGGCCACCGGAGGCGCCAGCGGCGGTGATGGCGAGACCCTGATGCGCCTGATCCTTGATCAGGGCGGGGACACCACCATCGACGGCGGCTGGCTCGTCCTGCTGGTCTCGCGACTGATCGGACCTGTGCTGGCGCTCTCCGCGGGAATCCCCGGGGGACTGATTGACCCGGCCTTCGCCCTCGGTGGCGTCTTCGGCTCAGGACTGGTGCAGGCCCTGGCGGGGGATCCCCACCTGGGCCTGGCCTTGGGCATGGCAGCGGGTCTGGCGGGCGCCACCCAGCTGCCGGTGATGACGATCGCCTTCGCCATTCGCATGGCGGGCGACCAGCAACTCATGCCTGGCCTGGTGGCCGCCGCTGTCATCGCGGCCTACATGGGCCAGGCGATCCAGCGCCGACCCGTGTATCACGCCCTTGCCGACCTGCTGGTGCCGGAAGGATCAGAGGGCGCCGCGGCGGTAGTAGAGGATGAAGATCACGGCCGGACCGGCCAGGGTGATCAGGGCCAGGGCGCCAAAGTTGGAGATGAGGTGGAAGTCGATACCCATGGTGCGGCTGCCGGCGAGGGGGACAATCGGCCAGGAGTGTAGGTCGCCCGGCGGCCGCTTCGGGCCCCGCCCCTGGCGCCGTGATCGGTTGTCATGGCTGGCGCCCGTTGTGGGCTGGGACGAGGGCGTCGGGTGTGAGTGAATGGAACGACCCCGTGGCGTCCCCGTGCCCCGAAACGAGCACTGGCAGTGCATCAGCGGCTGCGGTTCCTGCTGCCGCCTCGACCCGGCCCTGCGGGGCGACGCGATCGAGGCCCTCGATCCCGATCAGCAGGAGCTGTACTTCGCGATGGTGGGGGAGGACGGCTGGTGCCGCCATTTCGACACCGGCTCCCGTCGCTGCCGCATCTATGCGGAGAGACCCGATTTCTGCCGGGTGGACCAGCTGGTCGCGCTGTTCGGCCAGCCAGGCGACGACCCCGATGCCCTGGCCATCGCCTCCTGCCGGCAGCAGATCCGCGCCGAGCTGGGTGGACGCCACCCGGTGATGCGCCGTTTCCTGCGGACGATCCGGCAGCCCTCATGAGCAGCGCCCCCGATTCCCCGGCCTCCTCCAGCTGGATCACGGTGTTCCTGAGTACCGCCACCACCGTCTTCCTGGCCGAACTCGGCGACAAGACCCAGCTGGCCGCCCTGCTGCTGTCGGCCCAGTCGGGCCGACCGGTCGTCGTGTTCGTGGGCGCCTCGCTCGCCCTGATCTGCTCCAGCCTGGTGGGGGTGCTGCTGGGGCGCTGGCTGTCCACCGTCATGCCCCCCCACCAGCTGGAGCGGGCGGCGGGGATCCTGATGGTCGCCCTGGGGCTGTGGCTGGGCCGCCAGGCGGTGCTGCACCTGGCGCCGCTCCACCTCCTCAATCCCTGAGTCCGTCTCCATCCGCGCCATGCCCTTCGCCCTGCTCGCCTCCACCTTCGCCACCGTCTTCCTGGCGGAGCTCGGTGACAAGACCCAGCTGGCCATCGTCAGCATCAGCGGCACGTCCAACCGGCCCGGGGCCGTGTTCGCCGGCAGCGCCTTTGCCCTGGTGCTGGCCAGCCTGGTGGGGGCGGCGGCGGGGGGGTCCCTTTCCAGCGTCATTCCCACCGATGGACTGCAGCTGGCGGCCTCCGCCGGCTTCCTGATCATCGGCACCCGCCTGATCCTGCGCTCCGGCGCGGAGGACGGCGAGGCTCCCGCTGCCCCCGCCGAGGCCCTCGGCCAGGACACCGAGACGCCCGCTCCTTAGAGTCGCCGGGTGACGTTCGCCGTGACGGCGGGCGCTGCCGGGCCATCCCCCGTCCACGGAGGCCGACGACCCCCCTGGCGCTCCAGACCACCCTGGTCACCGCGCTGCTTCGGCAGTGCCATCCTCCGCGTATGTCCCATCCGATGAAGTTCACGGTCGCCGATCTGCTCGACCACCTCTCCACGACCGATGCGGTGGCCCTGGCCAAGCTGGAGAAGTCGCTGGGCCTGACCACCAAGACCTGCAAGCACCAGCTGCGCATCGGTCTGGATGCCCTGCTGCGGCTGGGGCTGGTGGAGGAGGACGGTGAAGGGGTCCGCGCCCGCGAGACCCCCGAGCTGATTCCGGCCCGGCTGCGCTGCTCCAGCAAGGGCTTCTGCTTCGCCCTGCGGGAGGACGGCGGTGAGGACATCTACATCCGTGACCACCAGCTCAACCACGCCTGGAACGGCGATCGGGTCCTGGTGAAGATCACCCGCGAAGGGGGTCGACGCCGTTCCCCGGAAGGGGGCGTGCAGTGCATCCTTGAGCGCCAGACCCCCAGCCTGCTGGCCCAGGTCGAACGGCAGGACGGCCAGCTGGTCGCTGTCCCCCTCGACGACAGGCTGCTCACCTCCGTCGCCCTGCCCGAGGAGGACGCCGTCCATCTCGATCCCCCCGAGGAAGCGGTGGTGGAGGTGAAGATCGACCGTTTCCCGGTGGCCCAGTTCGGTCCCGCCGGCCATGTGGCCCGCAGCCTGCCCGTCCACGGCGGTGAAGCGGCCGACACCGACCTGCTGCTGGCCAAGCACCGTCTGCAGGAGCGGCCGGCGAGTCCCCGCGCCACCCTCAAGCAGCCGGTCGCCAAGGGCCGCGCCGACCTGACGGCCCTGCCCACCCTGATCCTGGGGGCCTGGGAGGGCGGCGAGGCCCCGGTGCTGCCTGCCATCTCCCTGGAGGAGCGCGAGGGCGGCTGGCGGTTGTGGGTGCACAGTCCCGCCGTGGCCGAGCGCATCGGCATGGGCAACAGCCTCGACACCTGGCTGCGGGAGCAGGGCGAGGCGATCTGCCTGGGACGCCACTGGCTGCCCCTGCTCCCCCCCGCCCTCTCCAAGGCCTGCGGCTTCCGTCCGGGCGAGAGCCAGTCAGCGGTCTCGGTGGCCCTGGAGCTGGATGCGGAGGGGGGCCTCGAGCACTTCCGCTTCAGCCTGAGCCAGATCACCCCCGATGCCCGGGTGGATCGGGCCGCGATGCAGGCCCTGGCCGAGCGCAAGCCCAAGGCCCGCACCGTCCCCGCCCCCCTCAAGGCCCTCAAGGACCACCTGCCCCTGCTGGAGCAGCTGGTCCAGCTGAGCGGCCTGCTGCGCCAGCGCCGCCTCGGGGCCGGCTCGATCGATCTCGACCTGCCGATGCCCGCCATCGACAGCCTCGGCGACCTGCGGGTGCCAGCCCCGGACGCTTCGCTCCAGGGCTGGCTGGTGGAGCTGCCGGCCGAGGATCCGGTGGCGATCCTGCGGGAGGCGGTGCTGGTGGCCCACCGGGCCCTGGGCCGTCACCTGCTGGCCCTGGAACTTCCCGCCCTGTTCGCCCTCAACCCGGTGGCGGAGGCCACTGACATCAACGATGTCGCCAAGTCGGCCCTGGCCCTTGACATCCCGATGGAGCTGAGCGCCGACGGCAACGCCAGCGCCGCCGAGCTCGCCGCCGTCTTCGCCGCCACCGACCGCGGCCGGCCCCTGCAGCAGCAGCTGCGCGATGCACTCCGGCCGGTGCAGCTGGCGGCCGAAGCGGGCCCCCATGCGGTGGCCGGCGAGGAGACCGCCATGGCGCCCTGGTGCTGCCCGGCCCTCCACTACGCCGACATCTGGAACCAGCAGCTCCTGGTCAGCCTGCTGGTGGACGGCAAGGACCGCCCCAGCGTGCGCCACAAGATCAGCACCGACCTGGCCAGCGATGCCTGCCACGGCAGCACCGACTGGCCCCTGCTGACCCCTGGCCAGCTGGCCCCCTACCAACAGGGCCTGGAGCACGGCCTGGCCCAGCGCCTCAACGGCCGCTGCCGCTTCCTGCAGGAGCTGCAGGCGGACGTGCTCGCCCTGGCCCAGGCCCGCCACACCGAGCCCCTGGTCGGCCAGACCCTGCCCGGCGTGATCAGCGGCGTGCAGAGCTACGGCTTCTTCGTCGAGGTTCCCCCTTCCCAGGTGGAGGGGCTGGTGCACGTCAGCTCCCTCAAGGACGACTGGTACGAGTACCGCTCCCGCCAGAACCGCCTGGTGGGCCGCAAGTTCCGTCGCACCTACATGGTCGGCGACGGGGTCGATGTGGAGATCCAGAAGGTCGACGCGCTGCGCCATCAGATCGATCTGGCGGTGCTCCAGCCCGAGGACTTCGAGCAGGTGGAGGAGGGCGTCGCTGATGGCACCGCGGACGACGATGCCGATGGCGCCCCCGACGGCACGGACGAGGGCTGAGCCGCCGATGGCGCCCCCCTCGCTCCCCGTGGTTCTGGCGGTGTCCGGCGCCTCCGCCCAGCCCCTGGCCGAGCGGGCGCTGCAGCTGCTGCTCCAGGACGACCTGGCGGTGGAGATGGTCACCAGCCGGGGGGCGATCGGGGTCTGGCAGGCGGAGATGGGCCTGCGGGTGCCGTCGGAGCCCGACGCCCAGGAGCACTTCTGGCGGGAACGCACCGGCTGCAGCTCCGGCCAGCTGCACTGCCACCGCTGGAACGACCAGGCCGCCGCCATCGCCAGCGGCAGCCACCTGACCCGTGGCATGGTCATCCTGCCGGCCAGCATGGGCACCGTCGGCCGGATCGCCTCCGGCGTGGCGCTGGACCTGATCGAACGGGCGGCCGACGTGCACCTGAAAGAGGGACGGCCCCTGGTGATCGCGCCGCGGGAGCTGCCCTGGAACCTGGTGCACCTGCGCAACCTCACCCGCCTGGCCGAGGCCGGGGCCCGCATCGCTCCCCCGGTTCCGGCCTGGTATCACCAGCCCACCACGATCGGTGAGATGGTGGACTTCCTGGTGATCCGTGTCTTCGACACCCTCGGTCTCCAGCTCGGCTCCCTGCAGCGCTGGCAGGGGCCCGTGGGCCGGCCCGCCCCGGACGAAGTCTCCACCCCCTGACGCTCCGGACCGTGCTCCACCGCCTGCTGCTGCTGCCCCTGCTCTCGCCGCTGCTGGTGACCCTGCTGGTGGCGGCCCTCAACCCCAGCCCCACCCTGGCCCTGCGGCTGCTCACCTGGCAGACCCCCTCCCTGCCGATCGGCCTGTGGATGGCGGCGGCCGCCGGCGGAGGCGCGGCCCTCAGTGCCGGCGCCACCGCCCTTGCCCTGCGCCAGGGGGGGCGGCCGCCGCTGCGGCGCACCGTCCGTCGCCCGGACCGGCTGGAGGACGACACCTGGAGCGCCCCCTGGGGCGGCCGATCCGAGGCGAGCGCCGCCGCCGGGGCTCCAGCCACCCCCGCTCCATCGGCCACTCCATCGCCCGCCGCCGCCGGCCCCAGTCGCGCCCCCGGCGAGCCGGCACCGACGGTTTCGGTGCCCTACCGGGTGCTGCACCGTCCCGAGGCCGCCGATCCGCGTCCGTTCCGGCCGGAGCCGGCGGTGGCGTCGCGCCCGCCGGCTCCGGCCCCGGCTGCGGCCAGCACCGCCGACGACTGGGGCCACAACGACGGCGAGGATTGGTGACGCCGGTCGCCGCGACAACCTGGGGCCCCGGGACGCTGCCTAAAGTTCCCCCACCTCCGCGCCCAGGGACCGCACCGGTGACCGAGACCCCCAGCAACACCCCCGACCCTGTCGCGACCACGCCCGAGGCGAAGCCCAGCCCGCCGGCCCCCGCCGCTGCCAAGGCGAAGCCCCCGGCCCCTGAGGACAAGCCCTTCGAGGTCTTTGTTCCGGAACTGCTGCTGCCGGCCCTGGTCAAGGAAATCGAGGCCTATGGCGGCCCGGCCCCCGAGCTGGTCTTCGAGCAGGGCGCCATGCCCGTGGTCGGGGCGGACTGCTGGATGGTCAGGGGGCGGCTCCCGGGCGAGCGCCGCTTCTGGCTCTGCTTCACCCGGCCCGACATCAGCTCCGCCAAGACCATCGCCCTCACCGAGGGGGCCGGCAGCCCCAGCCTGCTGGAGTCGTTCCTGATCGACGAGAAGAAGATGACCCTCCAGCTGCTGGTGTCGCGGGTGGTGCAGCGGCTCAATGGCCAGAAGTGGCTCGGGCCCAACTGAGCTCCTGATCCCTTCGCCAGCTTCACATCCGCGGCTTCACATCCGGACCGATCGCGGGGATCGATGCCTACGATGGCGGCCGAGCTCTCTGAACGTCCAGCGCGATGGTGCCTCCCGCCACCCAAGCCCCCACCGCCCCCCGGGTGGGCACCCCGGATGCCCCGGCCATCAAGGACCCGGTGAAGGACACGATCCTCACCCCGCGCTTCTACACCACGGATTTCGACGCCATGGCGGCGATGGATCTGCGGCCCAACGAAGTGGAGCTGGAGGCCATCTGCGAGGAGTTCCGCAAGGACTACAACCGCCACCACTTCGTCCGTGACGGCCAGTTCGAGGGCGCCGCCGACAAGCTCGACCCCGAAACCCGGCGCGTGTTCGTCGAGTTCCTCGAGCAGAGCTGCACCTCGGAGTTCTCCGGTTTCCTGCTCTACAAGGAACTCAGCCGCCGCATCAAGGAACGCAACCCGCTGCTGGCCGAATGCTTCGCCCACATGGCCCGCGATGAGGCCCGCCACGCCGGCTTCCTCAACAAGGCCATGGCTGATTTCGGCCTGCAGCTCGACCTGGGCTTCCTGACGGCCACCAAGGCTTACACCCACTTCCAGCCGAAGTTCATCTTCTACGCCACCTACCTCTCCGAGAAGATCGGCTACTGGCGCTACATCGCCATTTACCGCCATCTCGAGCAGCACCCCGAAAGCAAGATCTTCCCAATCTTCAACTTCTTCGAGAACTGGTGCCAGGACGAGAACCGCCATGGCGACTTCTTCGACGCCCTGATGAAGGCCCAGCCCGACACGGTGCGCGGCTTCACGGCCCGCCTCTGGTGCCGCTTCTTCCTGCTGGCGGTGTTCGCCACGATGTATGTGCGTGACGTGGCCCGCAAGGAGTTCTACGAGGCCCTCGGGCTGGATGCCCGCACCTACGACAAGTACGTGATCGCCAAGACCAACGAAACCTCCGCCCGGGTGTTCCCCGTGGTGCTCAACGTCGAGCACCCCGAGTTCTATGAGCGGCTCGAGAAGCTGGTGCAGAACAACGCCGCCCTTGATCGGGCTGAGCGTTCCGGTGGCCCGGCGCCGGTGCGGACCCTGCGCAAGCTGCCCCACTGGATCGGCAACGGTGTCCAGATGGCGCGGCTGTTCCTGATGGCACCGATCCGCAGCGAACGCTTCCAGCCCGCCGTGCGCTGAGCCGACCCGCCAGAATCGGCCCAGTTCCCTTCTTCGCCGCTTGGTCGTCTCCCCTCCCACCGGCGCACCGGCAGCCAGCGCCCTCACCCTGTCCCCGGCGGCCCTTGGCGATCCGGTCTGGCGTTCCCTCCTTGAGCCGCTCCTGGCCGCGGGTCGCTTGGCCGGCGCCGATCTGGTGGAGGTGTTCCTGGAGCGCTCCGACCACCTCGGCCTGCTCGCCGAGCAGGATGCCATCACCAGTGTCAGCCCGGCCTTCGGCGCCGGGGCGGGCCTGCGGGTGTTCATGGGAGATCGCGACGGCTTCGTCTCCACCAATGACCTGAGCGCGGCCGGTCTGCGGGCTGCCCTCGAGCAGGCCCTGGGCATGCTGGGGCTGCTGCTTCCCTCCCATGCGGCCGGGGGCTTCGAGGGCCTGCCCGAGCTGCGCGACTTCGCCGCCACCAAAGAGGGCTGGCTGCAGGCCTGCCCGTCGCTGGCGGAGGCCACCAGCCGTCTGCTGGAGGGCACCGACCGACTCCAGGCCCATGGCCAGCACCTGCAGGTGCGCCGCGGCAGCTACGCCCGCGACTGGCAGGAGGTGCTGGTGGCCGCCAGCGACGGCACCTTCGCCCGGGACGTGCGGCTGCACCAGTCAGTGGGCCTCAATGTGCTGGCGGCCGACGGCGACCACCGGGCCAGCCTCGGCCGTCGCTACGGCACCTCCGACAGCCCCGACGACCTGCGCCGCTGGGATGTGGAGGCCGCCGCCGCGGACGTCTGCAGCAGCGCCGGCACCATGCTTTACGCCGATTACGTCGAGGCCGGCCAGTTCCCCGTCGTTCTGGCCAATCGCTTCGGCGGTGTGATCTTCCATGAGGCCTGCGGCCACCTGCTGGAGACCACCCAGGTGGAGCGGGCCACCACCCCCTTCGCCGACATGGTCGGCCAGCCCATCGCCCATCCCTCCCTCACCGCCATCGACGAAGGGCTCACCGCCGGCGCCTTTGGTTCGCTGGCCATGGACGACGAGGGCATGGAACCCCAGCGCACCGTGCTGATCGAGAACGGCATCCTGCAGCGCTTCCTCAGCGACCGGGCCGGGGAGCGCCGCACCGGCCATCCCCGCACCGGCAGCGGCCGGCGCCAGAGCCACGCCTTCGCCGCCGCCAGCCGCATGCGCAACACCTACATCGCCGCCGGCCCCCACAGCCCGGAGGATCTGATCGCGTCCGTCGACAAAGGGCTCTACTGCAAGTCGATGGGGGGCGGCAGCGTCGGCCCCACCGGCCAGTTCAACTTCGCCGTCGAGGAGGGCTACCTGATCGAGAACGGAACCCTCACCAGGCCGGTGAAGGGGGCCACCCTGATCGGTGACGCCAAGGAAGTGATGCCCCGGATCTCGATGTGCGCCAACGACCTCGAGCTGGCTGCCGGCTTCTGCGGTTCGGTCAGCGGCAGCATCTTCGTCACCGTGGGCCAGCCCCACATCAAGGTCGACACCATCACCGTGGGGGGACGCTGAATCATGGCCACCACTGAATCAGCCGCTGCCAGCCTTGATGCCGAGCTGCTGCGCCAGCGCCTCGACCAACTGGCCCAGCGCGAGGGTGTCCGGCGCTGGGATCTGGGTGCCTCCTGCAGCACCGACACCTCCGTCCAGGTCGACCGGGGCGAAGCCAAGCAGATGAAGGGCGCCCAGCGCAGCGCCATCACCCTGAGGGTCTGGAATGACGACGGTCTGGTGGGCATCACCAGCACCTCCGACCTCTCCGATGCCGGCCTGGCCCGGGCCCTGGCCGGGGCTCGCGATGCCAGCGCCTACGGCAACGTCGATGAGGTGCCCGACTTCTCCCCCCTGGCCACCGCGCCGCTGCCGGTCCTGGAGCAGCCGCTCTGTCCGCCGGTGAGCATCCTCAGCCTGCTCGACACCCTCAAGGAGGCGGAGCGCGGCCTGCTCGGGCGCCACCCCGCCATCGGCACCGTCCCCTACAACGGCCTGGCCCAGCGCAGCAGCGACCGGCTCTACATCAACAGTGCCGGCGCCTGCCGCCAGCAGCGCCTCACCACCGCCTCCCTCTACCTCTATGCCCGGGCCGAAGAGGCGGGCCGCAAGCCCCGCAGCAGCGGCGCCGTGCGCCTGGCCTACGGCGCCGCCGACCTCGACGTGGCCGGCTGCGTGCAGGAGGCGGCGGATCGCACCATCGCCCACCTCGATTACGCCCCGATCCGTACCGGCCGCTACACCTGTGTGTTCAGTCCCGAGGCCTTCCTCGACCTGATCGGCGCCTTCAGCAGCCTGTTCAATGCCCGCGCCGTGCTTGATGGCGTCAGCCTCAGCCGGCGCGAGTCCATCGGCGAGCAGCTGGCCGTCCCCTTCTTCTCCCTGCACGACAACGGCCTGCATCCGGCCAACGTGGGCGCGGCCGCCTTCGACGGGGAAGGCACCCCCACCCGACGCCTGTCCCTGGTGGAGGGCGGAATGCTGCGCCATTTCCTCCATTCGGAGGCCACGGCCCGCGCCTTCGGGGTCGCCCCCACGGGCCATGCGGGCCTGGGGGCCAAGGTGTCGGTGGGCCCCGACTGGTTCGAGATCGGCCCCACCCCCGGCAGCGACGGGGGCGCCCAGGGCCTCGACCGCTTCGCCTCCGGCGCCGGCGGAAGTGATGGCCTGGTGGTGATCGACTCCCTCTCGGCCCTCCATGCCGGCGTCAAGGCCAGCCAGGGCTCCTTCTCCCTCCCCTTCGACGGCTGGTTGGTGGAGGACGGCACAGCGCGCTCCATCGAGGCCGCCACCGTGGCCGGTGACATTCGCACCCTGCTCAAGGCCATCGTCGGCTTTGAGGGTCACGCCAAGGTGACCCCCGACGGCCTCTGCCCCCACGTGTGGGTGGAGGGTCTCTCGATCACCGGCGACGCTTGAGGATCCTGTTCTGGGGCACCCCGGCCTATGCCGTGGTCAGTCTCGAGGCCCTGCGGCTGGCCGGCCACACGATGGTCGGTGTGGTGAGCCAGCCCGACCGGCGCCGGGGCAGGGGCAAGGCCCTGGTGCCCTCTCCTGTGAAGCAACGGGCCCTGGAGCTGGGTCTGCCGGTGTTCACCCCTGAGCGGATCCGCCGCGATCTGGCCTGCCAGCAGGCGCTGGCCGCCCTGGGGGCCGACGTCTCGGTGGTGGTGGCGTTCGGCCAGATCCTGCCGCCGGCGGTGCTGGCCCAGCCCCCCCTGGGCTGCTGGAACGGCCACGGCTCCCTGCTGCCCCGCTGGCGGGGAGCCGCACCGATCCAGTGGGCCCTGCTGGAGGGGGACGGCGAGACCGGCGTCGGCATCATGGCCATGGAGGAGGGGCTCGACACCGGCCCGGTGCTGCTGGAGCGGCGTCTCTCGATTCCGCTGCTCCAGAACGCCGGCCAGCTGTCGGAACGGCTGGCGCGCCTCACCGGGGAACTGCTCGTGGAGGCCCTCCCCCTGCTCGAGGCGGCGGGTGCCGGGCCCGAGCAGGACCGACTCGCCCGCCTCGGAGTGCGTCCCCAGGCGGCCGATGGGGTCAGCCACGCCCGCCAGCTCACCAAGGAAGACACCCTGGTGGACTGGAGCGGCTCCGCCCTGGCCATCCACCGCCGCGTGATGGGGCTCCACCCCAACGCCTCCTGCCCAAGGGGGGGCGAGCGGCTGAAGCTGCTGGCCACCGAACCCCTGGTCGCCCGCCTGGCCGACCAGCTCACTCCGGTGGCTGCCGCCCTGGCCGAGCGCTGGGCAAGCCCCAGCCAGGACAGGGCGGCTGGCCCCGGCACCGTGCTCGCGGTGGTGGAGGGGGAGGGGTTGGTGGTGGCCACCGGTGGCTGTCCGGTTTTCCTGCGACAGGCCCAGTTGCCGGGACGGCGTCCGAGCGAAGGACAGGCCCTGATCCAGCAGCTGGGGCTGGTGGCCGGCGACCTTATCGGTGCAAATACCCCCTGATCCGCTCTTTCGGCAAGGAGTGTTGACGTTTTGTTCCCTTACGGTCGTCTCAGTCTTGGACCGCCGACGCAGGCAGTAGACCGAAACCAGTGAATGGGTGGGATGACATGGCCAGCGAACTTTCCTTTGTCAACAGCACCGGCTCCGGCTGCCGGATCTTCCGGGACACGTTGGGCTGCTACGTGGCGAGCCATGAGCGGAGCCCGGGCCAGCGGGTGATGAGCCCCACCCTGGCGGGTGCCTATGCGGCCTGCCAGGGGTGGGAGCACCGGGCCCGGGTGGAGGAGACCTCGCGGGCAGGATGAACCTGCCCTTGGGGCGGCCCAGGCTCTGGTTCAGCTGCCGGAGGCGAGCTCTTCGGGCTGGCGCCGGTGCAGTTCGTGCAGTCCCTCCAGCTGGTTGTGGACCGCCACCAGCTGGTCACGGATGTGACGGCTGTTGTCGATGCGCTCCAAGGCGAGAAGCATGCCTTCGATCTGGGCCTTGCAGTCGATCAGCACGCGGCACTGGGTGGATCCGGGTTCGTAGGGCATGTCGGAAGGAGGCAGATCCTCAGTTCACCCTAGGGAGGCGGCGGAGGCTGTCACAACCACTGCCGTTCAGCGGGAACCGCTGCGGCGACGGCCCCGGTCGTGGCCCTGCCCCTGCCCGTGGCGGGGGCCCTGGCTGCGGCGGCCCCGGCCGCCGCTGAGATCCAGGGGCGGCGCGGAGAGCACGGTGGGCTCGAAGCCCGACACCTCCTGGCGGGGCAGGGGGGAGCCGACCAGGCGTTCGATGGCCCGCAGCAGCTCATGCTCCTCGGCCGCCACCAGGGAGATGGCATGGCCGTTCTGGCCCGCCCGGCCGGTGCGGCCGATGCGGTGCACGTAGTCCTCGGCCACGTTGGGCAGGTCGAGGTTGACCACGTGGGGCAGCTGGTGGATGTCGATGCCGCGGGCGGCGATGTCGGTGGCCACCAGCACCCGTACCTGACCGCTCTTGAACTCCGCCAGCGCCCGGGTGCGGGCCCCCTGGCTCTTGTTGCCGTGGATCGCCGCCGCCCCCAGCCCCTCCTTCTCGAGCCGTTCCGCCAGCCGGTTGGCCCCGTGCTTCGTTCGGGAGAACACCAGCACCTGACGCCAGTCGTTGCTGCGGATCAGATGGCTGAGCAGGTCCCCCTTTCGGTCCATGTCGCAGGGATGGATCACCTGCTCCACCAGCGGCGCGGCCTGGTTCTCCGGGCTCGCCTGGAGCTGCACGGGGTTATGCAGCAGGCCGGTGGCCAGCCGCCGGATCTCGGTGGAGAAGGTGGCCGAGAACAGCAGGTTCTGGCGCTTCGCCGGCAGCAGGGAGAGGATCCGGCGGATGTCGCGGATGAAGCCCATGTCGAGCATCCGGTCGGCCTCATCGAGCACCAGGATCTCGACCCGGTCGAGCCGCAGGGCGTTCTGCTGGTGCAGGTCCATCAGCCGGCCCGGGGTGGCCACCAGCACGTCGGCACCGCGGCGCAGGCGCTGCATCTGGGGGTTGGCGCTCACCCCGCCGAAGACGACATCGGAGCGCAGATCCAGGTAGCGGCCGTAGGCGGTGACGCTGTCCGCCACCTGGGCCGCCAGCTCGCGGGTGGGCGTCAGCACCAGGGCCCGCACCACACCGGCCCGGGCGTGGGGACCATGGCGCAACCGTTCCAGCATCGGCAGGGTGAAGCCCGCCGTCTTGCCGGTGCCCGTCTGGGCGGCCGCCATGACGTCGTGGCCGGCGAGCACCGCCGGGATGCACTGCAGCTGGATCGGCGAGGGGCTGCTGTAGCCCTTGGCGGCCACGGCCTTGAGGATGGGCTCCGAGAGACCCAGCACGGCGAAATCCGTCGCCAGTCCGGCCACCGGTGGGTTCAGACCCGTGGCGGTGTGGCTGGGGGTGAGGGGATCGGCGGCCACCGGGGCGGGAGAAGGGGTGGCCACCGGGGCGGGGATGGGGGAGGAGCCGTTGCCGCTGCGTCGGCTCCGGCTGGCCTGGGCCTGGGACCTGGAGGTAGGGGCGGTGATCGGGCGCGAACACGGAGAGGCCACCAGCCTAGGACCGGCCGGCGGCGCCATCGCCTCAGCGGGGCGTGCGGTGGCTGCAGCGCTCGCAGGGTCCCTCCGGCAGCACGGCGCAGCGCAGCAGGGGACTGCGGGCGTTGAAGCGGCAGTGGGGGTCACCGATCACCCAGCGCCCGTCCCACCAGAGGGCATCCGCCGGCCGTCGCTGGGGCTTGACCTGCAGCGCCACCGTGGCGAGCTCGTAGCGGCCCTGCCGCAGCCGGTAGCGGTGGCGGCGTTGGAGCACCAGGAAGCTGGCTTCGCCGACCGTCAGCCAGCGGCCGGGAAGGGGGACGTCGCCGAGGTCGTCGATCTCGATCGTGGTGATCAGCCGGTCCGAGTCGATCTGGCGCAGCTCGATCCGCATCGTTCCGCGGCGGTCAGGCGTCGCCGCTGCCCTGCTCGGGCAGGCGCGACGGTGCGGTGCGCAGGGAGAAGCCCCAGGCGAACAGGGCCGCCACCACAAGCAGCAGGGCCCATTCGGGCACCTCCACCGCCGGCAGCACCAGGCGCAGCAGCAACTTCAGGCCCACCAGCCCCACGGCCAGGTAGCCGGCGGTTTCCAGATGGGGGAAGATCTCCAACCAGCGCAGGAACAGCTCGGCCGTGAGCCGCAGGGCGATGATGCCGATCACCCCGCCGGCCATCACCAGCGGCACCCGGTCGGTCACCGCCACCGCCGCAGAGACGCTGTCGAGGGAGAAGGCCAGGTCGGTGAGGGCCAGGGTGGCCACGATCGAGCCCAGGGTGGCGCCGTGGTGCGGATGGCCCGGGTCGTGGGGGAATCCGTGGGGGCCGTGGCCGGCCGCTGCCGGGTCCTGGCCATCGGGGTCGTCGACGCCGTCGTCCTTGCCCAGCAGGTGGCGGCCGCAGAGCCAGAGCAGGTAGGCCGAAGCCAGCAGCTGCAGGGGCCAGAAGGCGAGCACCTGGCTGGCCAGGGCGATCAGGGCCAGCCGGAAGACCAGGGCCAGCACCAGGCCGAGGTTCAGGGCCATGCGCTGCCGGGCCGGATCGTGCAGCCGCCGGGAGATGGCGGCCAGCGCGATGGCGTTGTCGGCGGAGAGCACCGCCTCCAGCCCCACCAGCAGGACCAGCAGCAGCAGCACCTCTCCCCACTGGTCCGCCTCCTGCAGCAGGGGCTGCAGCAGGGGCGTGAGGCTCTCGACCGATTCCACTTCCATTCCTGGCGTTCGCTCGGCCGTGGAGGCTGCAAAGAAGCACTCTAGAAAGACCCTCGACCCTTCCCGCCCCCATGCACGTTCAGGTCCGACTGCTCCACTGCGACGGCGGCCGCCGCGTCGTGCTGGTCTCGGCCCGTGACGGGGACCGGTTCCTGGGCAGCGCCCTGGGGGAGGCGGGGGATGCCGAAGAAGCCGAAGACCGCGCCAGGAGGCGCCTCCTGGCCCATCTCCAGAGCCTCGGGACGGCCGCCGCCCTGACCACTCCCCCAGTGCAGGAACCGCCGGCTCCCCCGCCGAAGCGATCGGTGGCCGCCCCTGAGCCGACGCTGCCCGTGCCGCTCCCAGCCCCGCCATCGCCCCCGGCACGGCCCGCCGCCACGGCCGCGCCGCCCGCGCCCGCGCCCGAGGCCGCGTCCCCTGCGCCCCCGAGTCCCGACGAGGACCCCCAGGACTGGAGTGCCGAACTCACCCATCTCGATCTGCAGCTGCGCCGCCTCGGCTGGGACCGGGACCGGGAGGCCGCCTATCTGCAGCGCTGCTTTGGTCACCCCAGCCGCGACCGCATCACCGTCTACGCCGATCTGATCGCCTATCTGCAGGCGATCGAAACCCTCGAGCCAGGCTGCGATCCCGCCACGGCGGTGGTGCCGCTGCGACGGTCCGACCTGCTCGAGCAGTGCAACCTGCTCCTGCAGCAGCTCGGCTGGGACGGGGGCATGGGCAGGAGCTTCCTCGAGAAGCACCTGGGCGTCAGCAGCCGCCAGCAGCTGAAGGACGCCGACCTGCTGCGCTTCAACATGCTGCTGGAGGAGGAGACCCTGCGGGCCGGCGACGGCGGGGCTGCGGCTCCGGGCCTGGAGGGCTGATCCCTCTCAGGGGAGCGGCCCGCTGCCCTGGGGCTCGCTCACCACACTCAGCGCATGAAAATAGGCCATGTCGGCGGGAAGTGCCCGCGGGGCGGAGGATCGGGCCTCCAGGCGCCGCCGCAGACCCCTGGCCCGCAGGCGATGCCAGCGGGCCAGGAGCTCCCTGAGCAGGGACTCCTCGCGGTCCCGCCGCTGGCTGCCGGCCGCGAAGGCCAGGGCGTACACCAGGGCCAGGAGCAGCACCCGGAACGTCCTCTGGACGATCGCCCAGAGCTCCGGCCTCCAGGGGGAATGGATGACGCTCCTGGAGCTTCTGAGGGACTCCTGCAACCGTTGGTTCAGGGTTCTCTTCAGTTCAGGCAGGGACTGGGGCCCCTCGCTCAGCTGCAGCCCGGGGCCCTGCAGGTCCGCGATCCTCTGCTGCAGATCCTCCACCGACGTGGCGGCTCCGATGGCGCGCCTGAACTCCTCGGCGCGTTCGGTCGCCACCGCCATGGCGCTGCTCTGGCTGCGGGTCACCAGCCCGTAGCCCTGGACGACGGAGATGGCCTGCAGGGGAATCAGCAGCAGGAATCCGATCACCGCAACGGTCGCCCAGCGGGCCACCGCCCGGCGACGGGCCTGGAGTCGGAGCCGGTCAGGTTCGAGGTCGGCGAGCAGATGGACCAGCCCCAGTCCCACCAAGGCCAGAGGGGCCCCATCGAGCAGGGAGCTGATCAGGTTGGACAGCCAGGCCGGTTGACCGACCGCCAGGGGCAGAATCGCGTTCAGAAGTGACACCCCATAGGTGACGAAAAGGGCCAGGGCGATCAGGGACAAGACATCGGTGACGCTCTGGTGGGGCCGGTGCTGTTCGGGATCATTGCGTGTCATCGGGAGGGGAGAGACCACTGACATCCATTGGCCGACATTGTGGCAATGGATGAGGCCTCTGTGGTGAAATCCGGCTGTGGATCTCCGGGAAGTCTCTGGTCCCTGAATACGCCGACCTCCGGGAGTCGGCCCTGTTGGGAGGCTGACATCTGCTGGAGAACGGTGTTATGATCTCAGCGCACATTTTACTCCTTGATGTCTGCAGAGTACAGCCTTAAAATGAAGGGAGAAAACCTTCTTCTCGGCTTAAGGTCTCAGGGTCGAATGATGTTGCGCATCAAGACTTCCCCCATGCAGCTCACTCCAGCTGACTCGATTCAGCGATCGGCATGATCTCAGTACGCTCCGCAACCCTTCCCGCCAGCGTGGACGCTCCGCGGCGGTGCCCAGCCATGGCCGGCCGCCACGCTCTGGCCTGGGGGCTCGGGATCAGCCTGGCGCTGGCCCTCGGCCACGACCGACCGGCCCGGGCCAATGACGCCCAGGCGGACGGTTTCAACCTGGGGTGTGCCGCCGGCTTCGGCCTGGTGAACATCACCAACAGAAGCGTCTCCTCCAGCCTCGGCACCAGCACCAGGTCGCCCAACCAGCTCAACGGCGGCTCCATCGTTTCCGTCCCGGCGAGTTGCAGCGTCACCCCGCCGCTCCCTGCCCAGCCCGGTAACGGCCATGCGTTGGTGGGCGGCAATGCCCGGCTCAATGCCGGATCGATCGCCGCCACCCAGATCTTCCGATCCCAGTCAGCCACCGTCACCAACGGCCCCGGCACCACGGTGGTCAGCAATGCCTGGACCACCCAGGCCGAGGTGGATGCCCTGGCCGTGGCCAGCTACATCGGTGGCATCAACGCCTCGAATTGCACCGTGGCGCTGAGCTCCTGCCGCTACAACGATGCGGTCAACCTGTCCGGCAGCCTCACCCTCACCGGATCCCTCTCCGAAACCGGGGGGATCAACTACTACAACGTCCAGGCCGTCGGCCGAAACGTCGATCTCAATGTCGTCGGCTCGGGGGGTGAGTACTTCGTCTTCAACATGCCCACCAGTCTCACCACCAACCAGGACTGGACGCTGCAGGGGGATGTGGATCCCTCCAAGATCATCTTCAGCTTCGCCCGCCCCGGATCGAATCTCAGCCTGACGGGATCCGATGTCTTCGGTACCTTCCTGCTCACCGGCGGGGGCACGGCGAGGCTGAATCGCTCCGGCAATGGAAACCCTTCCAGCATCACCGGCTCCCTGATCGTCATCAACAATCGATCAGCCCTGAGGTTCGGGTCCACGGCCGGCTCCAATCGTGTCAATGCCGTGATCAACGGCAGGCCCTTCAACCCCACCGCACTGCGCAGTGTTCCCGTGCCGGGCCCCCTGCCGCTGCTGGGCGGTGTCGTGGCGTTCGGCTGGAGCCGTCGGTTGCGGCGCCGGTTGCAGCAGGCGAGCCCGTTTCATCTGGCGACAATGGTGCGGACGGCTCCATCGATGGCCTCCGGCTGCGTGCGACCCTGAATCCCCTGTAGCGCCTTGGGAGATCCACGGGTGACCATCAGGATCGGCATCAACGGGTTCGGACGCATCGGCCGCCTCGTCTTCCGCATCGCCTGCGGCCGCGATGACATCGAGGTGGTGGGCATCAACGACCTGATCGATGTCGATTACATCGCCTACATGCTCCGCTACGACTCCACCCATGGCCGCTTCGTCGGTGAGGTGTCCGTCGACGATGGCGCCCTGGTGGTGAACGGCCGCCGCATCCGCATCAGCGCGGAGCGCGATCCCGCCGCCCTGCGCTGGGGCGATGTCGGCGCCGACGTGGTGCTCGAGTCCACGGGCCTGTTCCTGACCGACGACCGGGCCCGCGCCCACATCACGGCAGGGGCCTCCAAGGTGGTGATGTCGGCCCCCTCCAAGGACGACACGCCCATGTTCGTGATGGGGGTGAACCACACCACCTATGCGGGCCAGGACATCGTCTCCAACGCCTCCTGCACCACCAACTGCCTGGCACCGATGGCCAAGGTGCTGCACGACAGCTTCGGCATCCGTGATGGCTTGATGACCACCGTGCACGCCACCACCGCCACCCAGAAGACGGTCGACGGGCCCTCGGTCAAGGACTGGCGCGGCGGCCGTGGCGCCGGCCAGAACATCATCCCGTCCTCCACCGGCGCGGCGAAGGCGGTGGGCAAGGTGATCCCGGCCTTGAGCGGCAAGCTCACCGGCATGGCCTTCCGGGTTCCCACCCCCAACGTCTCGGTGGTGGACCTGACGGTGAACCTCGAGAGGGGCGCCAGCTACGACGCCATCAAGGCCGCCATGCGGGAGGCCGCCACCGGTCCGATGGCAGGGATCCTCGGCTACACGGAGGACGCGGTGGTTTCGACCGATTTCCTCGGCGAAACCTGCACCTCGATCTTCGATGCCTCCGCCGGCATCGCCCTCACCGACACCTTCGTGAAGGTGGTGGCCTGGTACGACAACGAGTGGGGCTACTCCAGCAAGTGCCTCGATCTGATCGCCCACATCTCCGGCTGAGGGCCCCGGCTCCGGCTGCGGCTTAGCCCGTGGCGCGCACGCGGCAATGGCTGCGGACCAGGGTGGTGCCCAGCTCCAGCAGGCGCTGGTTGGCATAGGCCTCGCGCTCCAGGGCCTTCTCCCAGTCGGAGGCCCCGGCGTAGAGGGGATCGTCGAGATGGAGCTTCAACTCCGGCGGCACCTCCTGGCTCAAGCCCAGGGTCCGGGGCACGGAGCGCAGACCACCTGCTGCGCAGCTCTGGGCCACATGGATCGCCTCGTGGTTGAGCACCTGGGCGAAATCCACGGTGCCCTTGTCCACCACGGCGGGCTTGATCCTCAGGGTGCGGGCGGCGTGGTCCCATTCCCCGGCGGCCCCCGTCTTTCTCGGCTCCGTCAGCTGCACCTGCACGCCGGCCGCCTCGAGGACGCTGAGCAGTTCGACGATGGCGCTGCGCTTCTCGCCGTGGTCCGGTGGGGAGTCGATCAGGTCCTGCAGCTCATCCACCGAGAGCTCGGGTTCACCGGCCCGGCGGCGGTAGAGGAAGCGGATGCCACCGCCGGCCAGGGGCTCGGCGGTGGGAATCCATTGCCGGTCGGCCTCCTTGAGGTTCTCAAGCAGGCCCCCCTCGATCAGCGCCATCGGCCGCTGGCGCGGATCGGGGGCCGGATCGAAGCGCTCCAGCAGCCGGGTGGTGATCTCGGGGGCCTGTTCGGGCAGGCTGCCCATCGGCTCGAGCAGGCCGGAGAGGGCGGCTCCCCCCAGCACCAGCACGGCCACCCCGCCGGCCAGGCCCCAGGCGCGGCCATGGCGGGGCTTCGGCTCCAGCAGGTCCCCGCAGCGTCCGCAGCGGGGGAGGCCCGTGAAGGGTTGCTGCAGCCGCAGGGGACGACCGCGGCAGGTGGGACAACGGAAGCGGGCCATCGCTCGGCAGACCGGCCACCAGCATGACGGCAAAGGGGCCAGAGGTGTCGCGGCGGTGTGCGGTGGTTGCGAGGATCGCCATCGGTTTGATTCCATCCTCGCGATGCCCCTCCACGCCCTCGTGCGCCAGCTGCAGGCCGCCCCCCTCACGGCCGAGGTGAGGGCGCGCTGCGGGCGGGCCGAGCGGCTGCGGCTGAGCGGAGCGGGTCGGGCGGCCCGGGCCCTCGTGGCCAGCGCCCTGGCGGGCTCCAGCGAGGCCCCCCTTCTGGTGGTGGTGCCGACCCTGGAGGAGGCAGGCCGCTGGGCCTCCCTGCTGGAGCTGATGGGCTGGCCCCTCTGCCAGCTGTACCCCACCAGCGAGGGTTCCCCCTACGAACCCTTCGACCCCACCAGCGAAATCACCTGGGGCCAGCTGCAGGTGCTGGCCGAGCTGATCGGCGATGGTGACGGGCCCCCTGGGACCAGCGGCGGCCGCTTCGCCGTGGTGGCCACCGAGCGGGCCCTGCAGCCCCACCTGCCGCCGCCGCCCCAGCTGGCGGCCCGCTGCCTCACCCTGCGCCGGGGTGATCGGGTGGATCTGGAGCAGCTGGCCCACACCCTGGCCGGGCTGGGCTACGAGAAGGTGCCGACGATCGAGCAGGAAGGCACCTGGAGCCGTCGGGGCGACATCGTCGATGTGTTCCCGGTCAGCGCTGAGCTGCCGGTGCGGTTGGAGCTCTTCGGTGAAGACCTCGAAAAGCTGCGGGAGTTCGACCCCGCCACCCAGCGCTCCCTCGATGTGATCGAGCGGGTGCGCCTCACCCCCACCAGCTACGCACCCCTGGTCGCCGAGGCCCTGCGGGAGCGGATGCCGGAGGGCCTGGAGCGGCTGCTGGAGCCCGCCGCCCTCGACCAGCTGCTGGAGGGGGGCACGCCGGAGGAGATGCGGCGGCTGATGGGCCTGGCCTGGGAGGCGCCGGCGACCCTGCTCGACTACCTCCCGTCCGGCACGCTGGTGGCGATTGATGAGCGGCGCCAGTGCCTGGCCCACGGCCAGCAGTGGTTCGACCATGCCGCCGAGCACCACGGCGAGGTGGTCGCCGCCGCTGACGGCGAGCCGCCCCTGCCCCTGCCCGGCCTGCTGCACCGGCCGATCGCGGTGGCCCTGGCGGAGGCGGAGGCCTTCACCGGCTTCGACCTGGCGGAGCTGCACGAGAGCGACCGCCATCCGAACGACCTCGACCTTTCCAGCCGGCCGGTGCCGGCCCACCCGAACCAGTTCGGGCGCCTGGCGGAGCAGATCAAGGGGCACCTGCGCGAGAAGGCCCGGCCCTGGATCGTCTCCGCCCAGCCGTCACGGGCCGTGGCCCTGCTGGAGGAACACGACTGCGTCACCCGCTTCGTGCCCAACGCCCGCGATTTCCCGGCCATCGAGCGGCTGGTGGAGCAGGGAACGCCGGTGGCGCTCAAGCTGCGCGGCACGGCCGAACTGGAGGGGTTCCAGCTGCCGGCCTGGAAGCTGGTGCTGTTCACCGACCGGGAGATCTTCGGCCAGCACAGCCTGGCGAGCGGCGGCTACGTGCGCCGGCGCCGCAAGGCGGCAAGCCGCACGGTGGATCCCAACAAGATGCTCCCCGGCGATTTCGTGGTGCATCGCAACCACGGGATCGGTCGGTTCCTGAAGCTGGAGAAGCTGGCCATCGGCGGCGAGGCCCGCGACTACCTGGTGGTGCAGTACGCCGATGGGCTGCTGCGGGTGGCCGCCGACCAGCTGGGCAGCCTGGGCCGCTACCGGGCCAGCAGCGACAGCCCGCCGGAGCTCAACCGCATGGGCGGCACGGCCTGGACCAAGGCCAAGGAGCGGGCCCGCAAGGCGGTGGCCAAGGTGGCGATGGATCTGGTGAAGCTTTACGCCGAGCGCCACCAGGCACCGGGCTTCGCTTTCCCCCCCGATGGCCCCTGGCAGGGCGAACTGGAGGATTCCTTCCCCTACGACCCCACTCCCGACCAGCTCAAGGCGATCGTGGACGTCAAGCGCGACATGGAACGGGACCAGCCGATGGACCGGCTGGTGTGCGGCGATGTGGGCTTCGGCAAGACGGAAGTGGCGATCCGGGCCATCTTCAAGGCGGTCACCGCCGGCAAGCAGTGCGCCCTGCTGGCTCCCACCACTGTGCTGGCCCAGCAGCACTGGCGCACCCTGAGCGAGCGCTTCGCCCCCTACCCGCTCAAGGTGGCCCTGCTCAACCGCTTCCGCACCGCCGCCGAGCGCAAGACGATCCTGGACGATCTGGCCAAGGGCAACACCGACGTGGTGGTGGGCACCCACCAGCTGCTGGGCAAGGGCACGGCCTTCCGCCAGCTGGGACTGCTGGTGGTGGATGAGGAGCAGCGCTTCGGTGTGAATCAGAAGGAGAAGATCAAGGCGCTCCGAAAGGATGTGGACGTGTTGACGCTGTCCGCCACGCCGATCCCGCGCACCCTCTACATGAGCCTCTCGGGGGTGCGGGAGATGAGCCTGATCACCACGCCGCCGCCCCTGCGACGCCCGATCAAGACCCACCTGGCCAGCCTCGATGAGGAGGCGGTGCGCAGCGCCATCCGCCAGGAGCTCGACCGCGGCGGCCAGGTGTTCTACGTGGTGCCGCGGGTGGAGGGGATCGAAGAGGTGGCGGGCCAGCTGCGGGCGATGCTGCCGGGGCTGCGGCTGCAGGTGGCCCACGGCCAGATGCCGGAAGGCGAGCTGGAGAGCGCCATGGTGGCCTTCAACGCCGGCGAGGCCGACGTGATGCTCTGCACCACGATCATCGAGAGCGGCCTCGACATCCCCCGGGTGAACACGATCCTGGTGGAGGACGCCCACAGGTTCGGCCTGGCCCAGCTGTACCAACTGCGGGGCCGGGTGGGCCGCAGCGGCATCCAGGCCCACGCCTGGCTGTTCTATCCGGGCGATGCCTCCCTCAGTGAGGCGGCCCGCCAGCGGCTGCGGGCGATCCAGGAGTTCGCCCAGCTGGGCTCCGGCTACCAGCTGGCCATGCGCGACATGGAGATCCGCGGCGTAGGCAACCTGCTGGGGGTGGAGCAGAGCGGCCAGATGGAGGCGATCGGCTTCGACCTCTACATGGAGATGCTGCAGGACTGCCTGGCCGAGATCCAGGGCCAGGACATCCCGGCGGTGGACGAAACCCAGATCGACCTGCCGGTGACGGCCTTCATCCCGGCCGACTGGATCACCGAGGCCGACGAGAAGATGGCGGCCTATCGCGCCGCCGCCGAATGCGGCGGCAAGGCGGCCCTGGTGGAACTGGCCGCCGGCTGGGCCGACCGCTACGGCCCGATTCCGGCGCCGGTGCAGAGCCTGCTGCAGCTGATGGAACTGAAGCTGCTGGCACGCCGCTGCGGCTTCTCCCGCATCAAGCCCGAGAAACCCAACATCGCCCTGGAGACGCCGATGGAGGAGCCCGCCTTCCGCCGCCTGCGCCAGGCCCTGCCCCAGCACCTGCACGGCCGGCTGGTGTACCAGGGCGGCGCCGGCAGCACCGCCAAGGTGCTGGCCCGGGGCCTGGGGGCCCTGTCCCCCGCCCAGCAGGTGGAGCAGCTGATGGCCTGGCTCTCCGCCATGGCCGGCCAGATCCCCGAGGCCGATGGGCGCACCCCGGAGCAGCGGGCCGAGGAGCAGGCGGCGACGAACGCGGCGGTGCTGGTGGTGTGACGGGCCCTCTCGCCATGGCGGCCGCCGGCGAATCCGCTGCGGACATCGCCGTCATCATCCCCCTGTTCAACGGGGCGGCCTGGATCCGCCAGACGCTGGAGTCGGTGCTGGCCCAGACCCTGCCGGCCCGGGAGATCATCGTGGTCGACGACGGCTCCAGCGATGACTCGCTGGCCATCGTCCGCTCCTTTCCCCAGGTGGCCCTGCACCGCCATCCCGGTAAGGGCACCCACCAGACCCGGCAGTTCGGCTTCACGCGCAGCACCGCAGCCTGCGTCACCTTTCTGGACCAGGACGACCTCTGGCATCCCCGCCACCTTGAGCTGCTCAGCACGCTGCTGCGCGACGATCCGGCGGCCAGCGCGGCGGTGTCCCGCACCCTCACCTACGAAGACGAGCGGCAGTTGCGCTTTCCGCCCCCCGCCCTGGGCCCGGAACGGTTCGACCCCTGGGACACCTTCCCTTTCCACCGGATCGACACCCCGTCCTTCGTGCTGATCCGGCGTTCCGCCCTGGAGGCCATCGGGGGCTGGCCGGCCCGGAACGCCTGGAGCAGTGATGTGCAGGCCTGGTTCCAGCTGGCCTCCATCGCCCCGATGGTGCGCAATAGCCATGCCACCGCGGCCTATCGGGTGCAGCATCGGGAGGCGACCAGCACCCGCTGGCGCCTGGAGCGGGCCCACGAGTACTTCCTCAACATCCGCACCAGCTGCGAGGCCCTCGCCCGCGAGCGCGGCCTCAGCCATCCGGCCGAAGCGGAGCGGCGGCAGCGGCAGTGCCGCATTCTCGGGCCCATGACGAAGGTGATCGAGGCGCTGGAACGCGTCGATGCTGGGCTGATGCGCATCGCCCTGACGCAGCTTGAAGAGGAGCTGACCCGATCGGAAACCTCTGGAGACGTGAGGGCTGGTTCGGCCAGTCTCAGCGATCTCGTCATCGATAACCTCGGCTGGTACATGCGCCCGACCCTCACCTCCAGCGACGCCCGACAGCGGCGACGCCTGGTGCGGACCCTGCATCGGGGTCAGCCCGCCACCATCCGGCACCTGGGCCGGCTGGTGCCCTTCCACCCGGACAACCGCCTCCCGACGTCCGTCCTGACCGGCTATCTGCTGGCTGAACCCTGGCAGCTGTGTGCCTGGTGGCGGCTGGCGCGCCGACGGGTGGTTCCCATTGTCCTCAAACGGTTACGGCGGCTGGGGCGCCACCGCCCCCTGGAGCGCTGACGGGAGCGGCTCCCCGCAGGATCGCCATGGCCTCGGCGGGGGTGCAGAAGGCGAACCTGGAGCGCTCGGGGTGGCGCATGAGGGCCTGCAGGCAGCGCTCGATTCTCGGCAGCGTCTCAGGCTCGACGGGAGCGTTGGAGTGAATGGCGAAGGCCAGATAGGGGCGGCGTTGCTGGGCGATCGCCCGGTCGATCATCACGCTGAACTGGTTTGGATGGCTCCAGTCCCGCCATAGCGACAGGGGGGTGTCCTGCAGCCGGTGCCGCCAGCCGTTGTGGCGCAGTCGCCGCCATCGCTGCCTCAGGCTCCTCGGCCCCCAACCGTATTGGAGGTGGGCCGAGGTGAGCGGCAGGAGCGTGATGTCACGATCACCGGGCCTGGCCTTGCGGCGAAAGTCGCTGCGGGATGGGGCATAGGGTTCCCGGGGAACCCGGTAGTAGTCCGGCAGATCGCCCGAATGGGGCGGTTTGCGTGAGTCCAGGGCATTCGGTGGCAGGCCGGGCTCGATGGTGAGATCGAAGCGGAATCCCAGGGCTTCCGCCCGGTTGATGGCCTCCGTTCCGCTCCAGTAATTGCCGAAGCGCAGGGAGCGGCAGGGCGTCCCGACGTTGGCTCGATAGGCCTCCACGGCGGTGTCCAGACATTCCGCCACCCAGTCGTTGTGGCCGTGGTCATCGAGCCAGTCGCCGGACTCCTCGCTCCAGCGATAGGTGTGGACATGGGCGCCCAGTTCATCGCCGGCGTCGATGGCCTCCTGGACCAGTTCCCGGTAGTGCTCCACGGCCCAGGCGGCATGGCCATGGGCCAGGGCCACCTGGGGATCCATGCGGATGAACCAGCAGAGATGGACGGCGTTCCCCGTGAGCTGCTGCAGCGCCGATCGCCAGCTCCGGATGTAGGCATGGGTGAGCTCGTAGCCCCTCCATGGCTCGGGTTTCTGGCGCGAGACGAAGAACGCATCCGGTTCCACATCGATGCAGATCAGAACGGGGATCTTCGACGTCAGCACCGATCGAACGGACCATGGAGAACAGCGTTCGGTGCTGTCTATGCGGAGATTACGGCGAGCCGGATCGGTCTGCACGCAGGCGCTCCTTAGCACGGCCCTTTCCTGGACAAGGGGCGCCCACCCGATGAGAATGTCCGTTAAGCTGGCGTTATCTTTCGTTACCTGGCGACATGGGCGAGTTGATCGAGGTCGCGGGCGCCACCCAGAATCCCTTGCTGCTGCCGGCCTTCCTGGGGGTGATCGGCCTCGGTTTCTTCGCCCTGCTCCAGTCCGCGGCTGGCAACAACGACGACGACGACTCCTCCCCCGGTGGCGGCTTGATGCAGCCGGTGGCCTGAACCCGGCCCTTCCCCGCTTCTGTTCAGTTGCCGCTGCCGCCGGCCTGCGACTCCTTCCAGGCAGCCGGCATCAGCACCAGGAACAGCAGCCACCAAGCGGCAATCACCGCCAAGACGCCGGCAGTGATCCACCACAAGTGAAGCAGCACCCAGCTGCCTGAAACAATCGATACGCCGGTGAGCAGGATGCTCCACGGCTGGCACCACCAGGGCTTGAGGTCCCAGACCGAGCCGGGCACAGGGCCCGGCGTCCGGTTACCCGGGTCAGGGCTTGGCAAGGGCCGCCGGCAGGTTGGCACTGCCGGGCTGGAAGGCCTTGTCCAGGGCGGCACCCGCCTGCAACTGCTTGCGCAGGGTGGATTCGGCCACCCGGTACTGGCTGTCGCGGTTGGTGCCGATGTCCTCCAGCCTGAGGCGCTGCACCTCCTGCTCGGTCATCTTCACCGGCACGTCCGGGTTGATGCCGTGCTTGTGGATGTCCCGGTTGCGGGGCGTCAGGTACTTGGCGATGGTCACCGTCATGCCCGAGCCGTCGGACAGGCCGCGCACGGACTGCACCAGACCCTTGCCGAAGGTCTTCTGGCCCACCAGCACGGCGCGGTTGTTGTCCTGCAGGGCGCCGGAGAGGATTTCGCTGGCGCTGGCCGAACCCTCATTGACCAGCACCACCATGGGCTTGGTGGTGAGGGCCTGCCCCGTGGCCCGCTTGACGTCCTGGATGCCGTCGCGGGTCTTGGTGGAGACGATGATGCCCTCGTTGATCCACTGGCGGGCGATCTCGACGCTCGCCACCAGCAGCCCGCCCGGGTTGCTGCGCAGGTCGAGCACATAGCCCTGCACCCCCTGGGCCTCCAGGTCGCGCACCGCCGCCCGCATGTCCTTGGTGGCGGTGGCGCTGAACTGCTTGAGGCGGATGTAGCCGATCCTGGTGCCGTCCGGCGCCTTGTTCACCTGGTGGGTGACGGCATGGATCTCGATCAGCTCCCGGGTCAGGGGGGTGTCGATGTTCTGGCCCTTGCGGCGCAGCACCAGGTTCACCGTGGTGCCCGCCTTGCCCCGGATCAGCTTCACCGCGTCCTCGGTGCTCATCCCCTTGGTGCTCTTGCCGTCGATCGAGACGATCACGTCCTTGGGCTGCACCCCGGCCCTCGAGGCCGGTGAACCCTCGATCGGCGAGATGACAACCAGCTCCTTGGTCTCCTTGTCGACGCTCAGCTGGATGCCCACCCCGGAGAGCTCCCCGGAGGTGTCGATCTGCATCTCCTTGAACTCCCGCGGGTCCAGGAAGCGGGTGTAGGGATCATCGAGGGTGCTGAGCATGCCGCGGATGCCCTCGTAGGCATCCTTGGGGGTGCTGTAGCTCTTGGAGAGCACGCTCCGGCGCAGCTTGCGCCACTGCTCAGGCGTGTACTTGCCCGTGGTGTCCAGGTAGTCGCGGAAGACGATCTGCCACGCCTGGTCCATCACCTCCTTGGGACTGTCGCTGATCGAAACGGTTCCGGTGGGGGTCAGCACCATCTCCCGGGCCATCACCGCCGTGGCGGCACAGGCTCCGAGACCAACCAGCACCACGACGGTGGCGCGAGCTCTGCCCATGGTGGGGATCCTCAAGGAGTCTGAAACGTGGTTCCAACGTAGCGCCGATGGCAGGGGTGGGCTCCCCGCTCAGGGGTCGACCCAGCGACCGTCCTCCTTGATCAGGGCGATCAGCGCCTCCACCCCTTCGGCCTCGGGGACCCGGCGGATCTCCTCCCGCCCCCGGTAAAGGGAAATCGTGCCGGGGGTCTTGCCCACGTAGCCGTAGTCGGCGTCGGCCATTTCGCCCGGGCCGTTGACGATGCAGCCCATCACGGCGATGTCCAGGCCGGTGAGGTGGGCGGTGGCGTTACGCACCGTGTGCAGCACCTCCTCCAGGTTGAACAGGGTGCGGCCGCAGCTGGGGCAGGCCACGTACTCCACCATCGTCTTGCGGAGGCCCATGGCCTGCAGGATCGCGTAGCAGACCGGGATCTCCTTCTCCGGCGCCTCGGTGAGCGACACCCGGATCGTGTCCCCGAGGCCCTCGGCCAGCAGGGTGGCGATGCCGGCGGTGCTCTTGATGCGGCCGTAGTCGCCGTCGCCCGCCTCGGTGACCCCCAGGTGCAGGGGGTAGTGGAAGCCCTCGGCGTCCATGCGGAAGGCCATCATCCGGTAGGCCGCCAGCATCACCGGGGCCCGCGAGGCCTTCATCGAGACGACGATGTTGTGGAAGTCGAGGCGGTCGCAGATGTGGATGAACTCCATGGCGCTCTCCACCATCCCCAGCGGGGTGTCGCCGTAGGTGAACAGCATCCGCTCCGCCAGGGAGCCATGGTTCACGCCGATCCGCAGCCCCTTGTCCTGGTCCTTGAGCAGGCTCACCAGGGGTTCGAGGGTGGCCTGGATGCGCTCGCCGATCGCCGCCACCTCCTCCGGGGCGAACGCGGTGCGGTTGGGGTCGGGCTTGTCGAACACGTAGAGACCCGGATTGATCCGCACCTTGTCGACGTGCTGGGCCACCTCCAGGGCGATCTTCATGCCGTTGTGGTGCACGTCCGCCACCAGCGGCACCGGCCGGTAGGTGTCCTCGAGCCGCTGGCGGATCTCCTTCACCGCCTTGGCATGGGCCAGGCTCGGCACTGTCAGCCGCACGATTTCGCAGCCCGCCTCGTGCAGGCGGCGGATACCGGCGGTGGCCCCTTCGATGTCGAGGGTGTCCTCATTGATCATCGACTGCACCACGACGGGGTGCTCGCTGCCCACCCACACGTTGCCGACCCGCACGCTGCGCGTCCGGCGCCGCCGGATCACCGTGTCGAAGCGGGGGTCACTGGCCCAGTCGGCCGGGAGGGGGGAGGTCCCCGGAGTGGTGGTGGGTGTGGCCAGGGTGCCGGTCATCGCGTATGGGCCGGTGATGGCCAAAGCCTGTCACAAAGAGGGTGTCGACGGTCGGTCCTCCTCCAGGCGCCGCCGCACCTCCTGCAGGTCCTGCCAGGTGAGCCACTTGGGTGAACCCTTCTCCCGCGAGGGATTGCGCAGCAGGTAGGAGGGATGGAACACGGGCATCACCCAGCGGCCCTGCCAGGGGTGCCAACGGCCCCGCAGCCGGGAAATCCCCCCCTTGATCCCCAGGACCCCCTCCAGGGCGGTGGCGCCGGCCAGGAGCACCACAGGCGGATCGACGGCGGCGATCTGGGCGGCCAGCCAGGGGGCGCAGGCGGCGATCTCCTGGGGCGTGGGCCGGCGGTTGTCCGGCGGACGGCACTTCACCACGTTGCAGACGTAGGCGTCGCGCTCACTGTCCAGCCCCACGCTGGCGAGCATCTGGTCGAGCAACTGGCCGGCCCGGCCCACGAACGGCCGGCCGCTGGCATCCTCCTGGGCGCCGGGCCCCTCGCCGATCACCATCAGCCGGGCCGCCGGATCGCCGCGGCTCACCACCACCGTCTGGCGGCCCTCCGCCAGGCCGCAGCGGCGGCACTCGCGGCACTCCCGCTCCAGCGCCGCCAGGTCGGGTGTCACCGCAGTGGCAGGCTCCGCGGCGGCGGGGTCCTCACCCAGAAGGGACGGTTGCCGGGGAGACGGTGGCAGAGAATCGGGGGCCATCGCCCCATTCTTCGGCATGGCGCAGGGCGTAGGGCAAGATGGCGGGATTGCCGAATCGCGCCCTCCAGACGGCGCGCGCTGCCATGCCGGCCCCGTTGACGCTCTCCGCCCGGGCGCAGGCGTTGCAGCCATCGCTCACCCTCGCCATCACTGCCAAGGCACGCGAACTGCGCGGCGAGGGCAAGGACATCTGCAGCCTCAGTGCCGGGGAGCCCGACTTCGACACCCCCGCCTTCATCCGTCAGGCGGCCGCCGAGGCCCTGGAGGCCGGCCACACCCGCTACGGACCCGTGGCGGGCGAGCCCGAGCTGCGCCAGGCGATCGCCGCCAAGCTGAGCCAGGAGAACGGCGTTCCCACCCGGCCCGACCAGGTGCTGGTGACCAACGGCGGCAAGCAGGCCCTCTACAACCTCTTCCAGGTCCTGCTCGACCCCGGCGATGAGGTGCTGCTGCCGGCCCCGTACTGGCTCAGCTACCCGGAAATGGCCCAATTGGCCGGCGCCAGCGTGCGCTGCCTCACCACCGATGCCAGCGGCGGGTTCCGCTTCAGCCCCGAGCAGTTGGAGGCGGCGATCACCCCGGCCAGCCGGCTGCTGGTGCTCAACAGCCCCTCCAATCCCACCGGCATGGTGCTCAGCCGCACGGAGCTGGAGGGGATCGCCGCCGTGCTGCGCCGCCATCCCGCCGTGGCGGTGGTCTGCGACGAGATCTACGAGATGCTGCTCTCCCCCGGCCATGTGCACCACAGCCTGGCGGCGGTGGCGCCCGACCTCGCCGAGCGGATCTTCATCGTCAACGGCTTCGCCAAGGGCTGGGCGATGACCGGCTGGCGCATCGGCTGGCTGGCGGGCGCCCCCCATGTGGTGGCCGCCGCCAGCGCCCTGCAGAGCCAGAGCACCAGCAATGTCTGCAGTTTCGCCCAGTTCGGCGCCCTGGCGGCCGTCAGCGGCTCGCGCGACTGCGTCCAGGAGATGGCGGCCGAATTCAGCCGTCGGCGATCCCGGCTCAGCGACGGCCTGATGGCGATCAGCGGCCTCGAGCTGCTGCCCCCTGAAGGGGCCTTTTACGCCTTCCCCGACGTCAGCGCCTGGGGCCTGGATTCGATGACGCTCTGCGGCCGGCTGCTGGAGGAGGTGGGCCTGGCGGTGGTGCCCGGTGCTGCTTTCGGCGATGACCGCTGCATCCGTCTGTCCTGCGCGGCGTCGCCGGCCACGATCGACGACGGTCTGAAGCGGCTGCGTCGCTTCGGCGCCACCCTCTGATCGCCCTGCCGATGCAGGTGCCGAAGAAGCTGGTGGTGCTCGGCGACAGCGGCGTCTATGGCTGGGGCGATCCCGAGCAGGGCGGCTGGTGCGAGCGGCTGCGGCGCCACTGGATGGAGCTGCCCCATGGCCCGGTGGTCTACGGCCTCGGGGTGCGGGGGGATGGGCTGGAGCGCCTGGCGGCCCGTGCCGAGACGGAGGTGAGCCATCGGGGTGAACTGCGCCGCCAGCGGCCCCAGGGGATCCTGCTGTCGATCGGCCTCAACGACACGGCCCGGGTGGGACGGCCCGACGGCCGCCACCAGCTGGCCCCCGACGCCTTCCTGTTCGGCCTGCGGCAGCTCTTGCCCCGGCTGGCGTCCATCGCCCCGGTGTTCGTGCTGGGCCTCACCCCGGTGGATGAGGTCGTGATGCCCTTCGCCGAGATGCTCTGGTACGACCTGGGCACGGTGCGCCGCTACGAGGGCCTGCTGGAGGAGGCCTGCATGGAGGCCGACGTGCCGTTCCTGCCACTGCTCGACGGCCTGCTGGCCGACCCCCACTGGCTGCAGTGGCTGTGCAGCGACGGCCTGCACCTCAACACTGACGGCCACGGCCAGCTCTACCGGCGCCTGCGCTCCTGGAGGGCCCTGCTGGACTGGGCCGGGCTGGATCCCCTCGGCAGCGTGACGGCCGGCTTCTGAAGCGTCGCTCCAGCCGGCATTTTTCCCCGTGCCGGTGCCGCTGGCATCACCCGTTCGGGTGAGAGGCGCTCCCCCCGCGGGGTGAACCGTCGCCGGTGGACGACGGCGACCCTGAAGGGACGGACCCCGTTCGCCACTTCGCCATGGATCGCCCCCCGCCCCCGCCCCCGCCCCCGGCACCGG